>NZ_VHKO01000065.1 GCF_015223435.1 Vibrio hibernica
CAACTATTTTTTACCTCTAATTGAGGCATTAAATACCACTAATTAAAAAATCAATTGCAGCAATAATTTCATTTCTGAACGTTGATAAATCATTAATTGGATCGGTTAGGATTTGGACAGGAACGCTTGTCATCTGCTGAGTTAGCATGACAAAGTCACCTTCATCAATATGAATGGTAGGACAAAGGTGACTTGGGGCTTTCGTATCAAGTAATTTGATTGGTGTTAATGGAATAACTAATCGAGTATTTAGGTTATTCAGTAAATCACTCTGAACATCTACAAAATATGGATAAGTTGCCGCTGAGCTTTTATCTTTGTTTTTATATAATGCAAATTGTGACATTTAAAATACTCGGTATGAATCAGAAAAAAGGCCGTGCTTCTCGGTCAGTTCATTACAAGCATGGATAGCTTCAGAATTTTGCTCTAACCATTCTTGCCTTTTTAATTTACTCACTTCTTGTAACAATGCTTTTTCCATTGTAGCGGAAAGGTTTATTTTAAGACGTTTTGCTTCCGCGAGTAGTTCACTGTTTAAAGTCAAATTAGTCGCTTTTTTTACTGCTTGTGCATTATATTGATCTCTCATAACACCATCACCTATGCGCATTAATCATGTGCATGAAGTATATAGCATAAAAGACCTTTAACAAATAACTTCAAAGCTTTCATTCCAATCTTGGCATCAACATCATGCTGTACGTATATCGCTTTTCGGTTAACTGAAACTCTGAATGCACGCTTGGGCTCCACGAATCATCGCCGCCAACGCCCATATGCTGATGATCTAAACGAACATAAATCTTATCTTCTGGTACTAACTCATTGGTGTGTTTCGCTTCAGCCACTTGTTGCCGACTAAACTGACTGATGCTAAATAAAAAGTCGCCCGACACTTCAAGGCCGCTGACTTGTAACCATTTTGAGCCACAACGTAATCCGCTATCGGTTGGGAAAATATAAGGCGTATGCATATCATCAAGCGATTGAGAATAGAAACCAAACCGCGCCGCTGACAATCTATCGGGGTAGTTTTCAAATGGCCCTAACCCTTGCCACGTAATTTGATGAGATTGCGCATTGAATGGCAATTCTAACTCCAAACCAATACGCGCTATTGGCGGCAAGCTGTCAGCGAGTTTAACCTCAACATTCAGGTGCATTTCACCTTGGTTGTTCAATGTGTAAGTCCAAACGGTTATCGCTTGAATAGATTTCTGATATCGATACACAAACGTCGAGGTCACTTGCACACCGTTATGCCGTTTTTCACTGTCGCATCGAATGCATTCACGCTCCCAGCGACCAATGCCCGCCGCATCCCAACGACACGTCCACGCGGTTGGATCGATGTTATCGACTTCACTCACACCAATATCGTTATCCAACGGAGCGCGATAGAAGTTATCTTCTGGGCCACGCAGTATTTGTGATTGACCGTCTGCCATCCATTGAGTCAGCAACCCCGACTCAACATTCCACTGCCAATGATGCTTGTCATCTGCACTGGTCACTACAATATGACCATCTTCAATCACTAAATCAGGCGCGCTTATGTCTGTTTTAAATGAAATCGGAAGGGCTAATCCACTGTCATTACGTAGAGAAAATTGCTCAGGTGCACAAATATGCCCTGCCTGCGCCCAAACCGTATCTTCAATTAAACTAATATCCGTATTTAAGTGATATAGCACGTCAGATTTGGGCGTAAATTGAATATCGATATCAATCAGTTGGCTATCATCGGCGGCGACACTTAACAGCATGGCGCCGGACTGCACGACTACGCCATCGGCTAATAACGACCAGTGCAGGATTTCATTATCGGTGGCACGAAATAGATGCTCGTTGGTCACTTTTAAACGACAACTCGCACTCGATTGTTCAACCAAATCAACGGTTACCATACGCTGGCAGTATTTCGCTTCTTCCAAAGTAGGATGCGGCATACGATCTGGAAAAACGAGGCCATTAATACAAAACTGACGATCATTAATCGTATCGCCAAAATCGCCACCGTAAGCCCAAAAATGCTGACCTTTGTCATCCCATTGGCTTAATCCTTGATCCACCCAATCCCAAATAAAACCACCTTGCAGACGAGGATATTCACGGAACGCATCCCAATATTCATGAAAACTGCCGAGGCTATTTCCCATGGCATGTGCGTATTCACACAAAATAAGTGGACGCTGTTCATTGGGTAAAGAAATCCATTTTTTGATCGCCCATTTCGGTACGGCTTCATCTTCAATCGTAGTATTTACGCGAGCATACATCGGCGCGATGATGTCGGTGGCGGTTGTATTTGCTCCGCCCCCTTCATATTGAACCGGACGCGAAGGATCAAACTGCTTCGACCATGCGTACATGGCGTTGTGATTGCTGCCATGACCCGATTCATTCCCCAGCGACCATATAATGATCGACGGATGATTTTTATCTCTCAACACCATTTGGGTATAGCGGCTCATATAAGCATGCGACCACAGTGGATCGGAAGAGAGACGATTCATTGGCACCATGCCGTGAGTTTCAATGTTCGCTTCATCACACACATACAAACCATATTGATCGCACAGTTCATACCAACGTGGATGATTCGGATAATGGGCAGTGCGAACAGCATTAAAGTTATATTGCTTCATTAAACAGATATCACGGATCATGTCTGCTTCCGTCATCACATGCCCGAGTTCAGGATGATGTTCATGCCGATTCACACCGCGGATCAATAACGCTTTGCCATTAAGCATTAGCTGCCCATCTTTCATCTCTACTTTTCTAAAACCAACTTGATAGGCTTCGCTTTCTATATGCTTTCCAGTTTCATCCAATAAAGAAACCACTAAACGGTAAAGATTGGGCGTTTCTGCTGTCCATTTTTTAGGGGCGGTAACGGGGAAAACGTGGAAAACCACATCATCAAAACTACCGCGCTCGTCGATTCTGCGATTATTAGGCTGGCTAATTTGGCAATCGGTCACCGCTTTTACACCATCAAATAATTGCACTTGAACTTGGTAAGTCTCAGGGGCCGAAATACAGGTCACAATCGATAAACTGCCGTGGTGATAACAGGCATCTAAATCTGGCGTAATAAACACATCGTCGATGCAATACTTAGGTTTAGCCAGCAAAGTAACATCACGAAAAATACCACTCAGCCACCACATGTCTTGATCTTCTAAATAGCTGCCATCACTCCAGCGCATTACCATTACGGCCAGCGTGTTTTCGCCTTCAACCAGATAATCCGAAAGATCAAATTCGGCTGGCAAACGACTATCTTGGCTGTAACCGACCCAAATACCATTACACCAAAGGTGGAAAGCTGAATTCACCCCATCAAAAATAATGCGTTGAGTCTGGGTCATATCCAATGCAGATAAGGTGATGTGTGTGCGGTAACAACCGGTAGGATTTTGCTCGGGAACAAACGGTGGATTCACTTCAAATGGGTATTTCACATTGGTATAAATCGGCTTGTCATAGCCTTGCAGCTGCCAATTAGACGGAACTGGGATTTCACTCCACTGAGAATCATCAAACGCTTGATGAATAAAATCCCCATCGACTTGCTCTGGCGCATCGAATAATTTGAATGTCCATTGTCCATTTAATGACTGACGCTGAGGAAAAACCGCGTCACGAGCATGATCAATTTGACGATAACTGGCCAGTGGGCTGTGCGCCTTCAAACACTGAATATTGAGTGACTGTTGGTTTTCCCAATCACCGCGCTGAATAATACTTAGAAAGGTTGGCATTGGTTTCATACTCTTGACTCAGTTCGATGTTTAATACGAAATATGGAGTAAGTGTAAATAAGGCTGGAAAACGTTTCCACAATGTGCGCCACATTTTATGAAAACGATCCAAATTTAAATTCATAGACTCAACACATACCACACTTTCTCGTCTCAAAAGGTGGTAGTATCTCACCCCCCAACACCATCACTAAAAATTGTATAAGGCGAGTATGGCTACGATTAAAGATGTTGCAAAAGAAGCGAACGTTTCAGTTGCAACGGTTTCAAGAGTGCTCAATAAATCCCCAAAAGCAGGTAAAGCCTCAATTGAAGCAGTCACTAAAGCCATGGCCCAACTGGGTTACCGCCCAAATGCAGCCGCACGCGCCTTGGTCAATCAATCGACCAATACAATGGGTGTACTCGTTTACGATGTATCGGATCCTTTCTTTGGTGCGATGGTAAAACCTATCGACAAAGTGGCTTATCAGAATGGCAAGCATCTGCTCATTGGAAACGGTTTCCATTCTGAAAAAAAAGAACGTGAAGCGATTGAGCTATTGATCAATCATCGATGTGAATCGTTGATCATTCACAGTAAAGCGTTGAGCAATGAAGAGTTAATTGCGTTTTCAAAAGAGATACCAGGCATGGTGCTCATCAATCGCTATATACCGGAAATTGCTGAACGCTGTATCGCCTTAGACAATCATCGCGGATCTTATTTAGCCACCGAATATTTAATTAAAAATGGCCATAAACACATCGGCTATCTTTGTTCTAGCCATAACATCGAAGACTCCTTTCAACGTAAAGCGGGTTATATGGATGCACTCAAAGCTTATAACCTCCCTTATTCTGAATCTTATATTGAATACGGCACACCTGATGAAGAAGGTGGTGAGTTGGCGATGACCAATCTATTAGCTAAAGGACTTCCGATCACCGCGATTGCCACCTATAACGATTACATGGCTGCTGGCACATTATCCGTTTTAGAAGACAACGGTATTGAAACGCCAAAAGACATGTCTATTATTGGCTTTGATAACGGATTAATAGCCAAATATCTTCATCCCAAACTCACGACGGTGCGCTACCCTATTCAACTAATGGCAGAAAAAGCCGCTGAGTTGTCATTAAAGCTGGCCAATAAAGAAGAGATCACAACGGATACCTTAATGTTTGTTCCCACACTTGTTAGACGAGCTTCCGTTATTTCAATCTAATCCACCATGTCGTGATGAATACGAATCAGGAAAATTTATATCGAACCCCCTCATTTGTGATGCACGTCACCGTCAAAAAATTGTAAACGTTTACAATCCTAGCCAGTTAAAACAATTAAATAGATAGGTTAGATATTATGACTGAAATAGAGAATGGGTTAGGTACTATCGATATTATCGTTTTTGCGATATATGTCGCGATCATTATTGGTGTTGGCCTCTGGGTTTCTAGAGATAAAAAAGGCACCACAAAAAGTACAGAGGATTATTTTTTAGCAGGAAAATCATTACCTTGGTGGGCTGTTGGTGCATCATTGATTGCTGCGAATATTTCCGCTGAACAGTTTATCGGTATGTCAGGTTCTGGTTTTTCAATCGGGTTAGCCATTGCCTCTTACGAATGGATGGCAGCGATTACACTAATCATCGTGGGTAAGTACTTTCTTCCTATCTTCATTGATAAGGGTATTTATACCATTCCTGAGTTTGTTGAAAAACGTTTCAATAAAAATTTAAAAACTATTTTGGCCGTATTCTGGATAGCATTGTACGTTTTCGTTAACTTAACCTCCGTTTTATACCTAGGTGGCTTGGCACTGCAAACCATTCTTGGTATTCCACTTATGTACTCTATCGTCGGATTAGCGCTTTTTGCTATAATCTATTCAATTTATGGTGGACTTTCAGCGGTTGTTTGGACGGATGTGATTCAAGTGTTCTTCCTTGTATTAGGTGGTCTATTAACGACCTACATGGCCGTCGGTTTCATTGGCGGTGACGATGGCTGGTTCAGCGGTTTGGGCAAAATGGTCGAAGCGGCACCTGAACACTTCAATATGATCCTAGATCAAAGCAACCCTCAATACGTAAACTTACCGGGCATCGCCGTTCTTATTGGTGGTCTATGGGTAGCAAACTTGTATTACTGGGGCTTTAACCAATACATCATCCAACGTACTTTAGCGGCAAAATCGGTTCCTGAAGCACAAAAAGGGATTATCTTTGCTGCTTTCTTAAAATTAATTGTTCCATTCCTTGTGGTTATTCCAGGTATTGCCGCGTATGTCATTACGTCATCTCCTGAACTAATGGCACAACTTGGCGATGTCGCGAATGTGAACATCCCTTCTCTAGCATACGCGGATAAAGCTTATCCTTGGTTAACTCAATTCTTACCAGTTGGGTTTAAAGGGATTGTTTTTGCTGCACTTGCTGCCGCGATTGTTTCATCATTAGCGTCTATGCTTAACTCAACGGCAACTATTTTCACAATGGACATCTACAAAGAGTTCATTGCACCAAAAGCGGGTGACCATAAATTAGTTAATGTTGGTCGAGCTTCTGCCATTGTTGCTCTTATCATTGCTTGCTTAATTGCGCCAATGCTAAGTAATCTTGGTCAAGCATTCCAATATATTCAAGAGTACACAGGCCTTGTTAGCCCTGGTATTTTAGCGGTATTCCTACTTGGTTTATTCTGGAAGAAAACAACCAGTAAAGGCGCGGTAACAGGGGTTGTTTTATCTATCCCATTTGCCTTGTTCTTGAAATTTATGCCTCTAAATATGCCGTTTATGGATCAAATGCTTTATACGCTACTCTTTACGATGGCGGTCATTGCCTTTACCAGCTTGAGCTCATCTGACACAGATGATGATCCTAAAGCGATTGCGTTAGATTCATCTATGTTTGTGACCGAACGTAGCTTTAATATTGCCGCTTATATTATTATGATTATTACTGCCGTTCTGTATTCGGTATTCTGGTAATCTTCCTTGGCCTCATCTTTTGGTGAGGCTTGATTTTAATGAAGCGTGTTTTTAATGAGACTTGCTTTTAATTAAATTTATAGTGGTAACGTGGTTTTATACCACCTAACTTAAGGCCATTCATACAAATTGTTATTATCCAATGACGATAAGTATGAATGGCCTTTTAGGATTTTTTTAAGGTTGTTTTGTTTTTAATTGTTTGTCTTTTAAACTTTTCTTTTTAAGATAACCCCTCAAAAAGTTTATCTTTCAACCTAGCGGTTTGGACCAATATGAATAATGAATTACTGCCCAACATTGTATCTTTCTTACAAAATATTGACCCTTTCAACCAACTGCCTCAAAGCGCACTCAATGATATTGCGCAAACGGTAGACATATTATTGCTCGGTTGTAACGATACGCTAGTTCATGATGACCATGTGACCTACCTCTACATTATTCGCACCGGAACAGTACAACAAAATAATCTCGATGGCAGTCTACGCGCCAAACTTGGGGCTGAGGATATTTTTGGTTTTAATTTACACCAAAACCCGACGGAACCTGGCTACACTATTCATGCGATAGAAAACACTCTACTTTATCGTTTCGATTATCATGCTTTAATCGAAGCACTCGTCGAGCATCCTCAAATCACTGCACAATTTGCGTTTAACCAACAAACACGTTTGCACGCTGAGAATGCTAAACAAAGCAACAAACACCACTCCCAAACACAATATCTTCGTCCTAATAGTGATATTGCTAATACGACTATCGCCATTGTCTCTCCTAATGACAGTATTCAAGCCGTCGCTCATAAAATGCGAAATGTGATTGGAGTGCCGTGTGCATTTGTGGTCGATAAAGACGAAGCATTAATCGGAATGGTCACCGATAAAGACATGACGAAACATGTGGTGGCTGAGGCGAAAAATGTTTGCGATCCAATAAGCTCGATTATGTCGCAGCAGCTTTACACCGTGTATGAAGATGAATTAGTGATTGCTGCGGTGCAATTAATGATGAAACACAATATTCAAAATGTGCCCGTTCTCAACCATAAAAAACAAGTGACCGGGTTCATTACTCCGCAGCATTTAATTCAAAATAACAGCGTACAGTCTATTTTCTTATTGGATAAAATTCGTCACGCCAATTCAATGAGCGAGCTGCTCGATTTATCCCAACAACGTAACTCTGCATTTGAAGGCATTATGCAGAGTAATTCATCTCCGACCATTGTTGGGCAAGTGTTGAGCATGATTTACGATGCCTTTACTCACCGCCTGATTGAATTAGCGATAGAAAACTTTGGCCAACCACCTTGTAACTTCACGTGGATAGTCGCCGGATCGCATGCTCGCAACGAAGTGCATTTAGCTTCCGACCAAGACAATGCCATTATTCTTGCCGATACCGCGACGGCGTCTGATAGGATCTACTTCAACCACTTTGCGATGAGTATTTGTAAATCGTTATCGGAATTAGGTTACACATTATGCACCGGTCGTTTTATGGCGGCGACTCACCAATGGTGTCAAAAAGCGCAAATTTGGCAAGAATACTACCGGAAATGGAGCACCAACCCTGAGTACGAGTTATTGCTTAATTTGAATGTCTTTTTAGAAATACGCCCCGTTTATGGTGATCAGGCTTTATTTGAAAAAGTGGATAATTGCCGACATAAGTTGGTGACTAATAATATGCAGCTCACTATGGCTTTGGTGCGAAATGCACTCAGAACTCGCCCACCATTGGGGATCTTCCAGCATCTAGTATTAGAAAAAGATGGCAATAATAATAAGGTACTCAACATCAAAAAAGCCGCCATTAGCTGCGTGGTCGATTTGGTACGCATTTATGCATTAATGAACCAAGGCAAGTTAATACCTCAAGCTTGCAGCCTCAATACCAGTGAACGAATTGACTTTTTACGCGACGCAAAAGTCTTTAATGATTCAACTTACCAAGACCTCAGTGAAACGTATCATTATGTTAATCAATTAAGATATCAACACCAGCTACAAGCGATACAAAATGATGATCCGATTGATAATCAACTACAACCGGATTTATTTGGTAGTTTTGAACGTCAACATTTAAAGGATGCATTTCGGATCATTTCAAGCTTTCAAGATTTAATTAAAATGAAATTTGGAGGCTAATCGTGTCCAGTAAGCTTGATAAGAACGCTGAGCAATCAACCAACAAACATAGCTTTAGTGGTATAATGAATTTGTTTTCTAATCGTCACCCTCTGCTTCGCTTAGAGCAGCAAAGGCAAACACTTTTAGAACAATCGACAACTCAACTGCCCGCTCACTTAAAACGCTTACTGATGCAGCCTTATCCAACCCCAAAACAAGATTGTAAAGAGCTGTCTTTTACGGTTGTCGATTTTGAAACCTCAGGTCTTGATCCAACCTCTGATCATATCGTCAGTATTGGTTGGGTTCATATTATTGAAGGTGTGATTAAACTCAGTACCGCTCAGCACTTTATTATCAACGAACCAGCCATCGCCAGCATTATAGAAGATAGCGATGCCAGCGATAATACCGAAACAACAAATATTGCTCGCTCACTTCATCATATTTTACCTGAGCAACAAAAAGAGGGTATTGCGATTGAAACAGCCATGCAGCTATTTTTTGAAAGCCTACCAAGTAGCCTAGTGATCGCACATGGCACCACCATAGAAAAACGCTTTCTCAGCCAGTTTTTCCTAAGCCATAACCAGGTGGATTTTCCACTCATTTGGTTAGACACCCTAAAAATTGAACAAGCAACCGTACTGAATAAGCGCTATCAAAATGATTTTCGCTTATCCGCCCTACGCCGTGATTATAAATTGCCAGACTACCCAGCCCATAATGCTTTAATGGATGCCACCGCAACCGCTGAACTTTTTTTGGCCCAAAGAAGGCGCCTATTTGGACAAGCCATTGAACCAATTGGGATCTTATATCAAAAGTCACAGTGAACATTTTTATCGACAGTTAGCGGCAGGCAGTAAGAAGTAAGAAGTATAAGCAACATGATGGTTATAGACGACACTAAAAAATGCCGTCCACATTCAATTTGACGTGGACGGCATCTTATTTATATCAATTGATTAGCTTTTATTTCAAAGGCTTACTTTAAAAAACCCGCGTTACGCATTTTGTCTACCACGATAGCTTTTTGATCTGCAGTTAGTGGTGTTAACGGTAAGCGTGGATCACCCGCATCAATATTATGCAATGCCATTGCCGCTTTACCCGCCGCAACACCGCCAAATTCAACTAGAACACGGATGAGATCAACAACGTTATCCATTCCACTGATCACTGCCGCGTGATCACCTTTATTGAAATCAGCAATAATTTGATTGAAGTGTGGAGCGGCATAGTTATAAGTACTACCCACTGCGCCGATTGCGCCCACAGCTAAAGCGCCAGGAAGGAACTCATCGACACCAAATGGAATATCGTATTTGCCATCGCAAGCACGTAAACAACGTTGGTATTCGTAAAGATCACCATTATTGAATTTCAGGCCGTATAAGTTTGGAATACGTTTGTCCGCTTCAATCAAGAATTGTTCCATATCAACATTTACACCAGACATACCTGAATGGTAGTAATAGAAACCTTTTGATGGTGCCGCAGCCGCAACGGTTGCACAGTACTCAACAAGCTCTTTCACTGAACCTGGTTTAAAGAAGCAAGGACCAATAGCAGAAGTTGCAAAAATATCTAACGTTTCCGCGTGACGAGTTAATTCTAATGTATCGACAATGCTCAAAGCGCCAGTGTGGACAGTAATTTTAAGCTGACCTTTAGAAGCGGCAACCCAACGTTCAGCGATTGCTTTTCGCTCTTCAACAGAGCAATGAATACCCTCACCTGTGGTGCCACAAATATAGATACCATTGACACCATCTTTGATTAGGTGGTCGGCAATTTGGTCAATAACCGAAAAATTGACGTTCCCATTATTATCAAATGGAGTATGAGGCGCAGCAATTAAACCGATTAGCTTTTCCATAATATTTATCTCAAATTAGTAAGTCAGAATTAATGATAAGGAACAACCGAAGAAGTTAAACTTCAAATTTAACATCAAGTGTGGAGTTTTAATTTATTCTATGGAGTTATATTTCATCCTGCAACCAAAACTTACTCAAAATTACCTTCATTTTTGTAAATTGTGATTCTTCTACACTATTTCTATTACCGAAATTGACTAAAGTTTGACTTTCGTCGAATGACTTAAATGGAGTTTTATTTCAATCACTCTATCAACCATGTATTATTACATTTCACTTACAATTTATGCTTAGCTTAAGAGAACCAAAACGATGCACACTCAATCTTTAAGAGCTGGAAAAGTGTTAGATATGCTAGGCAGTTTACACGAAAGCTTAACGCCCTCTGCTCAGCGGATCTCAACGTACGTTTTAGCGCACTCTTTTGAAGTGACTAAACTATCAATCGCGGAATTATCTAGCGCCGTCAACGCTGGTGAAGCAACCATAATACGTTTTTGTCGTACTTTAGGGTTTAAAGGCTTTCAAGATTTTAAAATGGAATTGGCGATTGAGTTGTCTTCCATTAACCAAGATGAAAAATCCATTTTAGATACCGAAGTTACTGAAAACGATAACGCTGAAATAATTGGTCAAAAGCTCTACAATTCAATTAATGCTGTTTTAGGTGAGACACTGAATCTATTGAATTTTGAAACACTAGAAAAAGTAGCAGAGCAAATTAAGCATAGTCGTTCTATTTACTTTTTTGGTGTTGGTTCGTCTGGGATCACCGCAGAGGATGCTAAAAACAAATTAATGCGAATTGGTTTCAACGTTGATGCGTTAACCAATAACCATTTTATGTATATGAAGGCATCTCTTCTACAACCTGGTGATATGGCGATTGGTATTAGTCATTCAGGTAATTCCGTAGAAACAACTAAAGCGTTAAAATTAGCAAAAGAATCTGGGGCCAGTACCGCTGCGATCACCCATAATCCTCGCTCACCAATTACATCCTATTCAGACTTTGTTTTGGTGAATGGTAATCGTCAAGGAAAACTACAAGGCGATTCTATCGGGACTAAAATATCTCAATTATTTGTACTCGATCTGATCTATACCCTGTTGGTTCGACAAGATCCCGATAACACTCAAGCCAATAAGATCAAGACAACATCGGCTTTGGATGACTAAACAAGCCATTGCTTTCCCTATAGCCTAAATATGACGGTATCGTATTTAGGCTATTTTTATGCCCGTTGATTTTTA
>NZ_VHKO01000066.1 GCF_015223435.1 Vibrio hibernica
TAAGACTAAGAAACATAGATCAGCAGAAAGATAGTAATTGATGAAAAGTTGTCCAAACAAATTAGCCTAAGGTGTTTTGGGCTTGCATTGAAGCTGTTGATACTACATAATCCTCGCACTCTTAAGACATCAAGATTATTTGTATCTTACAGAGAATAGAATCAATGGAGGCCCTGGTCCTCCCGCAATACTAGTTCGTGAACTTGGTCAGAGCCGGAAGGCAGCAGCCACAGCGAATGACGTGTGTGCCGGGATGTGGCTGGGGCTTCCACCTATTTGATGTTTGCAACATAAGTCTGCATAAATTGCAAAGTAGTTTGCATATTTGCAAGATAAGTCTGCATAGTCTACTTTTAGTTGTAAGTTTACAACAAAATGGGCTTCGGCATGTTTGACCAAACAAAAAAATCCTCCCATGTTCATAACATCTCAAAATTTATGAGTTTGAAGAACGATGCTGTCGTTCGTACCATGTCAACACTAGAATTAGACATGTGCTTTCATCTCGAATACTCCCCTGATATAGAAAAATTCACATCTCAACCGAATGGTTTTTATTACGGTTTCAATGATCGCCAATGTCGCTATACTCCTGATTTTAATATAGTTAATCATGATGGAGTTGAAACGTTCATTGAAGTAAAACATTCCTCTAAAATCCATAACCCTGACTTTAGAAGTCGCTTTGCTGTAAAACAGCAATTCTCACTTGAACACTTCAATAAAAAACTCATTCTAATTACCGAAAAACAAATTCGGATAAACCCCATTTTGAATAATTTGAAGTTGTTGCACCGCTATTCTGGTCTTCAAACCGTATCTGATATTCAATATGAGATTTTAAAAATTGTTCAGAAAAGCCAGAAAATACAACTGCATGATATCTCAAGGCTATTAGGAATTTCAGAAGTGGATACCTTGTCGGGCACATTAACTTGGCTTTCACTGGGAAAGCTAAATACAGACTTAAAATCGGCTGATATATCGCTCGATACACATGTCTGGTGTTAACTGTTATGGATTTCGGTGAGCTTAATAGCTTTTTTGATGAATTTGAGCATAGTGAAGAATTAAAATCTGTTGAAAATGAAGTGATGGATTTCTTGGGAAAAGAGGAATACCAACCCCAAAAAACAATCGATTCTTATACTCAAGTTATTCAGGATGAAGTCCAAAAGCGCCTTTCTTATATTCGATTTATTGAGTCTCGCCTTAATGGTGGATGGACTCAAAAAAACTTATCAAACCTGCTTGTTGAAGCATCAGCTACCCTTCCGCTACCCGTTCCTAGCTGGCGAACTCTCGTTAATTGGAAAAAAGCTTACTATGACTCAGGAAAGTCGATTTATGCATTAATACCTAAGCATGCATCGAAAGGCCGACGAGATAAAAATAATGATTCACAAAAATATATTGATAAAGCGATCACTGAAAAATATCTAACAAAAGAAAGGGTGAGTGTTGCTGATACTTATTTATATTATAAATCGTTAGTGATTGTAGCGAATAAATCAATAGTAACAGGCAGCATTGAATTACTGAGTCAACGATCATTCTATAACCGTATTAATTCATTACCGCCGTATGAAGTTGATTTAGAAAGGTTTGGTAAGCGTTATGCAGATAGAAAATATCGCTCAGTAGGTCAGTTTATACCCGCAACGATGCCAATGGAGTACGTCGAAATTGACCATTCTCCCGCGGATGTGATTTTAATTGATGATGAGAAAGAGTTTCCATTAGGACGGCCATATCTTACGACCCTTTATGATAGATATAGTAAGTGCATCGTTGGTTTGAGTGTGAATTTTCGTGAACCTAGTTATAACTCCGTGCGTAAAGCTATTTTGAATGCTGTTTTAGAAAAGGACTGGGTGAAAGAGAAGTATCCTGGCATTACCAATGAGTGGCCATGCCATGGAAAGATACAAAATCTTGTCGTTGATAATGGTGCAGAATTTTGGAGTGGCGATCTAGAAGATGCATTGCGGCCATTGGTTTCAAATATTCTATACACAAAAGCTGGTAAACCATGGGAAAAATCGGGTGTAGAAAAGTTATATGATCAATTGAATAAGGGGTTAATTACCAAATTTCCCGGAAAGACGTTTTCTCGTATTGAACAGTTGAAAGGCTACAACCCGAAAAAAGATGCCGTAGTGCAAGTCAGTGTATTTTTGGAGCTTTTACATAAATGGATCATCGATATTTATCATCAGTCCCCAGATGCGCGAGAAAATGGAGTGCCGATCCACCGTTGGAATGAGTCAAAATTCCGACCAATAGAATATAAAGAACATGAAAAAGAACAACTTAAAGTAGAGTTAGGTCCGTTAAATCATCGGACCATCGCATTAGGCGGTATTCGCTTGTATAACATGAGGTATCAGTCAGAAGAGTTGATTGAATACCGAAAAAATAATGCATTAGATACATCTGGAAAGTTATTCGTCAAAACTAAAACAGACCCAATGGATCTTAGTTACATTTACGTGTATTTAGAAAATGAGTCTCGTTATATCAAAGTTCCAGTCGTCGATAATACTGGTTATACCAATGGATTAAGTCTTTTTCAGCATAAAGTGATTGAACGAATTCGTAAACTGAATACGCGTTTTAGTGTTGATGAGATTAGTTTAGCGGAATCACGCCTATATATAGAAGACCGTATCCAATCTGAAATTAATCGTAGTTCAAATAAAAAGCCAAGTAATATGAAGGTAGGTAGCACTTCAAAATTAGCCAAATACCATGATGTAGGGAGTGATGGCCCAACGACGGTATCAACCAGCGCGACTAACCAGACACCAATGAAGTTAAAACCGGAGATCATTATTGAAACGGTTAATTGGAATGATGAATTTGACGACATTGAGGGTTACTGATGCTTACCGACATTCAGAAAAGACAGATATCAGATTTTCGAACCTGTTTTATTGAACACCCTGAAATTTCAGAAATATACCGCATATTTGACCGTATGCGTCTTAATAAGTCTCTTGGTGGGGAGCAAGAATCATTTTTGCTAACCGGCGAAACAGGAAGTGGAAAAACAGCGCTAATTAATCATTACTTACGTAAACAGCCAACTCATTCAAATACATCATTTTCTAATCAGCCTATTCTTAGCTCACGGATACCACCGAAAGTTAATGAACAAAGCACGATGTTACAATTGCTCAAGGATTTGAATACTCAATCTAGCGGACGGGGGATGCGTAATAAGAATGACTTAGCCTTAGCTGAATCTGTTGTTGTACAGTTAAAACGAAAACAAACCGAATTGATTATTGTTAACGAAGTTCAAGAGCTTATAGAGTTTTCATCGGCAAAAGAACGTCAGGCTATTGCAAATATGTTTAAGTATATTAGTGAAGAAGCTGGCGTTTCCTTTGTTTTAGTTGGAATGCCGTATTCGAATTTACTTGCAGATGAACCACAGTGGAATTCTCGTTTAACTTGGCGTCGAGAGTTGACGTATTTTAAACTGAGTAAAAACAGAGAGCATTTTGTACGTTTGCTCAAAGGTTTATCGGAACGAATGGGATTTGAGGTATCACCTGAATTACATAAGCGAGAAATAGCCCTAGCTCTATTTTCGATTTGTAGAGGAGAACTTCGAGCATTAAAACATTTCTTAGAAGATGCGATGTTAATGAGTTTTGAGCTTAAAAAAGAAACGGTTGATGTAGAGGTATTAAAGCATACACTTAACCTTAAATGCCCACAATTTAGAATCGAAAAAAATCCATTCGAATATCCGGAAGCAATAAAAATCACCGAGCTAGCTGAGCCAACAAGATATAACCCCTTTGCAATAAAGGAAGAAGAGAAGATTATTAGCCGCCGATTTACAGATGCCTTACCATTGAATCTTTTATTATCAAAAACTGGATTAAAAGTTTAAACATTACTTTTTTTCTTCAATGCATCGATTAGATCCAACTTATCGTCATTACTTAGCTTATCAACCGCACACACTAGTTCCGCACTAACATCATCCTCACAAAAGAAGTAATGTAACGGAACATCCAATTCTTCAGCCATACGGCGCAAAGTGCTGATGTCAGGGATGTGACGGCCTTTCTCGTAGTGATTCATTCGACCACTAGCCGAGCTTTCTTCCATGCCAATTCTCACCCCCAGTTCTTTTTGGGTGATATTGGCTTTTTTACGAGCATCTTTGAGCCTCGCTGGGATTGGGTTGTCTTTTTGCACTGAGGCATCTTTTTTTGTCCTATAGATAACTTAGATTGTCTAAGTTTTACTTAATTTTGTATACTTAGCAATCCTAAGTTTTAAGGGTGGAAAAGTAGAAGTGAAAGAAAAAAAGAAAGGAAAAGAATTTGTTCATAACTTTTTGATTGAGCAGGCGTTGATGGATTTTTCAATTATTGAGTTGGTTAGTTCTCTACAAAGACAAGTCAAAGAGTTTGCTATGCAAGAGCAAGAAAGGGTTTATCAATATGCATATCGACATCTTTGCAGTTTGGAAAAAGAGGGTTGTCTTATTTCTTATATGCAGAAAAGGAAGAAGAGATTTATAAGGCAGAATAAAAAAAACCTTTATAAAACTCTAGAAAAGATGCCATTTCTAATTTTACAAGATGAAAGAAAACAAGCTAAAACCGAATTAGCAACAGTTTTAGCCGAGGTTGATGAATACAAGTCGTTAAGTATACGGTTTCCTAAACAAAAGCAATTGTTCCAAAGCTTGTCTGTTCAAGCTGATATCGATTCTGCTTATCTGATAGGTAAAATTAATGCGCTTTCTAAAACATTAAGTGTTTCCGGCTTTGAAAAGAATGGTATGAGTCAAATAGAAAAGATTTAATTTTCGGCTTTAAAACTTAAATCAGTTATATTCTTATCAACAAAGGATTGACGAGTTAAGTCTATGACCACAAATATTAATAAAACCAAACTCAATCAAGCCCAGCAAACCGAACTGAATTCAACCGATGCGATTGTGGAGCAAGCAATATGAGTCAACAAGAAGCATGTTTATGTGTGTTAGATTCTATACACAAAGAAATATTAAGTATGGATTTGATTGATATTACAGATCATGTATTGGCTCAGCAGTATTTAATAAAACTATCAGCGCTCAGCCGAATGTTTTCTGATACGAAGATAGTGAAGAAGGAAGGTTTTATTCAGGATCAAAAATCTTTTTGTGCTTTGATTGAACGTTATTCAAACTGGTCAGAAGCAACTAAACGAGTTGTTGTGTTTAAAGAGCGGGCAAGAACCGATAGTGTTGATTTGTTAGAAGGTATTGATGAAGACGCGGTTGTTTCTGTATCTGGAAGTGATGACCGTACTCTATGTTCGGTTCTTGTAAATGCAATGGTTGAAGGGAATGAAGATCTGCAATTCCACGGCTCTTTGAAATATAGCCAGTTACTTTATGCGGTACGCTGTGAACTTATACATGAAGATCTGTCCGAACATCTTCCGAGGTATAAAATTGGCTCTCTTACAGAACCGTATCAACGATTGGTTCATTATAAAAATGAGCAAACTACGCTAGATATTGTATTCCCCGTAAAGTGGATCCGACAGTTGCTTTTGGATATTGTTAAAAATTTAAGAAGTAACAGTCAGAATTTTATTGTTCCTTCTTTTGCAGCAAAGGAAAAAAATAATCGATTATCTTATTTAGGCTACTTAGTGGAATAGTTTGACGGACTTAACACTTTTAAATTAGTGAGTGGTTAAATGGAAAAGTTGGTCAATACTAAAACTTAGAATAACTAAGCTTTAGGCTGGCAATGGAATCCAAATTTATACATTACCCAGATGAAACGCTCGAAAGCTTTTTACTTCGGCTTAGCCGGTATCAAGGTTACGAGCGTTTTGTACATTTTGCAGAAGACATTTGGCGCGAGACGCTTGAACAACATGAGGCGATGGCGGGCGCATTTCCATTCGAACTAAGTCGAGTGAACTTGTATCACGCTCAAACAACCAGCCAAATGCGAGTGAGGGTGTTAATGCACCTTGCCAAGCAACTGGACCTTCCTAATTTTAGCGTATTAAAAACAGCGTTAACCCATTCAAAAGCCATATTTTCACCAGACTACAAAGCCGTTTATCGTAACAACATTGATTACCCATTTTCATTTCTGCGCAAAGACTTTACGCCAATCTGCCCTGAATGCTTAGCTGAGGCCAGTTATATCCGCCAACATTGGCAGTTTTTGCCTTATCAAGCTTGTCATGTTCACTACTGTAAATTATTGCACCAGTGCCCTGAGTGTAAACGCAGTATTGGTTATCAAAATTCTGAAATAATTGATCATTGCGAATGTGGTTATGGTTTCATTGGAGCGAAGACAGAACCGGCGAGTGTAGCTCAATTGACAGTTGCACAATGGCTAATGGGAGAAAGCTCAAATTCAAACTGTGCAGAACAACAAGGTCTATTCTCTTATTCATGTTCAATATCTGAACGCTACGGAATTTTACTGTGGTATGTGAACCGGTATAGCGATCATGATGATATGAACATGGATAGCTTTATTGAATATGCTCAGCAATGGCCACAAGGTTTAATCTCTGATTTAGATAATCAAGTTGAAAAGGCAGATCTGCTTAGGGTTAAACCGTGGAATCAAACGTTTTTTAATGAGGCTTTTGGTTTGTTATTAAAGGATTGCCGCCGTTTGCCTAACCGACAATTAGCGCACAATAAAGTCTTATCGGCTGTCTTAGGTTATTTAACGGATCTCGTTACTCGAAACCCTAAAACTAAAAAGCCTAATATTGGCGATGTGTTATTAAGCTCATTAGAGGCCTCTACGCTACTTTCTTGTACCGTCGAGGAAATCTATAGGCTGTATGAGTTTGGCGAGATTAAAGCGGGTTTGAGGCTAAAAATGAGCAGTAAGATAGCAAGCCAGCAATCCGTTTTTACATTGCGCAGTGTTATAGAGCTAAAACTGGCCAGAATGAGATCTTCGGCTGATGGTTTAACCATGTATCTGCCAGAGTGGTAATGATAATGAAATTAAAAGATCTGCTCACCATTGAGAATGATATAGAGCGCCAAGCCATATTGAAAAAAGCATTCATGCCATATTCTGAATTGATAGATGTTGATGGTAATGAACTTAATGCTTTGACCATTTTATTGAATTTATCCTTATCCAAACCGGAATGTAATAATTGGTCAGATAACGTGAGAGCTAAGCAATATTTATTTAATTCAGACCATATCGATATTGTGTGTAATGAAATTAAATGGCTGCATACTCATAATCTCAAATTTCCCGATTGTAGAGTAAAGGAGCAACGTTTAATTGCTTCTCCTTTAGCTTGTGAAACATCGTTTATTTCCAGTACAAGTGTGACATCATCATTTGGCTGGTCACACAATTCAGCGGTGTATAAACATACGGTTTGGTTATTGAATCCCTTTATTTGGCAAGGGGAAATGTGGTGCTTATTGGATCTCATCCGCTATGAAGAAACACTCTGGTTGAAGTGTTTAAAACAATTAGGTTTGAGCGCTTCTTCATTAAGGCAATTGAAAGCTGTGATTAGTCGAGATTTACCAGAGCTGCATGAGTTGCCAAGTGAAGTTGATCGTTTTAGTAAACAACTTCGCTTTCCTTGGAATAATGATTATTTATCGATCACGCCTGTTGTCAGCCACTCGATACAAACCGAACTTGAGCGATTAGCGAGGGACGCGCATTCTACCTTAAAATTTACTACTGCCACTTTTCCTAACTCACCAAGTATTGGTAATTTGTGCGCTTCTGTTGGTGGCAACATGAGAGTGCTGAATTATCCATTAGGAATCACGGCGGAATTCGGTAAAAGCTTTGTATCAAGCAAAAACAAAAAAGGCGTTTTTTTTGATGATTATCAGCTAACCAATGCTAAGTTTTGTAAAGTATTAAGCCATCTTTGTGGTGCGGAACCTTTGACAACGGTGAAGCAACAACGTCATGTAAGGTATTATCAATTACAGATTGCTCGTAAACAAATTGCATTATGGCTATTACCATTGATTGAAGTAAAAGATCATATTGATTCTGAGTGTGATGTTATGTCGATTGAATCTGGTAATCCAGCGGTACAACAATTTATCTATGGTGATGAATCAAAAATTATCGATTTACTTAAGCCTTTAAATCAACAGTTACACCTTAGCTTACAGAGTAACTATTATTCGAGCCGATACGCGTACCACGCTAAATTGCTTGCACCTTTGAAACGCCAACTAAAATGGGTTTTAGATCAATTGAGCCAACCTGAAAAGCCGCGAGTAGAAAGTGAAAACTCAAGTGAGCAAGAGCTGTTTATATATTTGAAGTCTTTACGAGTAGAAGACGCCAACGCAATGAGTTGCCCATATTTGTGTGGCACCTTATCTCTTACTTCCATTTGGGGCTTTGTGCACCATTACCAACGGCAGCTCAATAAGTTATTAGATGGTGAAGCTGAATTTGATTTTCAAAGTTTCGCTATTTTTTATCGTGAGGAAAACGTTAAATCTACGACAAAGCTGACGGAACCTAGTGTTCTTGAAGCTAAACGGACGATTTCTAATGCAAAAAGGCCGACGATTTTAGCCACAAAGTATTCCGACCTAATTATGGATATTGTCATTAAAGTAAAAGGCACTGGCAGAATTACTGATTATGGTAAGCAACTAAAAACGACACTTCCAAGCCAGCTCGCCGGAGGCACTGTATTCCAACCTCAGCTACATTCGGGTATTAAATGGCTGAGTTCTTACTCTAGCCAAAGCGACTTGTTTTATCGTATCAAGTCACTTCCTGCTTCTGGGACGTGGTTATTTCCTGAAGTTAATCAGCCTACAAGTTTTGCTGAGTTGGACATCTTTCTTTCTAAAGATGAGTCGTTAATACCCATCAGTAATGGATTTCATTTGCTAGAACCGCCAATCGAAAGAAAAAATGCTCTGACGTCTGTACATGCGTATGCAGAAAACACAATAAGTGTGGCTAAGTGTGTGAATGCTATTGATGTACGTTTTAGTGGGCGAGATCACTTTTTTAAGCAGGCATTTTGGAAGCAAGAAAATAACGAGACAACTATTCTTATTCAAAAGGACAAGAATTAGGCTGCTATGAAACTTTGCAAACAATTAAATTACGTTCGGTCTTTAAGCTCAGGTAAAGCCTGTTTTTATTTTGTTGATGAGCATGAAAAAATCCAACCAATCAGCATAGATAGAACAAAGTTAAGGGGCTCTAAAGGGGATTACTCTCAAGCGTATACAGGGGAGTTGAAGCGGAAAAATGTGGCTTCGCATGAATTAGCACAAGGTAACATCCACTATATTGAAGAATGTTACGTACCACCGACCGTAAATGAAATTTATTGTGCATTTTCATTGAGAATTAAAGCCAATTCGTTACAACCCGAAATATGCTCAGATCCCGAAGTGAGAGCCACGTTAACGCAATTAGCTACGATATATGATGAAAACGGTGGTTATGAAGAACTGGCACAACGATATGCAAAAAATATTTTATTAGGGACTTGGTTGTGGCGAAACCGAGAATGCCGAGCGGTAAAAATTGAAGTTTTGAACAGTGCACAAGACACGTTTGTTATCGAGAATGCATTGAAGCTGAGTTGGTATGGTCGTTGGGATAAGCCTTCACAACAAGCTTTAAAGGGCTTAACAATATATATCACGAAAGCACTTTCAGACCATCAAGATTACTTTTATATGGATATTAAAGCTTCGATGAGTGTTGGCTGGGGCGATGAAGTCTATCCGAGTCAAGAGTTTCTTGATCAAAAAGAGAAAGGTAAACCAACTAAAAAACTGGCAATAACCCATCTTCCAAATGGTGATGAAACGGTAGCATTTCATGGGCAAAAAATTGGTGCGGCCATTCAGTCCATCGATGATTGGTGGCAAGACGAAGCCGATAAACCCTTACGAGTGAACGAATATGGTGCTGATAGGGAATACGTTATTGCCAGACGGCATTCTAGCTTAAATAAGGATTTCTATTATTTAGTGAGCCAAGCGGAACATTGGATAAAGGTACTACAGCAGTCTGATTCAATACCGGATGAGGTGCATTATATTATGTCTGTTTTGGTTAAGGGTGGTCTTTTCAATAGTAGTAAGGATTAACCACATGTCTCAGCGATACTTCTTTGTTATTAAATTCATTCCTAAGCATGCAGATGCGAGCCTGTTATGTGGCCGATGCATTTCAACCATGCACGGTTTTATGAATAATAACCCGACAGGTAAAAATGCAGTCGGCGTTAGCTTTCCACTCTGGACAGATGAATCATTGGGTAGTGCGATAGCTTTTGTAGCAGAAGATAAAGAATTACTCATCGGTCTGTCATTTCAGCCTTATTTTTCAATGATGAAAGAAGAAGGTTTATTTCAAATTTCAGCTATTTTGCCAGTAGATAAAGAAACTAAAGAAGTTCGATTCATTCGTAATCAAGCTATTGGTAAAAGCTTTTTGGGTTCTAAAAAAAGAAGAATGAAAAGAGCCCAATTAAGGGTAAGAAAGTTGGATTTTATTGCTATCCCTAAAGTGAATGAGGAACGAGTTTTTGGCAGCTTCCATCGTATCGCACTTTCTAGTCAATCGACTCAACAAGACATTGTGTTGCATATTCAAAAGCAAGAATGTGATGAGATTACGTTAAATCATTTTAATTCATACGGCCTAGCAACAAATCAAGCATGGCAAGGGACGGTGCCAGATTTAAAAAATACGATGTTGTAATGCTGTAAAATTTAATGGATTAAAAACAATAAGATATTTGATGCAGTGAAATAAAAGGTATTCTTTAACTAATGATATGCAATTGCTTGAAAGTAAATAGAGTCATGTCTAAGTTTTATAGTGACCTGCCGAATAGGCAGCTAAGAAATATATTACTTTTCCGTATTACAGAGGGCAAGGGTGACCTGCCGAATAGGCAGCTAAGAAATAAGTATGCACACCACAGATTATCTTTCGTTTGTGATCTGCCGAATAGGCAGCTAAGAATAGGGCTGGAAGTTAGCATCCACACCTGCTGATAAGCAGTAAAACATATACAAAATCCACTAGACATATTCTTTGTTTAGTGGGTTTTTGCTAAGCTAAGTTTCTCATTATACTTCGGTGTAGATTTGCTGCTCATCGTAATTTTAGTAAGTCATTATGGCCTAAATTCTTGTAATGAGATAAACCTGAAAAAAATCCTGCAATTTCGGTACGAGTAAATATATGAGAGTTAAAATTGAACAGAACGAAAATGGTGAATACTATTTTTTAATTCCCGATGAGTTACAAGAAAACCTGTCTTGGAATGAAGGAGATCACATGGAATGGATCGATAATGGGGATGGTAGTTTGACGTTAAAGAAGCTCAGTCAGTTGGAAGCATTAAAAATCAAAGCGTTTGAAGAGCCTGACGTGAAAGCTGAGTATGGTCAATTGAAAGATGATTCTGAGTTTGACCTTTAGTTAAACTATTCTAGTTGTAGTTAAATTACCAAAGCAACAAGTTCCTTAATCTGTGCAATAGCCTATGACACCAATTAATTTAAAGCATTTCTTTGCCCCATTGTTGGTTTCGCCAAAAAGCCGACGCTCTCAGTCGGGTGGGTTTTGACTAAATATAACTAATCTGAGACCCGAAACTCACAAAGTACGAGAAATGGCTGTCATAGCGCCATTCTTAGCTCAAGTGAACTCACGGATTTTTGCCCTGTAAATCGCTCTGAAAGTGTCACAAACTTTCAAAGCGTTATGGTGGTACTCCCTTAAATAAGTGTCCAAAATATCCGCTTAGAACGTTTTAGGCGCTTTGAGGGTTGTTTTTGATAGCACAATCGCACATTTGTCATAATAGGAATAATGACTACCGAATTTCGATAGATGTAAACTCACTTGTCCCTTTAGGGTACCTTGTTTGATATGTTCAAATGTGAGGGGGT
>NZ_VHKO01000067.1 GCF_015223435.1 Vibrio hibernica
GCACTTGAACCAAATATACGTATGATGAACACCGCAGCGGCTTGCTTCTGCGGTGTTGTTATTTTTAATAAGGGATAAAAAGTTATGTTACGTCTAGCAATTATTGGTACCAACTGGATCACTGAGCGGTTTGTGCAAGCGGCATTAGAGGTGAACGAGTTTGAATTAACCGCGGTTTATTCTCGTGATACAAAGCGTGCCCAAGCGTTTGCTGCGCCGTTTAACCCTCAAGCTATACCATTTACCGACTTAGAAACAATGGCGAAAAGTGATACTTTTGATGCTGTGTATATTGCTAGCCCAAACTCATTGCATTATGAGCAAAGCGTATTGATGCTAGAAAATGGTAAACATGTCATTTGTGAGAAACCAGTTGCTTCGAATATCACGCAAGCGGAACATATGTATCAAGTGGCAGAGCAACATAATGTTGTGTTATTTGAAGCGTTTAAGACCGAATATTTACCTAATTTCAAATTGATACACGATCACTTACCTAAACTTGGTAAATTGCATAAAGTGAGCATTCACTACTGCCAATACTCTTCACGCTATCAGCGTTATCTCGATGGCGAAAATCCGAATACGTTTAACCCAGCCTTTTCAAATGGTTCGATTATGGATATTGGTTTTTATTGTGTATCCAGCGCGGTGGCATTATTTGGAGAGCCTGACAGCATTAAAGCGAGCGCCCACTTACTTGAATCGGGCGTGGATGCACATGGAAGCGCGATTTTGACTTATCCTGATTTTGAAGTGGTGATTTGCCATTCTAAGGTGTCGGAGTCTACGTTACCAACAGAGCTACAAGGTGAGGCGGGCGTTATGCTTATTCCTCATATTTCGGAATGTGACCATGTTGTAGTTAAACTACGCGGTGAAGATCCCGTGACTTATCAAGTCCCACAAGCTGAAAATACCATGACTTATGAAGTGAGCCTTTTTGCCGAGCAAATTAAAACGGGCGAACTATGTAAAAAAGCCAAGGTACGCGCTTTAGGTGTGTCTCGTATTACGACTGAAATTCGCCGTCAGACGGGTGTGATTTTTCCTGCTGATAAATAGTCGTCATCCTATATAAAATCGATACAATAAAGGCCATCAATAATTATGATGGCCTTTATCTTTTTAAATACAATTAGATGGATATTGTAGGTTAAAACCGTCCATTGACCATCATGATCAGTTGACGACGATCACCAATTAAGCCCGTGTACTCTAAAGCGGCCGATAAGCTTCTATTCACGCTTAAATTAAATCCCAGAATGCCGTACTGACTAGTTTGAAATTCGAATATAAAATCCTACATGTCCATCATTATCGCTGTAGCTCACTTGTCCGCCTAGGGCGATATTTTCAGTGAAGTAGTAGTTCATTTCCGTTGAGGTTTGCAGATAAGTACGATCGTAAACGTATTTAGCACCAATATTGACCCCTGTTTCTAGCTTGTCGGTAATACTGTAGCGCAGACCAGTGAGAGCGGTGATACCCACACTGCCGTCATCGGATTCTAAGCCAATAACTTGGTCGGCAGTCGAGCCTAAATCATCACCTTTATACCAATCGTAACTAAGCTCGCTCCCAAAAACCGCATCAAGTGAGCGGTTAATTGGCATGCGATACATGGCGCCAAGCGAAAACGTGCTTTGGTTAAACTTAGAATCTAATGAATCCTGTCCTGTTGGTAAGTCGCCACCATGCAAAAACTTATTTTGGTATTGACCTGTGATCATCCAATGTTCATCAAGCATGTAGCTTCCGCCTAAGTCGATATCCAAGCCATTATTCTGAACTCCCGCGCCAAGTTGTAAAAAATTGTAGTTATATGGCGAATCGTAAGCTCGATAGTCAGGATTGGTTAAGCTAGTGATCGGCGTTCCGCTCCAATATGAGACTAGTGAGAGAAGCAAAATAAGCATGAATGCAGTGAGATCCTAAAGTGAACAATCGATTGAATGATCTAATATTATCGTATTAGCTAAAAAAAGCGCTATTTGTTGACGTAATAATATTGAAGCGAGTCATTCTTAATAAGCGTTAAAAACGGCCATTAACCATAACAACATATTGATTACGGTCACCCGCGATCCCCGATGATTCAAATGCTGCTGAAAAATATTGGTTAATATTGAGATTAAAACCGATCACACCCGCCCAAGGATTTTGGTTTTGTTGGTCGACTTGAAATGATATCGCCCCAGCTTGATTTTGATCCGGAACCGCTGTGCCTCCCGGTTTATAACTACCTGAAATGGTTTGTTTAGTTTGCATGTAACTGGCGCCAGTATAAAGCGACAGTTTGTAGCCACGCAGAAGTTCAAAGTTGTAACCAATGCGCGGTTGGATATTGATTGTTCCACCATCGACACTGGCTTTTTTCATGTGGGTTTGAGTGTAGCTGATCGGCATGGTATAGAACCAATCACCCGTTGCTCCAGCAATCATTGCACAATAAGTGTAGCTGTAACCTTCAATATCGACACTGGTGTTCGCTTTATGATCTCCGCCTGCTAGCTCTTTTATTCTATCTACTTTATTTCTACAATTTTGGCCATGCTTGCCTGGAATACACATAGCCCATTCTGGTAAGTGGTTATTTAGCGAGTTTAATAATTGGTCCCCACCAAGAACCATGCCTAGATCGGTTGTGCCAGAAAGTTTCCCTACAGTCGCAAATACATTTAAAAATGGCAGTACCCAGGCATCAATTTTTAGCTGTGGGGTTTGAGTGTCGGTTTCAAAGTTATCGAACCGAAACAAGCTCGGATCAATATTTTGTGGGGAGATATGGGTGTTGATTTGATTGTTACCAACGGATGAGCTGCCGTTATAGCCTACTTTCATATTACTAATATTCTGATGTTGCTTAACATGTGAATAGAGCAAGCTGATACCAAAAGGGAGAGGTAGGTTATAACCATATAAATCGCGGTTTGCCCACCAAATGGCAGTACATGGTTCCAGACTTCTTGATTGTGCTTTTCATTTGGTGACATTTTTGCCGCCGACTCAGCCTCTTGACGATGTGGTGTCTTTTTAAAAGTTTGAGAAGGGCGGCCAACACCACTGTCTATTGGGTCATAATTCTTTAGCATGATGCTACGATTGTTATTTGTGAGGATATCTGGTTGATCTGTGGCTGTGGTCGTTTCAGCAAAAGTGTTGAAGCTTAATAAGGTGAGTAGGCTGAATACCGCATGGGTTAAATACTTATGCTTTTTATCAGCAAAAAGTGAGGTCATATTCATTCATTAATCTCATATTGGGAAGTTGACATTCATCAGTTACGATTTATTAACGTAACCATTTCCCTGATGTATGGATCCTAAAAAAAGAAAAACCCCAAGTAGGGCTAACCTTACTTGGGGTTCGTAATCTATTGATCTTAAAAATCACGTAATATTCTGGGACAGGCGAGATATCCGTTTCTACGCAATTTATTATTCGATTCTTCGTAATACTGCTGAGAGCTTAATCATTGAAAAGAAGTATATATAACCACTGTTGATTTAATGTCAGGTTTTGATGAATTTATTTTTCGATACTTGCCATAACGCATTGATCAATGGATTTTCGAGTTGTGATTTTTGACAACAAAGACCGAGTTTGAACGGTTTAATCGGTGCGACCTTTAATCGCTGGATTTTATCTTTTACCGGACTATTATTGATAACCACATCTGGCGCTATTCCCACCCCTAAACCTAACGCCACCATGCTTAACACCCCTTCATGACCAGAAACTTGAGCGTATATATTTGGCTTTATTTTCATATCTTTAAACCATGTATTGCTGCGATCTCTAGCAGTACCTGACTCTGGAATAATAAAGGGGATCTCATTCCAATCGGGCTGATTTTTTTGTAATTCATGGCTGAAACTACTTAAATTAGTCGGTGCGATCACTGATAGTGGGATTTCACCGATGGTTTCAAACATTACTCTTGCAGGAAGTTGTGTCGGCATCGCGCTTATGACAATGTCGGCTTCGTTATTCATTAATTTATGGATGGCTTGAGCCGGATCACCCGTCGAGAGTTTTAATTCAATATTGGGATAAGCTAAGCGAAAGTCGCTCAATAATTCAGGTAGGTGACTAAAGCTGGCCGTTACCGAGCAAAATAAACGGATCTCACCACTTAGGCTTTTTTCTTTTCCCTGCATCGCATGGCATAGCTGTTGCCATTCGCTACCAATGTTTATTGCTACCGGTAAGAGTTGTTTGCCTGCATCGGTAAGTTCAACACTGCGATTGTCTCGGGTTAATAGCTGTTGCCCTATTTCTTGTTCAAGTTTTTGTATTTGACGACTTAATGCCGATGGGCTGATATGCATTGCAGTCGCCGTTTTACTGAAGCTCTGACTACTGCATAAATGAACAAATAAATTCAGACTTTTTATGTTCATTGTGACCTCGTTCTCTGATTGCGTTTTTAGCAAGGATAACTTGTGAATATATCACTTTAGACAATGATATTCGTGGTTTAATATGAATTCATTGAGTCAACACTCACATTGTGGATTTACAACCTAAAGGATTTTCAACATGGCTAACTACTTTAATACTCTAAACTTACGTGAACAGCTTGACCAACTTGGTCGTTGTCGTTTTATGGATCGCGAAGAATTTGCTCAAGAAGCTGATTATCTCAAGGGTAAAAAAGTCGTTATCGTTGGCTGTGGTGCTCAAGGTCTAAACCAAGGTTTAAACATGCGTGATTCAGGCTTGAATGTGGCTTATGCATTGCGCCAAGCAGCGATTGATGAGCAGCGTCAATCATTCAAGAATGCCAAAGATAATGGTTTTGAAGTCGCAAGCTATGAAGCATTAATCCCAGAAGCTGATCTTGTCGTTAACCTAACACCAGATAAACAACATACTAATGTGGTTGAAACTGTGATGCCTTTGATGAAAAAAAGCGCAACATTAGGTTATTCACATGGCTTTAATATCGTTGAAGAAGGCATGCAAATCCGTAAAGATCTTACGGTTGTCATGGTTGCACCTAAGTGCCCAGGTACTGAAGTGCGTGAAGAATATAAGCGTGGTTTTGGTGTTCCAACTCTTATCGCGGTGCATCCTGAAAACGATCCTCAAGGTGATGGTTTAGAGATTGCTAAAGCATGGGCGGCAGCAACGGGCGGTCATCGCGCTGGTGTACTTGAATCTTCATTTGTTGCAGAAGTAAAATCTGACCTGATGGGTGAGCAAACTATTCTTTGTGGAATGTTGCAAGCGGGTTCTATTGTTTGTTATGAAAAAATGATCGCAGAAGGTGTTGATGCGGGTTATGCAGGTAAGCTATTGCAGTTCGGCTGGGAAACCATCACGGAAGCATTGAAGTTTGGCGGTGTGACGCACATGATGGATCGCCTTTCTAACCCTGCAAAAGTGAAAGCATTTGAATTGTCAGAAGAGCTAAAAGACTTAATGCGTCCACTGTATAATAAACATATGGATGACATTATTGGTGGTGAGTTCTCTCGCACTATGATGGCAGATTGGGCTAATGACGATGTGAACCTACTGGGCTGGCGTGAAGAGACCGGTCAAACAGCATTTGAAAATTATCCAGAATCAGATGTGGAAATCGCAGAACAAGAATATTTCGATAATGGCATCCTTATGATTGCGATGGTTCGCGCTGGGGTTGAATTGGCCTTTGAAGCAATGACGGCATCTGGCATCATTGATGAGTCTGCTTATTATGAATCTCTACATGAATTACCTCTGATTGCGAATACCGTTGCTCGTAAGCGTTTATATGAAATGAACGTTGTGATCTCTGATACGGCTGAATATGGTAACTACCTATTTGCTAACGTAGCAACTCCGCTTCTACGTGAAAAATTCATGCCAAATGTTTCGGCAGATGTTATTGGTAAAGGCTTAAACGAAGAAAGCAATCATGTTGATAATGGTCAGTTGATTGAGATTAACGATACGCTACGCAATCACCCTGTCGAGTGGATTGGCCAAGAGCTGCGTGGCTATATGAAAGATATGAAACGTATCGCTGTTGGTGGCTAATTAGATACCAACAACCTAAATAAAAAAGGCTTACCTATTACAGGTAAGCCTTTTTGTTTTCGATTGCTGAATAAAATATCTGATTTTAAATCCGTAAACTTAAAGTGTTTTATTCATGCTTATAATATTTGCTTTAAGATTTTATCAATTCGGATGCGTTTGATTTTTTTAATTAACTTTTGCACCTCAATTGGGTATTTTTCAATCCCGTCTAGCTGCTTATAACTTCCGACAAGATGAGTGTGTTCGAGTATGGATTCAAGTTCCTGCTCAAATTTCTCTCTAAGAAGCTGCTGTGGATCCTTAATCAGCAAACCATTCTCTAAATCAAGTTTCCATGCTCTTGGGTTCAAATTGTTGCCAGTAAGAAGCATATACTCCTTATCGACCCATATGCCTTTTAGATGAAAACTATTTTTATCGTGTTTCCACAAATAAATAGACAGTTGACGACTCGCAACATGGGCTTCATTGATCCTTGCAAAGTGTCGTAAATTGACCTCATACAAATAAGGTAATCCAGCAATGGTTTTGAAGCCTTCTTCGGGAGGAATATAAAAATCATTTGCAGTTTTATCGCCCACCACAATAGTAATTTTCACCCCACGCTTGATGGCCTTTTTCACTTCTTTTGCAATGCTTTTAGGGAAGTTAAAATAAGGCGTGAAAATGGTAATCTCTTTTTCTGCGCAAGCAATTAAATGATTAATGTGTAAGTTTAACTTATTGCGATGTTTACCTACGCCGACCAATGGAATGATCCCAATTTCACCGTCTTTAAGCGGTGAACCAGTAAATTGATAACTTGATTGTGCCAGTAGGGCTCTAAACTGTTTAATCGCTATTTTTAGAGACTTGGTACTTGGTCTGTCTATTTGAGTTAAGCTATTAACGGCAGGGTTGCCATTAATGTATTCTTTAATGTAGTTGACCATGGTATTGGCCAGCGTCATATTTTCAATGACATGATACCGATCGAATCGGTACTTATCTTTTTTATGCAGATAAATGTTGTTTAAGCTAGCGCCACTATAAATGACGGTATCATCAATAATGAAGCCTTTTAAATGCAATACGCCAAAGACTTCTTTAGTGCGAACTGGAATGCCAAGAATTGATATTTTATGTTGATATGATTGTTCCATTTTGTGATAGAAAGCTGCGTTACCTTCCGTTGCTTCAGCACCGATTAAGCCTCGTTGAGCTCGGTGCCAATCTACACAAACAGTAATATCTAGTTGAGGGTTTCTCTGCTTGGCTTCATAAAGTGCGGTTAAAACTTCGCATCCTGCATCATCATTTTCTAGATACAGAGCCACAAGATAGATTCGATGTTGTGCGTTTTTGATTTCTGAAAGTAGGCGCTCTCTGAAGAGTTTGGCTTGAAATAGCACTTCAAATTTATCTGGGTCTTGAGCTATGGTTGGTAGCTGTTCGAGTAGATTCTTACTAGCTATCATATTTTATGTTTAACCTTAGAAACTTTTGAGTCTTATGGCGGCAACTGTAGCAAATAATATAGGTGCCTGACTATATATGCTTAATATCTTATGACATATCTGTGTGTTTATACCGCATTGCGACCAGTTTTTTTCCACTAGAAATGTAACGTAGGAATAAAAATTTTAATGGTGCGGGTAAATCATCACTTTGAACTACATGAAAGCCGTTGTTATGGTAAAAATTTTCGAGATGTTGATAAGCAAAGCAGTAGTGATCCGATGTTAAAATTGCATTTTCGCAGTGTGTTAATAATTGTTGTCCGACACCTTTACGTTGGTATTCAGGTAAAACTAACATGCCTGTTAGTAACCGATAGTGTTCTATAGGGCGAAAGCGAACCACGGCAATAATGGATTTATCATAATAGCCGACGATGATGTTTTCATTATTCTTAACTTTGGCTATGGGGTAATAAGCTTTATAGATAGGCTTTAGTAATGGGAACTTAATGAGAGGAAGTGATTGAAAAAAAACTTGCATAATGAAGCACTGTGTTTGCCTTTTGGATAAGGTAGAATAGCACGATATTCGATCAGGTAATCAATCAAATGAATGTGAAAAACAACGTAAACCTAAAACCCTTCCATACTTTTGGGGTTGATATCCCATGCGATTTTTTGATTGAAGCGTATGAAGTTGACGATATTATCCAAGCGTTTCAGAATAAAGATTGGGTTGATATTCCTAAATTGATACTAGGTAAAGGCAGCAATGTATTTTTTACACAGCCATATCATGGCGTGGTGATTGTTAACCGCTTGCAAGGTAAGTCATTGGTTGAAAAAGATGGTTATTATCATTTGCATATTTCTGGCGGTGAAGACTGGCCAAGCTTGGTAGAATGGTCGCTAGCGCAAGGGGTGAATGGGCTTGAAAATTTAGCCTTGATTCCTGGCTGTGCAGGCAGTGCACCGATTCAAAATATTGGGGCGTATGGCGTTGAATTCAAAGATATCTGTGAATATGTTGATTATTTGGATCTAGACAGTTTTCAAATTAAGCGTTTGTCGGCCAAAGAGTGTGAATTTTCATATCGTGATTCAATTTTTAAGCAAGCTTTACGTAATAAAGTGGTCATCACGGCGGTAGGCATTGTTTTAAATAAATCATGGAAGCCCAACCTTTCTTATGGCCCATTACAAGCTGAAAGTGATTTATTAACTACCCCTAAATCTGTTTTTGACTTGGTGTGTGAAATTCGTCGAAGTAAGTTACCTGATCCGGCTTTAATTGGTAATGCGGGCAGCTTTTTTAAGAATCCTATTATTTCTCACGCCGCTTACGAAAAGCTAAAGTCGGCCCACCCAGATGTGAATGGCTACGAAACAGAGGATGGCGTTAAAATGGCTGCAGGTTGGCTCATTGATCGTTGTGGTCTTAAAGGGCATCAAGTTGGGGATGCACAAGTTCATCCACAGCAGGCCTTGGTTATCGTCAATACTGGTTCGGCAAGCGCAAAAGATGTGTTAGATCTTGCTTGGTTTATAAAACAAACGGTTTTAAGCAAATATAATATCAATCTCGAACATGAAGTCCGATTTTTTACTGCCACGGAAGAATCTCAGCTCGATGACATTATTAACTCGAGCCATTAAAAATAATTATCCATAACTCAGATTGATAGCCCTTTATTCGATTCAAGGCGATAGTGATGACTGAACAAGTACGTAAAGAACATATCGTAAAATACCAAATCATCAAGACTCTTGCAGATGGTCAATTTCACTCAGGCGAAGCATTAGGTGAAATGCTTGGTATGTCTCGCGCTGCTATTAGTAAGCATATTAAAGCGATTCAACTGTGGGGATTGGATATTTATCGCGTTCAGGGGAAAGGTTATCAGTTATCGACTCCTATCGATTTATTAGATCAAACGTTAATTCAAGACCAGTCATTACAGCCAGTTGAGCTGATCCCTATTATAGATTCCACCAACCAATATTTACTTGATAGAGTCCATGAGAGTGTTAGTGGCTCCGTGTGTGTGGCTGAATATCAAGAAAAAGGACGTGGTAGGCGAGGGCGAGAGTGGGCATCGCCATTTGGTGCTAATTTATATTTCTCGATGTATTGGAAACTGGAAGAGGGTGTTGCCGCGGCGATGGGTTTAAGTTTGGCTATTGGTGTTGCGATCGTCGATGCATTGGAATCATTTGGAGCGAAAGAGATAAAATTAAAATGGCCAAATGATTTATATCATCAAGATAAGAAACTCGCTGGTGTATTAGTTGAAATGTCGGGTCAGACAGGAGAAGCCGCTCATCTTGTGATTGGTATGGGCTTAAATATTCATATGTCTCAAAATAATGCATCAATAGAACAGCCGTGGACGAACTTGGAGAAGGTGTTTAATGGCGAAATACCTAATCGTAATGATTTAGTTATCGCTCTGATGGCAGCGTGGAAAGATGTTCTCTCTCAATATGAAAATCAAGGAATGCAAAGATTTGTTGATCGTTGGAATGAATTAGATAATTTTAATAATAAACCCATCAAACTGATTATGGGGAATAAAGAAGTACACGGTATTGGCCGAGGAATTAACGAACAAGGCGCGATTTTATTACAAACCGAAAACGGAGTAGAACCTTATATCGGTGGTGAGATCTCGCTGCGTAAATCCGATCTACTTTCTCAGTAATATTTCTTCTACTTGATGGGCCGTGCCTTTGCGTAAAATCAATTGTGCTCGGTCTTTGGTTGGCAATATATTTTGTTCTAGGTTTACCCCGTTAATGCTGCGCCAAATACTTTGTGCTTTTTCGATGGATTGTTCTTGGGTCAATTGAGTGTAATGGCTAAAGTAAGATCCGGGTTTCGTGAATGCTCCTTTACGAAGTTTCATAAACCGTGCCACGTACCACTCTTCTATTTTTTTTGTATCGGCATCCACGTAGATAGAAAAATCCAAAAAATCTGAAATAAACATTTTCAAAGGTGCATCTGGGTAGTCATTGGGACTTTGTAGGACATTTAGCCCTTCAATGATAAGGACATCTGGTTGATCAACGACTTTGATTTCATCGGTAACATTATAAGTGATGTGTGAGTACACGGGCACTTTAACATCACGTTTACAGGCTTTTACATCAGTTAAAAATTCGATTAGACGCTTGGTATCATAAGATTCTGGAAATCCTTTCTTCATCATTAAATTATTATCTAATAATTCTTGGTTCGGACGTAGAAATCCATCTGTCGTAACAAGCTCGACCTTAGGGTGGTTCTCCCAGCGAGACAAAAGCGCTTTAAGCAGCCGTGCGGTCGTACTTTTCCCCACCGCGACACTGCCAGCAATGCCTATAATGAAAGGTGGTGATTTTTCTTCTTTCTTTACAAACTGAGGGCTGAAAAATTGATGCAGAACTTGATTGCGGCTTTGACGAGCGGCCACATATAAGTTTAATAGACGAGATAATGGTAAGTAAATTTCTGTTACTTCGTCCATCATCAAATGTTCATTGATGCCTTGTAATTCTTTTAGATCATCTGATGTTAATGTCATAGGTACAGAGTTACGCAGTTCAGACCACTGATCTCGGTTATATGACAAATATGGATTCATAATCAGACTCAAAACAATTAAAAAGGATGAGGGAAGATACACTATGCTCGATGTAATTCAAACTAGTGCAAGAGGTGTTTCACTGCTAATTACTAGGAATTTGGCGTTTTTCTAAGCAAATAAGCATTCCTGCATAGAAAATAATGGTTTTTTTCATTTTACTCTTGCAAGCATTTAGAACATTCAATAGAATTCGCACCACTTGCGCCGACTTAGCTCAGTAGGTAGAGCAACTGACTTGTAATCAGTAGGTCACCAGTTCGATTCCGGTAGTCGGCACCAGTCTTTTTTTATTAAAAGAATGAGCATGTAAAAATTTTGGAGGGGTTCCCGAGTGGCCAAAGGGAGCAGACTGTAAATCTGCCGGCTCCGCCTTCGATGGTTCGAATCCGTCCCCCTCCACCATATTGTCCATATAGAGTGATCTATATGTGTAATAAATTGCAGATGAAACTGCGTTTAATGTGATTACGCGTGCGTCGTATAATGGCTATTACCTCAGCCTTCCAAGCTGATGATGCGGGTTCGATTCCCGCCGCACGCTCCAAACACTTGCTGATATAGCTCAGCCCGGTAGAGCGCACCCTTGGTAAGGGTGAGGTCCCCAGTTCGAGTCTGGGTATCAGCACCAGTTTTGACATTAAGCAACGTGGTAATCTAATATAATTAACACTAATTTTTTGGTTACGTGGTCATCAAAGCCACCAAATCCGTACCTAGAGGGACTATCCA
>NZ_VHKO01000068.1 GCF_015223435.1 Vibrio hibernica
GACCTAAAATTTGAAATTCTCACGTGCTTAGATGGTATCTCATTTGAGATAATTACCTTGTTGATTTGAGAGGTGATTATGAAATATTTAGCTGAAGTTCTGAAGGAAGCTGGTGGTCTTTTGTTGGTTGTTAATTCTTTATCAACGAAAACACAATGTTTTTTGTTTGGTGTTTTTTACTTATATTACCTATTAGAGTTCACATCTCTTTTAGCTACGTTTACTGCATGAAATTAGAGGATTTTCAGTATTAAGACGCAGTATTGTATGTGCTGTTTTTTTCGTTATACTCGTGCTAAGTAATACTGATTTTATGCTTGTGGTATTTGACCCTTGCGTGGTTTGTTCCTCTTCTAAAGGAAGGACTGTATATGCATATCTATCTCAAAATATTCTTCACATGTCTGACACTTGCTGCGGTCATACTTACATTATTACCTGAGGACAAAGATGATCTATTATGTAAATCAGCCACTGAACATTGGCGTTACACTCAGAAGAATTATGCGCTTTCTACTGATAAGTCAGGTGCAGCTAAAGCAACTATAAATGCTTTTAATAAAATGAAAGAAGTCTGCAAATAGACCTTCACCTTAGTAGGTGTTTTTAGTTACTGCGTCACTGTCATTTAACGCGGGCAAGTTGACTTAGTTCGAACATAGATTTAGGTACGAACGGTTCCAGATTTGGAGCCGTTCTTTGCTGTCGAGGCTTATGGCCAGTTTTACTGGCTCATAACACTCTCCGAATGAGTTCTTTTAAAACTATAAGATCAATGGCGTGTCAGTTTACTTGTCACTTTTATTTGAAATTACTTGGATTAACTTTGCTTGCTGGAGTGTTAATTCATGTAGTTCTTCCTGAATATGTACTAATCGTTTAATACCATCAGCACTGCTTTTTGTGTGCGCTAGAATTTTTCCTAAGCGACTCACAATTATGAAAAAACCAATAAGCACAGCCAAGCTTAAAATAAGTGAAATAATAGCCAAAAGATGCTCCTGTAGATTTTAAAAAATGTAGTACATATCGAGCTTTGTGTTAGTTCGACTATGCTGTGATTACGAACAGTCCTCCGACAATAGCATACTGTATACATTATTAAATGATATTGAACAAAACTTCGTTGTGAGTAGGCACTCGATTTACCATAACGGCACTTAGTGCGAACCTCAATTGAACCTGTTAGCTAGTGCGATTTTACGCACTCATCGCACTAGCTCTTCAAAATTCACTTTGCAATATCTGTAGTTATTTATGACTTGCTAAATTAGCAAAGACACTAACTCACAACTTTCCAAAGACGAGTTGTGTGAGAAGTGCGGCTAACAAAGTTCTGCCCCAAACCTTGCTAGACGGATAGCAAAAGAGGCTGATGATCAGCCTCTAATTTTCGGTGCGTACAACGAGTGTTATGTTCAATCGCATATATCACAATTTAATAGTATGATGTGACATAACATACTATTAAATAGAAATAAGATCATGATGATAAAACTTATTCCCGTAATTCCACTGTCAATATTATTAATCGGTTGTGGAAGTGATTCTTCCTCTGCTTCTCCTGACTCACCAACTGTTCCTCATGAACCACCAGAAGTAACTTTAAATGTCACAAAAAAAAATATTGTTTCAGGTGACATTATTCAGATCCAAGGAACTGATAGTTCTGGCTCTTGTGATTGGGCGGTAACATCTAGCCCTGAAGAAAGTTCACCTTTAATTACAGATTTAGGAAACTGCCAAGCTGAATTTAGTTCTGATACTACAGGCGTTTATGAGATAACGTTAAGTGGTGAAAATGAAGGCGGTCTAACTGCAGTATCAGACAATATAAATGTGGGCACTCTATTTAATAACATATACACCCAAGACGCTACGCTCAGTAAATTAGGTTCACCTTATATTATAAGAAGTGACAGGCCTCAGGTAGCCAATAATGTTGTCGTTACAATAGAGAAAGGCGTCACTATCATAGGCGAGACGATAAATACTTATGATGCTTTTTGGGAAATTGAAGGTGAGATTGTCGCTAATGGTACAGAAGAAAACCCGATCATCATCGAAAACGTTCATTTTAGTAGTATCAATAACAATGGTAAGGTTACATTCCATTCAGTTCACTACTCTGGCGCTATGGGATATATGAGTCGATTCGAACAAGAATTCTATGATAGTTATTTCTTAATTAACCATACATTCTCAGGAACGTTCAGTGGTAAAACATACCGAACAAAAATCGAGTCTACAAATCCTAGCTACGATATTACTATATCTGGTGATTTCGTTGATAACACGGTTATAGTTCCTGAATTTGTATGGGTTAGCAGTAGTAACATAACTATAAAAGGAAATGACTTTACAGACATAGGGAAGTTACGAGGAAATGTAAATGTAACTGGTACTATCGATGCAACCTTAAACTATTGGGGCACAACTACCCCCGAAGATATAGAGAAAAAAGTACATGATTCTAGAGATGATATAACCGTCAACTTTTTAATAAATACTGAACCATTCTTATATCAAAAAGGGGATGAAACACCGTAATAACCCTTTATACCTGTGATCATTGAAGATGCTTGATTTTTTTTAGAATCAGGATCAGTTTTGATAGTGTTCATGTAATTCACTCAATTCAAAAATTATTAAAGGAGGATGGTGTTGATTCTTATCCACTAGCCATTGGAATAAACCTTTCATACTAGTGTGTCCTTTTGGCAAACTAATCCCGAACTCAAGAAGGATTGAACCGATTCGATTCATACAAGCGGTGCGCTCTCTAATATACCCGTTACGAATTTTCCGAATAGTTGAGATAACCTGAGCTGACTCTGTTTTTGCCGAAGTGAACCTCATCGTTGGCCGCGAAGCTGCTTCCGCAATAGCATCAGCATCGATAAAATCATTTTTATTGGTTTTAACGTAAGGTTTTACATATTGAGGTGGGATTAGCTTGGCAGTATGACCAAACTCAGCACACTTTCGAGCAAGCCAATGAGATCCTCCACATGACTCCATAGCTATAATTACAGGCTCATGGAACGATAAGAACTCTAGTAATTTATGGCGAGTAAGCTTTTTCTTAAATAGCCGATGCCCAGCTTGGTAATGACCAACTAAATGAAAATAATTCTTACTTAAATCGATTCCGATAATGTGTGAATTATTCATTTGGTACTTTCCTTCAAAAACTAAACCAGTTCAAGTTTAGTTGTAGGGAGGGACGTACCATCTCATTAAGCTTGTTAGACGGATAGCAAAAGAGGCTGATAATCAGCCTCTAGTTCTTGGTACTTACAGCGTACCACATGGTAAATAAAACGAATGGCTATATCTGAATCTAGGTTCGCTTCGCACTAATCTCTATTAGAACTAAAACTAAACTTTAGTTGCATTTTTCATCGCTTCATTATGAAGCTCCTCAAAATCAAAATACATCGTGTAAACTTTTGAGTATTCTTGATGTTCGGAATGAATCCACTCGAAGTAACCGTCATTATCAGTTTTACTAAACTCTTCAAATTCAGAAGACCACTTATACACATAAGTAACCCCATCGCTTGGGTCTGTATTAGTTAAAGTTCCTAAATTGCTAGAAGAGCGCGATAAATACCATTCAGATACGCCATCATTATACGTAACTCGGTTCGGTAAATCTGTAAATACATAATGAATTGCCGTATATGTAATATCGTTACAGTTATTCACTTGGAAGGTAAAGTTACGCCACTGTTCCTGTTCACGAACTTCTACGATATTCTCATCGGAGCAATGTTTACTGTCGCCACTACTGCCACCACTACTGCCACCACAAGCTGACAATAGGCCGCAAAAAGACAGCAAAATTAATGCTTTAACTTTCATTTTTATAAAATCCTTACTACTCCAATATGATGAGCACAAGTTCATCATATAAAACTAGTTAAGTATACCCCCCCCCATAATAAACTAGTGTTTATTATGGTAAATAGTGACGTTAGGCATCAAAAACACGCACTACACCCCAAAAAAAAATGGGTAGTCATTATGCACAATATGGTAAATAGCCGACTTAGCACATCAAAATGCCCACCTGACGCATTCAAATCGCTCTAGGAGCGTTTTTAAGCACTTACTCTCACCAGTTTACCCAGAAATCGGGCTATAACTTTGTGACAGAACTAAGCACTGCTGAGTGAGAACTTTTACAGTATGATGCCCCAGTAGGGTTTATGTGAAAGGCTCATTTAAGAGTCTCTTTATTGTTCTAAGAAGCTTTTGTCCAAAAACATCACGACCTGATTTTTTACACGTGGCATTTTCTAGCTCAAAAATGCCCCAAAATGCGTTAGCCAGTAACCTTGCAACGACTACAATGATTTTCTTTTTCCATATATTTCCTCATGCTACATGTTGCTAATCTCGCATAGCTTGAAATTAGAATAATTGGGTTTTGAGTTAGAAAGCTAAATACGCATGAATCTGAAATATGGCTCTGGCTTTTTGGCTAGTTTTAGGTATTGAGTAAATTCACAGTTCTTCACCATGAGTTGGCTTTAGTGAATTATACGGATTATTTCCGCATTTTATGCTGAGTAAGTATGAGATAAATCTTACTTTATGAATAAATTTAGTTGTTTAGCTTGCTGTTACAAAAAGTGACTGGGAAGATAGACGGAAAGACTATACGGATTTTTTCCGTCTATTAAATTGTTAGCAGGCCAATTCCTTTTCTGTGTTTGTAACTGAACGTGGTGTGTAAAGCGGTTGGCATTTTAGTCTTGAACTGGCGGAAAAATCGGTGCAGGCTAACCGGTAAGTTGGTCAATTAAAATCATCAATCACTTTAAGTAAAGAGGCAACGGAATGTCAGTCACACAATGCAAAAGGAGTTCGCACAGTTTGTTCATTCATCAAATAATTCAGGCAGTTGCACGCTATGCGGCTGCTAACAAGCCAATCAACTTCGCCACTGCGTGGCCTGACGCAAACTCGCTGGCAGTCCCTGCCAAAGCGCGTGTTCGCGCAGGTTATTCGGGGCGTTAGCCGTTCAGCACCAAATTCAACAATGGAATTCACCATGAATAATAGAAGTACTTACCTCTTACCAATGTTTTTTATAATCATTTCAGGGTGCTCTTCCACGCCCAAATTACCGCTCATTAGCGATGATGAAGCATTCAAGTATGAAAAAAGATATTTAGCTGAATATGAACAGTTAAAAAATGATTTTTCTGATCAATCTGTAATCAAATGGGTTCAACCTGCAAATAAAAAGCCCCCCTGTAAGGTATATGTTGGCGTTTCAAAAGGTGATGACAGAACTCTAGATCCTAATTATAAAATATATTGGGATGGGGACTGTAAAAATGGATATGCCAACGGCTTAGGCAGAGAGTTTGAGCGAGCAACTGTTTTGAATATGGAGGCTTTGGCAATATATAAAGGTAAAGAAGAAGAACCGGAATATTTTATTCAAACAGACCAGTTAGATAACAAAACTCAAGAAGGTGATATTAGTAATGGGTATTTTGTTGAAACAACAATTAATGAAGATAATTTCAATTTTGATATTAATTATCAATATGGTTTTTTTGGTTCCAAGGAAATACAATATAGGTTAATCACCATGAAGTCACCATTTAACGATAATATTCTCCAGTATAAACAATATCCGAATTTTTCTTATGTTCTTTATGATATGTCGAATAATGAGTTTGAGCAAAATAAATATAATTTCTTTATGAACTATAAGGGAAAGGCAAATGGCTTTGGGTTTTCCACACCAAAATCTGGTGCAACAGCTTCAGGTGAAATGAGCAATGGCAGTATGGTAAGGCGAGTACAGTTACCTAACAGCTACTTTCTAAAAATAGGTTCAGTACAAAGTGAAATAAATGATGCTGGGGTAAAAGCTCTTAATGCACAGAAATATGCTCTAAAAGTAAAAAAACAATACATGAATCGGATTTGTAAAGAATCAAAGTCAGTCGATTTTATGGATGATAAAGAATATAAGAATATATGCAATGACTCATCTGAGATAAAGATAAAAATAGATGAAAAATTGGCACAAATAAATATTCTAAAGCAACAAAAAAGAGAGCAGCAGCGCCAATATGAGTTATTGATTGCTAAACAAAAACAAGCCGAGGCTGAAAGGAATCAAGAAGCTTGGAATAGCATTAATCAATCATTAAAAGAATTGGGGGACAATATACGAAAGAACACACCAAAAACGACATACACTAACTGTAATGGGACGTATGGTGGTGTGAATTGTACTTCAACAACGTATTAAATTGACTATGTGTATAACTATAGAAGAATGGAAGTTCATTAACACCTTTGCCCCTTGGTTCTCAGCCATAGGGACATTTCTGGCTGTTTGTGTTTCGCTATATATTTCATATTCAACACGAAAAATTGCTCTAACTGTTTCTTCTGGAATTTTTATTTTTAATGAAAATGGAGCTGATGAAGAGTATTTAGCAATAAATATCACAAATACTGGATATAGAACAGTATTTTTAAATAGCCTTATGTGTATTTCATTTCAAGTAGGGCTGTTTAAAAAAACGAATATTGGCATTGGACATAAATATATTGACCTCAATAAATCCTCAAGTTTTCCATGTAAGCTTGGTGAAAATGAAACAGCGAGCATGTTCTTAAAAATTAATAATGGTGATATAAATTGGCTACAGAACTTTAAGAAAGAATATCTTCATAAGTATTCACTATCGACATTAAGAATTGTTGTATATCCAAATGTTGGCAAGCCATTTAAGGTGAAACCAGATAAAACCATTATGAAGGAACTTACATCACCTTAGTTTCAAAAATACGGCTAACAAGTTGCTGCACGCGGACTCCGTAAGCTGTCGCGGTTTTTGCAAAAAAACGCAAAAACACACGCCAACTTACTCCGCCGGTGAGCAAGGCGTTATTTTTCCCATACACCAACTAATCCGTAATTTACTAAATTAGTCAAATCGGTAACTCAAAATTGTCCAATTATGAGTTAGTGGGTAGCGAAAAACGTTAAGTTTATTCAGATGCTATATTTCAGAGCTGTAAGTAACTTTCTTACGGGTTTTTTATGGTTGATTTTTATGCAACCTTTTACTGCAATGTTATGCAACTTTTCATTGCAAAATGGATTGTAAGTTATTGATTGTTTATTTTTGTTATGCAAGCTTCTGATGCAAACATCACTATTGATGTTTGCAACATAAGTCGATACAAGCATCACTATCTAAATATCACTTATCAATAACTACCTCTTAAATATATCGCAAAAGCAGGCTGGTACTAAATAGTGCTACTAATTATGCTCTATCTTTCACCATTCAACTGGCATTTTTGTGATTAAATTCAGCCTAAGCTATTTTTTCAAAAAGCATACGATGCATTACGAAGCAATACGGCAGCTGGTGGTGCTCAACCAAATCTTAATGTAGATACAGTATCAAGCACTGTGGTTCCTATTCCACCAATACATGAACAAAACCGCATCGTAGCCAAAGTCGATGAACTCATGACTATCTGCGATCAACTCAAAACCAAATTGAGCGAATCTCAACAAACCCAACTGCATTTAACCGATGCGATTGTTGAGCAGGCGGTATAGTCAGGTTTGTGTGGCTTGCAAAGCGAATTTAATAAACCTGCTTAGATCAACTGCTCCCATTAAGAGAGTTTGACTCTTTTTGATGGGATGGCTCTGGGCAGGTTGCCAAAATTTCACGATGACCGGTTTCTTTTACTTCTTCTAAAATGACATTAAATCCCCATAAGCGATGGAGATGTTTCATCACTTCAGGATAGTTACTGTTCAATGGAACTCTATCTTGTGGGATGTGCTGTAAAATTAATGAACGATCGCCTCTTACGTTGACATTCCAGACTTGGATATTCGGCTCTAGATTACTTAGGTTATATTGTGAGGCCAGTTTTTCTCGAATGGCTTGGTAGCCGCCTTCGTTGTGAATGGCGCTGACTTGGATATAGTTGCGTCTATCATCATCAAGTACTGAAAATAATTTAAATTCGCGGATTAATTTAGGTGAAAGATATTGGCTAATGAAGCTTTCATCTTTGAAGTTATGCATGGCAAAGTGCACGGCATCTAACCAATCCGTTCCTGCTAATTCAGGAAACCATTCTTTATCTTCCTCGGTCGGGTGTTCGCAGATGCGGCGGATGTCTTGAAACATGGCAAAGCCTAATGCATAGGGGTTTATACCGTTGTAGTAAGGGCTATTGTAATTGGGTTGTGCGACCACATTGGTGTGGTTATGCAAAAACTCTAAAATGAATTTATCTTCAACTAAACCTTCATCGTATAAGTGATTTAAGATGGTGTAATGCCAAAATGTAGCCCAACCTTCATTCATCACTTGGGTTTGTTTTTGCGGATAAAAATATTGGCTGACTTTACGCACAATGCGAACAATTTCACGCTGCCACGGTTCTAATAATGGGGCATGTTTTTCTATAAAATAGAGGATGTTTTCTTGTGGCTCGCTGGGGAACCGTGATTCTTCGGTGTCTTTTTCTGAATGTGAGTGAGGCACAGTGCGCCATAGTTCATTCACTTGGGATTGTAAGTAGGCTTCACGATCTTCTTGGCGTGCTTTTTCTTCTAGAATGGATATTTTTTCAGGGCGTTTGTATCTGTCCACACCGTAGTTCATTAATGCATGACAAGAATCCAGCATTTTTTCAACGTCTTCGACACCATACTTTTCTTCACATTCAGTAATATAGGTGCGAGCGAAAAGCAGATAATCGATGATTGAGCTGGCATCGGTCCATGATTGGAAGAGGTAGTTGCCTTTGAAAAATGAATTGTGGCCATAACAAGCGTGCGCCATGACTAACGCTTGCATCGTGATGGTATTTTCTTCCATTAAATAGGCGATACAAGGATCGGAGTTGATGACGATTTCATAAGCCAGTCCCATGTGACCGTGTTTGTAATTTTGCTCGGTTTGGATGAATTTTTTGCCGAACGACCAATGATGATAATTAATTGGCATGCCAACACTGGAATAGGCATCCATCATTTGTTCGGCGGTGATCACTTCGATCTGGTTTTCATAAGTGTCTAATCGATAATGTTTAGCAATTCGCTTAATTTCGGTGTGGTATTGCTCTAGCAGATCAAAAGTCCAGTCTGGCCCAGTGGATAATGTTTTTCTGGCTGTGTTCGCTTGAGTGTCTGACGACGTTGACGATGTCATGTTATCCATAATTCAGTCCTCATGCTCGTTAAAATGGCTCGTTAAAATAGATTGTTGGCTAAAACAGGTTGCTTGTTAGAATGAATTGATTGTTAAAGTGAGCTGGTTTGCTTTTGAAATAGTTCACGGAAAATAGGGAAAATGTCTTCCACGGAACGGATGTTTTTCATGGCAAAATTATCGGAATGCTCAGCCATTTTTTCATACTCAGTCCAAAGTGATTGGTGTGATCGTTTAGTGATTTCGATATATGAATAATATTGGCAGTAAGGCAGAAGTTGTTTTTCTAATAGCTCTTTGCAGCGTGGAGAATCGTCAGCCCAGTTATCTCCATCTGAAGCTTGCGCGGCGTAAATATTCCATTCATTGGTTGGAAAACGATCTTTGATAATATCGCCCATCATTTTTAAGGCGCTGGATACAATCGTTCCGCCGGTTTCTTGTGAATAGAAAAATTCATGTTCATCCACTTCTTTGGCTTGGGTGTGATGACGTATAAAGATCACTTCAACGTTTTGGTAAGTGCGAGTTAAAAATAAATACAGTAAAACATAAAATCGCTTGGCAATATCTTTGGTCGCTTGATCCATGGAACCTGATACGTCCATTAGGCAAAACATCACCGCTTGGCTTGATGGAATAGGGCGACGCTCATAGTTTTTAAAGCGCAAATCAAAGGTATCGATAAAAGGCACGCTGGCTATTTTTTTGCGCAGCTCTTCAATTTCTAGCTTTATTTGATTTTCTTCTAATGGCCTTGCTGGTTCAGACATGAGAATGTCATCTAGCATGGATTCTAATTCCGCTATTTTTCTACGTTTAGAGGCGCTCATGGCGGTACGACGCGCGAGAGATTGTTGCAAAGAACGAACAATAGCCAAGTTGCCGGGAACGCCAGAAGTTTGATAGCCTGCGCGATGAGTTTCCCATTCTGTGATTTTATTGATTTGATTCTTCTTCAGATTAGGTAAGGCAAGGTCTTCGAATAAAATATCGAGGTATTCATCTTTGGATATTTGGAAGATAAAATCGTCTTGACCTTCTCCATCTTGGCTTGCTTCACCTTTTCCAGATCCTGAACCACCACCGTTAGCTGGCGGGCGATCAATTTTATCTCCTGTGATGAATTGATCATTTCCGGGGTGAACGCGTTCTTTAATCCCCCCTTTTCCTTGATGAAAAAAAGGCTCATTGAGATCTTTGGATGGAATAGCAATATCTTCACCTGTTTGAGTATTGGTGATAGAGCGTTGCTTTACCGCCTCAGATACGGACTTCTTAATTTGCTCTTTATTACGGCGAATAAACCGTTGGCGATTGACGGTACTTTTGTTTTTTCCGTTCAATCGTCTATCAATAAATTGTGCCATAGTCTTCCCCTAGAACTTTACGTCGCCCTTAAGACTCACATGTCGCCATGTATAGACCACACGTGAGGACTAACGTTAATCTATACTTGAAATATTATGATGACTTACGCACACGTAGATACCATTCTGCTAGTAAACGAACTTGTTTTTTGGTGTAACCTTTTTCCATCATACGTGCGACAAAGTTGTCGTGTTTCTTCTGATCGTCTTGAGAGGTTTTGGCGTTAAAGGAAATAACGGGTAATAGCTCTTCGGTATTGGAGAACATTTTTTTCTCAATAACGGTGCGCAGTTTTTCATAACTGGTCCAAGCTGGATTTTGACCATTATTGTTTGCGCGAGCACGAAGGACAAAGTTGACAATTTCGTTTCGAAAATCTTTTGGATTACTAATACCAGCGGTTTTTTCGATTTTTTCCAGTTCATCATTAAGTGCGGAACGGTCAAATAATTGTCCGGTTTCAGGATCACGATATTCTTGGTCTTGTATCCAAAAGTCGGCATAAGTGACATAGCGGTCAAAAATGTTTTGTCCATATTCTGAGTAAGACTCTAAGTAGGCAGTTTGAATTTCTTTACCGATAAATTCAACATATTTAGGGACTAGATAGCCTTTGAGAAACTCTAAATATTTGTCTGCTGTTTCTTGTGGGAATTGCTCACGCTCGACTTGTTTTTCAATGACATAGAAAAGGTGAACCGGGTTGGCAGCAACCTCACTTTGATCAAAGTTGAACACGCGAGATAGAATCTTAAACGCGAAACGAGTTGAAAGCCCAGACATACCTTCATCTACGCCAGCATAGTCTCGATACTCTTGATAGCTTTTGGCTTTAGGATCGGTATCTTTTAATGTTTCACCATCATAAACGCGCATTTTTGAATATAAAGACGAATTTTCTGACTCTTTTAAGCGCGATAGAATTGTGAACTGAGCGAGTAATTCTAATGTGTTTGGTGAGCAAGGCGCTTTGTTTAACTCACTATGAGTAAGCAATTTTTGGTAAATTTTGATTTCTTCAGATGATCGTAGACAGTAGGGTACTTTCACAATATAAACCCGATCTAAAAAAGCCTCGTTGTTTTTATTATTACGGAATGTTTGCCACTCTGATTCATTCGAGTGCGCTAAGATCATTCCATCAAACGGTAAGGCGGAAAGCCCTTCAGTACCGTTA
>NZ_VHKO01000069.1 GCF_015223435.1 Vibrio hibernica
GCCAAAAGGCCTCCAAATGCTTTTTTGATAGAGCTACTTTTAATAATTGATATTAAATCTAATTTCATTATTACCGAATATCTCGATTAGCTTATCGCCGCATTAAGGTGTGACGCACGCTTGGCTATACTTGAGCGAAGCGAAAATGCCAAGCGTGAGAAATCACTCTTAAATGCTTTGTATGGCATTTTTTCTTCGACTATGACGCATTGTTTTAACGTTGTCTTCCGTTATCACATTATCTAACCTTAAAGCACAAGTAGCTACAGCTGCAATAGCGGCATCAGTTAACCCAAATGAACTAGGGATGTTCTTGACTGGATCAGATTGATCTTCTTCGAAAGCCACTAACAAAGCACGTAGAAAATCGCGATTTGACGAACGCTTTGTCTCAGTTGCTATCTCGGTAAGCGTGAACCTACTATATACATTTAAGTCTTCAGCATCGTTTCCAATTGTTCTCACAGTATCAGCGATTGAAGGCCAATCTCTTCAGCAGAGAGCCCTATGGGTTGATAGTAAGCAGTAGAGCGAGCAATACAGAGAAGCTCACACTGGCGCTTTATTGGCAATAGGGTGGATTTAACCAGCGAGCTCTTTCGCTGGGCTCGGTCTAACGACCGAGCACTTTGGCCAAAAAATCATTTTCCATGGTCAATTGGCCAATCTTGGCGTGCAGTTTGTCCACTTCTTCAGAGCTGTCCTTGCCTGACTGGTTTTCAGAGGCAAAAATCATGGCTGCATTTTCGAGCAGTTCTTTTTTCCATGTAGAGATTTGGTTCGCGTGCAGGTTGTATTTCTGAGCTAACTCAGCGACAGTTTTATCACCTCTAGCAGCATCAAGCGCCACCTTAGCTTTAAATTCGGGTGAGTGGTTTCTACGTTTTCTAGTCATAATCTGTTCCAGTATTTTTAGGTACTATACAAACAGATCAATCACTTAAAGTCATGTCCGAAAATTAGGGGCCACTTCTATGCCTAATGACCAGGCTCGCATCGTCGTGTCCTGCGTTCTAAGTTTGATTTGATCGTACGTGATAAAAGCCTCAAAAGGACCGTTCCCATAACGCAGACCGGAGGTCAGCGCGGTATTATCCTTTTTCTCACCATTAATGCTGCCTACTTGCTCTCCATCAATAGCAAACGAGTAACCAACACCGGCTTGGAAGCCATTTACATTCGGGCTTTGATATAACACCATGTTGTCATAACGGACAGTATTCATGGAGCTAAATGATGCGCCTACTGCTAACTGGTTATAGCTAGAGTCCATCGTATCAAGTACTTTGCTGCGGAATTTCGAGGCCATATTGGTTTGACGACCTACGTCGATTCGACCCCAGCTTTTATTTTGTAATCCTAAGGTTGCTTGACGACCAAATAGACGTCCGCCTTGCTTGCTTTCACCGGTAGTTAACTCAAAACCACTTTCTAGCTGTACGACTGCTGCCGTGCCATTACCCAATGACTCAGTGACTTTTAAGCCCCATCGATTTCCGGATTGGCCACCGCTGAGTAGCCCAGTGGATTTGGATGAGTAAGGAGAACCGTCCCACATGCCACTAATACGTTGATGAGTAATTCCAGCATCCAACACACCATACAGTGTGACTGAGGTATCGGCATGAACGAAGTTTAGGCAACCTACACTCAACGCAGATCCCAATAAAATTTTTTCATTATGAGTACTTTTCCAGGTTAAATTAAATGTAGACGGTTTAACCGTCTAAAGAGATTGACTGATCCACCCAACTGGCACTCGTATGACTGGTGTAAATAACCAGTTTCTGAGCGGCTTTAGCCTGTAATAAAAGCGTGCTCACCTGATGACTACGCTCTGGATCCAATCCTGTACAGGGCTCATCTAAAAGTAAGATTGGAGGAGAAGAAAAATAAGCGCGAAGCAACATAAAACGCTGTAGTTCACCACCAGAGACATCACAGGCATAGCGAGAGAGTAAGCTAGGAGAGAGGTCCAGCAGTCTTAGTCCGTCGAGTACTGTCTTTGTGGGGACTAGAGCAAACCAATCCACAAGTTTTTCGCGAGGTAGTACGGTAGGGTGTTGCCCTACGTACGACATTAATCGTGAGCGTAGAAATGCAAAGTGGGCGGGTGTCATTGTGCTTGGTGTGAACTGCTGATCGTGGGTTCGTATGCACAAGTGTGCCGTTCCTAAGCTTCGACTTCCCCAAATTCGTGAGAGCAAAGTCGATTTTCCTGAGCCTGACGCTCCCCAGATCTGTACGATCTGCCCTGTTTGTGCCGTTATGCGAAGTGGCCCATGATGTATGCCATTGCCTTCATACTGCAAAATCACAGTTGGTTTATTCATTAAATCATTGCCTTAACAAGAGCTTGGGCGATGAGATGCTCAGGCTCAGTAAGCAAACGATCCATAATGGATTCGCTGACGATGCGGCCTTGATCCATCACGATGGCCCGATCAGCAATGAGTCGAGCTAGACGTAAGTCATGAGTCACAAACACCATGGCAGTCTGTGTTTGGTTTCTCAAATTAGAGAGCACATCTAAAAAATCTGCTTGAGCGACTGAGTCGAGACCAGCAGTGGGTTCATCTAAAAATAAAATGCTCGGCTGATGGATCATGGCCGCAGCGATTTGTACGCGTTGGCGCATCCCTCCCGAAAAGTTCTTCACTGGCTCATGTAATCGTTCTGGACATAAACCAAGTCGCTGGCCCCATTTTTGTGCTTGTTTGAGTGCATCAACCGCACGGTTGTCACCTAAATCAAAAAGACGACGTACGATATTAGTGGCGGCACTTTGTCTCAGGTTTAGGGTTGTGCTGGCATCCTGAGCCACATAGCCACACGCCCGCCGACGTAAAAGGTTAGTTTGATAAAGACTGGTACGTAGTAAATCCTGGCCTAAAAGGGAAAGAGCCTGACAGTTGTTAGATAGCTGTCGTCCAGCAAGTATATTCAGAAGACTTGATTTTCCAGCACCTGAGGGGCCGACTAAAGCGAGAACCTCGGAAGGATAAAGCTTGAGGTGACAATCCGACAAAATACGGTGCCCAGCTATTTCAAGTGAGATAGCCTGTGCTGTCAGCACGGGATCTGGCAAGCTAAACATGAGCGCGCTCCTTGCATGCTTCGGAGTCGGAACATACCCAATGGGGGGTGTTTGACGTACCAATATTATCCAAATAATGAACAGATGAGCCGCAGATACAACATGCTGTATCGACTTTTTTCAGGCTAGCAGGCAGGTCAACAAAAGCTAAGTTTGCTAAGGGTGTATAGGCAGGCAATGCATAAATTCGTCGCTCGCGTGCGGCGCCAAAAATCTGAATAGCAGGCATCATCCCCATGCGGGGGTTATCCATAGCAGGAATAGGCGACGGTGACATTAAGACCCCATCATTAACAATCACAGGGTGGTCGTATCCTAAGCACGCCTCATCTTGTTGCAACCATGTTTCAAATAGAGCGCTTAACACGACACCGTAATCATGATGTGCGTGCCGTGTCAGTGCTTCGGCCGCATCATTAATAAATCCACGTAGAGGGTCAGGTCGAGGAACTTGGTACACCACAATTTGCTCTTCCCGCAACGGGCTTTCAGGGACTCGCTGACGCGTTTGAATGAGAGTAGCCTTTGAGCTTGTTGTCGTAATTGATATGTTTGCCGTTTTAGTAAAAAAATCCCCGATATTCAGGGCATTAACGGTATCATCCGAACCATGATCGACTACCTTTAACGTGTCATTCGGTTCTAATAAGGCAGCGGTAATAGCCATGCCTCCTACCCCCCAACCATAGGCAATGGGTAGCTCAGGAGCTGAGAAAGGTATTTGACGTCCAGGTAGACAGAGTGCTTTTAGGGTTTTACGACGTATTTCTTGTTTGGACGGTAGATCAAGGTAGGCATAATTCATATTTCCTCCTTAGCCTGAACTCGGCGTAAACGCGCTAAATCAGCATCAAAGTCAGAGTAATGAGGTAATTTCAAATGGCTGACATAGCCGGATGCAGCGACTCCGTCGGTATGCATGAGTGCATCACTGGTAGCACCCTCAATTTTAAAGTGCTGATCTACGATTGCCATGGCGACGGCTTTACGCTCGTTAGCTCCAAAAGCAATACCAAAACCCGCTTCTAAATGTGGAGATGAGCTAAAACTTGGAGCCACAGTAGTGCAGGCAGTTAACTCAACCTCACCAATGGATGCGGTTAAATTGAGGTCTTCCAGCTCTACGAATATTTCAACGCTCCCTCTCATTAATTGCGCTACATAGGGATGACTCGTTGAGGCTTTACGCAAACTCTCGTAAGCTAATCCAGTTAAGTAGCCTTCTTCGCCACGAGCGAGATGAGCGAGACGCTCGCAAGGATCAGGTAAAGAAGGCAAAACAGTTCGCGTAATGTCTATCGGAGCTTTAGATATTTCGGTGCGGATAAGATCTGCGTACAGTGGCTCAGAGCTAGAGGGCGATGAGGGAGCTGTTATCACTGATTTAGGTAACTCGCACTGAGGGCGAGAGTGTTCTAAATCCATATTCAGTAAGCGGTGGGTGTAGTCGTAAGTGGCGCCTAAAATTTGCCCTCCAGCCAACTCTTTTTGCGTGGCGGAAATGTGGCGACTGTAATGCATTGTTTTTAGATCTATGTTTTGGCTTGAGCCAAAATTGGCTAATTGCGCGCGATGAGCACGTACGAGAAATACCGCTTCGGCAATGTCTCCCTGAGCTTGCTTAAAGGCAATAGCAGCAAAACGTCGATCGTATAAGCCCCCCTCACTCATGATCCGATCAAGAGCTAACGACATTTGTGCCATGATTTGATTAATTTCAATCTCGGGGATTGTGTCGTCGCCTCGGCGACTCCGTTCTACGGCTATACGGGAAGCAGCAATTGCTTGTTCACCACCCTTTACTGGTACGTACATTAAATGATCTCCAAAGTTAAGTGACGTGGTAATACAACCAGCTGCGTGTCAGCGCATAGTAGTAGGTCCACTCCACGCGGGTAATCGGCACGAAAAGCAATATGATCAATGACTACATTTTGATGTAACCCTGAAAAATATAAAGTGTGTGGTTTGTTGAGTCCTGCACCGGTGGCTCGTATAGCAAGCCCCCCGTTTGTAGGTGATATGGCGGCTATTTCCATGACAAGGGTTGCCCCACTTTCAGGCGCCTCACGGCTTCCTGCTGGAATATGTTGTAAGTGATGCCGTTGAGAACCTGCAAAAACCCATTCGGGAGTTTGGCTCAAGATTACGCCTGTATTCAAAATACGGCTTGTTAATTCCTTATTTTCCACCTCAATAGCTACCGTCGTTTGGCTGTCTAGAAGGCAGTCAACGATGCAATGAATAGCGCGCTCTTCTAGTTGCTGTATGCGCATTGGGTAACCAAAGGCATGCAGTAGTCGCCGATAAGTACGCGTGTGCCGATGTAACTCATCGTCATGTCTGTGCTCAGATCGTAAAGGTATTTTCATGATTCTAAGTTTTTTGTGTGGTGTAGAAACGTACAGAAGTAGCAGCCGTCAGTTGCTCCCTCTCAGCCTTTTTTAGCTCTAACTGTTGGCGTATAGGGTGCAGCACCAGCTCACGTTGGTGGGAGGGGGCCGTTTGTAGAAAGGCGTCTAGATAGGCCGCTAACTCCGCTTTGCGTAGATCGGAGCCCAAATGTACTGCGTAACCTTGAATTTTCCCAATAGCGATTACGCAGCGAGTACAAGAAGCCTCACCAAACTGAAATGACACTGAGGCCTTACAAGCTTGTGTATTGAGCTGCACCAACCCCGTTTCAGGGCCAGCGAGTTTTTGTATAGGCACACCCGGATTGTAAGTAGCCCAGATATTTTCCAGATAATCTCGGTTAGCTCGGGCAAGTAGCCCGAGCCAAGTTTGGCGTTCTTGATTCATGGCTAGGACTTATTACGATAATACGGTAGCGTTGTAAATATCTTCTGCGGGCTGGACTAACAAGCGTTCTCCCATTTCGAGCTTCATTTCAGCCAAAATGATCTCTTCTTCTGGTGAGCGGTCTTTCTTGCGTGCTAACTGAATGAACTCGGGGCGTACGTGTCCGGGACGGATGGTGATTTCAACAGCGGTGCCACGGTACTCGAAACGGAAGTAATAACGACCACCGGGGGACTCTTCTTCTTCGAGCCCTACTGAGTTATCAACAATGTAGCGACCCTCAGTAAGACCGCGGGTAACAAACTCAATCGCATCTCTACCCCCTGGGCCTCCAAAGGCTGTGACACAGCGAATTTCACGTCGTTCAGGCAAACGACCATTATCTAGCAAGGGCCAGGCTCGCTGCATAACTTTTAGCCCGTGGGCTACACCACCCGGATAACCGGCACCGTGGTATTTTAATAACTCATCAAAGTGGACTGTAAATTCATGTCCATTTTCCAGATAGGAGATTGTATCGTTACTCATTGTATTTACCTTTGTTTAGAGGATAAGAAATGGGCATATCTTGATCCGGTTCACGTATTCCAAAAACCGGGCAGATTGTGCTTTGAAAATGTTCTCCCGTTTGCACCATTAGACGGCGTAGTCTGACGTTGTATAAACGGGATAACTCAGACTCGGTTAACAGCTCATCAGCTGGACCAAATTTAATCTGATCGTTGGTGTGCATCAGCAGTACTTTGTCTGCGAGATGCAGAGCGTGTTGCGGATGGTGAGTGGTAAAAACGACCGAATGGCTACGTACTCGGCGTAACTCGAATAAGACGTTAAGCAATAAGTCCTGATTAGCTAAATCTAAAGCTGAAGCCGGCTCATCAAGTATGAGTACCTCAGCACCAGTAGCTAAAGCACGAGCAAGCAACACTAATTGGCGCTCGCCGCCGGATAGAGAGCCATATAAACGATAAGCAAAATGCCCTCCGCCTACTTTTTCCAATGCTTCAAGAGCTAGCTTACGATCCCGCTGTGAAGGAAGGCTGAACATGGGAAGCAAGGCGGCTCGTGCCATGAGTACCACATCGAGGCAACAATGGTTTTCACTACCGTATTGGTATTGAGGTACATAGCCGATGAGGTGGGGTACCTGCCGTTGTCCTTGATCTAAACGTTGTGAGCCTAATAGAGCTTTTAGCAACGTAGTCTTACCGCGTCCGTTTGGGCCCAAAATGGCCAACGTTTCGCCCTTTTGTACGTTAAAACTTAAATCCTGAAAAATCACACGTTCACTAAAACGTACGCACGCTCCAGTTAAACTGAGATGAGAGGTAAAGACGGTTTGCATGATTAAGCCCTTTCACGTCGACGAGTGCATAGTAAGTACACAAAGACGGGGGCGCCAACTAGAGCTGTGAGTACGCCTAAAGGAATCTCTGCAGCAGTTAAACTACGAGCCAACGTATCAGTCAAAATCATGAAAGTGGCACCCAGCATAAGACTCGTGAAATAGAGCCGGCGGTGATCTTCGCCTACTAACATACGAGCAAAGTGTGGGATTACGAGTCCTACCCACCCCACTACGCCCGATGCGGTTACGCAGGCGCCGATAATGATAGAAATCAACGCGAAGACGACCATCCGGGAGCGTGCAACATGGATGCCAAACGACTTAGCTTCGTCGTCACCCATAGCGAGTACAGCAATGCGATAGCGCATTCTATTCAGTAGGTAAATGCTGGCAATGAGTATAGGAGCAGTTTGTGCAAATTTTTCCCAACTCGCCGTTGCAAAGCTTCCCATCAGCCAAAAGACGATGGCAGGTAAACTCGTTTCTGGATCCGCGGCATATTGAACTAACGAAATACCTGCTGCAAATAAAGCATCAATAACAATTCCAGCAAGCACAATAGTCATCAAAGTACGACCCGCCATATTTGAAATCAGCACTACTAAAAACAGAGCAGCAAATGCTGATACAAACGTAGCCCCCATCAGTAGCGGCCCCCCTACTCCAGCCAAAATTGCCAGTGATCCTCCTAATGCTGAACCTGAGGATAAACCTAGCACTTTAGGTGAAACGAGAGGGTTACGAAATAAGGTTTGTAAGGCTACCCCGCAGATGGCAAGCCCAGCCCCACATACTCCTGCCAATAATATGCGCGGCAAGCGTACATTCAAGATCACCAACGCATCCATATGCTGTGAGTTATCACCTCGTAAGGCTGCATATAGGATGGCTACAATCTCATCTAGCGCTACGCTGTATCGACCTACTGATAGCCCGATTAGCACAGTCGCTATAAGCAGTAGGGACAAAAGAGGCCAATGACTAGCACGCCAAGTGCTCAGGGTAACTGGCTCAACCATTTCTGAGGACGAGTGAATCGATCGCGTATATGTGTTCATTGTTTACGAAACTCTTGATAACCGTGACTGTCGCCGTTCATAGCAATACGCAGAATTCGATCTATCTGCTCATCCGATAGGTCAAAGTTATAAAGTAATTTGAAGCCTTCTTTTAATTCGTGACGTAGATCAAAAGAGAAAATATCGGGATGAGTAAGATTGGCCAGCCACATCCATGTGTAGGGGCTTTCATGGGAAGCACTATCCCAGATATATCCACCTTGAGGTGTCTTATAAACGCGTTTTTGTACGGCGGCATTTAAGCGAGAAAGTAATGGGTCGTCGTATATCACTTCTAATCCAGCATCCGTCTCTGCTGCGGAAAGTAAGATAATATCTGGGTTCCATTCAAGAATCTGTTCCACGCTAACAGTGCTTTGTACGCCAGCTCCTTGAGCTACATTTTTAGCGCCAACCAGCTCGATGAAGGTCTGTTGATAACTTTTCTCACCAGTAGCAGTCAACCTGGATTTGGCAGAGCGCAAATGCAAAATGCTTGGTGTTGCATGAGAGCCTACTTGTTTTAAACCAGTAGTAATTTCACTTTGTACACGGTCACGCCAATCAATAAGCTTTGACAGTTTTTCAGTATTACCCGTGATATGAGCCACCATTTTCATATTGGCTCGGGCCTGCTCTTCTGTACCCGCATTGCCACCGCCTACCATTAGAGCAACGGGCAAACCTGCATTGCGAAGTGGAGCTACGATATCATCGCCGCGCTCACCCCACTGGATGACTAAATCCGGTTTAAGTGCTGCGATGGCCTCTACGTTGGGCATCCAACCACCGTTTTCCGACAAAATGTCACTGGAGATATCAACAGTTTCAGGAAACATAACGCTCATCATACCGCTCTCAAAGGCTCGTTTAGAGCCCTCATTCATACCCACTAACAGCTCGGTAGAACCATCTATTGCGATGAAGGTAGCTGCAGCTGGTTTGGGCAGAGTAATGATACGTCCAGGAGGGGCTTCTAACTTAATTTCCTGTCCGGTTACATCAGTAAAGTTAAATTCTTGCGCTGACAAGTTACCTGATAACAAAGTTGTCGCTACTAGCACGGCAAAGCAACGGGGTATTGAGGTCATAACTTTTCCAGTTGAGAATAAGAATGAGATTAATTATCATATTGATTAAAAATATTATAGCAAGTTTTTTTCATCAATTGGAATCGAATGTTTATGACGGTGCGTGAAGTAATTTCGAACAAGCTAGCAGCAGTGTCTGTGCGTGACTTGCTTTTAGTTGAGGCCGTCGCAATGAAACGTAGTTTTCGTTATGCGGCCATAGACATGGGTATTTCGACCTCGGGCTTGTCTTATCAAGTAAAAAAAGTAGAGGAAATTCTCGGACAGCCCATTTTTGAAAGGGGGAGTAAAATAACACCCACTGCCTTTGGAAAGGAAGTTTTAGACTTAATCGCCGTGATTTTAGAAGGCGTGACTCGGCTTGAGGGGTTACGTGATGATGGCTTAGCTCTTCCCTTTGGGCAAACCTTACGTATTGGAGTGATTTCCTCACTGGCACCGGATAACTTGTTACGGATCATCCAGATTTGTGCTCACCGTTCAGGTAAAACTAAAGTCGAGTTGGTTAGTGGCAAGCATCAAGGTCTGTTACGGCGTTTACAGAACCGTGAAATTGATTTGCTAATTAGTGCAGCACAGTCGGTTCCTGAGGGGATGGCATATACAAGCTTATTCAAGGAACACTTTGTCTTACTAGTGCGAGCCGATAAACTTCAGCCTGAACTCCATCCTCTTATGCTCTGTGAGCCTGGATTACTACCACTTAGCGAGGATGATTTTGTTCCATCGCTAATTACTGAAGGCTTAAGTAAATTATTAAGCTCCGGCTTGACTCGTACATATGGCCTTGGTGTTGAGCATCGAATGGCTTTAGTTGCCGCAGGTTATGGTCATGCATTATTGCCGTATGGCTGGGTAAGAGATGTGCATTTACCGGATCATTTAGCAGTGATGGAGCTTCCTCCCGCTTTATCGGCAGAGCGTGAATTAGGTTGCTTTTGGCGTCACTCATACATGATGGGGAGTCAAATTTCTCAGGCTTTTAGTGAAGCATGGTAATGCATGTTTCTGATGCGGGAGTATTTAAGATTTTACTGAAAAAAGGCATTGCGCATCAAGGTGCGCTTACGCATTGATTTTGTGGTCTGCAAACATTCGGATCAGCCTTCGAGCGTCTCAGCAAGATACTGCTCGACTAGCTTGGCCATTGCCGTCAGTTCCCGTGCGACATTGTAGTTTTTGTAGATGTCTCTGCCTGCGAGATCGCCTTGGGCTGTATTGCCACGAACAATATTCATCATGTTTAGCTTATTGCTTTTTAATGACATTACGTCCTGCGAGATCGCCACTGACGTTGTTATTTTTAATCATTGTGGAATTTCTGGATTTATCAATGGTGACTTTTAATACCCAACCAGCAGCTAATCCAGTAATAAAAGATAAAATTTCCGAAAAATACTCCATGCTTTACCTTCCTTTTTAATAGCCTACTATTTTCAATTTTTATTATTCTTTCTAACATTTTCATCCACTCTAGAATTGATAATGAACTGATAGCTAAAAATTTTACATTGATTGTGATATGCATGACGAGACATATATCTAGAATTGAATGGTCATATCGCGTTTGTCCATTAAGTCAAAGAGAACACAATTCTTAGCGGATAAATTTGGATAAGTTTTGGTAAGGGGAATGTACATCAACAGTAAACGTGTGAGCATGTACTCTAAACAACAAAGGGGCATAA
>NZ_VHKO01000007.1 GCF_015223435.1 Vibrio hibernica
TACTTAGCGGCAACGTATGAAGGTGGTACAGTTTCTCGTAATTCTAACGATGAATCAGATTTCAACGCTGCAGATGCTTATGCTGGCTACACCTTCGGTGATAACAACGTAAATATGACGTATAACTACTTCAATGCGGATGAGAATTCATTCAACAACTTGAACGTTAATATGCTTGCAGTTGAATACTCTCGTTACTTTGGTAATGCCACTGTTTATGCCGCTTATAGCTTTAATTTACTTTCCGATAGTGATGCTACAACCGTCTCTAACGGTTCAGCGAACACTGAAGATGAGCTAATGGTTGGCCTAAAATACGCATTCTAATCTAACTCCTCTATACAGAGGTTAATGATAAATGACTCTTAATACCCGCTAATTTCAGTGGGTATTTTTTTACCTATTACTTCTATATTTGTCACTTTCAATTACTTCTCGAACAATAAACGTTATGATAAAAACAATTAACAATATCAGCCTGAAATGGATATTCATGAATCATAAATTAAGTTCTTCATACCTGCTGCTTGGTTTTATCTCAACACTCCCTTTACCAACATTAGCGGCTGATATTTATAAAACGGATATGGCAAGCTTATCGCTTACCGGACGCGTCGAAGCCCGAGCACAAATTATCGATGGTAAAGCCGATGATCAAACACGAGCCCGTATCAATTTCTTGGGTAAAACCATGATAAATAATACCATGTATGCCGTCGGTGATTGGGAAGGTGAATTTCAAACCAATCAAAAGGGTGATACTGACCTCACCAACGGGGAAGGTGGCGGCTCACTCAATACTCGCTACGCGTATGCAGGCTTAGGTGGTAATTTTGGTGAGGTAACTTATGGTGAAAATGATGGCGCTCTAGGCATTCTGACCGATTTTACCGATATCATGGCCTATCACGGAAATAACGCAGCTTATAAAATCTCAGTAGCGGATCGAACCGATAACATGCTGACTTACAAAGGCCAGTACGATCATTATATTTTAAAAGCCTCTTACCGCTTTGCCGATAGTAAGGTACCAGAAAATAAGCTCAACCCTGAAGATAATAAGATGATCGACAATAACCAAGATGGTTATTCGGTATCGGTCACCTATTCTCTTTTTGATACCGGAATCCAATTTGGTGGCGGTTATGCAGAGCAAGCTGACGAAAATGAAGCTATGTTCGCCGCGTCCTATTCTTTAGGTGATTGGTACATTGCGACTAACGTGGTCAAAGGTGAAAAATATTTATCTACTCTTTTAATATCACCAGCCTCGCCCGAAGTTTACGACAGCTTAGGCTATGAATTTGCTACTTCATACACGATAGGGAAAACCGTATTCACCGCCACCTACAATAATTTAGATATGGATACGACCAATACCAGCCACGGTTCTCATGCTGGCGATGTGAATGACCTCGCCTTTGATGTAAGTTATTATTTTGTATCAAACTTTCGAGCTTATGTTTCCTACAATTTCAACTTGTTAAACACGGGACATGGTGTGAGCTATGTCGAAGCTGAAGATGATATCGCCCTTGGCATGCGCTACGATTTTTAAAACTAATCCCAGTTAAAAATCACCATAACATGTCACACGCCAGCTTATTTAAGATGGCGTTTTTGTTTATACTGAATCCACTTAATTATAGGGATATCATCTTATGTTTCTCGCAACACTGACCTTAACTATCTCATTTTTTTCACTCTCAAGCGTGGCTCAAACACTTCCTGAACACTCAGTTCTGCCCGATCAAAACATGCTACCCAATGCAACACAAGTTGGCATCATTGTCGAAACAAGCAATGTCAAAACCAGTACTAAAAGCGATCAATTATTTCCACCCGCCAGTACCTTAAAACTATTCACCGCATTAGCGGCAAAGTTAGAACTAGGCAACAATTTTACTTATCAAACAACGTTAGAGCGCCATAATGAGGATGTAGTCTTACGTTTTAGCGGCGATCCAAGCTTTACTAGCCAAGATTTAGTGAACCTTTTAAAAGATAGCAAGCTTACCAACATTTCCGGCGATATCATTATTGATCAAAGTGCTTTCACTGGTTACGAGAAAGGTGTGGGCTGGCCTTGGGATATACTTGGGGTTTGCTACAGTGCAGTATCAAGCGCCATCACGCTAAATGGCAACTGTGTTATGGCTTCTATTTATACTAATGCCGATGGTTCCACTCGTGTATTCACGCCTAAACATCAACCTGTATCCGTTACCACCACTGCCAAAGCTGTCACCAAAGAGCAGCAAAAGGAACAATATTGCGATCTTGATTTATCGACAACATTGGATAACCAATATCAACTTTCAGGGTGCTTGGTTAAACAAAATGAACCACTGCCATTGAACTTCGCCGTACAAAATCCATTTAACTACAGCGCTTCAGTGCTGAAACAATTATTGATAGCAAATAACATTACGTTTAAAGGCAAAATTCAACAAGCCATTGAACCTCAGCCCAGTGACGAAATCTTAGCCCAACATCAATCTCAGCCACTTTCTGAATTACTGGAACATATGCTGAAAGACTCTGACAATTTATACGCGAACAACTTGTCTAAAACCATTGGAGGGCAATATTTTAATCAAGCGGGTTCATTTAGAAATGGAACCGAAGCGATTAAGCGGATTTTATTAGAAAAAGCTAATATCGACTTAAAAAGTGCGGTGATCGAAGATGGGTCAGGATTATCTCGAAATAATCGAATTACCCCAAACCAGTTACTTGCCGTATTGGATTATATAAAAACGCATAATGATCAATTAGACATCATGTCATTAATGCCAACATCAGGAATTGATGGCACATTAAAATACCGTTCAAGCATGCGTAAAGATCCGATTAAAGGCAATATCATAGCGAAAAGTGGATCATTATTTGCCACTCATAATATGGCCGGTTTTGTACTCAATAAATCAGGTAAACCAACCACCACCTTCGTACAACTCATTACCGATTATTACCCTGATCCAGAACAAAAAGGCTTACCACCACTAACGATTTTTGAGCACGATTTTTATCAAAATATGATTCAGCAAGCACAAAAGTAATACCAATAAAAAAGCCTATAGAATGTCTCCACTCTATAGGCTTTGGTATTTTAGGTAAAACTACACTAAAGAAACTCTCACTTGCTCATGCAGTTCTTGGATCGATGTTACCGTACTACGATTATCTTCACTGTGCGCCATACAAGTGGCAAATGCCGCATTAAGTGTCGTGGTATAGTTCACTTTTTCTTGTAGTGCACCACGGCGTAATAACTTGGAATCTTCAATTGCTTGACGACCTGCAGCAGTATTCACAATGTAGGTGTATTCATTATTCTTAATACGGTCAAGAATATGAGGACGACCTTCGTGTACTTTATTTACTAAGCGAGGGTTAATGCCCGCTTCGCCTAACACAACTGCTGTACCGTGCGTTGCATCTAACTGGTAACCAAGTTTGATTAACTGCTTGGCAACTTCAACCACACGTTTTTTATCTTCTTCTCGAACCGAGAGAAGCGCGCGCCCACCTTCAGGGTAAACATTACCAATACCAAGTTCTGCTTTAGCAAACGCTTGAGCAAAAGTTTTACCAACCCCCATCACTTCACCTGTAGAGCGCATTTCTGGCCCTAATAACGGATCCACGCCTAGGAATTTATTAAAGGGTAAAACTACCTCTTTGACTGAGTAATACGGTGGAATGATTTCTTTAGTAAAACCTTGTGATTCAAGAGATTGACCCGCCATAACACGCGCTGCAATCTTAGCAATCGGTGCACCCGTTGCTTTCGACACAAATGGAACCGTACGCGCGGCGCGAGGGTTAACCTCAATTAAGTACACTTTGCCATCTTTTACAGCAAACTGTGTATTCATTAGGCCACGCACGCCCAGCTCAAATGCCAATTTCTCAACTTGCTCACGCATCACATCCTGAATTTCTTTGCTTAGCGTATAAGCCGGCAAAGAACAGGCAGAGTCACCAGAGTGAACACCGGCTTGTTCGATATGCTCCATGATGCCTGCAATAACGACTCGCTCGCCATCACAAATTGCATCAACATCCACTTCTACCGCGTCATCAAGGAATAAATCAAGAAGGACAGGAGATTCATTCGATACGCTCACCGCGTCATTGAAATAGCGACGTAAATCTTGCTCATCGTAAACAATTTCCATTGCACGACCACCCAACACATACGATGGGCGAACCACTAATGGATAACCAATTTCACGCGATTTCTCTAGAGCTTGTTCCATTGTCGTCACGGTTGCATTCTTTGGCTGTAATAAACCTAAGCGATCAACGGCAGTTTGGAAACGTTCACGATCTTCTGCGCGGTCAATGGCATCAGGGCTCGTTCCGATAACCGGTACGCCAGCCGCTTCTAATGCACGTGCAAGTTTAAGCGGTGTTTGACCACCGTATTGAACAATTACACCTTTCGGTTTTTCAATACGTACGATTTCAAGTACATCTTCCAAAGTAACAGGTTCGAAATATAAACGGTCTGAAGTATCGTAATCAGTTGATACTGTTTCAGGGTTACAGTTCACCATAATGGTTTCGTAACCATCTTCGCGTAATGCTATAGAAGCATGAACACAGCAATAATCAAACTCAATACCTTGACCGATACGGTTTGGACCACCACCTAGCACCATGATTTTATCGCGGTCAGATGGGTTAGCCTCACACTCTTCATCATAAGTTGAATACATATATGCCGTATCAGACGAAAATTCTGCTGCGCAAGTATCGACACGCTTATAAACAGGGTGGATATTAAATTGCTCACGAGCGCGGCGAATTTCAGTTTCTGCAACACCTAAGATAGTGGCTAAGCGTGCATCACCAAAGCCTTTACGCTTCATCTTACGCAGAACATCTTCATTCAAACCAGCCAATCCACCTGCTCTAACTTCATCTTCAAGTTGAACTAGCTCTTCGATTTGAACCAAGAACCAACGATCGACGTTGGTTAAGTTGAAAACACCATCGACTGACATGCCAGCACGGAATGCATCGGCAATGTACCAAATACGATCACAACCTGCTTCTTTCAATTCTTGACGAATTTTAGTCAATGCATCAGGTGAATCTAAATCGACCATTTCATCAAAACCATCACGGCCAACTTCTAAACCACGCAATGCTTTTTGCAAAGACTCTTGTTGGTTACGACCAATCGCCATCACTTCGCCAACCGACTTCATTTGTGTAGTCAGACGGTCATTCGCACCAGCAAATTTTTCGAAGTTAAAACGAGGAATTTTAGTCACAACGTAATCGATTGTCGGTTCAAACGAGGCTGGTGTTGCACCGCCAGTGATATCATTCATCAATTCATCAAGCGTATAACCAATCGCCAGTTTCGCAGCAATTTTAGCAATCGGGAAACCCGTCGCTTTTGATGCCAATGCAGAAGAGCGAGATACACGAGGGTTCATCTCAATGATAACCATGCGGCCATCTTTTGGATTAATACCAAACTGAACGTTAGAACCGCCTGTTTCTACACCAATCTCACGTAAAACCGCTAAAGAAGCATTACGCATTAATTGGTATTCTTTATCAGTTAAGGTTTGAGCTGGAGCAACCGTGATTGAATCACCAGTATGGATCCCCATAGCGTCGAAATTTTCAATCGTGCATACGATGATACAGTTATCCGCTTTATCACGGACCACTTCCATTTCGTATTCTTTCCAACCAATCAAAGATTCGTCGATGAGCAACTCGTGCGTTGGCGAAAGGTCAAAGCCTCGATGACAAATCTCCTCGAATTCTTCCTTGTTATATGCGATTCCACCACCAGAACCACCCATCGTAAAAGATGGACGGATGATACAAGGGAAACCAACCATCTCTTGAACTTTGTAAGCTTCTTCCATCGTCTTTGCAGTGTCAGCACGTGGACACTCAAGACCAATAGATTTCATTGCTTTATCAAAGCGAGAGCGATCTTCTGCTTTATCAATAGCATCAGCCGTTGCGCCAATCATTTCAACATTAAATTCAGCTAATACACCATGCTTTTCCAGCTCAAGTGCACAGTTCAATGCCGTTTGACCACCCATAGTAGGCAGAACTGCATCCGGACGCTCTTTAGCGATAATGTTACGAACCACTTCCCAATGAATCGGCTCGATATACGTTGCATCAGCCATCTCAGGATCAGTCATAATGGTGGCTGGATTCGAGTTAACGAGAATAACTCGGTACCCTTCTTCGCGCAGTGCTTTACAAGCTTGTGCGCCAGAGTAGTCAAATTCACAGGCTTGGCCGATAACGATCGGGCCAGCACCTAAAATCAGAACACTTTTAATGTCAGTACGTTTTGGCATGCTACTACTCCGAATTAGGCTTGCTTATGTGATTTAATAAGATCGATGAAGTGATTAAACAGTGGCGCAGCATCATGTGGGCCTGGGCTTGCTTCTGGGTGGCCTTGAAAGCTAAACGCTGGTTTATCGGTACGATGAATACCCTGCAAAGAACCATCAAATAATGACTTATGTGTCGCTCGTAGTGTTTCAGGTAATGTCGCTTCATCAGCAGCAAAACCGTGATTTTGAGAAGTGATCATGACAACATCACGATCAAGGTCTTTTACTGGATGATTCGCCCCGTGATGACCAAATTTCATTTTGATGGTTTTGGCACCTGATGCTAAGGCTAGGATTTGGTGTCCTAAACAGATACCAAAGATAGGCAAACCTTTTTCTAAGAAAATCTTAGTCGCCTCAATAGCATATGTACAAGGCTCAGGATCGCCAGGGCCATTTGATAAGAAAATACCATCCGGATTTAAGGCCAGAACCTCTTCTGCGCTGGTTTGTGCAGGAACCACGGTTAAGCGACAGCCACGGTCAACTAACATACGTAAAATATTACGTTTAGCACCAAAGTCATAAGCGACGACATGGAAAGGCAACTCTGAATCGGATTTAGCTTCAGGCAAACCACCCGTTAATGTCCAAGAGCCTTGCTTCCATGAGTACGTTTCTTTGGTCGAAACAACTTTTGCTAAATCCATTCCTTTAAGACCAGGAAACTCTTTCGCTTTTGCTAATGCAAGCGCTTCATCAAGGTTATTACCAGCAACGATGCAACCATTCTGTGTGCCCTTTTCACGCAATAATCGCGTCAATTTACGCGTATCAATATCAGCAATGCCGACAATATTTTGTGATTTTAAGTATTCAGAAAGGGTTTGTTCACTGCGGAAGTTTGAAGCAATAAGAGGAAGGTCACGGATAACTAAGCCTTGCGCATGAATAGCTGAAGATTCTTCATCTTCTGAGTTAGTTCCGGTATTGCCAATATGAGGATAAGTAAGAGTAACAATTTGCTGCGAATAAGAAGGATCGGTAAGAATTTCTTGATACCCCGTCATCGAGGTATTGAAGACAACTTCTCCCACGGCGGAACCAAAAGCTCCAATGGATTGGCCGCGGAACACTGTCCCATCTTCTAGGACTAACAGTGCTGAATTATTCAAGACAACCTCCAGAATAAAAATTCAAAATACATACATAAGCTTGCGCTTTCGTCTTACCAAATCGCCATTTTATGGAATTTAGATAAATTGGCGCTATTCTAGAGATGTGAACTTAAGCTGTCAACATTAAGCAAAAAAGAAAGGCGCTATTTAAGCGGCCTTGTTTGTTTTTTTTTATAAAGTCGATGAAATGACATCTTAAGTAGTCAGTTTAAGTCAGTAAGCTCTGACTTTATGTTTCCATGATCGAATAAATGCTCTTTATATCTAAAAATATAATAACTCGCACTTTAATGGTTAAAACCTTCATTATAACCTTCACTTTTAACCACTTAAGATGAGAAATCCAATTAAGAGCCTAAAAAACCAATACAACATATCAATAAATCTGACTATTAAAATTTAAAAATAAAAAAAGATCTCACTAAGTGAGATCTTTTTTAACTATTCTCTATTTATCAATGCAATAAAAAGTGAATATTTGCTCAAAAGCTAAGTTTTCATGCAATCGTTTACCAAATCGTTTGCGTCATTCATACAATCACAGTTAATTTTCAGTTATGAATCACTTAATCCTAGTACATCCTGCATAGTATAAAAACCACACTGCTTTTCATTCAACCAAACAGCAGCTTTAATCGCGCCATTAGCAAACGTCATACGATCACTGGCTTTATGAGTAATCTCCAGTCTTTCACCAATATCGGCAAACATCGCTGTGTGCTCACCAACAATATCGCCAGCACGAAGAGTAGCAAAACCAATCTCATCTTTTGTGCGCTCACCGGTAATACCTTCACGCGTATAAACTGCAACATCACTAAGATTATTTCCCATTGCGCCTGCAATTGCTTCACCCATACCAATAGCAGTACCTGAAGGTGCATCAACTTTATGTCGGTGGTGAGCTTCTACAATTTCAATATCACAATAATCACCCATCACTTTTGCGGCTTGCTCAAGTAATTTAAACATGACGTTTACACCCACACTGTAGTTTGGTGCCATGACAATCGCGATATCTTTTGCAGCTTCGCTGATAACTTGCTTTTCTTGCTCGGAAAAACCCGTTGTACCAATCACTAACTTCTTGCCATGTTGTTTACATAATTCAATATTAGCTAGAGTGCTGACAGGAGCGGTAAAGTCAACGATGACGTCAAATTGCTCAATCGCATTGGTAAGATCATCAACTAAAGCTATATCAAACTTGCCTTCTCCACACAATTCACCCACATCAACACCAATTAATGAGGACCCAGCTCTTTCCGAACCTGCGCCAACTTGGGCTGTTGGATTTATATAGGTTGCTTTAACTAAGTTTCGACCCATTCGACCAGCGGCACCTGCGATTGCAATCCGAACCATTGCCTCTCTCTCCTTTAATTTAGAGCTTAGAAAAAAGTTTTCTAAAATATGTTGGCAATGTAGCGTGTTTGATAATAGATGAAAAGCAAAAAAAAACGGGCCCCAGATGGGACCCGTTTTATTTATTAGAACGCAAAGCGCGTTACTTTTTAGTCAACTTTTCTTTGATACGAGCTGACTTACCAGAACGCTCACGTAGGTAGTACAACTTGGCACGACGTACTGCACCACGACGTTTAACTTCAATGCTACTAACAATTGGAGAGTGAGTTTGGAAAGCACGTTCAACACCTTCACCGTTCGAGATTTTACGAACTGTAAATGCTGAGTGAAGGCCACGGTTACGCTTAGCGATAACTACGCCTTCAAATGCTTGTAGACGCTCACGGTCGCCTTCTTTAACTTTAACCTGAACTACAACTGTATCACCAGGTGCGAATGCAGGAATGTCTTGTTTTAGTTGCTCTTCTTCAAGAGCCTTAATGATATTGCTCATTTATTTATATCCTAGGTTAAACTGATGCTAAATATAATAGGTTATTGCTTTGCTTCTTATTAATTCATTCGCGCTTTTTAACAAGCAACTGTTCCTTAATAAAATGCCCCAGCAAGTGTTCCTGTTCGTCAGTCAGAGCTAGATTTTCCAGAAGCTCTGGTCTTCTAAGCCAAGTACGGCCCAGCGATTGTTTTAATCGCCAGCGACGAATATCCTCATGGTTTCCAGACTTCAATACTTTTGGTACTTCTTGTCCATCTAACACATCAGGACGAGTATAATGCGGACAATCCAGTAAACCATTCGCAAAAGAATCCTCTTCTGCCGACGCAAAATCCCCAAGTACACCCGGAACAAACCGAGAAACCGAATCAATGAGTGTCATGGCTGGAATTTCCCCACCCGTCATTACAAAATCCCCTATCGACCATTCTTCATCGACATAAGATTGAATAATACGTTCATCTATCCCTTCATAACGACCACAAATAAGAATCAAGTTCTCATTCGTCGCTAATTCTTCAACCCCTTGTTGGTCGAGCTTTCGACCTTGAGGTGAAAGATAGATAACTTTCGCCGTTTTCGGTGAAGCTTGTTTGGCTGCTTCAATGGCATCGCGCAAAGGCTTAACCATCATCAACATTCCAGGGCCGCCACCATAAGGTCTGTCATCCACAGTGTGATGTTTATCATGAGTGAAATCACGAGGATTCCAAGTTTCTAATGATAAAAGACCTTTCTTTACCGCTTGACCAGTAACACCAAAATCAGAAACGGCTCGAAACATATCAGGAAACAGGCTAATTATGCCAATCCACATCGCGTTACTCGCTTATTCTGTTAAGTGTCCATCTTCTTATTAGAAGATTAGAATCCAGGATCCCAGTCAACTTCGATCCGTTGAGCGTTGCGATCAACATGTTTGATCACTTGCTCTTCAAGGTACGGGATTAATCGTTCCTTTTGGCCAAAAGCATCTTTAAGATTTGCTTTCACTACCAAAACATCATTTGAGCCAGTTTCCATTAGGTCGGTGACCTCACCAAGGTGGTAACCTTTAGTGGTAAAAACTTGCATACCAAATAACTCACGCCAGTAGAATTCTTCTTCTGACAATTCAGGTAATGACACAGGGTCAATTAGGATTTCAACGTTGGCATACGGCTGTGCATCTTCACGCACATCAACACCTTCCAGCTTACACACATAACCATTGTTATGACGCTTCCAGCTTTCTACTTTGAACTCAACCAATTTACCCTTTTGGTTAATAAACCAAGGGGCGTAATCAAAAATACTTTCGCCATTGTCGGTATAGGAAAAAACTTTAAGCCAACCACGAATGCCATAAGAAGAACCAAGCTTACCTACAACAATTTTTTCGTTTTTTTGTTCACTCATTGCTTTTACCTTTCACCCAACAACTCAATTTTGTATTCACTAATTCGTATTAAGCCGCTTTTTGAGCGTCTTTAACTAATTTAGCAACACGGTCAGATAGAGATGCGCCTTGACCAACCCAATGGTTAACACGATCTAGGTCTAAACGAAGACCTTCTTCTTGACCTTGAGCAGTAGGGTTAAAGAAACCTACGTTTTCAATGTAACGGCCAGTTGATACAAAACGGCTGTCTGCTACAACAACTTGATAAAATGGACGCTTTTTAGCGCCGTGACGTGCCAAACGAATGGTAACCATATCGTCCTCTTTTTGCTTTCTCAAAAAATAAATTAGCCCCAAACAGTGTTTTTTAATTAACTTTAAGCCATTAGCTTTAGATTAAATTAAAAAATGACTTGGGGCCTCGTGCCAAAATAAAGCCCCCGAATTTTACTCTTATTCAGAGTCAATGCAAGGGCTTTAGATGTTTTTCTAATTTTAACGGTCCAATACAAAAGTGTGAAACATTTCACACTATTCAAGTAGGCAATGAATACTTATCGACCAAACCCACCCATACCACCGCCGCCCATCATGCCTTGCATGTTGCGCATCATTCCTTTCATTCCACCTTTTTGCATTTTTTTCATCATTTTCTGCATCTGGGTGAATTGTTTTAGCATCCGATTTACATCTTGGACTTGTGTCCCTGATCCTGCTGCAATACGTTTTTTACGAGAACCTTTAATTAATTCAGGATGTTCACGCTCTTTCATTGTCATGGAGCTGATCATCGCTTCCATTTGACTGAACATTTTATCATCGACTTGATCTTTAACATTAGCTGGTAAATTACTCATACCAGGCAGTTTATTCATCATACCAGCCATACCGCCCATGTTTTTCATCTGTCCAAGCTGTTCGCGAAAGTCCTCTAAATCAAAGCCTTTTTTCTGCTTGAATTTTTTCGCCATTTTTTCGGCTTTGGCTTTATCTACATTGCGCTCAAGATCTTCAATTAGAGATAAAACATCGCCCATTCCTAAGATGCGCGAAGCGACACGCTCAGGATGGAAGGCTTCTAAAGCATCTGTTTTTTCACCGACACCCAAGAATTTGATTGGCTTACCGGTAACATGACGCACAGATAATGCAGCCCCCCCGCGAGCATCACCATCAACTTTGGTTAAGATAACACCAGTGAGCGGTAAAGTCTCACCAAATGCTTTCGCTGTATTTGCGGCATCTTGACCCGTCATGGCATCAACAACAAACAAAGTTTCAACCGGGTTAATTGCGGAATGAAGAGATTTGATTTCGTCCATCATTTCTTCATCAATCGCTAAACGGCCTGCGGTATCAAGAATCACGACATCGTAGAATTTTTTCTTAGCATGAGAAATTGCAGCATTGGCAATATCAATCGGCTTTTGATCTGCGCTCGATGGGAAAAAGTCAGTTCCAACTTCATTGGCGAGTGTTTCTAATTGTTTAATCGCAGCGGGGCGATAAACATCGACAGAAACCACTAAGACTTTTTTCTTATCGCGCTCTGTCAATAATTTAGCAAGCTTACCAACACTGGTCGTTTTACCTGCACCTTGCAGGCCAGCCATTAAAATCACAGCAGGAGGTTGAGCGGCAAGGTTTAATGCTTCGTTAGATGCCCCCATCATAGATTCAAGTTCTGCTTGAACGATCTTAATGAATTCTTGGCCTGGAGTTAACGATTTAGAAACTTCAATGCCCACTGCACGCTCTTTGACTTGCTTCACAAAGTCTCGCACAACAGGTAATGCTACGTCGGCTTCAAGTAAAGCCATACGAACTTCACGCAGCGTATCTTTAATATTGTCTTCTGTTAATCGACCTTTACCGCTGATATTTTTCAGCGTACTGGATAGTCGTTCCGTTAAATTATCAAACATGTTTTAACCTAAAATGCTTTACCTTAAATCGACAAGGTATTGTTGCCGTGGATGGCTGATATCACTATATTGCCACAGTATAACCAGTGAATGTTTATCTTTCACTGAAATTTCCGATTTGAGTAGCGGATTTATTCCAACTCCTTTCTCATATTCGTGACTAACTCAGTAGAAAATGAAGATATTTCAAATTTTATGCAGGATATCAAACCATTCGTAGCCCTAGTGCTAAGAGCGAGTTATAATCCTTGCCTATTCAATAAAAAAATGAGAACTATGGAACACCTGCTTTCGATCATTGCAGCACTCTTATATTGCTCTGCAATTAGTATGATTGTACCGGGACTGGTACAAAACACGGGTATCAAGCTCAAACTAGTCTTCGTACTAGCGGCTTTAGCGATTGCGAGTCATGGTTGGTTGCTTAGTGATCTCATATTAAATCCTCACGGACAAAACTTTAGCATTCTCAATGTAGCCTCTTTAATCGGGTTTATCATTTGTCTTGTAATGAGCCTAGCAATGCTAAAAACACGACTATGGTTCTTGCTGCCCGTGATCTACAGCTTTGCTGCTATCAATTTATTAGCTGCCACATTTCTGCCCAGTACCTTTTTAACGCACTTTGCAGGTAAAGTAGAATTATTAGTACATATCACTATTGCTTTATTTGCCTACTCGACCTTATCTATCGGTGCCTTATATGCGCTTCAATTAGCTTGGCTCGATCATAAGCTTAAAACCAAAAAATCATTAACGATGAATCCTAACCTCCCACCACTCATGATGGTAGAGAGGCACCTATTTAAAATCGTACTCATTGGTACTGTTTTACTTACTGCAACTTTACTGACAGGCGCTGTCTATATTAAAGAAATGTTCTTACCAGAAAATGCTCACAAAGCCGTGTTATCTTTTATAGCTTGGATCCTGTACTGCATTTTATTATGGGGCCACTACCGACAAGGCTGGCGTGGAAAGAAAGTACTCTGGCTATCGATTAGCGGAACAACGTTATTAACGCTCGCATATTTTGGTAGCCGCTTTGTCCGTGAAATAATTTTAAACTAATTAATTGAACTGAGTTGCTTAACGGCAGTTGACATCAATTTTAGATTTCGTCATAAATACCTATTGTCTATATTTAATCAGTTATTAGCTGATTACTACGTTTAACGACCAAAGGAAAACCTAAGTTTGGGTGATATATCTACAGGGCTGCTATTTGCTCTACTGGCAATACTTATTCTAATTTCAGCTTATTTTTCAAGTTCAGAAACTGGCATGATGTCACTCAACCGCTACCGTTTACGCCACCTTGCTAGTCAAGGACATAAAGGTGCTAAACGTGTCGAAGCATTATTAGAACGCCCGGATCGTTTAATTGGCTTGATTCTAATCGGTAATAATCTCGTTAACATTCTGGCTTCCGCCATTGCAACTATCATTGGTATGCGACTGTATGGTGATTATGGTGTGGCCATTGCAACTGGTGTCTTAACACTCGTCATTCTGGTTTTTGCTGAAATCACTCCAAAAACTCTGGCGGCACTTTTTCCTGAGAAAGTCTCCTACACAAGCAGTATTTTGCTCCGAATTTTAATGAAGCTAATGGCCCCTTTAGTTATTTTCATTAACTTCATTACTAATGGTTTACTTAGATTACTTGGTGTTAAGGCATCCGAATCAAGCAGTGACCCATTAAGCTCTGAAGAGTTACGAACAGTAGTGAATGAGGCAGGCAGTTTAATTCCACGCCGTCACCAGGATATGTTAATTTCAATCTTAGATTTAGAACACGTCACTGTGAACGATATTATGGTGCCGCGTAATGAAATAACAGGAATCGATATTAACGATGATTGGAAATCAATTGTCCGACAATTAACGCACTCAGCCCATGGTCGAGTTGTATTATACCGTGATCAAATTGACGAAGTTGTCGGTATGCTACGCTTACGTCAAGCTTATCGTTTGATGTTAGAAAAAAATGAATTCAATAAAGAAACGTTATTACGTGCAGCAGATGAAGTCTATTTCATACCAGAAGCAACGCCACTAAACGTTCAGTTATTAAAGTTCCAACGTAATAAAGAACGTATTGGTATGATCGTCGACGAGTATGGGGATATCATTGGACTTATTACCCTCGAAGATATTTTAGAAGAGATCGTTGGTGAATTTACGACATCAATGTCACCAAGCTTAGCCGAAGAAATCACACCGCAAAGTGATGGTAGCTATTTGATAGAAGGTAGCGCGAATATTCGAGATATCAATAAAGGCCTTAATTGGAAACTACCAACCGACGCCCGTACCTTGAATGGTTTAATTTTAGAGCATCTACAAGATATTCCAGAAAGCTATCTTAGCCTTGAAATTGCTAACCATAAGATGGAATTAATCGAAATGGCGGAGAATAAAATTAAACTCGTTAAAGTTTACCCATCGAAAAAGAAAGCTAAGAAAAACCGCTAACCATAAGTCGCACTCAATACATATTATTAACAGACAAATAAAAACGAGAAGTAGATTTAGTTCCACTTCTCGTTTCTGTTATTAGGCATATAAGCTTGACGCTACACTCTAATAAATCAGTCTACTTTCAACTCTTTAAGCATTGATTCAGGCAAAGCAAGTTCATCGTTTTTATTCACTTGGATACCCGCTGCAATAATATTTTTCGCAATCTGCTGTGCTTCCGTTAAAGAGTGCATTGCATAAGTACCACATTGATACTCATTAAGTTCAGGGATCTTATTTTGATCTTCAACGTTTAATACATCTTCCATCGCTGCCAACCAAGAGTCGGCTACTTGTTGCTCGGTCGGAGTTCCGATTAAGCTCATATAGAAGCCAGTACGGCAGCCCATTGGTGAAATATCAATAATTTCAACCTCAGAACCATTCAATTGAGATCGCATAAAACCTGCGTAAAGATGCTCTAAAGTATGGATCCCTTTTTCAGATAAAATATCTTGATTTGGGATACAAAAACGTAGATCAAAAACAGTAATGGTGTCGCCTTTTGGTGTCGTCATCGTCTTAGCGACACGCACTGCAGGTGCTTGCATACGAGTATGATCAACGGTAAAGCTATCAAGTAAAGGCATTGGCTGCTCTCTCCTATTTATTAAATACAGTTAATTAAAACCAACTGCGATTATCTTCCAGTTCAGCTCGGCATTTCTTTAATTGCCAGCCATAATTTTTTGATGTTGTTTCAACCTTTCGAGCAATACCCATTAACGTAGGGTTCTTCGCATAAGTCTTACGTTTAAAGCCACCACGGCCATCGTGATAAGCCAAATACTGACTATGAGCATCCCACTTTGAAATACCTAACGACTTATTACTACCATTGATATACCAACCAATAAAATCAATTGAATCGTCAAATTCATCACGGGAAGTCCAAGAGCTCACTTCATCTTGATATTCAGACCAAACGGGATCTTGAGCTTGTGCGTAACCATAAGCGCTACTGACTCTTCCCCAAGGAATAAACCCTAAAAAATAATACCTAGGTGGTTTCGCATCGCCGATATAAGAGCTTTCTTGTTTCATAAACGCCATCGATATCTGAATGGGAACTCCCCATTGATCTTCACTATCTAATGCGTCTTCATACCAATCTGGATATTGACGAAATATTTCACAGATATTATTTTGGTTATTCGGTGGTGGTGTCGCACACCCTGATAACAGCATGGTACTGAGCAGTACAAAACTCAGGATTACTTGCTTAACATTCATGCTTCGTTTAAGAGTAACCCAATTCACTATACTGATCAGCCTATTAATATTAGCAATAGAATTAGCGTAAATACGAAAAATAATCGGACAAGAAATCATCAAAACTCACTGTTTCTGATGCTTCAATCTCAGCTTGCGCTTGCTTAGAACGTTGAACTTCTTGCTCCATAATGCTTTGCTTATAAACTTGGTATGAATGATTAAGTAAATCAATTCGGTACTGCTCACCTAAACGAGCACCCACCTTTCCAATGCCGCCTGCCGCTTTTATTTCTGATAGTAGTTGCCCTGAGATGGTTTTTTCAGGATCATCAATCCATTCACTTAACTCATCACACACATTTTGATATTGAGTATCACCCTGTGCTTTATCCATCTCAATGGCAATCTTTCTTAACTGGCTGAACATGCTATGTCCCCAGTACTGCATCGATTTTTCTTCTTGATCACTGCACAGTTTAAATTCAAGTCCAGGTTTACGGCCTTCTAAAATGATCGTATTCCAGTTCTTTCTCCAGCAGCCAATATCGGCCTTCTTCATTGGCGCTGATTCTTTTAAAGCGCACCATGCGACAAATAAATCTAGGAATAAAACTTGTTGTTTAGATACACCAACTGCCGAATATGGATTGACATCCAGCGAGCGAACTTCGATATATTCGACGCCAGCACGTTTTAATGCTTCTGATGGTTTTTCACCATCTTCCGCTACACGCTTAGGCCGAATTGGAGCATAGAGCTCATTTTCAATCTGCAAAACATTGCTATTTAATTGTAAGTGCTCACCATCGACTTTAACGCCTAACTGAGCAAATTTATCCGAAGGCTTATGCATTGCATCATGTAAACCAAGCAAATATTCTTCTAAACTGTTAAAGGTAATATCCAAATCACTTTGCGCACTATTGGTATAGCCTAAATCACTTAAACGTAAAGCAGTCGCATAGGGAAGGTATAAGGTTTTACCTACTGTTTGGAAATCTAGTCCCGTCTCTCTACCTTTCACAAATGAAGGGCATAATGCAGGAGAGGCTCCAAATAGATAGGGAATGATCCAACCATAGCGATAATAATTGCGGATAAGATGAAAATACCCTTCGGACTTACTCGCTGAACGTTGCTCTTCATCTTGCTTACCGTACAAGCTATCCCAAAAACTTTCAGGAAAAGAAAAGTTAAAATGAACACCTGAAATGATTTGCATTAAACTGCCATAACGACGCTTTAAACCTTTACGATAAAGATTTTTCATCCGCCCGACATTTGAACTACCGTAGTTAGCTAGTGGAATAGAGTCTTCACTACTCACAAAACATGGCATCGACATTGGCCACAATTTCTCATTCCCCATTTTGGTCATAGAGAAATGATGTATATCAGTAAGTTGATTTAATAATGTATCGACGTTATGAGAAACGGGCGTAATAAATTCTAATAAAGACTCCGAAAAATCAGTCGTTATCCATTTATTGGTTAATGCCGAACCTAAACCTGCTGGGTGAGGTGTTAAGGCGAGCTGATCGCTCTCATTATAGCGTAAAGATTCACGCTCAATTCCGCGTCCAAATTGCTTAAAAGTGCTTGGGTTCTTAGCAACTTGATCAAGGCGTGCAGAAAAATCGGTCAAAATAGCGCTCACTTTGTGATTTGAGATCCGAATAGGATAGTCATTCTTAACAAGAATTACCATGGTAAAAAGCCATAGTAAACATAGAAACCATAAATCGAAAAGACATACACTTAAGTAGAGATAAGTGACTCAAATTATTGAGCCCTTATCATTATGGCTGTTACTTATGTGTGGGCGCTAGCGGTTAACTTCAAGTTTTTTAATTGGAATACCCAACTTTTTCAACTGGGGCTCAACTGATTTAGTGTCTCCAACCACAATAATTTGATAATCATTAGGTTTAAACCACTTACTCGCCTGTTGGTTTAAAGTATCTAGCGTCACATTACTCACAAGATCCGCTTGCTTGGCAATAAAGTCAGGTTTAAGTGAATAATCCACCATGGTAGATAATAACCCTGCTTTTTGCCCTGGAGTTTCATAATTAAGAGCATCTTGTTGCCCAACCGCTAAGCGCATAAAATCGAGTTCTTGCTCCGTCATCCCATCTTGACTGTAATGCTTAAGCTCTTTAAGAAACTCGCTGATTGAAGCCCCTGTCGAGTCGGCACGTACTTCCGCACTAAAAATAATCACACCAGTCTCTTTGCCACCATAAACACCACCACTCGCGCCATAAGTAAAACCTTTATCTTCTCTTAGATTTTGGTTAATACGACTATTAAAATTTCCTGCTAAATTATAGTTAGCTAATTGGGTTAGGAACATATTACCCGTCGCATCATAAGTCATACCGGTTCGAATTAGGCGTATCACACTTTGAGGCGCATTAGGCTGATCGACTAAATAAATGCTTTGCTTCGTTGGAGAGGTAAACTTACCAGCATCAGGCTTGATTGGCGCTTTTTCTTGGGCACTGATTAATGTCTGTTTATCACCAGGTAGAGATAAGAAGGCCAAATCTTTTTCAACTTGCTCTTTTTCCATATCACCAACAACGATCACATTGGCATTATTTAAGGAGTAATGCGTTTTATAAAACTGTTTTACTTCTTCAAGCGTTATAGCTTTTATAGAGGCAAGAGAGCCATCGCTATCACGGCTAAACAGTGAACCTTTATACAGAACATCTCTACTCGCTTGAGAGGCTGCCCATGAAGGCTTTTGGTGCGAATAAATTAAACCTTGTAAGGTTTGGTTTCTCACTCGCATAAAATCATTGTCATTGAACGCCGGTTTAAACAACATTTCATTAGCCAATACCAATGTTGCTTTCGCATTCTTTGTTAAAGAGCTAATAATTAAACTTGCGTGTTCAGAACCAGAACTAAAGCTAATACTACTTCCTAATTTATCAAGCTCTTGCTGCAGTGATTCACTGCTGCGTAATGTTGTCCCTTCTCCGAGCATATCAGCCGTTAATCCAGCTAAACCTTCTTTGCCTTTTGCGACGTAGCGGTTACCAGCAGGAAAATCAACTTTTATGACCACGGTCGGTGTTTCGCTTGAAACCGTGCCAACAACAGGAATACCGTTGCTAAGTTTAAATTGATAAAGCGCAGGCATAGTTGCACTTACCGCCGCGGTCGTAGCGGGCATAACTGAGCGATCAACGTTATCATTAGGTTCACGGATGTCTAACTGGTCATCACTAATTTTAGGATAAACAGGCAACTCACGTTTGGCTGGGGTAAAGTTGGCTTTTTCGGCAACAAGGTCAGTCCTATTATGAGGTACGACGCTCAACGTAACTTTCGGTTTCTCGCTAACAAATTGGTTGAATACTGCCATAACTGATTCTGGCGTAACTTGACGTAACTGTTCTAAATCTACCTGTAAACGATCAGGTTGATCGTAATAGGTTTGGTTAGCCGCCAGCTGCGAAACTTTACCACTCACACTTTGCAGCGCATACACAGTACTCGCTTCCGCCTGCCCCATAATGGCATCTAACTGAGCCTGTTTTACCCCATTCGTTTTAAAATCCGATAAGATCTTCATCACATCATCATAAATCGGTTTCAGGTTACCTTTATCGCCAGCATCTCCCATCGCGTAAATGTATAAGGTGCACGAAAGTTCACCACAATCTTGAAATGCACCGGCATCAATTGCCTTTTGTGGCTTCACTAACTTTTGATATAAAACACTATTTTTACCGTCCCCTAAAATAGAGGCTAATGCATCGACGGAAGCTTGTGTTTCATCACCGCGGTATTTGGTTGGGAAAGCCATCATTAACATTGGCTGGCGAATACGATCTTGCAAGGTAATAAAACGATCGTTAGGTAATGTTACCGGCAGCTTAGGTGCATCTTTAACTTCTGGTCCTTTAGGAATAGAGCCAAAATAACGATTAACCCACTGGAGAGTCTGTTCTTTATCAATGTCGCCACCAATAGTTAATACCGCGTTATTTGGGCCATACCAGCGTAAGAAGAATGCTTTTAAATCATTAACATTAACCCGATCTAGATCGCTGACATAACCAATAGTTTGCCATGAATAAGGATGATTCTGTGGGTAAAGCGCCTCACCAATTTTTTCATATACCAATCCATAAGGTCGATTGTCATAATTTTGACCTCGTTCATTTTTTACCGTATCACGTTGGATCTCAAATTTTCTCTGTGATACTGCATTAACGAGATAACCCATGCGGTCAGACTCTAGCCACAACATTTTTTCGAGTTGATTAGAAGGCACGGTTTCAAAGTAATTGGTTCGATCACGATTGGTTGTACCATTGAGCGTTCCGCCCGCCTCTGTCACAATTTTAAAATGCTGTTGGTCACCAACATGCTCAGAACCTTGAAACATCATATGCTCAAAAAAGTGAGCAAAGCCAGAACGGCCAATTTTTTCTCGAGCAGAACCGACATGGTAGGTCACATCCACATGAACTAACGGATCGGAATGATCTGGAGATAAGATAACGGTTAGACCATTACCTAATTTGTATTTAGAGTATGAGATCTCAGCTTTACCCGCTTCTGGCTGCTGAGCTTCAACAAATGAAACACCTTTAGGAAGTGCAACATCCGGTGTAGTAGAAATATTGTTTTTTTGTATTGAGCAAGCAGATAGCAACAATGCACCGATGATAAAGGCGTATTTTTTCATATAAATAAATCCCTAAACACTTAAAGTAACCCTTGAAATATCAAGGCTAACAAAGAATAGCGTAACCCTTTACCGATACCAATAGCCAGTAAGCACAACCATGCATTCATTCTAAGCCAACCAGCTACCACGCAAAGCGGATCGCCAACTATAGGCATCCAACTCATCAATAATGCCCAGTAACCATAATGATTAATCCAGAGAATTACTCGCTTATGCTGAGTTTGTTTGGCCGCTTGATTCGGTAACAATCGGCCTAATGCATAATTACTCAAGCCACCTAAAGTATTTCCTAGCGTGGCAATCAAAACGACGACTATCCAGCTAAAACGTTGTAGCTCTAACGCGGCGTAAACACTTAGTTCAGAGCTACCAGGTAATAATGTGGCACTAAAAAAACCTGAAAAAAACACAAACCATAAAGGTTCGGTAGTAAAGGTAACCTGTAGCCAATAGTAAAAGTCTGCCATGGCTTATCTCAGACCACAGTTAAGATTGCATGTTCAATAAAATCTTACCACGAGCGTGACCTTGCTCTACTTTACGGTGAGCCGCTACAACATCTTGGTATGGGAAGATTTGCTCTATTTTAATCTTTAGCATTCCAGCACTAATTAAATGCAATAACTCCTCAAGTTGAGTGATATTAGGCTCTACTAACATCCCCATCCCAATGAAGCCTAACTCGCTAGCTTTGGCACAGACAATCGACGCTGTGATCGTTGGAACCGTTACGACCCGGCAGCCTGGTCGAAGACAAGACAAGGCATTAAGCGCATGATCTCCGCCGACTAAATCAATTAATACATCGATATCATTAAGATTACCTTGCCAACCTTGCAGGTTATAATCGATAGCAGTCGCCCCTAAGCCACTTACATAATCAATATTATCGCTGCTACATGTCGCATAAACCTCTGTTTTTGCAGCTACAGCTATTTGAGTTGCAATATGCCCAACCCCACCAGCTCCCGCTAAAATAAGTACTTTTTCTTTAGGTTTAATTTTTGCTTTTTCTAAAGCTTGTGCTGCCGTTTGCCCGGCAAGAGGAATAGCAGCAGCACACTCAAGAGAGATGTCTTCTGGCATTAAGGCTAATTCAGTTTCAGGGACACAAATATATTGGCTATATCCACCCGCTCGAAGAGGAAAGCCAATAAAGCCAGATACCGTATCATTCAAATTAAATTTTTGACTGTCTTGACCCTGTTTAATCACTGAGCCCGAAACATCATAACCAGGAGTCCAAGGTAAATTATTTTTATTATGTTGTGCTGCCCAGCCTAATCCAGCTCGAGTTTTAACATCAATAGGATTAACAGCAGCAAAAGCAACTTTTATCAATACTTCTCCTGCCTGAGGCTGTGGAAGTTCTGATTCTTGAAATGCCAATAATTCAGCTGCACCTAATTGATTAATGATGATTTGAGTATTCGACGGCATTGGTTCGTTATCCTTAACTTGAAAAGTAATAATTAAGAAATACCATGATTCTAAAAGAGTTGGTAGATTCAGACTTGCATAAATCAATATTTATTAGCATATAGCATATAGCAAAAAGCCCTACACAAAAGTGCAGGGCTTCAAAATATGGTGCGCGCGGGAGGATTCGAACCTCCGACCGCCTGGTTCGTAGCCAGGTACTCTATCCAGCTGAGCTACGCGCGCACTAATTCTTCTAATTTTTTGCCCGTTATTTTATTGTGACTCTTAGAATCAGTACAATAAATTAACCAACATTCTTAATATGGTGCGCGCGGGAGGATTCGAACCTCCGACCGCCTGGTTCGTAGCCAGGTACTCTATCCAGCTGAGCTACGCGCGCACTGTGTTACTTTTTTTCAAATTTTCAATTTATACTTTTGATAAACAAATGGTGCGCGCGGGAGGATTCGAACCTCCGACCGCCTGGTTCGTAGCCAGGTACTCTATCCAGCTGAGCTACGCGCGCATCGTAATTTGTATAATCTAAATATACTGACTAGACGCTACCTAATCAGGCTTGAAATAATGGTGCGCGCGGGAGGATTCGAACCTCCGACCGCCTGGTTCGTAGCCAGGTACTCTATCCAGCTGAGCTACGCGCGCATCGTTGCTTGAACTACTAATAAAAAAGCAATACAAACTTTATTTCAAATTAAACAAGCCGAAACCAGTTTAATGGTGGTGAGGGAGGGATTCGAACCCTCGATACGGCTACAAACCATATACTCCCTTAGCAGGGGAGCGCCTTCGGCCTCTCGGCCACCTCACCACATATATTTTTGTTCAGAATGGTGCGCGCGGGAGGATTCGAACCTCCGACCGCCTGGTTCGTAGCCAGGTACTCTATCCAGCTGAGCTACGCGCGCATCGTTATCTAAATACTCTATTTCTAGAGACTTCTTAATCAATAGCTTTGGTGCAAATCAAAGCGTTTAAGAAAACAAGAATGGTGGTGAGGGAGGGATTCGAACCCTCGATACGGCTACAAACCATATACTCCCTTAGCAGGGGAGCGCCTTCGGCCTCTCGGCCACCTCACCATCGTCTTGCGGAGGCACATATTACGATTTACCCAAAATATGTCAAACATTTTCTTGGGAAAAACCAATGAAAACCGTCTAACAGACCAGTATTCAACCAACTTAGCTAATTTATGAACTTTATTATTACCATGACAGTAATTTATTCATAACATTTAAAGAATCAAATGACTAAAAATAAAGGCCAGCATACATGCCGACCGATTTTAAAACAGTGCTATTTATCAGGTAACCCGCAATAGCAATTTACGATTGATAATTATCCGATGGTGCAGAACCGCTATCTTTTTCAGCTTGGATACGCATATAAATTTCTTCACGGTGAACAGAGACTTCTTTCGGTGCATTAACACCGATGCGAACTTGGTTCCCTTTTACACCTAAAACGGTCACGGTGACTTCATCACCAATCATCAAAGTTTCACCAACTCGGCGAGTTAAAATTAGCATGTACGCTCCTTGAGTAATCTCTATTTATTATGTTAATAACGCTATTATCTATTAAAGGTTCACTGTGAGTAAATACGCTATAGCAAAAAGGCCAAAACAAAATGTAAGAGAACACTATCTCCTCATTAAATTAACCACTTTAGTTCAACGTTATTTAAAATTTAAAATACCAAAAGGCAGCAATACTCACCTGAGCTATCAATAAATCAAACTTATCAACCTTTATTATTTTTCAACTGCTTAGTATAGGCATAGTTATAGCGGTAAGCTAGGATTTCTAATCCATAAGTATCCATAACTGACGATTACTATGACTAGTTTTCACTATAAAAACTAGTCATTCGAATGTGATTTAAATATTATCTCGAGTAAACGCTTATTTATGTCTACCCGATCACATAAGGCCCATACAAAAAACGGCACTAAATTCAGTGCCGTTTAATTAAAGCTAGACTACCTTACACACTCACTATCTTTATGATAGCTTTTCATTGATCCAAGTTTCAGCTGCCGTTAATGCCTGTGGAAGTGCTTGTGTATCTGTTCCACCTGCTTGCGCCATATCTGGGCGACCACCGCCTTTACCACCGACCTGCTGAGCGACAAAATTCACGAGTTCGCCCGCTTTTACTTTGCCGATAAGATCTTTAGTCACACCGGCGATTAGGCCAACTTTATCATCAGAAATATTACCTAATAAAATAACGCAACTGCCCACTTGATTTTTCAGTTCATCAACCATTCCTCGTAATGCTTTATTATCGGCACCATCGAGTTGACTAATCAGAACGTTAACCCCAGAAATTTCTTTTATTTGGCTAATTAAGCTCGCGCCAGCCTGTGATGCTAGCTTATCTTTTAGTTGTTGAATTTCTTTTTCTAACAGCTTCGCTTTTGCAGCGCCATCAACTAATTTTTGTTCATATTGTGATTGCTGATTATCTATTGCATCAAGCGCCGCTTCACCAGTCACCGCTTCAATACGACGAATACCCGCTGCAATACCATTTTCAGATATCACTTTAAACAAACCGATATCACCGGTATTAGAAGCATGGATTCCACCACATAACTCAGTCGAAAAATCACCCATTGAAAGCACACGAACTTGATCGTCGTACTTTTCACCAAATAATGCCATTGCACCTTTTTGTTTAGCGGAGTCGATATCCATTACATTGGTTTCAACTGAATGATTTCGGCGAACTTGTTGGTTAACTAAACGTTCTACTTCACGTAATTCATCAGGAGTTACCGCTTCTAAATGTGAAAAGTCAAAACGAAGACTTTCAGCACGAACTAAAGACCCCTTCTGCGTCACATGTTCACCAAGCACCTGACGAAGGGCTGCGTGTAATAAATGCGTTGCTGAGTGATTTAATGTGATCGCATTACGGCGAAGTGCGTTAACTTGCGCTTGAACCTCATCACCTTTCGCCATCACACCCTCGGTTAATTTGCCGTAGTGTGCAATCGCATTACCCAGTTTATGAGTATCATTCACTTCAAACACACCTGAACCAGTTGTGATCACGCCAGCATCACCACATTGACCACCTGATTCTGCGTAAAATGGTGTTTGAGCTAAAATAACAATAGCATCAATCCCAGCGCTAATATTCTCAGCTGCTTCACCTTCAACAAAAATCTCGGTGATAACCGACGATCCAGTGACATCGCTATAACCACAAAACTCACTATTCGATTCTGCTTTTATTGCTTTATTATAATCGGTACCAAACTGACCGGCTTCGCGAGCACGTTGACGCTGGGCTTCCATCGCGATTTCAAAACCAGCCTCATCGATAGTCACATTACGTTCACGCGCAACATCATTGGTCAGATCCGCAGGGAAGCCGTAAGTGTCATAGAGTTTAAATACGGTTTCTCCATCAAGCTCTGTCGTTCCATTTAATGCATCAATCGCTTCATTTAAAATCGCCATGCCACGATCCAGTGTTCGGGCAAAGTTTTCTTCTTCAATTCGCAACACTTTTTCAACAACAGGTTGCTGCTTTTTAAGTTCTTCCCCAGCTGTTCCCATCACAGCAGCTAATGCCGTGACTAGTTTATAAAAGAATGCCCCTTGTGCACCCAATTTATTACCATGGCGAACGGCACGACGGATAATACGACGTAAAACATAGCCTCGTCCTTCATTAGATGGCATGACACCATCAACAATAAGAAATGCACATGAACGGATATGGTCTGCCACAACTCGTAGAGATTGATTATCGAGATCATCAGTACCAATGATCTCAGCAGCAGCTTTGATTAAGGTTTGGAATACATCGATTTCATAGTTTGAATGGACGCCTTGCATAATGGCGGCAATACGTTCAATTCCCATCCCAGTATCGACTGATGGTTTAGGTAATGGCTCCATGGTTCCGTCCGCATGACGGTTAAACTGCATGAATACGTTATTCCAAATCTCGATAAAACGATCACCATCTTCTTCAGGTGTTCCCGGACGGCCACCCCAAATATGCTCACCGTGATCATAAAAAATTTCAGAACAAGGGCCACAAGGACCCGTATCGCCCATTTGCCAGAAGTTATCCGACTCATAAGCTTTACCGCCTTTTTTGTCACCAATACGGACGATGCGATCAGCAGGAATACCAATGTCTTTATTCCAGATATCGAATGCTTCATCATCGGTTTCATAAACTGTCACTAATAACTTTTCTTTCGGAAGTTGCAATACTTCAGTCAAGAATTCCCAAGCAAATGCAATTGCATCATTTTTGAAATAATCACCAAAGCTGAAATTACCTAGCATTTCAAAGAACGTATGATGACGAGCAGTAAAACCAACATTTTCTAAATCGTTGTGTTTACCACCAGCGCGGACACAACGTTGAGCGGTCGTTGCTCGGACATAGCTGCGTTTTTCAGCGCCAAGAAAACAATCTTTAAACTGATTCATCCCCGCATTAGTAAATAATAATGTTGGGTCATTAGTAGGAACTAATGATGAACTTTCAACGATTTGGTGTCCTTTCTTTTCAAAGAACGATAGGAACGCGTGGCGAACCTCATCAGTGCTCATTTTCTTATTATTAGGCATGCAATTCTTCCGGAAATATTCGAGATAAAAATTTGTCGATATTGTAAAGGATGGAGGGAGTTTAGTAAAACAAGATGAGTAATATTGAATAGCTGCTATTAGGGGGGAATTGGTAATTTATTTACATTCAGATAATGCGTAGCTAATTTGTTCAAAGGTATAACCACGGTACTGTAAAAACCGTATTTGCTTAGCGTAAGCCTTTTGATCGATCGCTTTTATTCCTTTGAATTTTTTATCCGCCGTTTCTTTAGCCAATTCAAACCAATCTTGAGCTTCATCTTCTAATGCTTGATCAATAATATCGTCTGGCACTTGTTTAAGATTGAGGGCTTGGCGAATTCGCCTTTCCCCATGACCTTTATACACATGTTGGCGCACTTGGCTTTTGGCATAGCGTAAATCATCCATCCAGCCATTTGACTGACAATAAACAATAGCTTCTTCAATATCTTTCGAGTCAAACTCCTTCATTTTGAGTTTTTGCTTCAATTCAAACTCACCATGATCACGGCGGCTTAATAACTGAACGGCAATTTCTTTGGCCGATAATTTCGGCTTAGAGCGAAACATATAAATTTTTCCTATTTATTAGAATCCTTTATACACAAAAGCCCTGAATTAACAGGGCTTAACGCAGTAGTTCTAAATTTTAATTAAGCTTCTTCGTTAGCTTCAATTTTTTCTGCTGGAGCCTCTTCTGCCACAACCGGAGACAATAGCATTTCACGTAATTTAGTATCAATTTCAAGTGCGATTTCCGGATGCTCGCGCAAGTAATTACATGAGTTGGCTTTACCCTGACCAATTTTATCACCTTTGTAGCTGTACCAAGCACCCGCTTTTTCAACAAGCTTATTCTTAACGCCTAGATCGACTAATTCACCCTCACGGTTAAAGCCTTTACCATATAAAATCTGTGTTTCAGCTTGCTTAAATGGCGCTGCGATTTTGTTTTTAACCACTTTAATACGGGTTTCATTACCAACGACTTCATCGCCATCTTTAATCGCACCAGTACGACGAATATCCAAACGGACAGAGGCGTAGAATTTAAGTGCATTACCACCTGTAGTCGTTTCAGGTGAACCAAACATGACACCAATTTTCATACGGATTTGGTTAATGAAGACTGCCATACAGTTAGATTGTTTTAGGTTACCCGTCAGCTTACGCATCGCTTGAGAAAGCATACGCGCTTGCAGACCCATGTGGCTATCGCCCATTTCGCCTTCAATCTCAGCTTTTGGTGTTAATGCTGCAACTGAGTCAATAACTAAAACATCAACTGCGCCAGAACGAGCTAATGCATCACAAATTTCAAGTGCTTGCTCACCCGTATCAGGCTGAGAAACAAGAAGATCATTAATGTTAACACCAAGCTTTTGAGCATAGATTGGATCAAGCGCATGCTCAGCATCGATAAAAGCACACGTTTTACCAACACGTTGAGCGGCAGCAATTAATTCAAGAGTCAGCGTTGTTTTACCTGAACTTTCAGGTCCGTAAACTTCAACAATACGTCCCATTGGTAAACCACCAGCGCCCAGAGCAATATCTAAAGCTAAAGAGCCAGTAGAAATAGTTTCGACATCCATGGTGCGGTTATCACCCAATTTCATAATTGAGCCTTTACCAAATTGTTTTTCTATTTGGCCAAGCGCCGCTGCGAGTGCTTTTTGTTTATTCTCGTCCATTTCTTTCTCCACCGATTAGGGCATTAACATATTTTTTGATGCGCCCATTATACTGTTGATTCATACAGTGTCTATAGCTGTATGGCTTTTTTTTCTTATCCGCTCACGAATCTAAAATATCTTCCAGTTTTTCTAACGCATAAGAGCAAGCTTGGATACGAATCTCCTCTCTATCGCCATTAAAGAGTATCGTTTCAAACTTGATTTCTTTCGATTCATTCGCCCATGCAAAACAAACCGTTCCAACCGGTTTATCGTCCGTCCCACCATTTGGTCCGGCAATACCGCTGACGGCAATTGAAGACGTTCCGTTTGAATGCAGTAAAGCGCCTGTGGCCATTTCTTGCACGGTTTGTTCGCTAACTGCGCCATATTGCTCAAGTGTTTCAAGCTTAACGCCTAGCATATTCATTTTCGCATCATTGCTATACGTGACAAAGCCTCTATCAAACCACTCGGAACTACCTGACACTTCTGTTATAGCATACGATATTCCACCTCCAGTACACGATTCTGCCGTTACCAACACTTGAGACTGCTGTTTTAATTTAATACCTATTCTCTTGCTCAATACATGCAACTCAGCCAATGTCATCTCTTTTTCCTTTTAATTGCCAATCAGCATTTTATCCATATTGATAGATAACCACAAAGTGACCCAACATTGATTTACTCAACATTAGCGACTCTAGATTGATTTTGTGAACCACCTTAGCTTTTATTTTTTATTTTTTATTTTTTATTTTTTATTTTTTATTTAAGGTTAACAATCACAGTACTGAGACATTAACACCCCAATAACAATTCAACTATCTATACTCTTTTCTGTTAAACCTTACTCGTAAATAAAAATAAGGACATGATTGTATGAAACGAATAGCTCAAAAAGTCTTAATCGCTTTATCTCTCGCAGTATCATTACCTGTGCTCGCTGAAAGTTACACTATTGGAACCGGTAGCCAAAGTGGTACTTATTATCCTCTTGGTGGCATTTTAGCTAAAATCTGGAGTGAAAACATTGATGACTTCGATATGCGCGCAGAAGTGACCGCCGCATCCGTCGAAAATACGATTAAGGTAGCAACAGGCAAGCAACTAGTTGGTATTGCGCAAGGCAACGTCGTTCTACAAGCTAATCAGGGAATCAAGCCTTTCCCGAGAAAAATGGATGTGTCAGTTTTATTTGCCCTTTATCCAAATGCGGTTCAATTTATGGTTCCTGCTGATTCTAATGTTCATTCAATTGCAGATTTAAAAGGAAAGCGTATTTCATTAGGCGCGCCGGGTTCTGGTACTCGCGTCAGCGCCGTTAATATTCTCAATACTCTTGGCGTAACGGAAAAAGATATAAAACCTCAATCCTTAAACTACACAGCAACCACCGATGCTCTCGCTAATGGTCAAATTGATGCTGGTGTCATCGTTGGAAGCTTAGGCGTGGGCGCGATCACTGAATTAGCGTTAACTCGCAAGATCCGTATTTTATCATTCAGCGCCGATGAAATGGCAAAAGTAATGAAAGCTAATCCATCTTATCAAGCGCTTGATGCCCCTGCTGAAACCTACAAAAATGTTCCTGCATTTACTACTCCAGCGGTATGGAATGTGTTAGTGGTAAATAAAAATATGAGCGAAGATATGGCTTACCAAATGACGAAAGTAGCCTTTGATAATATTGCTAAAATTCGTCAAGTGGTCGGGGTAACTAAACTCACAACGCTTGAGAATATGAATAAATTATCGGGTATTCCTTTGCATCCTGGTTCGCAAAAATACCTCGATGAGCACATGAAAAAATAGGCTATATCTGCATAACTACACCTATGTTCAACTTAGCGATAGGCTTTTAAACCTCGATAAGTTGAACGTATTCATTATTCCTATTCTGGTTTTTTCATATGGAGTTTGAAATGACAAAACCTCGCTCATTAAGTCAATCGTTGACCGATACTTTAGTGTTCATTGCTACTATTGCTGCCATCGCACTTTCAACCTTTCAAGTATGGCAAGGATTGCAACCTACATTATCAGCACCTGTATTTCGTCCTATCCACCTTGCTTGGATTCTCGCAATAGCCTTCTTGCTCAATCCATTAGTCAAATCAGATAGCCACTCAGCCAGACTGTATGTATTAGCGCGCTTGGTGGATATTTTACTCATAATCATGACTTGCTGGGCAACCTACCAAATCACGATATTTGACTATGATGACATCAGTTTCTTACTTGATGGTTTACAATCCGTTGATCAAATAGCTGGCGTGATTTTGATCTTAGCCTTACTTGAAGCCACCAGACGCACAGTTGGCTTTGTGATGGTATTAATCGCAGGGCTATTTCTACTTTATGCTTTCTTTGGCGATGTTTTACCTTCAGGCGTAGCCAGCAAAGGCTTTTCGCTTGAAGAAGTGATTCGTTTTCATATTTTCTCCACCAATGGTGTTTTTGGCGCACCATTAGCCATTGCGGCTGGCGTTGTTTTCATTTTCGTATTATTTGGTGCTTTTTTACAAGTGACGGGGGCGGGTCAGTTTTTTATTGATGCAGCCTTTGCGGTCGCGGGTAAATACCGTGGTGGTCCAGCCAAAGCGAGTGTATTAGCCTCAGCAGCGTTAGGATCTATTTCAGGTTCCGCCATTGCCAATACAGTAACCACTGGTGCACTCACCATTCCAATGATGAAGAAACTCGGCTATAAACCAGAGCAAGCGGCTGGTATCGAAGCTGCTGCCTCAACGGGTGGACAAATTATGCCTCCGGTCATGGGCGCGGGTGCATTTGTTATGGCCCAATTTACAGGTATTCCATACAGCGATATTTTATTGGTTTCGATTGCGCCTGCTATTTTATATTTTGCCAGCACTTTACTCTATGTTCACTTAATGGCTTGTAAGTTGGGTTTACAAGGCATGACGGTGACAGAAAAGATTGGCATTGTAATGAAACAGGGTTGGCACTTTTTAGTTCCACTTATTTTCATCACCAGTTTATTGCTCATGAGTTATTCACCGGTATTGGTTGGTATCGCGGGTTGTGCCGCAATTTTAGTCGCGGCTATGATGCGTAAACATAGTCGGATTACCTTTCCTATTTTATTGAAAGGTATGAAAGAAGGGGCAATTTCAGCAGTACCTATTTCCATTGCTTGTGCGACGGCGGGTATAGTGGTTGGCGTTGTGGGTCAAACAGGAATTGGGTTACAGTTCACCCAATTTTTAATTGCCTTGTCAGGTGGTTATCTGTGGTCAGCTCTGGGATTGATCGCGATTGCTGCCGTTATTTTAGGGATGGGGCTACCAGTCACCGCTGCCTATATTGTACTTTCAGTCATGGCAGTTCCAGCATTGAATGATTTTGGTATGGGCTTATTAACCGCCCATATGATCGTCTTTTGGCTATCACAAACGTCCAATGTTACCCCACCTATCGCATTAGCCGCCTTTGCGGGTGCCGGTATTGCAGGTGCATCGCCAATGAAATCAGCCGTTCAAGCGTTTAAACTCGCTCAGGGATTTTTCATTATTCCGGCGATGATGGCATTTTCTGGCTTAATTTGGATTGATGGCGATCTGGGGCATTTCTTCATCGGTATTATTGCGACTCTTGGCTTAATATTTGCCTTTGCCGGTGGTATCGAAGGGCGATTGCTGAATCCTCTGGGCTTTATTGAACGTATTTCCTTACTAGTGTTAGCCCTCGGTATTTTATTTACTGATGATATCTATCGTCTAGCCTGTTTATTGGTTGTGGTTATCATCGTGACCCTGAATGCACGTAAATCTGAACCAATAACAAGCTAGCTATTGAGCTTAAAAATAACACTCCACATAAATGACTCAAACCGATTGGCTTGAGTCATTTTTCATACCAGGCACATTTATGCTTCTATCAAATTAATCCCTTTAATCTTGCCTTTCCAATTGCTTTCTAAAGTCATGAAAAATATCATGGCAGAATACTTGATATTTTAATCGAAAGACTGGGTGATAGCGTGGCAAAAACAGAAACTCATACTCCAATGATGCAGCAATATTTACGTTTAAAAGCGGAAAATCCTGATATTTTGCTGTTCTATCGTATGGGTGATTTTTATGAATTATTCTATAGCGATGCCAAACGCGCTTCTCAGTTATTAGACATCTCATTGACCAAACGTGGCGCTTCTGCGGGCGAGCCAATCCCCATGGCTGGCGTACCTTATCATGCGGTTGAAGGCTACTTAGCCAAATTAGTACAGCTAGGTGAATCAGTCGCCATTTGTGAACAGGTTGGCGATCCGGCCACCAGCAAAGGGCCAGTTGATCGAAAAGTAGTCCGTATTGTCACGCCTGGCACCGTCACCGATGAAGCTTTATTGCCTGAACGGATCGATAATTTAGTTGCGGCTATTTATCAACAAAACGATAAATTTGGCTACGCCACTCTAGATATGACATCAGGCCGCTTCCAGTTATGTGAACCGCAAAGCTTTGAAGCCATGCAAGCCGAGTTACAAAGAACCTCACCGAAAGAATTACTCTACCCAGAAGATTTTTCCAGCATCGCATTACTTGAAAAAATCAAAGGACAACGCCGTCGCCCAGTTTGGGAGTTTGAACTCGATACCGCTAAGCAGCAACTCAACTTGCAATTTGGCACGCGTGATTTAGTTGGTTTTGGAGTAGAAAATGCCAAGTTCGGCTTATGTGCCGCGGGCTGTTTGATTCAATATGTCAAAGATACGCAACGCACCGCCTTACCGCACATTCGTTCATTAACGTTAGATCGCCAAGATGATTCCGTGATCTTAGATGCCGCTACACGCCGTAATTTAGAGATCACCCAAAATTTAGCTGGCGGAAGCGATAATACCTTGGCCGAAGTGCTTGATCACACCGCGACGCCAATGGGCAGCCGTATGTTTAAGCGCTGGTTGCATCAACCTGTGCGTAATAGCCAAACACTGAATCAACGTCTTGATGCCATTAACGAATTAAAACAAAACACCTATTTTTCTGATTTGCATCCAGTATTAAAAGGCATTGGTGATATTGAACGAATTCTGGCTCGTCTCGCACTTCGATCCGCCAGACCAAGAGATCTCGCACGTCTACGTAATGCCATGCAACAACTCCCTGAACTCTCAACAATATCTGGCAGCTTTCAACATGAATACCTACAAGAACTAACCACGTTAACTCAGCCTATGGATTCCATTTGTGAATTACTTGAGCGAGCAATGAAAGAAAACCCACCCGTTGTGATCCGTGATGGGGGCGTTTTAGAAGCAGGTTATAGCGCCGAACTTGATGAACTAAGACACCTTGCAGATGGTGCAAAAGATTATTTAGATAAAATGGAAGCGGATGAAAAAGAACGACATGGCATTGAAAGCTTAAAAGTTGGCTACAACAATGTGCACGGATTCTTTATTCAAATTAGCCGAGGCCAAAGTCATTTAGCCCCACCGCACTACGTTCGTCGCCAAACATTAAAAAATGCTGAACGTTACATTATTCCTGAATTAAAAGAGCACGAAGATAAAGTACTTAATTCTAAATCTAAGGCGTTAGCTCTAGAGAAACGATTATGGGAAGAGTTATTTGATTTATTGATGCCCGATCTTGAAGCAATGCAAAATCTAGCGTCGGCGTTATCTCAATTAGATGTATTGCAAAACTTAGCGGAACGGGCCGACACACTCAATTATTGTCGCCCAACCATAACTAAAACAGCAGGCCTAAGCATCACGGCAGGTCGTCACCCAGTCGTTGAACAGGTATTAAGTGAACCTTTTATTGCCAACCCAATTGAGCTAAACCCAATGCGCCAAATGTTGATTATTACCGGGCCAAATATGGGGGGTAAATCCACTTATATGCGCCAAACGGCTTTGATTGCATTGCTCGCTCATATAGGGAGTTATGTTCCAGCAGAATCAGCTACGATAGGATCGATTGATCGAATATTCACGCGCATTGGGGCACAGGATGACCTTGCATCTGGGCGGTCTACCTTTATGGTCGAGATGACAGAAACGGCGAATATTTTACACAATGCGACTAAAAACAGTTTAGTGCTAATGGATGAAATTGGCCGTGGCACTAGTACTTATGATGGCTTGTCATTAGCATGGGCAAGTGCACATTGGTTGGCGACCAAAATCGGCGCTTTAACCTTATTTGCCACGCACTATTTTGAGCTTACCGAACTACCCAACCAAATAGATAACCTTGCCAATGTACATCTTGATGCCATTGAGCATGGCGACACTATCGCTTTCATGCATGCAGTACAAGAAGGCGCCGCGAGTAAATCATATGGTTTAGCGGTAGCCAGTTTAGCGGGTGTCCCAAAGCAGGTGATCACTCAAGCTAAAAATAAACTCAAGCAGCTAGAGTCACTCGGTCAACAAAAAGCCGTTCTACACAGTCATGGAATAAAACCGATGGTAGTGGAACAACAACTCAGTTTGCTCCCTGATCCGAGTGAGTTGGATCAAGCACTAGCCCAACTAAACCCTGATGACATGAGCCCACGTGAAGCCTTAGAAGCATTATATCGACTCAAAGCATTGTCATAACTGTGACTAGAAATAAAAAAGGAAGCCATAATAAGGCTTCCTTTTTTTGTTTCTAATTTTTAATTATTTGGAATTTTCAGCTTAAAATTAATTATTTTCAACGTCGAACAATGACTCCATATTCAAACCTTGTTTGACGAGTATCTCTCTTAAGCGACGTAAGCCTTCAACTTGAATTTGACGCACACGTTCACGAGTTAAGCTAATTTCACGCCCCACTTCCTCTAAAGTGGATGGTTCATAACCTAGGAGCCCAAAACGGCGAGCTAATACTTCTTTTTGTTTTGGATTCAACTCATCTAACCAATTCATAAGTGAATTACGAATATCATCATCTTGAGTCGACACTTCTGGATCAGAGTTATGAATATCAGGAATAATATCTAATAAAGCTTTCTCGCCATCACCACCAATAGGAGTATCAACCGAGCTAATACGCTCATTCAGACGCAGCATTTTACTGACATCTTCCACGGGTTTATCCAGTTTTTTCGCGATTTCCTCAGCCGTTGGTTCATGATCCAATTTTTGTGCTAATTCACGAGCGGTACGTAAATAAATATTTAATTCTTTCACCACATGAATCGGTAATCGAATAGTGCGAGTTTGATTCATTAATGCGCGTTCAATGGTTTGTCTGATCCACCAAGTCGCATAAGTTGAAAAGCGAAAACCTCTTTCTGGATCAAATTTTTCGACAGCACGAATAAGACCAAGGTTGCCTTCTTCAATCAAATCAAGCAATGCTAGCCCTCGACTATTATAACGACGAGAAATCTTAACCACTAATCGCAGGTTACTTTCGATCATACGTTTACGAGCAGCAGCGTCACCTCGAAGCGCTCGGCGTGAATATAACACTTCTTCTTCTGCGGTAAGGAGTGGAGAGAAACCAATTTCACTTAGATAAATCTGAGTAGCATCAAGACTTTTCGTCGAGACTTCATACTCTTCTTTTTTATTATCTTTTCGTGTTTGAGCTTCTACTGCTTCAACATCAAATTCATTGTCATCGATGTCATTCATTTTAGCGACTGCATTGCTGATACTCATAAGCGCCTCCCCTGGCGAATAAAGTTAGCAAGACATAACAACCTAATATGTCATTTATGGTAAGTAGTTATTTGGATTAACTGGCTTACCCTTGTATCTAATTTCAAAATGTAACCGAACACTATTGGTACCCGTACTTCCCATTGAAGCAATTTTCTGGCCAACTTTTACACTTTGACCTTCCGTTATTAGCAAGCGATCATTATGTGCATAGGCACTTAGATATTCTTCATTATGTTTTATAATAATAAGGTTTCCGTAACCTCGAAGAGCATTACCTGCATATACCACCACTCCAGCAGCCGTTGCTGATACATCTTGTCCTCGCTGACCAGCAATATCGAGTCCTTTATTCCCTTGATCGCCTAAAGCAAACTTAGCAATTACTCGTCCTCTGGTTGGCCAAACCCATCTATCTACTTTTTCATTATTCTGTGTTGATGGAGTAACAGATTGATTAACATTTGGTTTACTTGAGCTATCAACATACTCTCCTGATTTTGATTCCACAACAGGCTTGGAGGTATCTTTACGCACGACTTTAGTCGTAGGTGAGGCACTAATTTGACTATCACCAGCACCTGTTCCATCAAATCGGGGGGCAACATAGACAGATCGCCATAGATTGAGTTTTTGTCCTGGCTGGATGGTATAAGGGGGCTTCAAGTGGTTATAACGAATAATGTCATTAACATCTTTATCTGATAAGTAAGAGATAAAATAAACACTGTCACCCTTTTGAACTTCATAGTAGCTACCTTTAAAGCTACCTCGGCTATCTTTATTTCCTGGTAGTGCACAACCTGCTAAAAATGCAAGTAAGACGATAGTCGTGACACTATATTTAACCCAATGCAACACCAAAATCCTATTCAATTTATGCCAATTCCCCAGAGATTAAAGGGACGAATCTAACGGCTTCTACCAAAGTAGAAATACACTCACCTTGCCGTTTTTCTATTTTTATTAAATCTTGATGTTCATCACCTATTGGAATGATTAAACGACCACCGTCTGCGAGTTGGTCTATTAGCGCGGCCGGAAGATGGCTAGCCGCCGCGGTCACGATAATGGCGTCATACGGTCCTTTTGCTGCCCAACCTTGCCAACCATCGGCATGTTTCGTGGATATATTATAGATATCAAGTTGTTTCAGTAACCTCTTGGCATTCCACTGTAAAGACTTGATCCGTTCGACGGAGTAAACATGATCCACCAGCTTGGACAATACCGCCGTCTGATAGCCTGATCCAGTCCCGATTTCAAGTACACGACTATGTGGCTTAAGCTCAAGTAACTGAGTCATTTTAGCAACAATATAAGGCTGAGAGATGGTTTGGCCAGCACCGATAGGAAGTGCATTATTATCATAAGCTTGATGGCGCATCGCCTCGGGTAAGAAATTCTCCCTTGGCACAATACGCATCACTTCTAAAATATTAGGATCAGTAATTCCATTATCAATTAAAAACGTTACTAATTGATTGGCTTTAATATTATTCATTATTGCCTGTATATACTCTCTATTAGGTTATAAAATACTCATTTCAATCAAGCAGGCTACTTCAACCAGTCCTTCATATTATTGATGGCCTTGTGTGCGGTAAGATCGACTCTCAATGGTGTGATAGACACTTCACCTTTCTCTATCGCATAGAAATCGGTTCCTTCTCCGCAATCTGCCTCTTTACCGGGAGGCCCAAGCCAATAGACTTCTTGACCACGGGGATCCAACTGTTTAATCATATCTTCAGCGTGATGGCGAGCACCAAGACGAGTAATTCGAGTACCTGATAGCTCTTCTAATGCAAGATTAGGCACATTAACGTTAATCAACTGCTGATCAGGAATAGGTTGCTGGATATGCTGTAGTACTAAATCTTTAGCTATTTGGGCTGCGGTGTCAAAATGTGTATTGCCCACCAAAGAAATTGCAATGGCTTGCACACCTAGAAAATGCCCTTCCATTGCTGCCGCTACCGTCCCAGAATACAACACATCATCGCCAAGGTTGGCCCCATGATTAATACCCGATACCAATAAGTCTGGCAGATCATCTTTCATTAATTCATTTAAAGCAAAATGCACACAATCCGTTGGCGTTCCTTGCACTGAATATACATTAGGGCGAATTTGATTAACGCGTAATGGGTTTTCTAAGGTTAATGAATTAGAAGCTCCTGAACGATTTCTATCCGGTGCAACAATAATCACCTCACCAATATCAGATAACTGTTTTGCCAGCGCATTGATACCTTGAGCATGAACGCCATCATCGTTACTAAGCAATATTTTCATTTTAAATCCTTTACCTTGTAGCCAATTTAATCGTAAGTTCGCTCAAATGCGATTTCGTTGATAAGCTCGCGTAAGATAGACGTAGCAAAGCAACCAGCGGGCAAACCGAATGACAGCGTGACGGTCTGAGCTTCTGTTGACCAAACTAGGTTTTGTGCATACAAAGCGACGGGACGGCGATCATGACGCATGCGATTGCCACAGATCAATTTCATAAGATCTGGCTCTGCATCTAAAAATGGTTGTTCTAATTGCTGGGCATCATTGCGAGTTGGTAGTGCATTGTCGCCCGCTAATGGTGCGGACAATTGCAGCGTTTCATTTTCAAGCTGCACTTGTAATTCAGCAAGATTAGTTTCATCAACCACGCGATGATCGCCTTGAGAATTGATCACAATATCGCCATTAAGCAATTGTGAGAATAGTTGAGTTTCAATCCGGTGAGAAACCACTTGATTAAAAATCCAAGAGCGTGCTGTTGAAAGATAAAGGCTACGTTTATTTTGATTTCGGGTGCGTACATTCTCACGTCCCCATCGACGTGCTTCATCTAAATTATTCCCGTCTTGACCAAAGCGTTGAGCGCCATAGTAATTAGGCACGCCTGATAATTTTATTTTTTCAAGTCGCTGACAGACATCATCAATATTCGATACCTCAGTTAAGCAGATCACAAATTGATTACCAATCAAATCACCTGGGCGCAATTTTTTATGATGATAAGCCGTCTCTAAAATTTGTATGGTGGGATGTTCCGCTTCAAATTGGGCAATATTAAAATCGTCTTTTTTACCACCTTGTACACTTAACCATTGTTCCGTTATCGCATGGCGATCTTTTAATCCGGCCCAACCAACATGGCTAGACGGAACTCCACAAGCTTTGGCTAACTCATTGGCGACATAACTGGTATTTTCACCTTGCTTGCGAATTTTCACCATTAAGTGTTCGCCGTTGCCAGAAAAATCAAACCCTAAATCTTCCATAACTTGAAAATCACATGCTTGAGCTTTGACTTTAGCATCGGCTATGGGTTTACTTAATTGATAAGCCAATGAGGCTAAAATGTCTGTCATAATATTCTTAGTCGTATTATATGGATGGATGTGTATTACTTAGATTCAGAGCGATGAATCAAAACCACGGCTTCACAAGCAATGCCTTCTTTTCGCCCTGTAAAGCCAAGTTTTTCAGTTGTCGTCGCTTTAACATTAATATTATCGATATTCGTTTCTAAATCCGCCGCAATAGCGGCTCGCATCGATTCAATATAGGGCAACATTTTAGGCGCTTGGGCGATAATCGTGACATCGGCATTGCCAATTACGTAACCTTTTTGCTTCACAAAACAATAAACCTCTCGTAATAAATCTCGGCTATTGGCCCCTTTCCACTTATCATCGGTATCAGGGAAATGCTTACCAATATCACCCGCTGCAATGGCACCTAATAAGGCATCCGTAAGTGCATGCAATGCAACATCACCATCAGAATGTGCAATTAAACCTTGTTCATAAGGCACCGCTACACCACCAATAATCACAGGGCCATCACCGCCAAATTTATGCACATCAAAACCATGTCCAATACGTATCATAAAAAGCCCTTATTATTGCCACTTGGATCTATTGATTTTTCTAAATCCAAATCATTCATTTGCTTATATAAGAAAAATTCAGCTAAAGCCAAATCCTCAGGTTGTGTTACTTTTATGTTATCAGCACGGCCTGTTACTAATAATGGAGATTGACCAATAGCCTCCATTGCGGATGCTTCATCTGTTAGTGTAATACCATTTAGCAAACCGTAAGACAGAGCCTGTTTAAGCTCATGAAGAGGAAACATCTGCGGTGTTAATGCATGCCATAACTGATTTCGGTCTACGGTCGTATTAATACGAACTTCGTGACTAAAGTCATCAATATTAGCTTGTGCTTTCTTCATGGTATCGCGAACAGGCGATGCTAAAATCCCACCGCATACGCTCGAAACTTTCGATAATGCAGGGCAACATGCTGCAACTAATTGACTGATGTCGTGATGAGTAACACAAGGACGAGCTGCGTCATGTACAAGCACCCAAGGGTATTTTGTTGCGTAGTGCAAGCTTAGATACTCCAAGCCAGACAGCACCGAGTCAACTCTCTCTTTACCGCCACTCACTCGTATAACATCTTGTCGACTAGCTAGAGATAAAGCTGGGAAATATTCGTCATCATCACTGATGGCGACAATGACTAAATCAATAAGAGGATGAGATAATAAACGTTCAATCGTATGCTCTAATATTGTTTTTCCGTGCAACATTAAATACTGCTTAGGATGATTAGCTAGCATACGTTTACCCACACCTGCGGCGGGAACAACAGCAGCAAAACAACGATCTTGCATATGATGAGATAATGAAGAGGTCATAAATAAACTCGATTAACCATCATCAGAATTGAAGGTGGAATTATCATCAGTATCATCCCCCATAATTCGATAAAAAGTTTCGCCATTTTTAATCAAACCAAGCTCATGCCTCGCTCTTTCTTCAATTGCATCAAGTCCTTGACGCAAATCATCAATTTCAGCAAACATCAAATCATTACGCTTTTTTAAACTAACGTTAACTTGTTCTTGAACAACAATATCCGAGTGAACAGCGTTATAATCTGCCACCCCATTTTTTCCAAAAAACAGGTCATATTGAAGTAAGCCTAATAAGGCTATTAAAACTAAAGTAAATATTCGCATTACTTACTCACAAAAAATGTCTTCGATCTGAGCGCAATCATACCTTATTCGTCTTATTAAGGCATTAACCACGGTAAGACTAAATGTACCGTCCCCAAAAAAGCAAAAAGCCTTCCCAGTGGAAGGCTTTACATTCTATTTGTTAAACTGAAGTTAACCAGTTAAATCATCAAAGAATTTTTTCACACCATTAAAAAAACCTTCCGATTTTGGCTTATGCTTTTGACCCGCATCGCCACCAAAGGATTCTTCTAAATCACGTAGTAAGTCTTTTTGATGAGAACTTAGTTTTACTGGCGTTTCGACTACAAGCTTACAGATCAAATCACCGACTGCACCACCGCGTACCGACTTAACACCTTTTCCACGCATACGGAACATACGTCCAGTTTGCATTTCAGCAGGTACTTTCAGTTTAAAGCGACCATTTAATGTTGGTACTTCGACTTCACCACCTAACGCTGCAAGTGTAAAACTTACTGGTACTTCGCAATGTAAATTACTGCCATCACGATCAAAAATATGATGCTGACGTAGATGCACTTCAACATATAAATCACCAGCAGGAGCACCACGTTCTCCCGCTTCACCTTCGCCAGTTAAGCGAATGCGGTCACCGGTATCAACACCAGCGGGAATTTTAACATTAAGCGTTTTATTTTTTTGTTTACGGCCTTCACCATGACAAGAACCACAAGGATCTTTAATGATCTTACCTTTACCATGACAAGTAGGACAAGCTTGTTGTACGGCAAAGAAACCTTGGCGCATCTGTACTTGGCCATGACCATGACAAGTTCCACAAGTTTGAGACGTCGAACCGGCCTTTGCTCCACTACCATCGCACACTTCGCATTCTGCTAATGTTGGAATACGTATTTCTTTTTCACAACCACGCACTGCATCTTCTAAAGATAATTCCATATTGTAACGAAGATCAGAGCCGCGTTGCGCACGTTGACCACCGCCACGACGGCCTCCGCCACCGAAAATATCGCCGAAAACATCGCCGAACATATCTTCAAAACCACCGCCGCCGCCGCCACTAAAGCCGCCAGCTCCACCGCCCATGCCACCTTGTTCAAAGGCTGCATGACCATATTGGTCGTAGGCTTGTCTTTTCTGTGCGTCAGTTAAAATTTCATGCGCTTCTTTTACTTCTTTAAATTTTTCAACAGCATCCGCTTCCTGATTTCTATCAGGATGGAACTTCATTGCTAGACGTTTATACGCCTTTTTAATATCACGTTCAGCCGCATCACGACTAACGCCTAGTACTTCATAAAGATCACGTTTTGACATGCTTGATTCACCAATTTTTCTTAAAGCTAATGACACAGGTAAGCATTAGCGATGTATTTATCTGTCTAGATAAAAACCGACTGTAGCTGATCGCTTTTTTTACTCAAAGCATCGAGCTAGGTTTGACTTTTATCAAGAGAGACAAATTAACATTATCCATACTATAAAAAACTCAATATATAGAAGCTCTAAGCTTCCTATTTATTGTTTAGTATTTTATCGAAAAACGCGGGCGAGAGAGAAACCTCTAACGCCCGCAGTTTATTCTGATATCAGTAAGCGATTAATTGCTCACTTTACAGACTCGACTTAATCCTACGGATTATTTTTTGTCTTCGTCTTTTACTTCTTCAAATTCAGCATCCACTACGTCGTCTTCAGGTTTTGAACTACCTTCGCCGCCTTGTGAAGCTTGAGCTTGCTGTTGAGCCATTTCCATTAGTTTTTGCGCAGCAGCCGCTAACGCTTGAACTTTTTCATCGATAGCCGCTTTATCGTCACCAGATTTAACGCGCTCTAGCTCGCCAATCGCTTTTTCGATATTCGCTTTATCTTCATCAGGAAGTGCATCACCCGCTTCTGTCATTTGTTTACGAGTACCATGGATCATTTGATCCGCCTGGTTACGCGTAGTGACTAACTCTTCGAATTTTTTGTCTTCTTCTTTATTAGCTTCAGCTTCTTGAACCATTTTTTCGATTTCTTCGTCACTCAAACCACCATTCGCTTGAATCGTGATTTTTTGCTCTTTACCTGTCGCTTTATCTTTTGCAGATACGTTCAAGATACCATCTGCATCCAAATCGAATGTTACTTCGATTTGAGGCATACCGCGTGGCGCAGCATTAATGCCTTCTAGGTTAAATTGACCTAGAGATTTATTGTAAGAAGCTTGTTTACGCTCACCTTGTAATACGTGAATGGTCACTGCGCTCTGATTGTCTTCTGCTGTTGAGAACACTTGATTTGCCTTAGTAGGAATCGTCGTGTTTTTCTCAATCAGCTTAGTCATTACACCACCCATCGTTTCGATACCGAAAGATAGAGGAGTAACATCAAGTAAAAGCACATCTTTTACATCACCAGAAAGAACACCAGCTTGAACCGCTGCGCCTACCGCGACTGCTTCATCAGGGTTTACATCTTTACGTGGTTCTTTACCAAAGAATTCCGTTACCTTCTTCTGAACTAGTGGCATACGTGTTTGACCACCCACTAGAATAACGTCAGTGATATCACTTACGCTTAAATCAGCATCAGCAAGCGCCACTTTAAGTGGTTCAAGAGAACGTTGTACCAAGTCTTCAACTAAAGATTCTAATTTAGAACGTGTTACTTTAACGTTCATATGCTTAGGACCTGTTGCATCTGCTGTTACATATGGAAGGTTTACGTCGGTTTGTTGAGCTGAAGATAATTCAATCTTCGCTTTTTCTGCCGCTTCTTTCACACGTTGCATTGCTAGAGGATCTTTTTTCAGATCAATGCCTTGCTCGTTTTTGAATTCAGATACTAAGTAGTTGATTAGACGTGTATCAAAATCTTCACCACCTAAGTGTGTATCACCATTGGTAGAAAGAACTTCGAATGTTTTCTCACCTTCAACTTCATCAATTTCGATGATAGAGATATCAAACGTACCACCACCAAGGTCATAAACAGCGATAGTGCGATCGCCACCTTTTTTATCAAGACCGTAAGCAAGTGCAGCAGCAGTTGGTTCGTTGATAATACGCTTAACTTCAAGGCCTGCGATACGACCAGCATCTTTTGTAGCTTGACGTTGCGCATCGTTAAAGTAAGCAGGAACCGTAATAACAGCAGCTGTTACTTCTTCACCAAGAAAATCTTCAGCGGTTTTTTTCATTTTTTTCAAGATTTCAGCTGATACTTGAGGAGCAGCCATTTTTTGGCCTTTCGCTTCAACCCATGCATCGCCATTGTCTGCCTTGATAATTTTATAAGGCATAATTTCGATATCACGCTGAACTTCTTCGTCTTCAAAGCGACGACCGATCAAACGCTTGATAGCAAATAATGTATTTTCAGGGTTAGTGACCGCTTGACGTTTTGCAGGCTGACCTACTAATGTTTCGCCATCTGTATAAGCCACTACCGATGCAGTTGTGCGTTCGCCTTCTGCATTTTCAATTACGCGTGGTTTGTCGCCGTCTAATACTGCAACACATGAGTTAGTTGTACCTAAATCAATACCAATGATTCTACCCATTAGAACATTCTCCAAAAAATTCAGTTAATCAGTTTTGCTGTACCCAGCTTTTTTATATCAAATAAGATGGGGGCTCAGATTTGGATTTCAACCCTATCTGTCAATTTGTTCTAGCGGCTATCTATCGATAAACACGCTTTTATACACCATAAATAAGGGCTACAAATTTCATTTCAAGGGACAAAATGAAATATTATTTTGCAACCATCACCATCGCAGGACGGATCACTCGACCATTCAATTGATAACCTTTTTGCATCACGATCATCACGGTATTCGATTCATGCTCAGCACTTTCTTGCATCCCAATAGCTTGGTGCAATTCAGGATTGAAAGCTTCACCTTCAGGATTGATAACTTCTAGGCCAAATTTAGAGACCGTATCAACGAATGATTTGTGTGTCATTTCGACACCTTCAATAATCGATTTAACCACTTCATCTTCAGAATCAGAAGCTTGAAGTGCACGTTCTAAATTATCGATGACCGGTAGCAGCTCTTCAGCAAATTTATTCAGTGCGTATTTACGAGCTTTATCAATTTCTTGTTCACTACGACGACGCATATTTTCTACTTCAGCTTTTGCTCGTAGAACAGAATCTTGTTGCTCTTTAACTTGAGCTTGGCTCGCAATTAGCGCAGCTTCTAATTCTGCAACCAATGAACCTTCAGTTTCTCCACTTTCATTCCACTCAATATCACCATCATCACCAATCGTTTCGATGGTTTCATTTTCAAGTGCTTCTTCTGCTTGTACTTCTTCCGCTTTTAGCTCTTCTTCATGCGGGTTATTGTGTTTATCTGTCATGATATCTCCAAGAAATTAATCAAGACCATACGCTTGCTCCACTTAAATAGGCACAAAATACTCGCATAGTCGTTACACTTGCCTTTATTATGGGGACGAAGATTTTTGATTCAAGCGTAAAATACGAATCCTTAATGAAAGAGCAGAGATATTATGCAAAAGCCGTTTAACGTAATCGCTATTATTGGTAAACCTCGTAACCATAAAGCTGTGCAAACTCATAAAGAATTATTTTTTTGGTTAATTGACCAAGGTTACCAAGTTCTGGTTGATGATCGTTTGATCGATATATTGGAAGAGCTACCAAAATCTATATTTACAAGCTTATTACAAATTGGTGAGCAGGCAGATCTCGCCATCGTGGTTGGCGGTGATGGTAATATGCTGGGTGCGGCTCGCATACTTTCTCGTTTTGATATCTCAGTCATCGGCGTAAACCGGGGGAATTTAGGTTTTCTAACGGACCTGAATCCTGAAGATTTTCACGATTCGTTATTAAGCGTATTGAAAGGACATTATTTAGGTGAAGATCGTTTCTTATTAGAAGCAGAGGTTCATCGACACGGTCAAATAAAAAGCCACAATTCTGCCTTAAATGAAGTGGTGCTTCATCCGGGTAAAGTGGCTCACATGATTGAGTTTGAGGTGTATATCGATGATCGCTTTGCTTTTTCTCAGCGTTCAGATGGGTTAATTGTTGCAACCCCAACCGGATCAACTGCTTATTCACTTTCCGGTGGAGGCCCTATCTTATCACCAAGTTTAAATGCAATCTCTTTGGTACCGATGTTTCCACATACCCTATCAAGCCGACCTTTGGTGGTTGATGGTAATCGCAAAATAAAATTAGTGGTTTCTCCCGACAATAGAGGAACGCAAGAGGTCAGTTGTGATGGGCAAATATCTTTACCAGTATCGCCTGGTGATGAGATTCATATTTTTCAAAGCCCAAGTATTTTGAATCTGATTCACCCTGAAGACTACAGTTACTACCATGTACTGCGTAAAAAATTAGGCTGGTCGAGTAAACTATTTTAAAGGCAAGAGTCAGAGGTGTAAAAGGCCACCCTTCTTTCTAGAACAGAGAAATTGGGATCTTATATATTTTTAACTAGAAAGAGTTAATACCAAGATCCCAACTTTAATATCTGTATTTTTAATTGTTAGCTACGCTGCGACTAACAGCTCTTTAGCATTAGCTCGAGTTGAATCTGTAATTTGACTACCACCAAGTAAACGGGCCAGTTCATCCACACGCTGGTTATTATCGAGAAGGTTCATTCTAGTTTCCGTTTTACCAGCCTTCGCCTGTTTGGACACAAATAGTTGTTGATGACCACACCCTGCTACTTGCGGTAAATGGGTTACACACAAAACTTGAGTCGATTCCCCTAACTTACGCAGCATTTTGCCAACCACACTCGCGGTTGGGCCACTGATCCCCACATCAACTTCATCAAAAATAAGACTTGGTGTTTGTACTTTTTGCGCCGTGATGACTTGAATTGCCAGTGATATACGAGAAAGCTCGCCACCAGATGCTACTTTTGCCAAAGCTTGTAATGGTTGACCTGGGTTTGCTGAAACTAAGAAGCTGATACTATCAATACCAAGTGGCGTTGCATGTTTGACTTCGCTACTTATATCAATGCAGAACTGTGCTTGCGCCATGCTGAGTTCATGCATACTTTGAGTGATAAGCTTGTTCAATTCCTTAGCATAACGCCGACGGCTCTTGCTGAGTTTTTCTGCTGACTGAATAAATGCTTGATACTTTTCTTCTACATCACGCTCAAGCTGTTCGAATCTCTCATCTGAACAATCTAATGCGTCAATCTGTTCTTTAATTTTTTGATGATGCTGATACAACTCATCTGCCGATACGCTGTGCTTCTTGGCAGTACTCATCACCTTACTAAAACGATCTTCCACTTCAGCAATTCGGGTCGGATCCACATCAATATCATCCGCATAAGAACGCAGCTCTAAATTGATTTCATCTAATTGAATGATAGCTTCTGATAGCATGCTTGGCAGATGCGATAACTTAGGATCTAGATCCACTAATTCGTTCAAAGCATGACTAACAGAATTAAGTAGACCTAACGCATTTGCATCATCACCATCATAAAGATCGTTAATCGCTTGCTGACACGTCAGGGCGATTTGACCACTGCTGGATAACAATTTATGTTCTTGTTCAAGCTCTACAAATTCATCCTCGCCTAAGGCAAGTTCATCCAATTCTTTAACTTGATATTCGAGTAATTGCTTTTGAGCCAAATTATCTTGGCTACTCACCCGTAACGTTTTTAATTGATTTTGTTTCTGCCGCCAATCGGAGTACGTTTTTTTAGTCGCCTCAATTAATCCTTGATGACCAGCATATTGATCGAGCAAAGTCAGCTGGTATTCAGGTTTCATTAACTGATGATGAGCATGTTGACCATGAATATTAACCAACGTTTGCCCTAACGATTTAAGCAATGAAAGAGGGACAGGGTTACCATTGATAAACGCACGTGAGCGCCCCTCTTTAGTGATAATCCGGCGTATAATACACTCACCACTATCAAGTAACTCATTATCTTCTAGCCAACGTGTTGCGCGAACATTATTATCTAGAATAAACGATGCGCTAATATCAGTTTTTTCTTCTCCAGGTCTGACCACATTACTATCAGAACGCCCACCGAGGCACAGCCCTAGTGCATCGATAGCAATAGATTTACCCGCACCCGTTTCACCGGTAATCGTTGTCATTCCTTTGAAAAGCTCTAGCTGCAAAGACTTAACAATCGCAAAATTATTAACACTTAAATGAGAGAGCATAAATCCACCTTTAAAAACCAAATTATTCACTGTATGTAAAAACAGTATATACTGGCTTTTTATACAGTAAAGTTTTTTATTGGTTATTTAATGACTCTGCCTTTTCACATTTACTCAAAGTGTTCACATCAGGCAATAGAAGGCACTATACCTATACTATCTTTTTCTATTTTTATTAATTTTCTGCAACCAAACTCAAAAATTATGGTCTTATTTCCATCTTTCGAACAGAGAGCTTTTACTTCTGGGCTGCGCTTGTTTATCATCAGGGCAGTTTTTATCCCTCAACTCAAAGAAAGCCACTATGCATTTTAAAAAGTGGATAATGATTATCCCTTTATTTCTGACTCTTTTACTGTCTGGTTGCAGCGTTTTAGAACGCTTTGTTTACCGAATAGATATAGCCCAAGGTAACTACGTTGAACAACCCGACGTTGATAAAATTCGTATTGGCATGACCAAAGAACAAGTTCGTTTCGTTTTAGGTTCACCTATGCTGGTTCAAAATGGTTACCCTGATACTTGGTACTACATTTATAACTTTACTCATGGTCATGACGATACAGTACAAAAGAACCTTGAAATAACGTTTGATGAAATGTCACAAAAGCTAACCGAAGCTTCGGGTGACTTTGATCTCAGCCCTGATTTCAATACTCCATTGCAATAATAGATCTCACTATCTATTGATGTAAAAAAGTCCCCATATCAGATATGAACTGATATAGGGACTTTTTCATATTATTCATAAACTTTTCAATTGCTTATCATTTCATTTTTTCTGTTCTGCACGCTTACGTCGAATCTCTTTCGGATCAGCAAGTAATGGTCGATAAATTTCAATCCTATCTTTATCCCGCACATTCGCATCCAATTTAATATTGCGGCTAAATACACCGACTTTATTATTCTTAAGGTCGATCTCAGGATATAACTCTAATACACCAGATTGTTCAATAATCTCCTGTACAGACATATCACTAGATACCGCTAACTCGAAGACTTTTTGCTCATGAGGTAAAGCATATACAACTTCCACACGAATTAATGATTGATTCAAATTTTTCTCAGTCACTGACATCACTCTTTGTTTATTGATTACTCATGAATACTTAAGGGTTAACATAAATTTGTTTTGCCCTTTGAGTGAACGATTTCACCATATTACTTGTTAATTCGTTAAATATTTTACCAAAAGCCATTTCAATTAATTTATTAGAAAACTCAAACTCTAATTGAAACTCAATCTTACAGGCAAAATCATCTAAAGGAATAAAACGCCAACTTCCTGATAAACTTTTAAAAGGACCATCCACTAACTGTAATTTAATTAAGCGGTCAGGGATCATGAGGTTAGAGGTAGTAAACGTCTTTTTGATACCGGCTTTAGAAACATCAACTGATGCCACCATCGCAGTTTGACTTGATTCAATTAATTTAGAACCTGAGCACCCTGGTAAAAACTCTGGATACCTCTCTACATCATTAACCAAAGTAAACATTTGTTCAGCACTAAACGAAACTAAAGCTGAACGATTAATTAAAGGCATAAAACTTCCTAATATGACTCAGCGAACATATTCTTAAAAATAAACATAAATATTAACAAGAAAGCGTAGAAAAGGATTCGCGAAAATTAACGCAATCCGTATAATGACGCCATTATGGCAAAGAAAAAATCAAAATCCAAAGCCGGTAGTAATACTATCGCACTCAACAAGCAAGCTCGGCACGAATATTTCGTTGATGATGAAATTGAAGTTGGCTTAGAGCTGCAAGGTTGGGAAGTTAAATCTTTACGTCAAGGTAAAGCCAATATCGCAGAAAGCTACGTTTTTCTTCGCGATGGCGAGGCATTCCTAAGTGGCGCATCAATCATACCACTGAATCAAGCCTCTACGCATATTGTCGCCAACCCAACTCGGGTTCGTAAGCTTTTACTCAATCGTCGTGAATTAGATAATCTATTTGGACGAGTAAATCGCGAAGGCATGACTCTAATTGCCCTATCGCTTTATTGGTCTCAGTCTTGGGTGAAAATGAAAATTGGCGTTGCGAAGGGTAAGAAATTACACGACAAGCGTGATGATCAAAAAAATCAAGATTGGCAGCGCGATAAAGCTCGCATCATGAAAAGCAGCTTACGATAGATTATCTAACAATAAAGACTAAAAGTGTCTTATTGTTAACCACTTAATCGCTAGTCACTAGACTCTGAAAGGTTTTATGTTACTATGCGCGTTAAGTTGATATATACAGCGTTAATAACGTTGGTTTGATATTTTGATGAGTAGTTCAAAATAATTCAAACAGAAAACTTGGGGCTGATTTAGGATTCGACGGGAATTTTGAAGTCTTAGGTGCATGTCGTGGGGCGGTTTGCCACGTAAAAAGCCGCAAAAAAATAGTCGCAAACGACGAAAACTACGCACTAGCAGCTTAATACCCTGCTGAGAGCCTTTCTGCCCTAGCTTCCGTTTGTAAGACGGGGAACAACAGAGAGTCAAACCCAAACGAACTCGTGTGGCGTCTCCAGCCTGAGAGACAAAGCATTAAAAATAATTCAGGATAGCCATCAGCTAGCGTGTCGGTTCGCAGGTCGGTGGTGAAATTAAAGATCGACTAAACATGTAGTACCAACGGTGAATGATTTTCGGACGCGGGTTCAAATCCCGCCAGCTCCACCAATCTAACAAAAATGCCACTAGCTCAATAAGTTAGTGGCATTTTTGTTTTTACGGGTATATTAACTATCGGTTGATATACATGAATATCTTGCATTCATTATCAACACTACCTTTATCATTTATCACATATAGCTTGAATGCGCTGGCGTCAGCTGAACCCGCGTCCTAGTTAAATTTCCATACCTTTCTAAACTCATTTTTCCCTATAGCTCATTTCAATTACATACTCACTACAGAAAAACACTTCGACTGATACCCTCCATAGATTTAACCTATCAATACAATAAGAACAATCAATTTTATAAAAAACTCCAATCATGTGAATATACTTCCCGTAAGCAAGAAACGAGGCAGAGCTGAGAATATAAAACAGGCTGTGCCAGCAGAATTTAGTAATTAGTTAAAACTTCAATCCAACATAGGAAAGTAAATATTATGATTAACACTCAAATCAAACCATTCAACGCGACAGCATTCAAAAACGGCGAGTTTATTGAGGTTTCAGAAAAAGATGTATTAGGTAAGTGGGCTGTATTTTTCTTCTACCCAGCCGATTTCACATTTGTATGTCCTACAGAGCTTGGTGATATTGCTGACCATTACGAAGAATTACAAAAGCGTGGCGTAGAAGTCTATTCAGTATCAACTGATACTCATTTCACCCACAAAGCTTGGCATGACAGCTCTGAGACTATTGGTAAAATTCAGTACTACATGCTGGGTGACCAAACTGGCAACATCACCAATAACTTCGGTGTTATGCGTGAGGGCCAAGGCCTTGCAGACCGTGCAACTTTCCTTATCGATCCAGAAGGTACTATCCAAGCAATGGAAATTACTGCTGAAGGTATTGGTCGTGATGCAGAAGATTTACTTCGTAAAGTAAAAGCGGCGCAATATGTTGCCACTCACCCAGGTGAAGTTTGTCCTGCAAAATGGAAAGAAGGCGAAGCAACACTAGCTCCATCATTAGATCTTGTTGGTAAGATTTAATCCTTAGCATTCGTTAATAACATACCAACTTAATGGAAAATGCTTATTAACTAAAATTGAGAGCTGGTCAGTTGTATTACCTCTGACGATCTATATGGCGGACTAGCTCTCCCTCTACTTCATATTCTTATTTTAAATTTCATCCAGAGTAACCACTCAAATTCAAAAGACTGAGGTGTCATCCCATGCTTGAACAAGCGATTAAACAACAATTAGAACAATATTTAACGAATGTAAAACATGATATCCAGTTAGTGGTTAGCCTAGATGAAAGTAAAGCTGCTCAGGATATTCTTTCTTTAGCCAATGAAATTGCTGATCTTAGTAAATTCATTACAGTAATTCGCGATGATGCCGCTAGCGACCGCAAACCGGTTATGACGGTAATTAACCCAGAAAAAGAAACTCAACTTCGCTTTGCGGGATTGCCTATGGGGCACGAGTTTACTTCGCTTGTGCTTGCACTGCTGCATTCTGGTGGTCATCCGCTCAAACTGGACGCTGACACTATAGAGCAAATCGCTCAATTGAATAAAAAACTTGATGTTGAAGTCTTCATTTCTCTGTCTTGCCAAAACTGTCCAGACGTTGTGCAAGCCTTTAATATGATGTCAGCTATTAATCCTAATATTCGCACCACCATGATTGATGGGGCTTTATTCCAAGATGAACTAAAACATCGCGATATCATGGCTGTACCGAGTGTTTTTGTAAATGGCGAGCTTTTTGGCCAAGGTCGTATGACGCTTAACGAAATCTTAGCCAAAGTAGATGATGGTGCATCAGAAAAAGCCGCCGCGAGCTTGAATGAAAAGGATCCATACGATGTTTTAGTCGTCGGTGGTGGACCTGGTGGTAGCGCAGCAGCATTATATGCAGCGCGTAAAGGTATTCGTACTGGTATTGTTGCTAAACGTTTCGGCGGGCAAGTGATGGATACGATGGCGATAGAAAACTTTATCTCAGTAAAGCGTACCGAAGGTCCTAAATTAGCAACCGATCTAGCTGAACACCTGAAAGAATACGATGTTGATGTAATAACCGAACAGCAAGCCGATAAGATAATGGGCAAGCCTTACACTGAAGATGGTTACATCCATATTGATCTTGAAAGTGGCGCAAATCTAAAAAGTAAAAGCATTATTTTAAGCCCTGGTGCACGCTGGCGTGAAATGAACGTTCCTGGTGAACAAGAGTATCGTAATAAAGGCGTTGCTTACTGCCCACACTGTGATGGACCATTATTTAAAGGAAAAAGAACTGCCGTTATCGGTGGTGGTAATTCCGGCATTGAAGCTGCTATTGATTTAGCTGGTCTTGTTGAGCATGTTACCGTCCTTGAATTTGCAGAGGTATTACGTGCCGATCAAGTATTGATCAATAAAGCGAACTCTCTGCCAAATATTGACATTATAACCATGGCTCAAACAACAGAAGTGATGGGTGATGGGAAGCGAGTAACCAGCCTAAAATACAAAGATCGTCATACTGATCAGATCAAAGAAATCGAACTAGCTGGTATTTTTGTTCAAATTGGACTTGTACCGAATACTGAATGGCTAAAAGATTCTGAAGTTGAGTTATCGCCTCGTGGTGAAATCATCGTCAATGATCGTGGTGAAACCAGCATGCCGGGTGTATTTGCTGCAGGAGATGCCACTACCGTTCCATACAAGCAGATCATCATTGCAATGGGTGACGGAGCAAAAGCAAGCTTGAGTGCATTTGATTATTTAATTCGACAAGATGGTTGATTTAGTCATGCTACAAGTTGAAATATAATATTTGTGTCTTATACATCAATAAAAACGAGCTCAATTTTGAGCTCGTTTTTTTAGAATACTAAGCCCGCTATTTTGAATTTATCTTGGTGGATCGACTTTATCACCAGCCGAACTATTCACTCGAAACCAACCTGAAATCGAGTATCTATCGCGGGTTGCAGGTAGAACTTCATGTGGAAAATCCTCACTCAAAAAAGCGACAACCGTTCCAAAGTTAGGTACAACTCTAAGAATCTCTACTTGAGTTTGATCTTGATACAAGACTAACTCGCCACCATCAGTATGTTTCCAATCTGGATTTAGATAAACAACAATACTCAAGATACGGTTCGCTTCTCCTTTAAAAGCATCCTTATGAGTTTTATAAAAATCCCCTGTCGAGTAATGAGCAAAATGACTCTCAAAGGAAAACAACCCTAAAAAAAGATTCCGGTTGAGGTAGCGTTGTAAAGACGCTGTCCAATTAAGCCATGCCTTCCCCGCTTCACTTTCGCCATTAATCCAACACACTTGGTCGGTACGGACAGACTCATTTAGTATTAAATTATCTTCTCGACCTATTCCAGCTCGTTTGAACTTATCTGCAGGCATAGTCTGGATATACTCATACAATGAATCTAATAAATTTGGATTTAATCCATTAAGGTGAATGCTATAACCTTGAGAAGCTAAGTTCTTGGCCATCAATTCAAATGATGGCTCAATTTCAGAGCAAGAAAAAACCATTTCTTCAGCTAAAACAACGCTCATTTTTATCCTTTCAAAAAATATACGCGGCCTCTCTACCCCCTATAAAGTAGAGAAAACCAAAGAGGTCAGAACAAGAATCGAAGTGTAAGTCAAAACGGAATATAAGCGAGAGAAATTAATATAAGTTGATACATAAAAAAACACCAAGCTGGGGAGGCTTGGTGTTTTTTATTTTTCCTAGCAAACTTGGAGGTAACACTAGATTTACACAGGAAGAACATCACTATTCCAATTGAGTACAGTCTAAAACTTGAACTCAGCGATGTGGTTTTGTGTTCTGCTGCAAACTTAGGTATCTATCTTAGATAAACCTAAAATCACAAATAAGCATAATTCATTACAGTCTTTTTATTATGCTTACATTCAAAAAAAACAACACCACTATTATTGAAATGTAAAATTACAGTAACGATAACGTTCTTAAAATGTAACGCCTAAGGGTAATAATTCGATTCCCAAAACTGCACTAAATGCCGTAACCACCAGCAATGAAACTTTAAACACTGACTTAGACCATTGAATATAATTGGATTCATCCATGCGTCTAAACGTTACTTTAGACCAGCCATAACAAGAAACCGCCGCTACAGCCAAATATTCATACCCAGTATGGCCAAAAGCATAAAGCCCAAATGCAACTACAGAAAAGGCAACAACATAAGCCATCATATGTTGACGTGCTTTGTGGATACCTTTAACAACTGGTAACACTGGAATTTCAGCTTGTTCATAGTCTTTCATTCTAAACATAGCAATCGCATATGAATGCGGCATTTGCCATAAACAGAACAAGCTAAATAATAATACCGCTTCCAAGCTGATGTAGTTGGTTACCGCTAAGTAACCAACTAAAGGTGGGATCGCCCCTGATACACTGCCGACAAGCGTGCCGTATATCGAGGTGCGTTTGTACCACATAGTATAAAAGAACACGTAAAAGACATAACCAAGCAACACCACTACTGCCGATAATGGATTCGCCATTTTATAGAGTAATCCAGTACCTACAAGTAACATGATAATCGCAAACAAAAAGGCTCGATCAATATTAACTGAGCCTCGTACGATGGCACGATTTTGAGTGCGAGACATTTTAGCATCAATATCTCGATCAAAAATATTGTTCACAACACAACCCGACGCAATCACTAAAGCTACACCCAACAGAGTGTAAGCAAGTAATGACAACGTTACCGACTCTGATTTAGCGGCTAGAAAGTAGCCCGCTAGTACCGAGATCAAATTGCCCATGATAATTCCAGGCTTGGTAAGCGATACGTATTCTTTAAACATATTTATGCCTTACATCATCATATTGTGGTTAAGGTTCCACATGATCCAAATAGACCCTGCGATTACGATAAACACAATGATTGATGTAAACACAAATGACATTATATTAAATTGACCCTTTTCTGAACTATCTAAATGTAAGAAATAGAACAGATGAACCACTAACTGAACCACCGCTGAAATAATTAAAACAGCAATAGTAGCTTCACGTGATAATGCACCAGTGTAAGCAAAGTAAAAAGGAATGATGGTTAAAATCAATGAGGCAATAAAGCCCGTAATATAACCTTTAGCACCTGAATCTTCATGACCATTAGTTGGAGATGTTGATTGATTTGACATTAGATCACTCCCAATAAATAAACGATAGTGAAAACACAAATCCATACGATATCTAAGAAGTGCCAAAATAAGCTAAGGCAATAAAAACGCCCTTTCATCAAATCATTCAGGCCCTTTGAATTTAATTGGATATAACAAACCGTCAACCAAATTAAACCAAACGTTACGTGTAAACCGTGAGTAGCAACTAAAATAAAGAAAGCCGATAAAAACGCACTGCGTTGAGGGCCAAAACCTTCTTCAATTAAATGATGAAACTCATAAACTTCCATCGCAATAAAGCCTAAGCCTAATAATGCGGTAATCAGTAACCAGCGTTTTAGCCCTGCAACATCTTCTCGCTTCATCGCAATAATGCCAAAACCAAATGTGATACTACTTAACAGTAGCAACATGGTTTCGACAAAAACAAACGGTACATCAAAAATGTCTTTCCCTGATGGCCCACCAGCAGTGGCATTCATAAGGACTGCATAAGTGGCAAATAAGGTGCCAAATAAGATGCAGTCGCTCATCAAGTAAACCCAGAAGCCATATTGCTTCATCTCATTAGCATCGTGATGATCGTGGTCATCATGCCCATGCTCAACAGCAGGATTAGCGTGCATAATCAACCTCCACATCGGTATCAAGGTTTGCTTGTTGTTTTGATTTACGCAAATTTTCTTTATGCGCATCTTCTACTGCTTTAATTTCTTCAACCGTAACGTAGTAATCACGATCTTCATTAAAGCTATGAATAATAGCGGTAGCAATAATGCCAACGAAACCAACAGCGGCAAGCCACCAGATGTACCAAATCATAGAGAAACCAAAAATCAAAGCGAATCCTGAGATATATATCCCTGTCGCTGTATTTTTCGGCATATGAATTGGAGCATAGCCTTCATCTGCTGCCAACGTTGCGTCAACACCCGCTTCTCCGCGTTGCTTTTGATACCAAAATGCATCAATTTCATCGCCTTTCGGTGTTTTTGCAAAATTATAAAACGGCGGGGGTGATGATGTTGACCACTCAAGAGTACGTCCATTCCACGGGTCGCCTGTTAAATCCAAGTTTTGTTCGCGGTCACGAATACTCACGATGAACTGAATTGCTTGACATGCCACGCCACAGAAAATGATGAAAGTACCAAATGCTGCAACCGAAAGCAGTGGGAAATATTCAGGATCAATACCTTGGCTTAAACGACGAGTCATCCCCATAAAACCAAGTGCGTATAAAGGAATAAAGGCAAACAAGAAGCCGATAATCCAACACCAGAATGCACGTTTACCCCATGTTTCATTAAGCATAAAACCTGTCGCTTTAGGGAACCAGTAAGTCACACCAGCAAAGCAACCAAATACCACGCCGCCAATAATAACGTTATGGAAGTGGGCAATTAAGAACACACTATTATGCAATACAAAGTCAGCCCCAGGCACAGCCAGAAGCACACCCGTCATACCGCCAACAGTAAAGGTGATTAAAAAACCAATCATCCATAACATTGGTGACGTAAATTCAACACGCCCACGGTACATGGTAAAGAGCCAGTTAAAGATCTTAACCCCGGTAGGTATAGAGATAATCATGGTCGCAATACCAAAGAAGGCATTAACGTTAGCCCCTGATCCCATGGTAAAGAAGTGATGTAGCCATACAACGAACGCAAGAATAGTAATAACAACGGTTGCCCATACTAATGATGTGTAACCAAATAGTTTTTTACGAGAGAAGGTTGCTACCACTTCTGAATAAACACCGAAGACCGGAAGAATCAAGATGTAAACTTCAGGGTGTCCCCATGCCCAAATCAGATTGACGTACATCATCATATTGCCGCCCATATCATTAGTAAAGAAATGGGTGCCGAGGTAACGATCAAGTGTTAATAAAGCAATAGTCACGGTCAGAATAGGGAACGAAATAATGATCAATACGTTTGCGCATAATGAAGCCCAAGTAAAAACAGGCATTTTCATCATCGTCATCGATGGCGTGCGCATACGCATAATAGTAACGAAGAAGTTCACACCAGAAAGCGTGGTTCCGATACCAGAGAGCTGCAGCGCCCAAATCCAATAATCAACCCCCGTTCCTGGGCTAGCCTTAATTCCAGACAATGGAGGGTAAGCAAGCCAACCAGTACGAGCAAATTCGCCCACACCCAAAGAAACATTCGTTAAAATGACCCCAACAACAAACAACCAAAAGCTAAGGTTGTTTAGGTAAGGGAATGCCACATCACGTGCGCCGATTTGCAATGGTACTGCAATATTCATTAAACCAATGATAAGAGGCATTGCGACGAAGAAAATCATGATCACGCCGTGAGCACTAAAAATCTGGTCGTAATGCTCTGGCGGCAAATAACCAGCATCACCAGCCGACGACAGTAGCTGTTGACTACGCATCATGACTGCATCAGAGAAACCACGAACTAACATGATCATTGCAACTGCAATATACATGAAACCAATTTTCTTATGGTCAACCGAAGTGAACCACTCCGACCATAAATATTGCCATTTACCGTAATAGGTAATAGCGGAAACAACAGCAAGCCCAACAATGGCAATAACAGCCATAGTTACCACGAGAATTGGTTCGTGGTACGGGATACTATCGAGTGAAAGTCTTCCAAACATACTCTTTCCTGCCCTTAATCTTTTGCCATATCCGTGTGGTGCATCTCATCCATTCCATTTTCATGGGAATTCAAAGCGCCCTTATATTGTTTCACCACATCGGCAAACAAATGTTCTGGAACCTGTGAATAGTAAGTTACCGGCACATTTTCACTAGGCTTAGCTAATGCTTGGTAATCACTAAAATCATGCATAGTTAGTGCACCATCTTTTGTTTTAACACTTTGAACCCATTGATTAAACGCATCACGAGTCTCGGTAACATGAGCGGTAAACTTCATACCAGAGAAACCACCACCACTATAGTTAGCAGAGATGCCTTTATAATCATTCGCTTCGTTGGCCATCAAATGAACTTGAGTCATCATGCCTGGCATTGCATAAATTTGGCTGCCTAAACGAGGAATAAAAAAGGAGTTCATGATGTTGTCAGAAGTGATTTTAAACTGTACAGGGACATCTTTTGGAAAAGCAACATAGTTGATCGTAGCAATATGCTGTTCTGGGTAGATAAATAACCATTTCCAATCAAGTGATACCACTTCGATTGTCATTGGTTCAACGTCACTAACAAGAGGTTTAGATTGCTCGAGTTCGTGCGTACTACGCCATGTAATCGTGCCCAAAATTACAATGATGATAATAGGAACAGCCCACACCACGATTTCAATTTTGGTAGAATGAGCCCATTCAGGTTCGTACTTTTCCTCTGTATTCGATGTTCTATACTTGTATGAAAAGTATACCGTCATCAATATTACAGGTATAACAACTATCAACATTAAAAGTAATGCTGTAATAATAAGTTCTTTTTCCTGAATGCCTATAATTCCTTTAGGATCAAGCAAAGCAGAACTGCATCCAGACATAAGTAAAATTGCACTGAGCAACCCTCCTCGTGACAGGATACTTTTGTATCTTGAGGCTTCCATTCTAAATCTCGATATTAAAGGCGAATGAGAGAGCAATCATGGTCAATGACCAGTGCGCCCCAAACGCAAAAAAACATGAAATCGATAAAAGCGGTATTTTCACTACAAATAGCAATATTTAAACACCACTCACGACCAAACTAACTCACTAACGAGACGATAAAAGAGCATATAAGCCACTCAAAAATCATCGAAGTTAAGAAGAGAGAACAACAAAACCACGCCTAGAAACGCAGAATATATATTGTTACATTTGAAGCATTATGCTTACAGATAATAACAAACTCACGCAATATAAATGAAAACTAACATTTCGTAAATGATGTTTTATAAAATCCGACGAGTATTTTGTATACAATTAAGAAGTAAAATTGTAGATAAAGGCGGAATATAATAATTAGTTACATCTATAGAATGGCAGAATTAAGTGAAATTAAAACCTTTTCGCGTGACATGTAACTAAAGTAAGCTAATTTAGTGTAATACACGCTGAAATCAAACAATTCATTACAGTTTAAATTTGCATCGTTCAAACATCAAAAAAACACCAAAATTATAAAGATAATATTTTGTAAAATATGTCACAAATAAAACCACTTTGTTACATATCGAACTGAGCATCAAATTACAGACCGCAAAAATCAAGAAAAACAGCGATAGGAGAGAAGAACTATGTCGATATTGAATAAACTGATTAGAGACTGAAAGTTTCATGCCTCATTAGGTAGTCTTTGGCTCCTTTCTAACCAAGAAAATATTTGCGACAAAGCAAAGCATAGAATGAAATAACCTAATGCCACCATGATCCATACCTCAAAGATCATACCACTAGAGTTGGCGATTTCTGTCCCGACAAAGGTCATTTCTTGAATTGAGATCAGCGATACGATTGAGGAGTCTTTTACCAGTGATATTAATTGTCCAGCCAATGGTGGAACTATCGACTTTAAGACTTGTGGGGCAATAATATAGCGATAACGATGCCAAGCAGACAAACCCAATGTTTTTGCCGCTTCATGTTGGCCTTTATCTACATTATCTAGCCCCGATCTTACTACTTCTCCAATATATGCGGCGGATATCATCCCAATACATAGTACCCCAGAGGCAAGGTTCTCCCATAAATTAGCCTCACCAAATAACCAACGCTGTAATAGATTAATGAGTTCAGAATGCTCACGTAATATCTCTCCAAGCCCAAGCAATGGTACTAATTGATTAGCAATAAAAAAATAGAAGATAAAAATGAAAACCAAAGGTGGGATATTGCGAATTAATTGCACATAGCTATTGGCGATGAGTCGAATTACAACATAAGAAGAACGCCGCCCCACGCCAAGTAACACGCCTAAAATGAGTGCTAATAAAGCTCCCCAAAACGTCAAACGCAGTGTCGATAATATCCCTTGGATAAAATACGAGACGCTGCCATCCACTTTAGGGGTAAAAAGTAACGTTAATGCCTTATGCCATTGCCAGTGATACGACAAGGCGCCACTGTCTTTAAGACAGAGCCATGCAATAAAACTTCCCGCTAGTATCAACAACAAGATATCTAATCGGTTTAACTTCCACATTTTACTGAGCACTCACTTGCCTATTACTGATGATTTTTTCAAGCAATCTTTTATTGATTGGTATTGGAAACCTGTTTTTGCCAATCAACACTCTTAAACCAATAATCGTAACGTTGTTGTAACCAGCCATCTTGAGATCGAGCATCTATCCATTTATCGAAAAAGGCCTTCTTATCCTGCTCACCTAAACGCACCGCAAAACCCTCATTGCCTGTATATAGACGTTCTTGCAGTGGAATATACAATTTATTAGGGTATTTTAATGCTTCAAACTCAGGCTTGGGCGTAGAAGCGATTACCGCATCTGCATTGCCGTTTAAGACTTCTTGGAACGCTTGCGCTTCATCATCAAACTGTAGAATTTTTGCTTTTGGGAAGTTTTCTCGCAAAATAGTGATCCCAAGCGCTCCGCGTCGTGCTGCAAACTTTATTTTACGAGAATTAAAGTCTTCTTTGCTAAAGCCTTTGGTCGTATCAAGGTTAGCCGCAATTTGAATACCTGAATGAGAATAAGGAATAGTAAATAACACACTTTTGGCACGCTCATCCGTAATGGTTAAACCGCCAATCACTATATCAAATTTACCCGCCATTAATGACGGTATAATACCCTCCCAAGCTGTTGGAATAAATTCAACTTTCCAACCAGAGTCTTGAGCTAAGCGGGTTGCAACATCAACTTCAAAACCGACTAAATCACCTTGATCATCACGCATCGCCCACGGAACAAATGTGCTTAGTCCCACTTTTAAGGTGCCACGTTGGTTAATTTTATCTAAATTTGGTGTATCACTTGCCCATGCACTTTGCGCTAATCCCAGCCCAAAACCTAATAGCGTTAAACCTGTTATCCATAAACGTTTCATTTTAGCTCCTAATGCCCTTTGCGGCTTTGTTTTTCTAACCATGCTGATAATGCAGACAAACTTAATGTTATCAATAAATAAATAACCGCCACAGTGAACCAAATTTCAAATGGCATGGCGGTATCAGAAACAATATTGCGGCCTTCCGTAGTGAGATCAAAAATAGCCATCACACTCACAATAGAGGTATTTTTAACTAACGAAATAGCCTCGTTCGTTAATGAGGGTAGCGTTTTTTTAATCACTTGCGGCAAAATAATATAGCGGTAACTATTAAAGCGCGATAAGCCCAAGGTTCGGCACGCTTCAAATTGGCCTTTATCGACAGCTAATAAACCAGAGCGGATCACTTCCGCTGTGTATGCGCCTTGAAATAACGCCAGTGCTAATACTGCCGTACTGAATCTCTCGAGCCCTAAATACGGTCCAAATACAAAGTACAGCAGATATATTTGTACTAATAATGGCGTGTTTCGGATCACCTCTATATATATAAAAGCAAACAGTCGCCCGACTTTAGAGTCCGATAAACGCAATAGTGCCGTCCATAAAGCTAAAATAAAGGTTGCGATCCCGCTCATCACCGTAAGTTTTAAAGTCACTAATAAACCATCAATAAGCTCACCGCTATACCAATGTCCATCTTCAAAAAAGAACACATAATCAGGTACTCGCAGCCATTGCCATTGATAATGCATAGCTTGCGCGCCAGACTGTAAAATCCAGATGAGCCCTATCAATAAAGCTGAAATCTGCATCATGGCCGACAACAGCGGTTTGACGATTCTTATCGTAACCGACATTCTAATAGCTCAAAATTTGGTTAAGAAAATTTTGAGTACGTTGATGCTTTGGTTGACCAAAGAACGTCATTGGTGGTGCTATTTCCACAATTTTGCCTTGATCCATAAATACCACACGATCAGCCACTTTTTTAGCAAAGCCCATTTCATGAGTAACACACACCATGGTCATACCATCTTGGGCAAGTTGTGACATTACATCGAGTACTTCGCTAATCATTTCAGGGTCAAGCGCAGAGGTAGGTTCATCAAATAGTAGAATTTCAGGCTGCATACACAGAGAACGAGCAATCGCGACTCTTTGCTGCTGTCCACCAGAAAGTTGCGAAGGGTATTTATTGGCTTGCTCGGCAATATTGACTCGTTCTAAATAATGCATCGCACGCTCTAGAGCATCAGATTTCGACAGTTTTAACGTTTTAATAGGTGATAGAATCAGGTTTTCAGTAATAGTAAGATGGGGAAATAAATGAAAATGCTGAAATACCATGCCTATTTGACCTTGCCACTGTTGCTTTGGTGTCACCTGCTGACCAAATACTCGAAGATCACCCGATTGAATACTCTCTAGATTATTAATACAGCGAATCAACGTTGATTTCCCCGAACCAGAAGGGCCACAAATGACCAACTTTTCACCTTTCGTTACCTGTAAGTTAATATCGGTTAAGGCCTGAAAGTCACCATAGAACTTATTCACTTGGTTAAATTGGATCACCGTTTGTTGTCCTATCACATTTTATCCTTTATCCGACTTCCATTCCTTGATTGCATTTTATAGTAACACTGAATCATTATTTATAAATAATTCGCAAAATAAACTAATAGACAAAAAAAAATGGACTATCCGAATAGATAATCCATTGATGACTCTGTTTTACTACTTTTTCTATGCCATTAAATGTTGTGCATGAAACTTCAAATGCTCATCAATAAAACTCGCGATAAAAAAGTAGCTATGATCGTAACCAGAGTGCACATTGATCTCCAATGGATAATGCACTTGGCTCGCCGAATTTTCTAATAAGTGCGGTTTTAATTGCGCTTCAAGAAAGTTATCCGCCAGACCTTGATCGACTTTAATCGGAGGTAAATTTGACGTATCACCTTTGATTTTTTTCATCAGTTCAACCGCATCGTATTTTACCCATAATGCTTGATCATCGCCTAAATAAGCGGTTAATGCTTTGTGTCCCCACAGGCACTGCAATGGGCTTACTATCGGACTAAAAGCTGAGATCGACTGAAATCTTGGCGCATTACGCAAACCTATCACTAATGCGCCATGTCCTCCCATTGAATGACCAGAGATAGAACGCTTATCCGTCACTGGAAAGTTCGCTTCAATCAAAGCTGGCAATTCATAAGCAACATAATCATACATCTGATAATGCTTATCCCAAGGTGCTTGGGTCGCATTTACATAAAACCCAGCGCCTTGGCCTAAATCATACGCTTCATCATCAGCAATAATGTCACCATTAGTATCAACACCACGCGGGCTGGTATCAGGCATCACAATGGCCATCCCCAACTGCGCCGCCATACGTTGCGCTCCTGCTTTTTGCACAAAGTTTTCATCATTGCACGTTAGGCCAGAAAGCCAATACAAAACTGGAACTTTATTCTCTTGCGTTGCTTGCGGCGGTAAATACACAGAAAAGCGCATCGCACAATGCAGCACCATTGAATCATGTTCAAATTGCTGTTGCTGTCCACCAAAGGATTTATTGGAACTCAATTGCTTCATAAACTCTCCAGCTTTAAAAATGGATCACAGTACGAATACTTTTGCCTTCATACATAAGATCAAACGCAGTATTAATCTCTTCTAAAGACATTGTGTGAGTAATGAAATCATTCAATTTAAACTCGCCTTTCATATAACGTTCTACATAATCAGGCAGCTGAGAACGCCCTTTCACACCACCAAACGCCGATCCTTTCCATACTCTTCCCGTCACTAACTGAAATGGACGAGTGGAGATCTCTTGCCCTGCGCCAGCCACACCGATGATAATCGATTCACCCCAGCCTTTATGGCAACACTCAAGGGCGCTGCGCATCAAATGAACATTGCCAACACATTCGAATGAATATTCCACTCCGCCATCGGTCATTTCAACAATCACTTCTTGGATCGGTTTATCAAAATCATTCGGATTAATGCAATCAGTCGCACCCAATTGTTTGGCTAATTCAAATTTTGATTCATTAATATCAATGGCAATGATGCGCCCTGCTTTTGCCATCGCTGAACCAATAACGGCCGATAAACCAATACCACCTAAACCAAAGATCGCTACGGTATCGCCAGGTTGAACGTTAGCTGTATTAGTCACCGCCCCCATTCCGGTCGTGACACCACAACCTAATAGGCACACCTCTTTCAAATCAGCTTCAGGATTGATTTTAGCCAGCGAGACTTCAGGCAACACGGTATATTCAGAAAATGTTGATGTCCCCATGTAATGGAAGATCGGCTGACCATTAATCGAAAAACGCGTGGTGCCATCAGGCATTAACCCTTTACCTTGCGTTTCACGTACTGAAGAACAAAGATTGGTTTTACCTGAAGTACAGAATTTACAGACTCCACACTCTGCGGTGTAAAGTGGAATAACATGATCGCCAACTTTGACAGAAGTGACGCCCTCTCCAATCGATTCAACAATACCGCCACCTTCATGACCAAGTATGGCTGGAAATACGCCTTCAGGATCATCACCAGATAAGGTGAAAGCATCAGTATGACAAACACCGGTGGCGATGATTTTGACACGAACTTCACCAGCTTGTGGTGGCATTACATCCACAGTTTCCATTTTTAGTGGCTCGCCCGCTTTCCACGCCACAGCGGCGCGTGATTTAATTACTTGTGCTGTCATGAAATATCCTTACAAATTCAAAAGAGTTTTCGATTATTGAGGCTTTTAGTATAGGCGAAATTACATCATTGATAATCCATCTTTTAAGTAAAACACTTTTACACATGAGTAATAATGACTAAAATAAACATTCGATTAATACCAATGAGTGAAGAATATGCAATGGCAAGGTATCAGTGAATTTGTGGCGGTAGCCGAGACTAAAAGCTTTACCTTAGCGGCCAAACAATTGTCTATCTCCACCGCGCAAGTCAGCCGTCAAATAAACCAATTGGAAAGCCGATTATCCGTAAAGTTATTCTATCGAACGACCAGAAAGGTAAGTTTAACGGATATTGGAAAATCATATTATCAACAATGTCGCGCCATACTGGATGCTTTAAATACCGCAGAACAAACCGTCACTAATTTGCATCATACCCCGCAAGGCCAATTGAAACTTTCAGCGCCAATTGCTTATGGTGAAAGCCACTTAGCACCACTAATCAATGATTTCTGTCTGCTCTACCCTGAGTTAACTGTAGAATTATGGCTTACCAACCGAACCGTTGATCTCACTGACGAAAAAGTCGATCTATCCATACGGTTAGGATCGCTCATTGATTCAACCATGATGGCGAAAAAATTACGCGATAGAAACCTGTTCTTATGTGCCTCACCTGATTATTTAGCTAAGTACAGCACACCACAGACATTAGCCGAATTAAAGCGACACAACTGCTTACTGGGATCTCTCGATCATTGGCGCTTCCAGAACCGAAAGTTAACGGTACATGGGAGTTTAAAATGCAATAACGGCTACGCGCTATTAGACGCTGCGTTAAAAGGAATTGGCATTGTTCAGCTGCCTGATTATTACGTGCAGCCATATTTACAATCAGGGGAGCTAATCGCTTTACTGCCCTCTCATCAACCAAAAGATGAAGGTATTTGGGCTATTTACCCGCATAACCGTCATCTTCCATCTAAGGTGAGATTGTTACTTGATTACCTAGATCAGTATTTAATGCAACGCTAATCAGGTTTTTTCTGCATTTCTATTAGTGTTTGTTGTAGTTGATCAAGCTTGATATTCAAAGCCATAACCTCACTAGAAGTTGCAAGCGTATCTGCATCCGGATTTTGCTCCTCACGCAATAATTTATGCTCTTGTGACATCACCTCTAGAATGGTGCCCACCATCATATTTAAGAAGATGAAGGCGGTTAAGAATATGAAGGTTAGGTAGTAAATCCAACTCAGTGAATAAACCTCCATCGTTTCGTACATCACATCAGTCCAGTCTTCAAACGTTGCCACTCGAAATAGCGTTAACATCGAAATCGAAACATCACTCCACAGTGTTGGATTGATACCACCAAATAACATACTGCCGACTGCCGCATAAATATAGAAAATAACAAACATGAGTAAGCCAATATACCCCATCTGTGGAATGGCTTTGAGCAGTGCATTTACCAACACCCGTAACTCAGGCACCATCGACACTAAACGCAACACGCGGAAGATCCGCAATAGACGCGCCACAAACATGGTTGAACCCGCCGCTGGGTATAAGCTCCCGAGCACAATAACCAAATCAAAAATATTCCAACCTTTTTTAAAGAAGGCTCGAATACCATCACTGGCTAAATAACGGATAATCAACTCTATCAAGAAAAATACGGTGATGGCTGAATCCATAATATTTAATGCGTATTCCATCGAGGAATGCAATTCATACGTATGCGCGCCAACCGTTAACGCCGAAATCAGGATCACGGCAATCACAAATATCTGAAAAGTATTACTTTGATCAATACGTTTGAACGCATTTTGTAAGTATCTAAATGTTGTAACCTGATCCAATGATGACATCCTTTAAAGGTAATCTAATTTGATGAAATATTATTCCGTATGATATTCGATTTACTAGAACCACAAAATATTTTGAAGTAACAGAGTATTACATCGCATCTTTTATATAGTTAGACAAAAAAAAGAGCCACTGATCTACATCAGCGGCTCTTTTATCACTATTTTTAAATACTTATGTGAGGGTAAAATAAAAGTAACGTATTACCACTAAAAAATAGTTTACTCCCACTCGAATATCAATGAGAGGAAAATACACGTGCATAACAGCTAGTTAGAAAGATGACTATTAACGATACCATCATCTATACCATTCGCAGATTTTTTTGATTTTTTGCTGCTCGTCGACGTTTTAGTTCGGCTTTGGCCTAAACGAAAGTTTCTTCCATGCTTTGCAATAATTCCATACAACTGACAGGAGTTTCGTCATTGTAGAACCGCACATTCGCTTTCTTTATTCTGATAAGCTATAAATCTGTTCGAACTCGTAATTTTATGAAAAGAGAGGCAAACAACATTATACTAGCACCGGCAATAAAAACCCCTACAATGCCACTCAGTCCAAAAATAAGCCCTCCTACGGCAGCACCCAATGCAATCGATGACTGCACGGCGGCAACCACCATGCCTCCCGCGGTTTCTGCGTGATCAGGAAGCACCTGAGCAACCCAGCTTGACCATGCAACGGGCACACCACCAAATGCCAATCCCCAAAGCGCAACTAACACCATCAATCCAATATTTCCAAGAGGAAACAGGATAATTCCGAATGCCGCTATACCGACCAATGCAGGCTTAATGACTAAAGTAGCACGTAAACTACGCTGCATTAACTCGCCAGCTAACAATGTTCCAAAGAAATTAGCAACACCGAACCCTAGAAGCATCAAAGACAAGCCATCTACACCAATATTAGAAACACTCTCTAAAGCAGGCCGAATGTAGGTAAATAAGGCGTATTGCCCCGTGTGAGCTAATACACACCCCAGCATACCAATCAAAATTCCGGGACGTCGTAACAACCCCAGCACTGATTCACTCTGAACGGCTTTACGCGGCGCCATACTCGGCAATGTGAAAAGCTGAAAGATCAACGTCAAAACGCCCACGGCTGCTGCGGCATAGAAAGCACTGCGCCAACCATAAAGTCCCCCTAGGTAACTACCAAGAGGGATAGAAACCACGGTCCCCACCGCAATACCACTGAAGATGATAGAAAGAGCCCGGGGAACAAGTTTTTTTGGCACTAAACGCATTGCAACCGCCGCCGCCATAGACCAAAATCCTCCAAGCGCAAAGCCTAATAAGATACGCATTACCAGTAGAAACACTAGATTGGTAGACAAGGTGACTAATAAATTAGAAGCAATCATCAATACGGTAAAACTTAACAACACCACTCGTCTATCTAAATTGCGAGTTAGTCGTGGTACTGACAGACCAGCAAACAAAGCAACTACAGCGGTCACTGTCACCGCTTGACCTGCTAACGCTTCAGAAACCCCCAGATCGGAGGCCATTGGCGTAAGTAGACTGGCAGGAAGATACTCAGCGGTTAACAGCCCAAACACTCCCATCGCTAAGGAAAAAACTGCCATCCATGCAGGCGTTGACGGCACTTCGTCAGCCCTGTCAGTTGATACTGGATCCATTACTTCATCATTCATTTCAAAATTCCTAGACATAAAAAACATGTATAAAGTCTAGAGTCTAAGGGTCGGATGATCTATGATTAATACACCCTAACTTTTGACCAAAACCCCTAAATGAAAGAAAGTAAGCAATTTGCTATATCCTCGGAACTCATAAGTGAACTATTAACAGGCATGCGCTTGCGCGGCGTTCAATACCGCCGCATTCAGACTGGACCTACTTTTGGCTTAGCATTTAATTCAAGACCGGGACACGCTTACTTTCATTATGTAGCTGTGGGGACAGCGTTACTCAGAACAAAAGAAGGCACTCACGAATTGTCTGCAGGTAGTGCAGTATTCATACCTCAAGGGCTCGACCATCAACTAATATCAAGCACACAGATCTCAGGTCAAGAAATCAGCGAGTTTACCTCTGATCCACTAGGAGATAGTGTTAGTGGGGTAGATACATGTCCAAGCACTCATTCAATACCAAGCGCTATCATTTTCTACGGTTGTATGGAATTCGATCTCGGTGGCATGTATGAGCTTAGAAAACTCATGCCTGACGTGATGGTGGCAGATACACATGGGCAGAAATATCCGGATTTAGTGGGGATATTAGACGCCATGAAACGAGAAATTTGCTCGGGTCGTATAGGCTTTGCAGGAATACTGGCTAGATTAGCCGAAGTGGGCGCATCAATGATCGTACGCGGATGGGTGGAAAATGGCTGTGAGAATGCTTCGGGCCTTATCTCGGCACTACGCGACCCACGACTCGCCCCGGCAATACTCGCACTACATCGCCAACCAGGTAAACAATGGACGGTTTCATCGTTAGCAGCTGAGTCTCATATTTCACGCTCGATCTTTGCCCAACGATTTCAAGATACCATTGGCATGCCACCATTACGTTACACAACCACACTACGAATGCGCCTTGCTCAACAATGGTTAACTCACGAAAAAGTATCCATCGACGTTGTCGCTCAACGTTTAGGCTACACTTCCCAAGCGGCATTTAGCCGAGCCTTCAAACGCATTACTGGACACCCCCCAGGTGCGAGTCGACATTTATCCATATAATTAAATACTAACTCTCAATATTCCAACTATAACGCAACCACAGATTAAAAATCTTTATTCATGCCGTCTACGAAAAATAAACGTCCTTAGTTATTACCTCAATTAACTTAGTAAGTTTGTGTTAAAGAAGAAGAAACTGACTAGGTCGTTGCCCTCCCAATCATTCACCCTATCCATCATTAATGGCTTGCTTTAGATGTGCTAAAAGCCAACTCAGCGCCGGATCCTGAGTTTGTCTTCTATGCCACAACAAACAAAGTTTAATATCCTCGTAATCAATCGGTACGTCACTTACAGTCAAATTGTAATTCTGTTGCCAAATGCTAGCGAGCCCCTTAGGTACCGTCGCTAAAAATGGTTGCTGATTCAAAAGCAGCGGATAGGAAGAAAAATTAGGTGAAACATAACGAATCCGGCGTGATTTACCCTGTCGTGCCAGATGCCGGTCAAGCTGACTGCTTGATGCATTTCGGTAAGAAACCAAAAGATGTTCTTTGCTTAGAAACTCGTCCAAAGTTATGGGGTTAGAGAGTGATATTTGTGCTTTTGACCAAACGGTTTGATAACCCATATTGGCGACCTGCAGGCTCTCTATTTCCTGTGTCGATATGGTATCCAATGAGATAGCCACATCAACACGCCCGTCTTCTACTGCATCAGGCGCCGTATATGGATCGACATTCACTACCTTGAGGACAATGCCCGGTGCATCTTGATACGTCCGCTTTAAAAACGTAGCCATGATCCACTGCTCAACCCATTCACTCATCCCAATACGAAAGGTTTTTACACTGGTTTTAGGAGAGAAAACTGGCACATCAAACAGATGGCTATGGAGGGATTCCATCAACGGTGTCAGCTCGTGAACCAATGCTTCAGCACGGGGAGTGGCAATCATTCCACTGCCTTGCCTCACAAATAAGGGATCCCCGATGAGCTCTCTAAGTCGCTTGAGTGCGCCGCTCACGGCAGGCTGCCCTAAATACAGGCGTTCCGACGCCTTGGTCACGCTTTGCTCATGATACAAAGCCAATAACACCACCAGCAAATTTAAGTCTACTCGTCTAATATCATCAATAACAATATGGTTCATCACAACAATCAATTTAATTAATAAATAGAGTATGAATATACTCCAGAAACTCAATCGATCAATCTAATCAGAGGACACCATGAAAAAATTTTGGATCATATCATTTATGTTGGTAGCGAGTTTCGCCAATGCATCCACCTATCTCGATGCACAGCAAGCGCCGGGCTACTATCGAATTAAACTCGGTAAACTACTTGTGACGGCAGTTTCAGACGGGACGGTCAATGTACCGTTCGATAAGCTCCTAACTCACATAAGCAACAAATCGATTCATCAGGCTTTGCAATCCGCTTATCTGACATCACCGGTAGAAACATCAATCAATACCTTTGTTATTGATGATGGTAAGCAACAAATTTTAGTTGATGCCGGTGCAGGCGATCTATTTGGCGACTTAGGTGGGCACCTCCTCAATAACCTTGCCACCGCTGGGTATCCTGCTGAGAGCATCGATGCGGTATTACTGACCCACATCCATGCCGATCATTCCGGTGGCGTCAGCAGAAACGGACACTTGGTATTTCCTAATGCCAAAGTGTACGTGGATCAACATGATGCTGATTTTTGGCTCAACAAAAAAAACATCAATAACGTCAAAGAAGACCAGCGCCATACGTTTGCAGATACAGAGAAAACAGTCGGCCCCGTCAAGGACGCAGGCAAATTAACCACGTTCCAGGCTCCGGTAGAATTATTTCCAGGCGTAAAAGCGATTCCGGCACCAGGACATACACCAGGCAGCGTTATTTATAAAGTATCTAGTGAAGGGAAAAATCTGGTGTTGTGGGGAGATATTATCCATATAAAAAACATCCAACTCCCATCTCCTTCGGTCGCAATTCATTTTGATGTGAATCAACAAAAAGCAGTCGAAACACGGAAGAAAGTATTGAAGCAGGTGGTAAAAGAAGGGGATCTCGTTGCGGCTGCACATATATCGTTTCCAGGTTTCGGGCATGTGATTGAAGAGCAAAACGGATATCGCTGGTTACCCGTAGAGTATACCAACGAGCTGAAAAGCGAATAAAGTGCATCTATTCTCCAATACAAAATGATTAACAGACATCTATCGTAATAAGCGAGGAAAAAGCCAGTGAAAGCTCTATTTTGGTGTATCCACAGTTAACCTACACCGACGCGATGCTGACATTGCCTTACGTATGGTAAAAACCGGAACGGGGTAATGTCAGCATCCGCCGACTAGATACACTAGGGTTTGGGCTTTACGCCTCACAAGACTACGTAAACAATAGAAAGAGCTCAGACAACACTAGTCTATCTTGCGAACATGATAATTTCATCGAGTGGTCTGAAATGCCGCAAAATTTGCCAACAGCACAATGACGAACAAAAATGTTAAGAGGAAAGCCTTGCCGCTTGACTACAACCACCCTTTAGGCACAAATGAAAGCTGTAGAAGCAAGGGTTGGTATGGCGCTACTCCCTCATTTTACCTCTAAGAAAAGAGACTTGGTTTGTGTGCAAGGAGATGTGGGTTGTGATCAGCCGATTTGGTTGGCTATTCACTCAGATTTAGCACACTCAGGCAGAGTTAGTGCTGTTGTCGATTTTCTGGATACACAGATTTCTGAAAACCAACAGTCATTATCCCCATAAAAAATGCCAGTCAGAAAACTCACTGGCATTTCATTGATTGGTTTAAAGCGTTATGCACTATTGCTAGCGAGCCTTACTCCCACTCAATCGTCGCGGGTGGTTTACCTGAAATATCATAAACGACACGTGAAATACCATCGACTTCATTAATGATGCGGTTGGATACTTTGCCAAGGAAATCATAAGGTAAATGTGCCCAATGCGCTGTCATAAAATCAATCGTTTCGACCGCTCGTAGCGATACAACCCAATCGTATTTACGACCATCACCCATCACGCCAACAGAACGTACTGGTAGGAATACTGTAAAGGCTTGTGAAACTTTGTTGTATAAATCTGCCGCGTGTAGCTCTTCAATGAAGATAGCATCGGCGCGACGTAACAAGTCACAATATTCTTTCTTCACTTCGCCCAAGACACGAACACCCAAACCTGGCCCAGGGAAAGGGTGACGGTAAAGCATGTTGTATGGCAGGCCAAGTTCTAGACCAATCTTACGTACTTCATCTTTAAAGAGTTCACGTAATGGCTCAACCAAACCCATCGCCATATCATCAGGCAAACCGCCCACGTTATGGTGAGATTTAATCACATGCGCTTTACCCGTTTTCGATGCAGCAGATTCAATCACATCAGGGTAAATAGTGCCTTGTGCTAGCCATTTAGCATTGTTAAGCTTCTTCGATTCTTCATCAAAGATCTCAACAAAAACGCGACCAATAATTTTACGCTTCGCTTCTGGTTCTGCTTCGCCACCGAGTGCATCTAAGAAACGGTTTTCAGCATCAACGTGGATGATATTTAATCCGAAGTGATCGCCAAACATATCCATGACTTGCTCAGCTTCATTTAAACGCAATAGGCCGTTATCCACGAATACACAGGTAAGTTTGTCGCCAATTGCACGATGAAGCAGCATCGCGACAACAGAAGAATCAACCCCACCAGAAAGACCAAGAATAACTTCATCATCACCAATTTGATCTTTAAGGCGTACAATTGAATCTTCAATGATAGAAGATGGCGTCCACAACTTGCTACAACCACAGATATTAAGCACAAAGTTCTCAAGCATGCGTAAGCCTTGACGAGTGTGCGTTACTTCCGGATGAAATTGAACGCCATAAAAACGTTTTTCATCATTCGCCATCGCAGCGTATGGGCAAGTATCAGTTTGAGCAACTTTAGTGAATCCGCTTGGGATCTCAACCACTTTATCACCGTGACTCATCCATACATCTAACAGCGGTTTACCATCTTCTGAAATCGCATCTTCAATATTGGCAAACAAGGCACAGTCTTCAATCATTTTGACTTGTGCATAGCCAAACTCACGTTCATTCGAACCAGCTACTTTCCCGCCAAGTTGCTCAGACATGGTTTGCATGCCGTAACAAATACCAAATACAGGAACACCAGCATTAAATACATATTCAGGCGCACGAGGAGAATTGGCTTCGGTGACACTTTCAGGGCCACCAGAAAGAATAATGCCGTCTGGATTGAATTCACGGATATCCGATTCTTCAACATCCCAACTCCACAGTTCACAATACACACCGATCTCACGAATACGGCGAGCAATCAATTGGGTATATTGAGATCCAAAGTCTAAAATTAAAATGCGTTCAGCATGAATATTGGTCGTCATTCTTTTTCTCTAAAATCTAATTAAAGTGAAATTGACATGTGCTTATCGTCAAATAACTAAAAACACACATCATTAAAAATTTTTGTTTTCATTACCGTCAATTTTCAATCTCTCGCTCAGGAATAAGTTCAAGAGCAAGAAAAAGGCGCGCAGTTGACGGTAGTCAATGAGCACCTTCGACACAGTTATTGGACTCAATAACTAGTGATAGATGAAAATTTTATCCAAGACGGTAATTAGGGGCTTCTTTTGTAATTTGCACATCATGCACATGCGACTCTTGCATGCCCGCACCAGAGATACGTACAAACTCTGCTTTAGTGCGCATATCATCAATCGTAGCACTGCCGGTTAGGCCCATGCTTGAGCGTAAACCACCCATTTGTTGATGGATAATTTCTTTTAAACGTCCTTTATAAGCCGTACGGCCTTCAATTCCTTCAGGAACAAGCTTATCGGCTGCATTATCTGATTGGAAGTAACGATCTGATGATCCTTGAGACATCGCGCCCAGTGAACCCATTCCACGGTAAGATTTATAAGAACGACCTTGGTAAAGGATGATTTCACCCGGTGCTTCTTCCGTTCCTGCAAACATAGAGCCAACCATCACGCAAGATGCGCCAGCGGCAATAGCTTTACAAATATCACCAGAGAAGCGGATACCGCCATCAGCAATCACCGGAATACCAAACTCAGCTGCCGCTTCTGCTGCATCTGAAATAGCAGTGATTTGTGGAACGCCAACACCAGTAACAATACGAGTAGTACAAATTGAACCCGGGCCGATGCCTACTTTAACCGCATCAACACCTGCATCAATCAGTGCACGAGCACCCGCAGCCGTTGCTACATTACCGCCAATGATTTGTAAATCAGGGAAAAGCGCGCGCGTTTCTTTAATGCGATCCAAGACACCTTGAGAGTGACCGTGAGATGAATCGATAAGCAGAACATCAACGCCAGCTTCGACAAGTGCTTTCACTCGCTCTTCGTTACCAGAGCCAGCGCCAACGGCCGCACCAACACGTAAGCGACCTTGGTCATCTTTACAAGCGTTCGGTTTACTTTCTGCTTTTTGGAAATCTTTTGCGGTGATCATACCCGACAGTTGGAAAGCATCATTAACGACTAATACTTTCTCAATGCGGCGCTCTTGCATTAATTTTTGTACATCAGAAAGTGAAGCACCTTCTTTCACGGTGGCAAGGCGATCTTTTGGGGTCATCACTTGTTCAACACTTTTGGTCAAATCAGTGACGAAACGAACATCACGGCCAGTAATAATACCGACTAATTCATTACTTTGCGTTACGACAGGAAAGCCAGCGAAACCATGTTTCTCGGTTAATGCTTTCACATCCAAGATTGTCCCAGTTGGGCGGATAGTAACAGGATTGCTAACCACACCCGCTTCATAAATCTTCACTAAACGCACTTCTTCAGCTTGCTGTTCAATCGACATATTCTTATGAATAAAGCCAATTCCGCCTTCTTGAGCCAGAGCAATAGCCAAACGAGCTTCTGTAACCGTATCCATAGCGGCAGAAATCATTGGGACGTTAAGGGTGATTTTTTTAGTCAACTGAGTGCGAAGATCAGCTGTATTAGGAAGAACGGTGGAGTGTGCAGGGACAAGTAAAACGTCATCAAACGTTAAAGCTTCTTTCGCGATTCGTAACATTGCAATATCTCACATAAGAGTGTTAGAAGGATAAATCCCACTGTTAGTATTTAGCTAAAAAACGACTAAAACCATAAGCGATAAACTCATTTCATCGTTTCGCATAATAAAATGAATTTGGGATTTGATATTGCAGCGGGATTATACGCCTCGCGCAATCGTTTGACTAGATGTTTCACCCTTTTTATTTATGAAAATTTAATGAATAAGTCTGAAGGTAGTTCAAATATTAATTAATGACATCAATGTTGTCGCACACTTAAGTTTTTGGCTGTTCTTGACTCACAGCATTCGCAATTTAAAGCCTAATTCCGCTATAATTATCTTATCCTTTTTGATTAGATTTGTGAGATTTCCTGTGCCTATACCCCCAACCACTAATCCAAATATATTTACGGTTTCTCGCTTAAATGCAGAAGTACGAATGTTGCTTGAAAATGAAATGGGAATTGTATGGTTGGTGGGCGAATTATCAAATTTTTCCGCTCCCGTTTCTGGTCATTGGTATTTCTCATTAAAAGATTCACGTGCACAAGTTAAATGCGCCATGTTCAAAGGGAATAATCGCCACGTTGGTTTTAAGCCAATGAGCGGGAATCAGGTGTTAGTCAAAGCACGATTATCTCTATATGAACCTCGTGGTGATTATCAATTGATCATCGAGAGTATGCAGCCTGAAGGTGACGGGCGCCTACAACAAGAATTTGAACAGCTTAAAATGCGTTTAGCTGGCGAAGGTTTGTTTGCTCAAAGCCTAAAACAACCCCTACCTGAAAATCCAAAACGAATTGGCGTTATTACCTCAAAAACGGGCGCTGCACTCTATGATATTTTGGATGTATTAAAGCGCCGAGATCCAAGCTTACCGATCATTGTGTACCCAACGGTTGTGCAAGGAGAAGAAGCTCCTTTCAAAATTGCTCAAGCGATAGGACGAGCCAATAGCCGTAATGAATGTGATATTTTGATCGTTGGCCGGGGCGGTGGTTCGCTGGAGGATTTATGGTGTTTTAACCATGAGATTGTTGCTCGAACTATTGCTGCTAGCCAAATTCCTATTGTTAGTGCCGTTGGGCATGAAATTGATGTCACTATTGCTGATTTTGTTGCCGATGTCCGCGCACCAACACCATCTGCGGCGGCTGAGCTTGTAAGCCGTGACAATAACCATAAGCAGCAAACGCTGCATCATCATTATCAACGTTTACTCAACGCAAGCCGCTATTATTTCTCGCAACAAAAATCTCGTCTCACCCAGTTAACGCATCTATTGGATAAATTACATCCTCGTTATCAGCTCAATAATCAAGCTCAACAACTGGATGATTTAAGTCAGCGTTTACAACGTTCAATGTCGTACTACTTGCGCCGTCAGAACAGCCAAGTCGAATACTTAACTGATAAATTCAATCGCTATTCACTAGCCAAAAAAATTGAAAGGCAAAAAGATCAAGTACAGCAAAAGCAACGTCATTTAATCAACGCGATTGAAAAGCAACTCACGACTCAGAGATACCATTTGGCGATAAAAGTTGAAAAGCTAGAAACCATGAGCCCACTTTCAACACTTAAAAGAGGCTATAGCATTGTGAAAGATGAAAATAGTCGGGTGGTATCTCAGGCTGCGAGCCTAAAAAGCGGGCAAAAGATTGCAATTTCATTTATTGATGGAGAGATCCATTCAATCGTAAGTTAACGATCTTTAATAGACTGTAATTTAGTTACCACTGTTGATTTAGATTTTAGCTCATTACATTGTGGGCAAAAAAAACTGCTAGAACCACATGCTTGCAAGTAATTGAGTTCATTATCACAAGCTGGACAAAAGGCCTGTTGAGTGAAATAAACTTGGCAGTGATTACAGCCATAAACCGGTTGATTCTTATCATTTTTCCTTTGCCATACTAACTTAGTATCGCAATTTGGACAGTCATAATCGGGCATAAATAAGTCCTTAATCATGCGTTTTTAAAAACACCGTCTTTTCTTTAAAAAAGGAGAGTTGATACCTTGCTACTTTACTCCCCTTACTCCTTGATAACAAAATGACATGCCACTTATTAAAATGTCGGCTATCGTCATTTTATGTTGCCATCTTTAATTTAATGTACCATTTTAAGTATGGCATGATCTTTTATGATCTCAGCCTTTATACTCTTTGAGCAGCGATCTACCCCATTAAGAATATTTATATCACCACAACCCGAAAGCATAAGTTACATATGCTGCATTTGGATTTAAAGCAGAATAATAAACCATATAGTTACATTTAAGTCATAGGATCCAATATTTTAAAATATCCAAATACGCGATCTATAGATAAAAAAATACCACTTCACGAGTGGTATTTTTGTTTAATTATTAAGAATCAAATTCTGCTTATTGCTTTTTACGGCCACGTTTAATCAAGCTCACCAAACGTTTACGCTTATGCGCTTCTGTTACGCTAGATTTATTTACCTGGCCTTCAAATGGGTTCTCACTATTTTGGAACTGGATCCTAATAGGTGTACCCATGATCTCAAGAGAACGACGGAAATAGTTCATCAAATAACGTTTATAAGAATCTGGTAGCTCTTTTACTTGGTTACCATGCACAACAATAATCGGTGGGTTATAGCCACCCGCATGAGCATATTTCATCTTAACTCGACGTCCACGCACCAACGGTGGCTGGTGATCATCTTGCGCCATTTTCATAATACGGGTCAGTACTGAAGTACCAACTCGAGTTGTGGCTGATTTATATGCCTCTTGTACCGATTCAAATAGATGACCAACACCTGTACCGTGAAGCGCTGAAATAAAATGAATACGAGCAAAATCAACAAAACCTAAGCGACGATCGAGCTCTTTCTTCACATGCTCTTTTACATCCGTATCTAAGCCATCCCACTTATTGACAGCAATCACGATAGAACGCCCTGCATTAAGTGCAAACCCAAGTAAGCTTAAATCTTGATCTGAAATACTTTCACGTGCGTCAATGATGAGTAGTACAACGTTGGCATCTTCAATCGCTTTTAGTGTTTTGATCACTGAGAATTTCTCAACCACTTCATTAACACGTTTACGACGACGAACACCGGCAGTATCAATTAAGACATATTCACGTTCATCACGCTTCATTGGAATATAGATAGAGTCGCGAGTCGTTCCTGGCATATCATAAACAACTACACGCTCTTCACCTAAAATGCGATTAGTCAGCGTTGATTTACCGACATTAGGTCGACCAATGATCGCCAATTTAATCGGTTGATCTTGCAAACGTTTAAATTCGGCTTCCGCTTGTTCTTCGGTGTATTCTAACTGCTCATCTTCGCCGTCAACTTCACCTGTTAAATCTTCAATTTCTGCTTTTAACTTAGCTTCTTCTTCTGCCAATTGATCAGAAAAAGGTTTCAATGCTTTATCAATTAAGCTCATCACACCACGGCCATGAGCTGCGGCGATTTGATACACTTTATCCATGCCCAGCTGCCAGAACTCAGCACTCGCCGCATCAGCATCAACGCCATCAACCTTATTGACCACTAACATGGTTGGTTTTTCACGCATGCGTAAATGACGGGCAATCGCTTCATCAGAAACTGTTAATCCTGCACGGCCATCAACCATAAATAGAACAACATCAGCTTCTTCAATCGCCGCTAATGACTGTTCAGCCATTTTGGTTTCAACACCATCTTCAGTACCATCAATACCGCCAGTATCGATCACGATAAATTCATGTTCACCGGATTTTGCTTGGCCGTATTTACGATCCCGAGTTAAGCCCGGAAAGTCAGCAACCAATGCGTCACGCGTACGAGTTAGACGGTTAAATAACGTTGATTTACCAACGTTTGGTCGTCCAACTAAAGCCACTACAGGAATCATATATACCTCAAAAATCTTTAAAATAACCAGAGTAGTTATAGGTAATAAGCCTATATTTCGCCATTACCTATAACTACTAACTCAAAACAATATACTCTCCATTAAGAAGAATAACGGCCCCATCAATAGGAGCCGATTTTAGATCTGATAAATCAGGGTGCCGGATTATATCACGATCCTTCAGGGATCTGCATTTTCTTTATCTCCCCTTCTCTTGTGATAACAATAAAGCCATCATCAAGCTGAATTGGAGCCACAGCAATTCCATCGTCATCATCACCAATCAACTGCTGGGCAACAAAAGCACCAGTATTACGGTCTATCCAATGTAAGTAACCTTCATTATCACCGACAACCAAGTAATTGTGGATCACTGCAGGTTCAGATAGTTGGCGATATTGAAGTTCGTCATTTTCCCATAACTTAGTTCCACTACGGACATCCACACCAGTCAGATGATCTTGATCCGTAACAACGAAAAGTTTACTACCATCGGTAGCCAAATCAGTCGCCGACGAATAAGCGCGTTTCCACATCGGTGCGCCAGAACGTAAATCAATCGCCACTAATTGACCATTAATACCAACAGTATAGAGGCTTGAACCAATAATCAGCGGCGAAGCATCAACATCTACCAAGCGATCAATCTCTGTCGATCCTTTTGGAGTACCAATAGGCTGCTGCCATAATAGTTGCCCTTTTTGGATCAACGCGGCGGCTAAGCGACCGTTCGACATTCCCCAGAAAACACCACCAGAAATAGAGGTAGGTGAACTGTCTCCTCTCAGGGTTAAATTCGGAACTTCATTATTGATCACCCATGCTTGCTCACCGGATTCTTGCTTCAATGCGACCAAAGATCCTTTGGCCGTATTAAACATGACTAAATTTTCATCCGCTAGCGGCTTGGCAAGGACTTCACCTTCAATATCTTGTTGCCATACAAGCGATCCATCCTCCGCAGATAAAGCGTAAACCTGACCATTTTCAGATCCAACATACACTTTATCGTATAGTGCGCTCAATCCACCGGATAATCGTGCAGGTTCATCTTCACCTAAATCAGCTTCCCATAAGGTTTTACCTGTTTCAGGATCAAGAGCCTTCACTTCTCCATCACGGCTAGCAACAAAAACTTTATTGTAAGCATAGACCGGAGTCAGTTTTGAAAAATAGTGCCCAACACCATCACCCACGGATGCGGTCCACAATGTTTTTGGCGTAAATTGACTTTTTACTATAGGAAGTGGCGACATGACAATGGTATCTTCTTCGCTAGAACACCCTAAAAGTCCTAAAGCAATAAAAGTCAGAGCCAGACCACGTTTAAGCACTTTTTTCATTAAAACCGTCCCTACTTAGCAAGATCATCAAGTTTCATCTGCAAAGCTTGGTTTGCGGTTCCATCTTGCTGTGCTTGAATATAAGCTTTTTGAGCAGCGTCTTTATCCCCTTTCAGTAAATAAATATCGCCCATTAATTCTTGGTTACGTGCTTTCCAAGCTTCCGATTTCACTGCTGACACTTCCGAAATTGCATCATCATATTTAGTTTGAGCGGTAAGTACGCGAGCCATACGATAAGAGATAATTGGCAATAGAGTCTCGTCTTTAGTATGCAGTTTTGCCCACTTTAATTGCGTCAATGCATCATCAAGCTTATTCGCATCAACCTGCGCCTTTGCTAATTGTAAAGCAGCTAAAACAGCATAAGACGTTTTATCATTCGCGGTAATAAAATCTTGAGTTGGTTTTTGTGCTTCAAGTCCTTTTTCTTCTAGGTTTGAAATCACCGCACTGTAACCATGAGAGGCGCTTTCTTGCTCGGCAGTAATGCTATCTTGGTAATAACGCCATCCCAAAATGCCACCGATACCCACAACAACACCAATGATCACGGACTTGCCGTTTGCTTTCCACCAGTCTTTAATTGCTTCTACTTGTTGTTCTTCATCCGCGTCGTAGATACTCACGTTCCATCCTCTTTAAAATTCGATAATTGCACTTAATGCTTAAATTCAAGCGTTATTTAATTAAATGGCATTAGTTAAATAAGCGGCAAGCTCAGACTGAGTAAGCGTTTTCTGCTCACCTCCAATAAGATCTTTGACTACCACCGTTTTCTCTGCGACTTCATTTTCGCCCAGAACCAGTGCGATAGACGCACCCACTTTATCTGCACGTTTAAATTGTTTTTTAAAGTTACCGCCACCAAAGTGAGTCATTAGGCGCAAGCCCTTTACATTTTCACGTAATGATTCAGCCAGTTTCATGCCATTGATGAGTGTGCCTTCACCTGCTGTGACTAAATAAACATCAACCGGTTTACGAACTTCATTAAGCTCTAGCGTTTCCATCATCAACACCAAGCGCTCAAGCCCCATAGCAAAACCAACTGCTGGAGATGGTTTACCACCTAACTGTTCAACCAAACCATCATAACGACCACCAGCACAAACGGTACCTTGAGCACCAAGGCTTTCAGTGATCCATTCAAAAACAGTTTTGTTGTAATAATCTAAACCGCGAACTAAACGTTGATTAACTTGGTATTGGATACCGGCTGCATCAAGTAGTTCACATAAACCAGTAAAATGTTCACGTGAGTCATCATCAAGGTAATCGGCTAACTGAGGTGCATCCACCAAGATCGCTTGAATAGCTGGGTTTTTAGTATCCAGTACTCGTAGCGGATTGGTATACATTCGACGCTTACAATCTTCATCTAAAATGTCGATATGTTGCTCAAGGAATTCAATTAAAACGGTACGATAGTTAGCTCGAGATTCAATAGAACCGATCGAATTTAATTCTAAACGAACATGTTGATCAATACCTAATTCACGCCATAAACGAGCTGTCATCATGATTAATTCAGCATCAACATCAGGACCTTGTAGACCAAATGTTTCAACGCCAACTTGATGAAATTGACGATAACGACCTTTTTGAGGACGCTCATGGCGGAACATAGGTCCCATGTACCATAAACGTTGCTCTTGATTATAAATTAATCCATTTTCAATCCCAGCACGGACACAACCAGCCGTCCCCTCAGGGCGTAACGTCAAGCTATCGCCATTACGGTCTTCGAAGGTATACATTTCTTTTTCAACGACATCGGTCACTTCACCGATCGCACGCTTGAATAAATTAGTCACTTCAACGATTGGCATGCGGATTTCACTGTAGCCATAAGAACTCACTACATTTTTTACCGCATCTTCTACTTTATGCCAAAGAGGAGATTGGCTTGGCAGGCAATCATTCATGCCTCGAATTGCTTGAATTGTTTTACTCACAGTCACTACCACTCAATATTCTTTAAAAGATAACGACTTAACGTTATCCATCAATATTATCGACATCAATCCGATTCGCGCTATCTAGCATCGCGGCTTTTGCTCGAATTTTAGCTTCTAGCTGATCGATCACATTATTATTATCAAAACGTTCTTTCTGGCGTTTACCATCTTCATAAAATGCGCTTTTTTTATGTCCGCCAGCAATGCCCATATGTGAAGCTTCTGCCTCACCAGGTCCATTGACCACACAGCCAATAATAGAAACATCCATTGGGGTAATAATGTCTTCTAAGCGCTCTTCTAATGCGTTCACGGTTGAAATCACATCAAACTCTTGGCGAGAACATGTAGGACACGCAATAAAGTTGATACCACGAGAGCGAATACGCAGCGATTTTAAAATATCAAAACCAACTTTAACTTCTTCAACTGGGTCCGCTGCAAGAGAAATACGCAATGTATCACCGATCCCTTCCGACAATAGCATTCCTAGACCAACGGCTGATTTAACCGACCCCGCACGCGCACCACCAGCTTCAGTAATCCCTAAATGCAAAGGTTGATTTATTTGTTTAGCCAGCAAGCGATAAGAATCAACAGCCAAAAACACATCCGATGCTTTTACACTTACTTTAAATTGATCAAAGTTTAAGCGGTCTAAAATATCCACATGGCGCATGGCTGATTCCACTAACGCTGCCGCGGTTGGTTCACCATATTTCAATTGGATCTCTTTTTCTAAAGAGCCACCATTAACCCCAATTCGTATTGGAATATTTTTATCGCGAGCACAATCCACTACTGAGCGAATCCGAGCTTCGTTGCCAATATTACCAGGGTTAATTCTCAAGCAATCAACACCGTACTCCGCCACTTTTAAGGCAATACGATAATCAAAATGAATATCTGCGATTAATGGCACATTCACTTGTTGCTTAATCAATTTAAAGGCTTCTGCAGCATCCATAGTGGGAACGGAAACTCGAACTAAATCCGCACCTACTTTTTCAAGTGACCGTATTTGAGCAACAGTCGCCTCAACATCCGTTGTGAGAGTATTCGTCATGGATTGAACAGCAATAGGAGCACCGTCACCAATAGGGACGTTGCCAACATAAATTCGAGTCGAAGGACGACGTTTGATAGGAGATTCGTGATGCATAATTTATCTACGGTAATGTCAATCTAGCGGCTTTGCCTGCAGTATACCGAGAAAGGTCTACAGGTTCATCGGCTAAGGTGATAGAAACCCCTTCAGGAGCACCTAATATTATAGAGTACGGAGTGTTTCCAGTTAAAGTAACTGACTCGCCAGCTTTTTTCATACCAGTAGCAAGGATCTTATTTTGACTGTCTTTTACTTGAATCCAACAGTCATTTTTAAAATTCATCACCAATGGTTTATTTGAAGTTTCTGATTGAGATAATGCTTCAATCTTCGCCTCTTCTTGTGATTGCGGCGTTTGAGCATCTAAAGCTACGGCCACCTCTGAAGATGAAGTATTCGATTCTTGCGCGTCTTGAGCTACTACATCTGAATCTTGAGATTCATCAGAAGAGATATCATCAGAGCTCATCGATAGATCCAAATCATCAGAATTATTTTCTTGTTGGTTTTGATCTAATACGCTATTAGCCGCAACGGCTTGATCTTGTTTTATTGAGGACGCTGAAAGTGTGTCTTGTTGATGATTTTGCCACCACCAAATCGATGATATGCCAATGATCACCACCAACACCCCCCATGTGATACGCATAATATGGCTATCATGTTTTTGCTTTTTCGTCTGATGAGAAAAGCTTTGCATCATGTGTTCTTTATGTTGATGCTGGCCTTCCCCAGAAAGCTCCAACACCTTTAATATTTCTTTTTCGCTGATACCAACCACTTTTGCGTAAGATCGAAAATAGCCACGGATAAAAGTGGCTACTTGGTGGGATCCAAATTCATGGCTTTCTACACTTTCAATTACCGACACTTTCAGTCGTAATTTTTGTGCGATATCTTTTTGACTCAGCCCAAGTTTTTCACGACGTTGCCGTAATATTTCACCGGCAGTCAAACCATCACTTGAGTGAAGCTCTGTTTGGGAATGTTGTGGTGTTTCTGTTGGTTCAATTTTATGTTCAGTACTCATTCTTCTTGTACTTCTGATATTGAATCGAGTTTGGATATTTGGTCTTTAATATGTTGCCATATTTAGACACCAGTTCAGGATTTGCTGCTTGTTTTTCTAATTGTATGAGCAACTCTAAACTAACAGGGAGATATCCATACCTCTTATTAAATTTAAACAAACGAAGCCTTGCATCGGAAAGTTTACCCTCTTTTATTTCCAACTCAGCTAAATGTATCGCTGATTTTGCTCTGTCTGGATCATGAGCAAGCGCACGAGAAAAATAATGGCTGGCTTGTTCTTTATCCCCACTTTTTAATGCACAGAGGCCCGCATTTTCATAACTGGCTGCGACCAGGTAGTAATAAGGCTGCTCTATTGCGAGGTTAAAGTACTCATCGGCTTTCTTATACTCACCTTGTCGGCATAAGAACGCACCATAATTATTTAATACGTCACCATTTTTCGGTGAACTTTTTAAAGCTTTCTCGTAAGCTTGTTTTGCTAATTCATCTTCCCCAACTCTCTGATAATAATACGCAACAGAGTTAAGTGCTCGATAATATGTTGGGGCATATTTTACAGCCATTTCAAGATTTTCTCTTGCTTTGACCATATGATTATCTTTTAAATACCCTAAACCCAAAGAAATTCGGCCTTCTGACGCTTTGATATTATCAAACTCAGCCATATTGGGATTATCAGTTACTGTAACACAACCGGCTAAGAAACTAACTACCGAAATAAAGCCTAACTTCTTAATTAATAACATTGACACTCATCCTTTATAAAAACAAGAGCCAATCTGTTATCAGTACCTATCAGATAGCTTTAACTGGAATTGGTTCCCCTTGCTGTTTCTGTTTTGTGCGCTTTGTACGGTCGATTACATCACCAACTAATTGACCACACGCCGCGTCAATATCGTCACCACGAGTTTTTCGAACCGTCACGGTATAATCGTATTCCATTAATGTTTTTTGGAAGCGATCGATACGTGAGTTACTTGGTTTTTTATATGGTGACCCAGGGTAAGGGTTAAATGGAATTAAATTAATTTTTGAAGGGGTATCTTTTAATAACTCTGCGAGCTGTCTTGCATGTTGCATGTCATCGTTCACGTGATCAAGTAAGACATACTCTATCGTCACTCGGCCACGGTTTGCATTTGAAGACGCAATATAACGCTGAACAGACTCTAAAAATGCTTCAATATTCCAGCGATCATTAATCGGCATGATCTGACTACGTAATTCATCGGTTGGCGCATGTAGTGAGATAGCCAATGCAACATCGATATTGCCCGTCATTTGATCAAGGCCAGAAACGACACCTGAAGTCGATACCGTCACGCGACGTTTTGATAAGCCAAAACCTAAATCATCCAACATAATTTCCAATGCTGGGATCAAGTTTTTCATATTTAAAAGTGGTTCGCCCATCCCCATCATGACCACATTGGTGATAGGACGACGACCCGTTTCTTTTTCTAAGCCAATTTCACGCGCAGCTCGCCATACCTGACCGATGATTTCAGAAACTTTTAAATTACGGTTAAATCCTTGTTGGCCCGTTGAACAAAATTTACACTCCAATGCACAACCCACTTGAGAGGATACACATAAGGTTGCTCGATCATTGTCTGGAATATAAACCGTTTCAACATCTTGATCGCCAACACGCATTGCCCATTTGATCGTCCCATCTTTTGAATGCAAGGCTTCTGAAACATAAGGAGCGCGAATTTCACAGCGTTCTTGAAGTTTAGTGCGTAAGGTTTTGTTAATGTTATTCATTTGTACAAAGTCATCACAACCAAAATGATATATCCACTTCATGATTTGATCGGCTCTAAACGCTTTTTCATTCAGCTCTTCAGAAAAATACTTACGCAGACCTTTGCGATCAAAATCGAGTAGATTTACTTTTGTGATGGTCATGTTTATCTCGCTAATGGAACAATAAATAAGGGCGCGAATTGTACAGGCTTTAGTCATTTACAACAAGGCTTGTATACATCGCGACTTTATATAATTAAGAGCAATGAAATAAAAAAGAGGCTGATTTAATCAGCCTCTTCAGTATAGCTCAATCTTAAATAACGCTTAGTTAGCCGCGAGGGCAGATTTCTGATTGCGGAAAAAAGAACTCTATTTCACGAGCGGCAGATTCAGAGCTATCAGATCCATGTACAGAGTTATAACGCATACTTATTGCGTAATCAGCACGGATCGTTCCACATGCAGCTTCTTCAGGGTTAGTTTTACCCATTAATTCACGATAACGAGAAATTGCATTCTCACCTTCAAGCACTTGAACCATAACTGGCCCGGAAGTCATAAATTCTTTTAATGGTTCAAAAAATGGTTTGCCTTCATGTTCTGCATAAAAACCACTAACTTGATCATTAGTTAGATGCAGCATCTTGGCAGCCACGATTGACAACCCTGCCTTTTCAAATCGATGATATAGCTCACCAATTAAATTTCGTTCAACCGCATCCGGTTTAATGATTGAAAATGTTCTTTCCAGAGCCATAATAAATATCCTATTAACTTATGTAGTTTTATTAATAGAGGAGTATTAACCCCTCTTAATTGTTTAAAATCTTATTTAGCTTGCTCGATCAAAAGGCCGGCTAAGGTTCTTACGCCCATGCCAGTCGCACCTGCCGACCATTTGTCACTGCTCGTTTTACGGTATGTGCCAGCGCAATCAAAATGCAACCAACCTTTTTTATAGTCTTCAACAAAGTAAGATAAAAATGCCGCCGCAGTACTTGCACCGGGTGCATAGCCTGCGCTAGAAATGTTAGACATATCGGCAAAGTTAGATGGCAGCATATTACGGTGGAAGTCTTCCAGTGGCAGTTGCCATAACCCTTCGGCTTCTGCTTTCGCTGTTTTCAATGCTTTTTGTGCCAACTTATCATCAAAACTGAGCAAGGCATGGTAATCATTACCTAATGCATTTTTTGCCGCGCCCGTAAGCGTTGCACAATCAATAATCAGTTGCGGCTTTTGCTCACTTGCATACATTAAACCATCAGCTAAAACTAAACGCCCTTCCGCATCAGTATTCATCACTTCAACTGTTTTACCATTTTTGTAAGTGATTATGTCACCCAGTTTTAGTGCTCGCCCAGAAATCATATTTTCAGCGCAGCATAAAATCAATTTAACACGCTTATTAAGCCCACGAGTGATGGCAAGCGCTAAACCGCCTGTAATTGTGCCAGAACCGCCCATATCCGCCTTCATTGAGTCCATGAAGCCTGACGCTTTAATACTATAGCCACCGGAATCAAACGTGATACCTTTACCAACCAAACATGCAAAAACAGGGGCATTGTCATCACCCGTTGGATTGAAATCGAGTTGTAACATGGCAGAAGTGCGGTCAGAACCTCGGCCCACAGCAAAAATCCCTTCCCAACCTTCCGTCAGGAGATCTTTGTCTTTCACAATGCGGTAACTGACAGAGCCTTCAGGTGCAACCGATTTAATAAACTCACCAGCCATAGTCGCTAATTGACGAGGGGCTACTTCTTCGGCGCTCTTATTGATAATATCTCGTACCCAATCCGTCGTTTTAATACGAGCTTCAAGCTCTGATTGTGGCGCTTGTTCTAATACAGGCCAAGAGACTTGATTGCCCTTTTTCGATGAACGGTAACCTTGTACAAAAGCCCAGACCTTCTCTAAATCCCAGCCTTCGCCACTTAATTCAATTTTTTTAAGACCTTGAGAGTCTAACTTACGAGCCGCTCGTTGTACTGAATCGATATCTGTCGTCGATGTAATATGAATAGTCGCGCCATTTTCATCAAAAGATAATAGAGCCTTATCGCCCCATTGTGGCTGCGCCGCTTGTTGTGTAATTGAAACCAACATAGATGTAGACATTTTCACTCCTTTATCGCCTTTTATTTTTCAGCGATCCATGCATATAGTGAAGGCAAGGATATCCACCTTCATGACTGTAAACTTTGACACTCTGATTAAGATTGAAACCGAACATAAACATAAGTGATGTGACAAAATTGAAGTCTATCATAATGGATTTTTGTTAATTTGACATGGAAACGGCAAGAGACTTGTGCACTAAATAGCATAAAAGCCTCCGGAGAGGCTTTTAGAGAAGTTCAGTTTTATTTACTCATCAATCATATGATTAAATAGCGTTCAAAAACGAGCTAAATTTCATCTAACCAGCATAATAAAATAGCTTCTAGAATTTTTTCATTTGAACGATTAGGGTCATCATCAAACTCTTCAAGCTCAGTGATCCATTGATGCATATCGGTAAAACGCACTATTTTAGGATCTAAATCAGGAAATTTTTCGTATAATTCAATCGCAATATCTTGCGAGTCTGTCCACTTTAATCCCATAATCCTTTCCTTTTAATTAGTATCTCGTATTTTCCAAAATCTGGATTAATGTTTTTCTGAAGCTAGATTGATAGTGTAGCGAGGAATTTCCACTATAAGATCCTCATCGGCAACTAAAGCTTGGCAACCTAAACGAGATTCAGGTTCTAAACCCCACGCTTTATCTAGCATGTCATCTTCTAGTTCTTCACTTTCGACCAGTGAATCAAAGCCTTCACGGATGATAATATGGCACGTTGTGCAAGCGCACGATTTCTCACACGCATGCTCAATACCGATTCCGTTTTTTAAAGCCACATTAAGTACTGACTCCCCTTTTTGGGCCTCTAATACTGCGCCTTCTGGGCATAACTCTTCATGGGGTAATACGATAATTTTAGGCATAATCCATCCTACTCTAATTATAAATGTGATGGCTAATCGTTCAGAGAATTAAAGGCCACCACAGAAAATTCAATATTATTGTTTGTAATCTAAAACAATGAACCTAAATGTCATCCACCGATTGGCCTGACAAAGCCGCTCGAATAGATACATCCATACGACGTGAAGCAAAGTCCTGACTCACTCTATCGGTGTCTTTAATTCCTTGCTCAATCGCATCAGAATCTTGGCCATTGCGTAACTCAATCAACGTTTTCAATGATGCTTCAATTGCATGATACTCGTCGACACTCAGTAGCTGCTCACCATTTTCTTGCAATGCAATTAGCAGCCCTTCAATCACTCGATCGGCTTCTACCTTTTGCTCAGCTAAAGCACGGGCTTGCATGTCTTCTTTAGCATGCATCATCGAGGCTCTTAGCATATCGGCAATCTCATTATCGCTTAATCCATAAGAAGGCTTAACTTGAATATCAGCTTGGACACCAGTGCTTTTTTCCATCGCAGTAACCGAAAGTAAGCCATCAGCATCCACTTGATAAGTCACTCTAATATGCGCTGCACCGGCTTTCATTGGTGGAATACCTCGTAAGGTAAATTGAGCCAATGATCGACAATCTGCAATCATTTCACGTTCACCTTGTGTAACATGAACTAGCATCGCGGTTTGGCCGTCTTTGAACGTGGTAAATTCTTGTGCTTTTGCGACAGGAATTGTGGTGTTACGCGGAATGATTTTTTCAACTAACCCGCCCATTGTTTCAATCCCAAGAGATAATGGGATCACATCCAACAACAGCATTTCCGAATCAGGCTTATTACCGACTAAAATATCCGCTTGAATACCTGCGCCAATAGCGACAACTTCATCCGGATTAATATTAGTGAGCGGTGTTTTACCAAAGAAATCACCCACCATCGAACGAACAAGCAGAGTACGGGTTGAACCGCCAACCATAACCACTTCAACTACTTCGTCACTCGTGACTTCAGCATCTTTTAAGGCTCGGCGACATGACAACAATGTTTTCTTCACCAGCGGCTGAATCAATGATTCAAACTGCTGACGGGTAAAGGTTATTAAAGTGCCGAATACATCAATTTGAACTTCATTGTGCTCCGATAAATCAATTTTGGCTTGCGTTGATAAATCCAGTAACACACGATGTTGTTCTGCGCTTAATGGCGTTTCAATACCAGCTTGCTGCTTAAAAAACGTTACAATAAGATCATCAAAATCATCGCCACCTAATGCAGAGTCGCCACCGGTCGCAAGTACTTCGAACACGCCTTTAGATAAACGAAGCAAGGAGATATCAAATGTTCCCCCTCCAAGATCATAAACAGCAATCACGCCTTCTTGCCCTGAATCTAAACCATAAGCAATCGCCGCAGCGGTAGGCTCATTAAGTAAACGTAATACTTTAAGCCCAGCTAACCCGGCTGCATCTTTAGTCCCAGCACGTTGAGCATCATCAAAGTAGGCAGGAACAGTGATCACAACACCTTCGAGTTCATGATCTAATGTTTTTTCAGCGCGCTTAGCGAGAGCTTTAAGGATCTCACTGGAGACTTGAATAGGATTTACTGTGCCATTAGGAACACCAATCAGCGGCAAACCATTTTCGCTGGCTTTAAATTGATAAGGTAATGTGGTGTAACGAGTTTGGATATCGGCAAGCGAACGACCAATTAAACGTTTAGCCGAGCTAATGGTATGAATAGGATCAGTTTGAGCTAAGGCTTTAGCCGCATGGCCAACCAGAATTTGTTGCTCACCGTAATGTACGACTGATGGCAGGATCACCTGCTGATTCTCATCTGTAAGTGGAGTGCAACGGCCACTTCGTACTGCCGCAACAAGTGAATTGGTTGTCCCTAAATCGATACCGACAGCAAATTTATGTTGGTGAGGTGCGGTGCTTTGTCCGGGTTCGGCAATTTGAAGTAGCATGGTATTACTTTGTCCTTTTTCTAGACGAATTATCCCAACAGTTTATCTTCTAACTGCTCGATTTCGCGTCGTAATTTATTTACAAACTTGAGTTTTCTTACACTATCAGCGGCAATATTCCATTCTTCATCAGCAAGTTGTTGCTGTAATAACTCAATATGATGTTGATACATAGATTGAACCTGATTATCAAACTCAAGCAAAGCGTCATTTGGATCATTGGAATGAGAAATATCTTCGAGGGTTTCGCGTAGCTCCATTTGCTCCATAAGAAACATTGGATCGCTCATAGTCTGGTGTTCACCACGGATGTGAACGTCGTGTAGGGAAAGCAAATATTCAGCGCGTTCAATCGGTGTTTTTAACGTTTGATAAGCATCGTTAATTTCGGCCGCTTTTTGTACAGACATGAGGCGGTCACGCTCAGAGGCAGACGCAAATTTATCCGGATGGAATTGTCTTTGTAGATCTCTAAATTTTTCAGATAGGTGATTTTTATCGAGGTCAAACTGATTAGGAAGGCCAAATAATTCAAAATGATTCATAGCATGACTTCTTTTAGGCTGATAAATAAACCAAACCGATACTATCGTTGATGATCAGCTATCGGTTGTCGTAATAAAGAGATGAAAATGACTAAACGTTGAAGCTTTCACCACAACCACACTCACCTTTTACATTCGGATTATTAAACTTAAAGCCTTCATTTAGCCCTTCTTTGGCAAAATCCAATTCGGTGCCATCAAGGTACGCCAAACTTTTAGGATCAATGATAATTTTCACACCATCATGCTCAAAGGTTTGATCTTCTTCGTTCAATGAATCTACAAATTCGAGGACATATGCCATACCTGAACATCCCGTGGTTCTAACACCTAAGCGTAAACCTAAGCCTTTCCCGCGATTTTCTAAAAATGATCTTACGCGACCAGCTGCCGCATCTGTCATGGTAATGGCCATACTTCAACCTTGTTCTATTTCAATAAATATAAGTAAAGAGGAAACACTCGAATAAAAGTAAATAAGAATGAGGGAAGGGTTACTTCCCTCATTAACATTTTACTGTAGGTGTTTCTTTTTATAATCAGCTACTGCAGCTTTGATTGCATCTTCAGCCAAAATTGAGCAGTGAACTTTTACTGGTGGTAACGCCAGCTCTTCTGCAATTTCAGAGTTTTTGATTGATGCAGCTTCATCTAAGCTTTTGCCTTTAACCCATTCAGTCACCAATGAGCTTGATGCGATCGCAGAACCACAACCATAAGTTTTAAACTTAGCATCTTCGATAATGCCTTCTGGCGATACTTTAATTTGCAGCTTCATAACATCGCCACAAGCAGGAGCACCAACCATACCGCTACCGATAGATGGATCTTCTTTATCAAAAGAACCAACGTTACGTGGGTTCTCATAATGTTCTATTACTTTTTCGCTATACGCCATAATATTATCCTCAAATCCTTGAAACCTTAGCTGAAGTGATAAATTCAAACTTCCAGTTTCTTAGGTATGTTAATTGATCTTAGTGATGTGCCCACTCAACCGTGTTCAAATCAACCCCTTCCTTGTACATATCCCAAAGTGGTGACATATCACGGAGTTTACTGACGGCTACTAGAATCTGTTCAACCGCGTAGTCCACTTCTTCAACTGTTGTAAAGCGGCCAAATGAGAATCGAATTGAGCTATGAGCTAATTCATCTTCAAGACCAAGCGCTCGTAGTACATAAGAAGGCTCAAGGCTGGCAGAAGTACAAGCCGAGCCAGAAGATACTGCGAGATCTTTCAATGCCATCAGTAAAGATTCACCTTCAACAAAAGCAAAGCTGATATTGAGATTATTAGGTAAACGTTGCTCTAAATCACCATTAATGGTCAACGCTTCCATATCTTTTAAACCATCCAACATACGAGTACGCAGCATTAGTGCGTGATCATAGTCTTGTTGCATTTCTTGTTTGGCAATAGCAAAAGCTTCACCCATACCTACGATTTGATGAGTAGCTAATGTACCAGAACGGAAACCACGCTCATGACCGCCACCATGCATTTGTGCTTCAAGGCGAACGCGAGGCTTACGGCTCACATACAATGCGCCAATGCCTTTAGGTCCATAAATTTTATGAGCAGAGAATGAAATTAAATCAACTTTCAATTCTTGTACATCAATTGGAAGCTTGCCTGCAGATTGTGCAGCATCCATATGGAAAATGATTTTGCGTTCACGGCACATCTCACCAATAGCATTGATATCTTGAACCACACCAATTTCATTGTTTACATGCATGATAGACACTAAAACTGTATCTTCACGCAGCGCCGCTTCAAGCTTTCTCATGTCAATTAAGCCATTAGTTTCAGGCTCAATATATGTGACTTCAAAACCTTCACGCTCTAATTGGCGACATGGATCAAGTACCGCTTTATGCTCAGTTTTACAGGTAATAATATGTTTACCTTTCTTACCATAAAAACGTGCAGCACCTTTAATTGCTAAGTTATCTGATTCAGTTGCACCAGAAGTAAATACGATTTCACGAGGATCAGCATTAATCAGTTCAGCGATTTGTTCACGAGCATGGTCAACCGCTTCTTCTGCTTGCCACCCAAAACGGTGTGAGCGAGAGGCTGGATTACCAAAAGTGCCATCCATCGTCATAAATTGAACCATTTTCTCTGCCACACGAGGATCGACAGGGCACGTTGCTGAATAGTCAAAATAAATAGGCAGTTTCATTCGTTACTCCAATGTAAAAGCTTGTACCCGCTTATGAGCGAGAGTTAATACCGATAGCGTTTGTTTTTGTATTATCTTTGGCATTAAAATTTTTATTACCAAAGCCATTATTAACTACCAGCTCTATATTTTGTCGTTCTGAGATATCTTTGATTTCATTGTTGTTCATCAGCTCACCAAGAGTGATGCCATCAAGAAATTCACTAATACGAGCGCTTAAATCGTGCCATAAAGTATGAGTAAGACAGCGTGAACCGCCTTGGCAATCACCTTTTCCTTGGCACTTAGTGGCATCAACGGACTCATCAACAGCCGCGATCACAGCACCAACAGCGATTTTATTGGCATCAATACCTAGTCGGTAACCACCACCAGGGCCGCGAACACTTGCCACTAATCCCGCTTTACGTAAACGTGAAAAAAGTTGCTCTAAATAAGACAGTGAAATGCCTTGTCGCTCTGAAATATCTGCAAGCGGAACCGGACCTTCGTTTGAATGTAGTGCTACATCCAACATCGCCGTTACCGCATATCTTCCTTTAGATGTAAGTCTCATATTGCACGTATCCACAGTAAGCATGTGGGTACAATGTTCACATACCTGACTAAATCAGTCAACTATTAATTTGACTATTTTAGTCAGGTATTATTTCTCAACTTTTGTCGATTTATCAATAGCCGTCAATACACCACGCAGCATATTAAGTTCTTGCTGCTCTGGTCGAGCACGGCTAAATAAGCGGCGGAATTTGTTCATTACTAAATTAGGCTTATCTTTTGTTATAAACTGGGTTCTGAATAGAATCTTTTCAAGGTGATCATAGAACATTTCTAGTTCTTTATTACGAGGATATTCTTCTTGTTCTGCTACAGGGTAAGCAGACGCTTGCCAATCTAGCCATGCTACGCGAATTTCATAACTTATCGTTTGTACAGCCATAGCAAGGTTTAATGAACTGTATTCAGGGTTAGCCGGAATGCAGACATGAAAATGGCACTGTTGTAGTTCATCATTGGTTAAACCAGTACGCTCACGACCAAATACAATAGCCACTTTTCCTTTCTGGCCTTCTTCGACAAATTTTTTGCCACATTCACGTGGTTCAAGCATTGGCCACTCTAATGTACGAGATCGAGCACTCGATCCGACTACTAAAATACAATCTTCAATCGCTTCTTCAAGTGTGTCTACAATAACTGCATTTTGTGCAACATCCGCAGCACCAGAAGCTAATGAACGAGCTTGATCATCGACTTCACATTGAGGTGCAACTAAAACCATTTCGGTCAACCCCATCACCTTCATTGCACGAGCGGCAGAGCCAATATTACCTGGATGGGAGGTGCCGACTAAAATAACTTTAACGCTCTCTAACATGACTCTATCTACCCTTCTAAATTTTGCGCCCGATGATACCACATTCAATGAAAAATGAATCGGTTCGTCATGGATTCATCCTGATAACAAAATAAAATCCAATGAATGAATAAAAATCCGACACTTTCTATTTAGTAAAACTCTGATATACTGCACGCCGCTTTTTCGTTCTTTAACATCCGTTGGGAAAATCCTATGCATCCTATGCTAAACATTGCGATTCGTGCTGCACGAATGGCTGGCAATCATATTGCTAAATCTGCAGAAAATACTGACAAAATTGAGATATCTCAAAAAGGTCAAAACGACTATGTAACTAATGTCGATCAAGAAGCAGAGCAATTAATTATTAATACCATCAAAAAATCCTACCCTGATCATTGTATTGTGGGTGAAGAAATGGGTTCAATTGAAGGTAGAGATACCGATGTTCAATGGATTATTGACCCACTGGATGGCACGAATAACTTTGTAAAAGGCTTCCCACACTTTTCTGTTTCTATCGCTGTCCGTATGCGTGGAAAAACAGAAGTCGCTTGTGTTTACGATCCAATCCGTAATGAACTCTTCACCGCACAACGTGGTTCTGGCGCTCAGCTTAACAATGCTCGTTTACGTATTAATCCAATTAAAGATTTAAATGGTGCCGTTCTTGCTACCGGTTTTCCATTTAAGCAAAAACAACATGCCGAAAGCTATGTAAAGATCGTTGGAGCGCTATTTAACGAGTGTTCTGATTTCCGTCGTACTGGTTCTGCTGCTTTAGATTTATGCTATCTTGCTGCTGGTCGTGTAGATGGTTATTTTGAACTTGGCCTAAAACCTTGGGATATGGCGGCAGGTGAGCTGATTGCTCGCGAAGCTGGCGCTATCTTAACCGATTTTTCCGGTGGTACTAACTACCTTGCATCAGGTAACTTAGTGGGTTCAAGTCCACGCGGTGTTAAGAATATTCTTAAGCACATCCGCGAGCATGCTAACGAAGGCATGATGAAGTAAGGCACCGCTAACTCAATAATTCTAACGCCGATACTGTAAAGTATCGGCGTTTTTTTATCCTTCATTTTTCCCACTTTTCATTTATCACTTCTCAAATACAAAAAAGGTTTTGAGGAGCCCCCAAAACCTTTTTATCATTTAGTATCAAACTGGATTAATAATGCCTAAGGCAACATTGCATCTTGGTCTGCACCTTCTTTATCTACTTGTGTTGGCATTAAATGTTCACGCGTTAAGCCAAGTTTCAAGGCTAGTGATGAAGCAACATAGATAGATGAGTATGTACCCACCGTAATACCTAATAGCAGCGCAAGTGCAAAACCATGAATATTCGCACCACCTTTAGTGAACAAAGCAATGACCACAAATAAGGTAGTACCTGAAGTAATTAATGTACGACTCAATGTTTGAGTAATTGAGTGATTCATAATCTCACCTGGAATGCCATTTCGCATTTTGCGGAAATTCTCTCTGATCCTATCAAATACAACGATAGTATCATTGAGGGAATAACCAACAACCGTGAGCAATGCAGCAATAATAGTGAGATCAATTTCAATCTGTAATGCTGAAAATACCCCTAACGTAATGATAACATCATGCGCTAACGAAAATACCGCTCCGGCTGATAAGCGCCATTCAAAACGCATTGATACATACATAAGAATACATAACAACGAGATTAGAATCGCTAGGCCACCCGCCTCAGCTAGCTCACCGCCGACATTAGGGCCAACAAATTCAATACGTTTTAGTTCAACTTGATCGCCACTTCCTTGTTTCACAGAAGCAAGAACTTGATTACCAATGACTTCACCTTTGGTACCTTCACGTGGACGTAAACGAACGATCACATCACGAGCAGAACCAAAATTTTGAACCGTTGCATCCTCAAAACCATCATTGGTTAATGATTCACGAATTTGAGGTAAATTTGCTGGGTGCTCAAAGGTTACTTCGATTAATGTACCGCCAGTAAAATCTAATCCCCAATTGAACCAGTTGGTTGCAATTGAATAAAAAGATGCTGCGATCATGAGCCCAGAGAATGCAAAGGCAAACTTTGACCAACGCATGAAGTCGATCACTTTGTTTGCTTTCAATATTTGAAACATAACTATTCCTTAGATCGACAATTTCTTAAGATTACGTTTGCGGCCATACATTAAGTTAACGACGCAGCGCGTACCAATAATGGCGGTAAACATAGAGGTTAAGATACCGATTGATAATGTCACGGCGAAACCTTTAATAGCACCCGTTCCTACTGCAAATAAGATAATAGCAGTGATCAACGTGGTAATATTGGCATCGGCAATCGTGCTAAATGCATTAGCGTAACCTTGATGAATGGCTTGTTGAGGACTCCGCCCTTCTTTAAGCTCTTCTCGTATCCGCTCAAAGATAAGAACGTTAGCATCGACTGCCATCCCCACCGTCAAAACGATACCAGCAATACCAGGTAAGGTCATCGTTGCCCCTGGGATTAGTGACATGATGCCGATAATTAGGATCAAGTTTGCTATCAATGCCATATTCGCAATCAAACCGAATGCGCGGTAATAAAGCAGTGTAAACAGCATTACGGCAACCATACCCCAGACACAAGCTTGGATACCCATATCAATATTTTGCTGTCCCATTGATGGGCCGATGGTGCGCTCTTCAACAATAGAGATTGGCGCAATCAAAGCACCCGCACGCAATAGCAAGGCTAAATTGTGCGCTTCAGCAGTAGAGTCAATACCAGTAATACGGAAGCTTCGACCTAATGCAGACTGAATTGTCGCCTGGTTAATGACTTCTTCATGCTTGGTTAAGATAACATTACCTTTTGCATTACGGCGTCCACTGTCTTTATATTCAGTAAATACCGTTGCCATCAACTTACCAATATTCTTTTTAGAGAAATCCGACATTTTACTGCCGCCTTCGCTATCTAAAGAAATATTAACTTGTGGGCGACCATACTCATCGGCGCTAGAACTCGCATCAGTAATGCTTGAACCGCCAAGAATAACGCGCTTTTTCAGGACAGCAGGACGACCATTTTTATCAAACTTAACTTCACTACCCGGTGGTACTCGACCATCTGCAGCGGCAGCCAAATCAGCTTTATCGTCGACTTCTCTAAATTCAAGTGTTGCGGTTGCGCCTAATATCTCTTTAGCGCGAGCGGTATCTTGTACACCAGGCAATTCAACTACGATACGGCTTGCACCTTGACGCTGAACTAATGGCTCTGCAACGCCTAACTCATTCACACGATTACGCAAAATAGTGATATTTTGTTCAACGGCATAATTACGAATTTCAAGTAAGCGAGCTTCTGTGAAGGTTGCGATTAACGCATTGTTATCACCTTCAGAAAATTGCATATCACGATGCTTTTGAGTTAATAGTGCTTTAGCTTGATCGCGTTGTTTTTCATTACGCAATACAATTTCAACACCCTCTTGACCTGTGGGACGAATAGCACGGTAACGAATACGATCTTCACGTAATTCGCCACGGAAAGATTCTTCTTGCTGACCAACCAGTTTTTCCATCGCAGCATCCATGTCCACTTCCATTAAGAAATGCACACCACCACGTAAATCGAGGCCAAGCTTCATTGGTGTCGCACCAATTGAAGATAACCAGCCAGGCGTTGCTGGGGCAAGGTTTAGAGCAACAATGAAATCTTTGCCCATTGCTTGAGAAATCAAGTCACGAGCACTGATTTGTGTATCGGTATTTTTAAAACGAATTAATATCGATCCATTTTCTAATCCGATCGTTTTTGCGTCTAATTTATTTTCTTTGAGTACGGTATTTAAAGTATCGAGCGTTGACATGTCAACTGAGGCGCCTCGCGCCCCAGTGACTTGTACTGCCGGATCTTCACCGTAAATATTTGGAAGCGCATACAGTGCGCAAACGAGGATGGCTGCAACCACCATCATATACTTCCATAACGGGTAACGGTTTAGCACAGCAGATATCCTTTAGCTGTTTATAACTTAAGTGTTATAAAGGGAAAACGATTAAAGAGATTTAAGCGAACCCTTAGGTAACACAGCAGTAACAAAATCTTTCTTGATCGTTACTTCATTGTTTTCGTTTAAAGCTAATAGAATGTAATCATTATCATCTGAAATTTTTACAATTTTACCGACTAAGCCACCACTTGATAACACTTCATCACCTTTAGACATTGATGACATAAGTGTTTTATGCGCTTTAACACGTTTTGCTTGTGGACGATAAATCATGAAATAAAAGATCACGGCAAACATGCCAAGCATGATAAACATTTCCATACCACCACCCGCAGATGATCCACCAGCAGCATGTGCTTCAGAGATAAATAGACTCATTAAAGTTTTCCTTCTTATATATTAATATTGAAATTATTGAATTATTAATTGGGTTACTCTGTACCTTTTTCAATGGCACAGAGTAAACTAAACTGACTAAAACGCTAAGAATTACTCTTGTTCTTGGCTTTTTCTAATGTCTTTTTGCATTGGTGGAACTTCACGATCTCGTCGAGCATAAAATTCTTCAACAAACGCTTCAAAACGATCTTCATCAATAGCTTTACGAATACTGGCCATTAGGCGCTGATAATAGCGTAAATTATGAATAGTGTTTAAGCGAGCGCCTAAAATTTCATTACAACGATCCAAATGATGCAAATATGACTTTGAATAATTTTTACAAGTGTAACAGTCACATTCAGGATCAAGTGATGATGTATCTACTTTATGTGATGCATTTCGGATCTTAACTACGCCACCAGTGACAAACAGATGCCCGTTACGCGCGTTACGAGTTGGCATCACACAATCAAACATATCAATACCGCGGCGTACACCTTCAACTAAATCTTCCGGTTTGCCAACGCCCATTAAGTAACGAGGTTTGTCTTCAGGAAGTTGCGGGCAAGTATGTTCGAGCATATGGTGCATATCATCTTTCGGTTCACCAACAGCCAAACCGCCAACTGCATAACCATCAAAACCGATGTCCGTCAGTCCTTTAACCGATTCATCACGTAAGTCACCATAAACGCTACCTTGCACGATACCAAAGAGTGCATTCGGGTTTTCTTGCTTGTCAAAATGATCACGGCTACGTTGCGCCCAACGCAATGACATCTGCATCGACTTCTTGGCTTCATCATGAGTGGCTGGATAAGGCGTACATTCATCAAAGATCATAACGATATCAGAACCTAAGTCCTTTTGAATTTCCATTGACTTCTCTGCGTCCATAAAAATTCGATCGCCATTCACAGGGTTACGAAAATGCACACCTTCTTCGGTGATCTTACGCATTTTTCCCAAACTGAAAACTTGAAAACCACCGGAATCAGTTAAAATAGGGCCGTTCCAATTCATAAAATCATGCAAGTCACCATGCAGCTTCATGATCTCTTGACCAGGACGTAACCAAAGATGGAAAGTATTACCGAGCAATATTTCAGCACCCGTTTCTTTCACCTCTTCTGGTGTCATGCCTTTTACTGTGCCATAAGTACCGACAGGCATAAAAGCAGGTGTTTCAACAGAGCCACGTTCAAACGTTAAACGTCCACGGCGGGCAACACCATCTTTTTTAATTAGTTCGTATTTCACGAAACCTCCAAAATGTCGGAAAAACAGTCCAACGATTTAAACAGCGATAAATTCTAGCCACTCGACATCTTTTAACTCTTAGGAATCTTTGGCTATTAGAAACCTTTCAGTTACTAGCAACTAAGAAGTCGCTAGCATCTTTTTCGTTACAAACATCGCATCGCCATAACTAAAGAAGCGATATTTTTGTTGTACAGCATGTTGATACGCAGCCATGACATTATCATAATCAGCAAAAGCACTGACGAGCATGATCAACGTTGATTCAGGTAAGTGAAAATTAGTAATAAGAACATCCACTAATTGGTATTCATAACCTGGGTAAATAAAAATTTCAGTGTCACCAAAAAAGGGAACTAATGATGTGCCTTTTTGTTTAGCATCTTGCGCCGCACTTTCTAATGAGCGGACCGATGTTGTACCTACAGCGACAATTCGACCACCACGGGCGCGAGTTCTGGCAATAGCATCGACCACTTCTTGTGGTACTTCAACATATTCAGAATGCATGTGATGATCATTAATATCATCAACGCGAACAGGCTGAAAAGTTCCTGCACCTACATGTAAAGTGACATAGGCAAACTCGACACCTTTGGCTTTAATTTTATCCAAAAGTTCATTATCAAAATGAAGCCCAGCGGTAGGCGCGGCCACCGCCCCCGGTTTTTTATTATAAACGGTTTGGTAACGCTCTTTATCAGAGTCTTCATCTGGGCGATCAATATAAGGAGGAAGTGGCATATGCCCCACATCATTCAATACATCCAGAATCCCTTTATCTGAATCAAAACGAATTTCAAATAAAGCGTCATGACGAGCGATCATTTCAGCTTGATACTCATCATTTTCACCTAAGAATAATCGATTACCAGGTTTTGGTGATTTCGATGCACGAACGTGAGCTAAGATGGTTTTATCATCCACAACACGTTCAACCAAGACTTCAATTTTACCACCGGACTCTTTACGTCCAAATACTCGTGCTGGGATAACACGTGTATTATTAAATACGATCAAATCACCTTCATTAACCAGATCAAACACGTCGGTAAATTGACCATCTTTCAATTGCCCACTGTCGCCATTGAGTTGTAATAAACGACTCGAAGTTCGTTGTGGTTGAGGGTAACGAGCGATGAGCTCATCAGGAAGGTCAAAATCAAAATCAGATACTTGCATGGTGATCACTTATTAAGGCTAAACGGCAATTTATAAAACGACGTTATTAAACAAATTGAAGGGTTAAAAAAACTGGCGCCAGTATAGACTTACCACCAGTAATTTCAAGATTTGTTACTTTTTTATAGCCACCAATCCAACGGCTATAATCGATAGTAACCTTGGAGTTTATTCGAGTTTATCCCAAAGAAAATCGGTATAAGAACCTCAAGCTCCAGTTTATCCACCATTCATGATGATAGATTTTATAATAACCCCTCAACCACATTCGCTAACGTTTTAAATGTTTCAATCCTATTGCTGCTTGGCCTCCATATCAGGCCAATTTCACGATAAGCATTTCGGCCAGGTGGCTCGATGACAGCTAAGTTTAGGTTATCTATTAAACCGTGATTTATTGCCATTTGTGGGATAAAAGTTGTTCCTAAGCCATTAGCGACCATTTGCACTAAAGTATGTAAACTCGTGGCTGAAAAAGGATTGATTTTTTCTTTTTTAGTAAGCTTACACGCTGACACGGCATGCTCAGTTAAGCAATGTTCATTTTCGAGTAAAAATACTGATTCATCGGGTAAGTCATCGTAACGAATTGGCACTCGGATACCACCGGCTTGTTGTCGACTCATAATCATGCGAAATGGATCTTGCCCTACAATATGGCATTCCATTTCTGCTATATCGACTGGCATGGCTAAAATCAACACATCAAGCTCACCCTTACGCAGCGCTTTTAATAAATTAGCAGTCGTATCTTCTCGTAATAATAAAGTAAGCAAACCAAAGCGCTGGTTCAATTCTTGAACTAAATTGCCCAATAAAAAAGGTGCTATCGTCGGGATACAGCCAACTCTTAATTGCCCTTGCATATTACCACTTTGGCAAAGCGCACCAATTTCGAGTAAGTCTTGGCTTTTAGCTAATAACTCCCGCCCCTGCTTGACCACTTTCTCTCCCGCCAAAGTGAAAATCAAAGGGCTTTTCTTGTCTTTTTTTTCAAATAAGGGGCAACCAATAAGCTCTTCAATATTTTGTATGCCTTTACTTAGCGTCGATTGACTAACAAAACAACGCTCCGCAGCCTCACTAAAGTGATGGGTTTCATAAAGTGTAATTAGATAATGTAATTGTTTTAAACTTGGCCATTTAGTCATATTAAGTTTCGATTATAGTGAGTGGAAACAGAACGGTGATCACAAATTTCTAATCATCGCTTTTTTCGATTGAGTTAATCGGTTTAATTCGCTTTTTTTCATACTACAACTTGTACTATAGTTTGTCCTGTTGAAATATTCAGACACTGATGTTTGGATACTGATTTTTAAATCAACGTAATATTTAGGAGCAACATAATGGTACTAGTAGGTCGTCAAGCCCCAGATTTCACAGCAGCAGCTGTTTTAGGTAACGGTGAGATTGTTGATACATTCAACTTTAAAGATTTCACTAAAGGCAAAAAAGCGGTTGTTTTCTTCTACCCTCTAGACTTCACATTCGTTTGCCCATCAGAGCTAATTGCTTTTGACAAACGTTTTGAAGATTTTAAAGCCAAAGGCGTTGAAGTAATCGGTGTTTCTATCGATTCACAATTCTCTCATAACGCATGGCGTAAGACTGCTATCGCTGATGGTGGCATCGGTGAAGTTAAATACCCACTTGTGGCTGATGTGAAGCACGAAATCGTAAAAGCTTACGATGTTGAGCATCCAGAAGCTGGTGTTGCTTTCCGTGGTTCTTTCCTAATTGATGAAGAAGGCACAGTACGCCACCAAGTCATTAACGATCTTCCATTAGGTCGTAATATCGATGACATGCTACGTATGGTTGATGCACTAAACTTCCACCAGAAAAATGGTGAAGTTTGCCCAGCACAATGGGAAGAAGGTAAAGCAGGTATGAAAGATTCAACTGCAGGTGTTGCTGCATACCTTTCTGAGCACGAAGCTGACCTCGGCAAAAAATAATTTAACTTAAAATTATTTTGATTCTAAAACCTCGCCTCGTGCGAGGTTTTTTTGTTCTCATCCTCTAAAATAATACTTTTTAAAATCAGATTATCGTCTTCTCCCAACCAATTGATCTACAATGATGCTCTGTTTTTTTATTTAGTGATCATCATGACCATTCAACTTGAAGTTTGTATCGACAATATAGAATCCCTTCATAACGCTATCTCCGGTGGCGCAACTCGTATTGAACTATGCTCATCTTTAGCTTTAGGTGGATTAACACCAAGTTATGGGTTTATGAAAATAGCAGCAGAGCAATCCAATGTTCCGGTTTATGCCATGATCCGCCCTCGCCAAGGGGATTTTCTATATAACCAAGAAGATCTCAATATCATGCTAGAAGATATTGCCTGCGCCAAGCAAGCAGGCCTCGAGGGCGTAGTATTTGGAGTGTTAACGGCGCAAGGTGATGTAGACATCGCAATGGCGCAGCAGCTAATGAACGCAGCGAAGGGCATGGGCAGCACCTTTCATCGAGCGATTGACCAATGTCGAGATTATAAAAGTGCTATTGAAGCCATTGCTACATTAGGCTGCGAACGAATTTTAACATCGGGGCTTGCCTCAACTGCTCCTCAAGGCATCGATGTGATTTCGGAAATGGTTGATCTCGCCAATGGTCGTTTTTCGATTATGGCAGGCGCGGGTGTTACCGCAGAGAATGCCACGAAAATTATTCATGCGACTGGTATCCATGAGATTCACTTATCTGGAAAAACGACTCGCCCGAGTGAAATGAAGTTAATGGCGGAATCTGCCAAAATGGGCGCTGATCATATCGATGATTTCTCGATTCCTATTACCAGCACTCAAGCTATCCAAGCCGTCAAAAACATTGTCGAATCGGTCTAACTCACTCTAACTAAAATAATGGTTAGTCTAATTAGAAGCCAACACTAAAGTAGGGATGTAAGGTATTGCGAATCATGCCTTACATCTTTTCCTTCCACAAAATAGATAATGTACTCACAGATATTTTGACATCGATCCCCCACTCTCTCGATCGTATGAACGCCTGTCATGATCAGCATAACTTTGGCAATCGAATCGATATCTTGCTTCATGAAAGCCACTAATTGATCAATTAACTTTTTATGCTCTTGATCGATAAGCTTATCCATTTGATAAATTTGTGCAGCAGCTTTCACATCCATACGCGCAAAAGCATCTAATACTTGGTGTAGCATATCTACGGCAATACGGCCTAACATCTCAACCGAGACTAATAAACCGGCCTGGGCATGAGAGAATGAATCCTGTGCCACTCTTGCCAACTTTTTAGCGCCATCACCAATTCTTTCTAGATCAGAAATGGTTTTAATAATCGCAATAACTAAACGTAAATCTCTGGCGGTTGGCTGACGCTTGGCAATGATTCGAGTGCAAGCCTCACCAATGGCCATTTCCCTCTGATTCACTTTTTGATCATCACGGTGAACCTTGCTTGCCAGCTGAGAGTCTTGTTGTGACAACGCTTGCAGTGAGAGAGAAAGTTGCTCCTCCACCAATCCTCCCATTGCAAGCACGTGAGTTCGAAGAGATTCAAGCTCAATATTAAATTGCTCTGAAATATGCCGACCTAAATGCATTTTCATTTTTTATTCCTCAACCGTATCGGCCAGTAATATAGTCTTCTGTTTGTTTTTTCTTTGGAGAGGTAAACATAGAATCGGTATCGCCATATTCAATCAATTGTCCCATATGTACAAAAGCAGTGTAATCACTCACTCTCGCCGCTTGCTGCATATTATGAGTCACCATCACTACCGTATATTGCATCTTTAACTCACTAATTAACTCTTCAATGGTCAAGGTTGAAATAGGATCCAAGGCTGACGTTGGTTCATCTAATAACAAAACCTCCGGCTCGATAGCAATGGCCCTTGCGATCACTAAACGTTGCTGCTGACCACCCGACAAACCAAACGCATTATCATGTAGTCTATCTTTGACCTCAGTCCATAAAGCAGCCGCTCTCAATGAACGCTCAACCGAATCATCTAAGGTTCTTGAATCTTTAATCCCTTGTAAACGCAAACCATACACAACATTTTCATAAATCGATTTAGGAAATGGATTTGGCCTTTGAAATACCATCCCAACTTGTCGACGTAAACTCGCCACATCCACTCTTGGGTCGTAAATATTTTGTCCATGCAGCAAAACCTCACCTTCGACCCGACATCCATCGACTAAATCATTCATTCGATTGATACAGCGTAATAATGTTGATTTACCACATCCAGAGGGTCCAATGAAGGCTGTCACATGCCCTTTCGGTAGCTTCATATTAATCGATTTTAATGCTTGGGTTTGTTGGTAATATAAATCCAAATTTTCAATACTAATCGCGGTTTGGCTATCGCTTAATTGGCCGACATCCAAAGGTTCTGCATATCCAAGAGCCGAATGCATAGAGAGCATACTAATCATTCCCTAAAATTTTGAATTTTTCACGTAAGTTATTACGGATCATAATGGCAGTAATATTGAGCCCAACGACGACCGTAATTAATAAAAATGAAGTGGCAAAAACTAATGGTCTCGCCGCTTCAATATTAGGTGTTTGAAAACCAAGATCGTAAATATGAAAACCTAAATGCATAAACTTACGATCTAAGTGTAAATATGGAAAACTAGAATCAAGCGGTAAACTAGGCGCCAATTTGACAACACCCACCAGCATTAATGGTGCGACTTCACCTGCCGCTCTTGCAACCGCCAAAATTAATCCGGTCATAATTGCAGGGCTCACCATAGGTAAAATGATTCGCCATAAAGTTTCAAACTTGGTCGCGCCCAATGCATAAGAGCCATTACGTAAAGAACTCGGCACTCGAGACAACCCTTCTTCAGTCGCAACGATTACCACTGGTAATGTAAGAATCGCTAACGTTAATGCTGACCAAAGTAACCCTGGGGTACCAAAAGTTGGTGTGGGTAAGCTTGCTGAATAAAATAATGAATCCAGTGTGCCGCCTATGGTGTAGACAAAAAAACCTAATCCAAATACGCCATAAACAATCGACGGTACTCCCGCTAAATTGACCACCGAAATGCGGATAAGTTTGGTCACAAAAGTGTTGGGAGCATATTCATGTAAATACACCGCCGCAATAACACCAAGTGGCATGACGATAATAGACATGATGATCACTAATAATACAGTACCGAAAATAGCTGGAAATACACCACCTTCAGAGTTTGCATCACGCGGACTATCCGATAAAAATTTACCCACTTGGTTAAACCAATGCATGATTTTTTCAGAATATGTCATCGCGTTGGGATACCAAATATCCAAAATCGATTCCAAAGAAAGAGGATAAGATTTACCTTGCATATCTTGTACGAAGATCTTTTGATTTTGCAGTAGCGTTTGCTTATCCCTGATCGCTTGCTCTTGTTGGGTAAACTTTATTTCTAATGCATTTTTCTTTTCAAGTAATGGTTGTATGTCGGCTTTATTACTTAAACCAGCAGCGAGCTGCATGGATTTAATCGAACGATCGAGCTTTCCTAATTCTTGGCTTAAATCGCTTAAATCACCTTTTCGGATAACTTCAATCTCTTCCCTAATGCTTCGGGCTCTCACTACCGCTTGATCAATACTCTGTTTGAGGTTGTCTTTTTCAATAGCAGAACCTCCAATTTGGTAACCAATCGGAACACCAAAAAAAGCCCCATTTCGAGTTCGTTCAAATACGGCGATATCTCGTGGTTGAGTCTTATTTTTTAACTCTACATTTAAAACAGAAATAAAATCTTTAGGGTACACTTCCCGATTGGCAACTTTGATAGATAGGCGTTCCGCTTCGCCCTTTTGAAGTGTTTCAGGTGACCATCGGTGTCCGGATGATGAAAGCTGATCCAAAGATACCCAATCTTTTTGATAAATTTGACCAATAAGACGATTACCTGATTCATCTTGCCATTGATAAACAGGCATCGGCCAAAAGTACACCAAGCCTTTCCAACCGATCAAAAGCAACAATCCAAGCACTGAAATCAGACAAATACTTACCGAGCCGGCCGTTAACCACAACCAAGGGTTCCCTGCTTTAATCCACCCTTTCGTCTGGTTTAACATGTTAAACCTCGGCCATAGCCAATCATGATGCTACATCGCACGATATTTCTCTCTTAACCGTTGGCGAACCACTTCAGCGATGGAGTTCACGATGAAAGTAAATACAAACAATAAAAAAGCTGATAAAAACAATAACCTGAAATGAGAACCGCCTACTTGCGACTCTGGCATCTCAATCGCGATATTAGCCGATAACGTCCTCATACCTTCTAAAACATTCCAATCCATTACCGGTGTATTTCCAGTGGCCATTAAAACTATCATAGTTTCCCCTACCGCTCGGCCTAATCCCATCATCACAGCAGAAAAAATCCCTGGACTGGCGGTCGCTAGCACAACAGTAGTCAAACATTGCCAAGGTGTCGCACCCAACGCACTCGCTCCATCAGATAAATGCTTTGGTACCGAAAAGATAGCATCCTCAGCAATGGTGAAAATAGTTGGAATAACCGCAAAACCCATAGCAAAACCGACAATGAGCGCATTGCGCTGATCAAAATCCACGCCATAACTTGCAAGAAATAAACGAATATCGCCTTTAAACATCATGTGCTCAAAATGATGGCCGTACTGTATGACTATATAAGTGGTGGTTAATAATATCGGGATCAAAAGCAATGCTAACCACTCATTTCGTAGCGATTTTTTTTGTATTACCGCCACTATATTCCATAAAACAGCAGTACTAATGATCGCAACTGGCAACATGATAAACAACAAAAGCAAACTAAATAGGTTCATTTCTACCCAAGGTGCAAACCACAGGCCGGCTAAAAACCCAATAATAACCGTTGGCAACGCTTCCATTAGCTCGATAGTAGGTTTGACATATTTACGCATTTTCGGGGTCATAAAATAAGCGGTATAAATAGCGCCACATAGTGCTATTGGCACAGCAAATAACATGGCAAATAAAGCCGCTTTTAACGTGCCAAATGCAATGGGTGCTAAACTAAACTTTTCTTCAAAATCATTACTAGCCGAAGTCGATTGCCATACATACTCTGGTTTTTCATAACCTTCATACCAGATCTTACTCCACAGTGATGAGATCGCTATTTCAGGATGATAATTACTGACTTCAAAAGTACGGATGTGAGACTGCGATACCGTCACAAGATAACGCTCGTTTCGTGAAGTCGCAGCGGCTTGTGGCGAAGCTGACAATAACGATTTAGATAACACCTCTTTATTGGTCGTTGTATAAAAGTTTTTAATCATGCCATTGGGTTGAAAGCTATAGAAACCTTTACGAAAATAATCCGGCAGTAATAAGCTGGGTGTGCTGCCTAATTGAAAATCTCGAATGTGAGTTAAATGGCGTTGTTCATTTTTCAAAACATCAAACCATTGTGAAACTTGGCCACCTTGGTAGCGGATCAGCAAGGATTTTGCACCTGATAAAAAAGACAAACCGATAGCAGCTGAACGAGAAGATCTAGTGAGATCTATCGATTCTCCTAATGTAAATTGATTATGCTCGCGCTTGAGTACGAATAACCTAGTCGGTGACAAAACATATAAGGTTTGTCCATTTGGAGTAAGGCGGTAATCGTTAATTTCAACACCAAGTAATGGTATCGAGATACGATAAGATTCCCATAAGCTATCGTTGTTATTCCCCTCCATTAATGCTGATTTTTTATCAAAGCCAATGCCTTGCCAATGATCCTGATCGTCCCGCCCAATAAAAATCGCCTGTTGATTCGCAATAGCAAAATCAAAAGAATCAATAGGTTGTTGATCATCAGATAAAAGAATTGGCATCTCACGAAAACGAGTTAACTTGACGACAACTTGATTGCCATTTGGAGTATATGTCGTCGAAAAGCTAGGTTTAACGGCCATAACTTCGCCTTTATCATTGGCGTATCCATACCAACCACTTTCCGCATTCGTCTCTCTAAAAGCTGTCGCGTCATTCATAATTTGTTGTTGCGATATTGATTGTTGTGATATCGATTGTTGTAGTACCGATTGCTGAGATGAGTGCTTTTCACCTGAGCCGTTCAACGGGTAAAATTGAAACTCACCATTCTTACGAAAAATAAAAGCATTCTGGCCATCATCACTAATCCCGATGGCTTTGGCGATATTATGCTCATCGATTTCTGTTTCCACTGTTGACACTGACTTGAGATCAGCAGAAGAAAATATAGGGATGGTCACCCAAATAAGGTAAACAATAAGTAGGACTAATGTGATTAAAACGCTGACTCCGCCGACTTTTATCAACGAACGAATCAAACGGTCTATTGCCCAGCGCCGTTTGTCTCGTTGTTTAAAAAAAGTCTCTATTGGAGCCATGTGATATTCATTCCTAAGCGATAACGATTGTTGCGATTAACCAACATAATGCAGTAATTATGCTTCATTTAAGATGACGGTTCGAATGATTATAATGATAAAGGTTATTGGTTATTGGTTATTGGTTATTGGGGATAAAAAGCGCTACACCCAAATCAACATCAAAATGCTAACCCTACTTTTTTAAGTTGAGACTCGGCTAACTCGGTTGATAGAGAAACGTAACCATCTTTTTCCACACCTTTCTGGCCTTGTTTCGAGAAAATAAATTTTAGAAATTCAGCATCATTTGTCGCTAATGGTTTTAATGGGTTTTTATTCACATATAAATACAAATAACGAGAAAGTGGATACTGACCAGATAAGATGTTATCTCTCGTCGCAGCAATATAGTGGCTGCCTTCAATAGAAACCGGTACTAAACGAGCCTTAGAAACTTGATAACCGATGCCAGAATAACCAATACTGTTAATTGAAGATGCAACCGACTGAACTACCGACGCTGAGCCTGGTTGCTCATTCACTTCTCGTTTAAAATCCCCTTCGCATAAAGCATGTTGTTTAAAATACCCATAAGTGCCTGATGCGGAATTGCGGCCAAACAATTGAAAACCAAGTTTAGCCCAATCAGATGAAATACCTAACTGTTGCCAACGATTCAACCTCTGCGTTGCTCCGCATTGTAATGTAGATGAAAAGATTGCATCAATTTGCTCGAAATTCAAACCTTGTATGGGATTATCTTTATGAACAAAAATACCAATAGCATCAATCGCTATTTTAAGTTGTACAGGTGGGTAACCATATTGCAGCTCAAATGATTCGATTTCTTTCGCTTTCATTGGACGGCTCATTGGGCCAAGTTGAGAGGTTGCTTCAGTTAATGCTATAGGCGCTGTAGATGAACCTGATGCTTGTATTTGCATGTTAACATTTGGGTATATTCGTTGAAAATCCTCAGCCCATAAGCTTATTAAAGTGGCTAGAGTATCTGAACCAACCGACGATAAATTACCCGAAATACCTGCTACTTTTTTATAATCCGGTAAACGATCCACATCACTTGATGCTCGACCCAATGGTGAGAGAATCAAAGCAAGTAATAATGAATACAGCGACAACTTTATATTTTTAACCATCATGCTCAATCACCAACATGGAAAATGAGTTTTTTCGGGAGCACAAAAGAGAAACAGCTACCAATGCCAACTTCACTTTCAATATCAAGATGGGATTCATGATGGCTCAAAGCATGTTTAGTAATCGCTAACCCCAAACCACTTCCGCCGGTTTCACGAGATCGAGCTTTATCGACTCGATAAAATCGTTCAGTTAGACGGTGAATATGCTGAGCTTCAATCCCATCACCACTATCTTTAACCGATAAGCTAGCACCACTCAAAATCTCTTTCCATGTAACCAATACATCCGCGCCAGCTGGAGTGTATTTCACTGCGTTATACACTAAGTTTGAAATCGCACTACGCAACTGATCATGATCCCCATAAACATGCAGCATTTTATCCACATCAAACACAATATTATGATGATTATCACCACTTAAGGCTTGGGCTTCTTTCTCTAGGGCATCAAGCATGAAAGGAATATTCACCACTTCCTCTAACTGGTGATTGATCGATGCTTCTATTTTCGATAGCGTCAATAATTGCTCAACTAATGCGTTCATACGCGAGAGTTGCTCTGTCATCACTCCATGCGCTTTGGACCACATAGGACCGACGAGCACATCAGGATCTTCGGTCATTTCTAAGTAACCTTGCAATACTGTCATTGGCGTTCTTAACTCATGCGAGACATTAGCAAAGAAATTTCGGCGCATACCTTCAAGTTTTTTCAACTGAGTCACATCACGAACGACCATCAAATGCTCACCATCGGTATAAGGCACAATACGCAGTTCTAAAATACGATCAGGCGTTAGCGGCGATAACATCTCTAACGGTTCTGAGAAGTCATTTTTGATCAGATATTTAATAAAATCGGGAGTTCGTAGCAAGTTCGCGATCGGCTGACCTGAATCATCGGGCCAACGGAAACCCAATAACGATTGGGCTAGCTTATTACACCAAACAATGTTTCCTTCACTGCGAAAGACGACGACTGCATCGGGCAACGCTTCTGCTCCATGACGAAAACGACGGATTAGGTTACCAAGTTCTTTTCGGCGACGGCGCTGTTTTTTTTGTAGTTGGTAGATGCCATTAAATAACGGTTCCCAACTGTTAGTACCAGAAGGAGGGCTTAACCGTTTCTCATCCCATAACCATTCAGATAAACGAATTTGATTATAATATTGCCAAATAAGTTGCATCGCCGTCGCAGCAAGTAGCAGCCAGCCCATATAGCCAAAAAGCCAGCCAATTAAAATCCAAGGAATGTAAAAAAAAGCCAGCGACCAAGCTAGCTTTTTCCATGTTAACTTTTCAACCATTCAAACAAGCACTCCGCTCATCAATCATTAAACTCGTGTAGAAAAACGGTAACCCGCCCCACGTACCGTTTGGACTAGTTTATCGTGTCCTGCGTTTTCCAATGCTTTTCTTAAGCGACGAATATGCACATCAACAGTGCGATCTTCAACATACACATTAGTCCCCCAAACATTATTCAATAACTGTTCACGGCTATAAACTCGCTCTTGGTGGGTCATAAAAAAATGCAACATTTTAAATTCTGTTGGCCCCATATCCAATGGCTCATCATTCGCCATTACTCGATGAGAAACAGGATCAAGTTGCAAACCTTGAACGTCAATAACATCTTCTAATGCGGTCGGCGTAACACGGCGAATAACGGCTTTTAAACGCGCCACTAACTCTTTAGGTGAAAATGGTTTAGTTATGTAATCATCCGCGCCTACTTCAAGCCCACGAACTTTATCTTCTTCTTCACCACGAGCCGTCAACATCACCACTGGAATATGGCGAGTCAACTCCTCACGTTTTAAGTGTTTAATATAATTAATACCAGAACCACCAGGCAGCATCCAATCAAGTAAGATCAAATCAGGATAAGGTTCACACAGTTTATTTATGGCTGAATCATAATCTTCAGCTTCAACCGTTTGGTAGCCTTTTTGTTCCAAAACAAAACAAATCATTTCCCTAATTGGGGCTTCATCTTCAACAACTAGAATTCTTCTCGACATATCCGAAATACCTTTCGCGCCTAAAGTTAGAATATTAATTTATATTTATTATGGATTTTAAGTATGACAGTTTTGTGACTAACGCAAAGAAACTTTAACAGAAGTGTCATTTAAACGGTAAAAACGTGACATAAGACAAACGAATAAAAATCGCATATCATGACCACAAACTTACACACAAAGAATGAGAATTATGTGGTTTAAAAATTGTTTAGTATATCGTTTCAACCGTGACATCGATCTCAACCTCGATACTTTAGAGTCTCAACTCGCTGAATTCAAATTCTCACCTTGTGGCAGCCAAGATAAACAAAAATTTGGCTGGACTAGTGTTATCAATCGTAACAGCGACATGCTCACTCATGTTGCTGGCGAGCATATTTTGATTAAAGCCCAAAAAGAAGAAAAACTACTGCCAGCATCGGTGATCAACGATTCACTTAAAGATAAAATCGATGTGCTTGAGCAACAAGAAAATCGACCATTGAAGAAAAAAGAAAAGGACGATTTAAAAGAAGAAATTCTGATTGATTTACTGCCACGTGCTTTCAGTCGTCATAATTTCACCTCAATCCTGATCATGCCGAAACTAGGCTTCATTTTAGTCGACTCTAGCAGCTCGAAAAAAGCCGAAGACGCATTAGCTTTATTGCGTAAAACAACCGGTAGCCTTCCTGTTGTACCTGCAATTCCTGAGCAAGCGATCGAATTAAGCCTAACGGAATGGGTCAAATCAGGTGATTTACCACAGGGCTTCCAGTTAATGGATGAAGCGGAACTAAAATCAGTGCTAGAAGAAGGTGGGATCATCCGTTGTAAGAAACAAGATCTTAGTACAGATGAAATTCAAAACCACATCGCAGCCGATAAACTGGTCACTAAACTGGCATTAGACTGGCAAGAACGCATTGAATTTGTATTATCTGATGATACCAGTATTAAGCGCTTAAAATTTAGTGATGAGCTCAAGGACACCAATGAGGATATTCCTCGTGAAGATGCAGCTCAACGATTTGATGCTGATTTCACGTTAATGTGTGGTGAGTTTGAACACTTTATTCCCGCATTATTTGATGCTTTAGGCGGATTGCCAGCAGCGAAATAATCTAATTTTACGCCTTTAAGATATACTTATTTATTTAACGGGCGAATATTTAAGGGGAATAAAGCTCACGCTATCAATGCGTTTTATTCCTCTTAATATTAAACCTGACACTTTGTGTGCTTTTCTCGCTTTTCCAAGCAAATTGACGTAAAATTCGCCTCCCAAATTCATACCATATTGTGGTATGAACCTGACCTGAAATCAGACCAAGAGAAACTATTATGTTTAATACCCCAGAATTATTATCGCCCGCAGGCAGCCTTAAAAATATGCGCTATGCCTTTGCCTATGGCGCGGATGCGGTTTATGCAGGTCAGCCACGCTACAGCCTACGTGTGCGTAATAACGAGTTCAATCATGAGAACCTTCAAATCGGCATAGATGAAGCACACACACTAGGTAAAAAATTCTATGTGGTTTGTAATATCCAGCCTCATAACTCAAAGTTAAAAACGTTTATTCGCGATCTTAAGCCCGTGGTAGAGATGGGACCGGATGCATTAATCATGTCTGATCCAGGTTTAATCATGATGGTGCGTGAAGCTTTCCCTGATATGGCGATCCACCTTTCAGTACAAGCCAATGCCGTGAACTGGGCAACCGTAAAATTCTGGTCAACCCAAGGAATTGAGCGTGTGATCCTATCTCGTGAATTATCACTTGAAGAAATAGAAGAAGTTCGCGAGCACTGCCCAGAAACTGAATTGGAAATTTTCGTGCATGGCGCGCTTTGCATGGCATATTCTGGCCGTTGCTTACTTTCTGGCTACATGAATAAACGAGATCCAAACCAAGGTACCTGCACCAATGCTTGTCGCTGGGAGTACAATGTAGAAAAAGGCAAAGAAGATGAGAATGGTCAAATCGTTGCGGCTAACGCTTCTCAAAAAAATAGCGTAGAACAGTTTGATCCTCAATCTGCGCAAGCGATCGAAATCCAGAATGAACGCCCAGACAATACATTAGGCCTTGGAAAACCAAGCGATGAAGTTGTGCTGTTATCAGAAGCTCATAAACCGGAAGAAAAGATGGCGGCATTTGAAGATGAGCATGGTACTTACATCATGAACTCAAAAGACTTACGCGCGATTCAACATGTAGAACGTCTAACTAAAATGGGCGTACATTCACTCAAAATTGAAGGACGTACAAAATCTTTCTATTATTGCGCCCGAACCGCTCAACTGTATCGTAAAGCGATTGATGATGCCGTTGCAGGTCGTCCATTTGATGATAGCTTGATGGGTACATTAGAAAGTCTTGCTCATCGTGGTTACACCGAAGGTTTCTTACGTCGTCATACCCATGATGTTTACCAAAACTATGATTACGGTTACTCAGTTTCGGATTCTCAACAATTTGTTGGCGAATTTACCGGTAAGACACGCGTATCAGAAAAAAATGGCCACCTAGCCGAAGTTGAGGTCAAAAATAAATTCATGACTGGTGACAGTATTGAAATGATGACACCACAAGGCAATATTATTTTCACACTCGAAGCTATGGAAAATCGTAAATTCCAAGAAGTCGATGATGCTAAAGGCAGTGGTCACTTTGTATTTATACCCATTCCTGCTGATTTAGATTTAAGCTTTGGCCTGTTGATGCGTAACTTAAAATCAGGTCAAGATACTCGGAGTCCAAATCAAGCCGTTGCTACAACGCAAACTGGACAATAAGAGACATATAGATGGCCTTACTGATCACAGACAAATGTATTAATTGCGATATGTGCGATCCTGAATGCCCTAATGGTGCGATTACCATGGGTGATATCATCTACGAAATCGATCCTAATTTATGCACTGAATGTAAAGGACATTACGATAAACCAACTTGTCAATCAGTCTGTCCGATCACCAATTGTATTACGATCGATCCGGAACATATTGAAACTGAAGATGAATTATTAGAAAAGTTTGTTGTGATCCAAGGAATGGCTTAATTGTTTTAATATTCACGAGAAATAAAAGAGGCTGAGCAGATCTATTCTGCTCAGCCTCTTTTATCTAAATACCCATAAATGAGTTACTTCTCGGCTAGACCTTTAGAATGCAGATAGTCTTTAATAAATGGACGAGACTCTTTGCTTAAACGACTAGCAATATGATCCGACCATGAGCCGCTTTTTTGATTACTGCCGCGAGTTTGGTAATAGTGGCTCGTTTGTTGATCATATTCTGCAATATCATCAGCGGAAAGAGGCTGATAACTATTTTGGTGCACCATCACTTTTTGTGGTAGACGCGGTTTAATTTGTGGATCTTGAGCCGGATGACCTAAGCACATGCCAAACATGACCGCGCAGTATTGTGGCAAGCCTAATAGCTCATCGACCTCTTTCGGTGAATTACGTAAGCCGCCAATATACACACCACCTAAACCAAGTGATTCAGCCGCAAGTAATGTATTTTGTGCCATGATTCCCGCATCTATCGCCCCAATTAAGGTTAATTCGGTAAATTCTGGCTTAACTTCATTTGATAGCTGAAAGTGACGTTGATAATCAATACAAAATACCAAAAACTCAGCAGCGTTTTCCACATAGCCTTGCCCTCCGGCAAACTCAGCTAATGCTTTTCTTTTAACTGGATCGGTAACGCGAATGATGGAAGTTGTTTGTAAAAAACTCGATGAGGACGCTGAAATACCTGCCGCTAAAATCGCCTCCAATTGCTCATTAGTTATAGCCTCTGGAGTAAATGAGCGAATCGAACGATGCGCCATCATGGTATCAATTACGGTATTCATTATTATTCCTTACAAAATATTTAGATTACGAGAATCTTACCATATTCAGATATTCAGATATTCAGATCACGCTAAATCTTAAGTAAAGAAACTAAAAACG
>NZ_VHKO01000070.1 GCF_015223435.1 Vibrio hibernica
CATTTCGTTTGTTGTCTAATGGTTCCATTTACTCGATTTGGAGCAATACAATGACAAAAGTTATCAATCCATTTATGCACTTTTCAGCAATTAAAGATTATCGTCAAGCCGCAAAAGTTAATCATAAATTGCCCGATATTATTCTACTGACAATTTGTGGTGTTTTGTCTGGTCAAGATACCTGGGAAGGCATTAGTGATTTCGGTAAAATGCGATTGAGTTTTTTAAAACACTATGGTGATTTTGAAATAGGTATTCCTTCAGCCGATACGATAGCGAGAGTGATGGGTATGATTAGCCCGAAGGCAATGCAGAGAGCTTTTGTAGAATGGATGAAAGAGTGTCATAAGCTCACAGATGGGGAAGTTATTGCGATAGATGGGAAAACAGTTCGTGGTTCTTATGATAAATCTCGTGGTCAATCTGCAATCCATATGGTGAATGCATTTGCTACAGCAAATGGTATTTGTTTAGCACAATCAAAGGTCAATGAGAAGACAAACGAAATTACAGAAATCCCAAAGCTATTGGAAATGCTAGATATTACGGGTTGTTTGGTTACGATTGATGCGATGGGTTGCCAACGAAAGATAGCGAAAAAAATCATAGAGAAAAGTGCGGATTACTTGCTTGCGGTAAAGGATAACCAAGGACTTCTAGAAAAAGCCTTTGATGAATATTATAGACCAACGATGATGGATTCCTTTGATGGTGATAGTTACTCAAGCCAAATAAAATCGCATGGAAGATTGGAAACAAGGTGTGCACTAATTAATACAGAATTATCTGTTTTGGGTGATTTGACCTATGACTGGCCAGAGCTTAAAGCGATGGGAATAATGGTTAGGGAAAAATCATCAACATGCCCATGTTTAAAGGCTTCGTGGCTTGTTAGGCACTCTATTTTTCAATATGGTTAGTTAGTACCATCACATATTTGACAATTAACCGATGATCAATTTGTAGATCATTTTCAGTGTTTTCTAATACCTCCATAGAAAAATTGGAGGTCCAACCATGAGTAACCAGCACCCATTTATGCATTTTGATGTCATTCCAGATTACCGCCAACAAGGCAAAATCGAGCACAAGTTAACTGATATCATTTTGTTAACAATTTGCGCCGTACTTTCTGGTCAAGATGACTGGAAAGCTATCAGTTTGTACGGTCAAGCTCGGCTTGATTTTTTAAAGCGATTTGGCGACTTTAGTCATGGAGTTCCTTCAACATCGACTATAGCCAGAACGATGGGAATGATAAGTGCGACGCGATTACAGAAATGCTTTATTGAGTGGATGAAAGATTGCTGCGAATTGAGCAAGGGTGAGGTGGTTGCCATCGATGGTAAAACGGTGAGAGGCTCTTACGATGACTCTCGCGGACTCGGCGCAATCCACATGGTTAATGCATTTGCCACTGAAAATGGCGTGAGCCTCGGACAACAAAAAGTGTACCAGAAGTCGAATGAGATTACCGCCATTCCAAAACTACTTGAACTGCTTGATATATCAGGCTGTTTAGTCACGATTGATGCGATGGGTTGTCAAAAGAAAATCGCGCAAAAGATACTCGATAAAGACGCAGATTACCTTTTAGCTGTAAAAGGTAATCAAGGCCGTTTAAAGCAAGCGTTCGATAACTATTTCGACATGAGCATGCTCCAAAAGCATGATGGAGACTCCTACAGTACACAAGAGAAATCACGTGGCAGACAAGAAACCAGACTTGCATTGACCAATAAAGATTTAAGTGTTTTAGGTGATGTTGAGCTTGAGTGGCCAGGTCTGAAAAGCATGGGTATTGTGGTTTCAATAAGGCAAGAAGATTCGGTAGCGAAAGAGTCAGAAGTTGCAGTGAAATACTACATCAGCTCGAAGGATTTAAATGCTAAAGAATTGTTAAATGCCACGCGTTCACATTGGTTAGTTGAGTCGATGCATTGGAGTTTGGATACCACACTTGGTGAAGATGCGAGTCGCAAACGCGCGGAAGAAAGTGCAGAAAATTTCGCAAGGATCAGACAAGCGTGTTTAAATATGCTCAAGAGTGAAACGACACTAAAAGCGAGTGTGAAGCACAAAAGAGCGATGTGTGCGATGGATTCAGAGTACCTTATGAAGGTTCTAGCAAGCCTCTATTGACGGGGATGTTCATGATTTTTCCGTGGAATAATGGTATGTATCCGTCAAGAATCTGAGTCTGCTCGGGCGCAAGAGCTTTCTGTACGGTATTATATTAGTTCTAAAGAATTAACGGCAGAAGAGCTGCATGATGCAACACGGGCGCACTGGGGTGTTGAGGCCATGCATTGGCAGTTAGATATGGCATTTAAAGAAGATGCTTGTCGAATTAGAGTTGATGATCGAGCAGAGTCTTTTTCAAGGATCAGGCAGGCTTGTTTGAACCTTTTGAAAGGAGAGAAAAGTTTTAAAGGTGGTATCACGCGAAAACGAATGATGTGTGCGATGGATGAAAACTACTTAAGTAAGGTTCTCGGAAGCGTTGCATAGCGGCGATGTTCATGCGATTTCCGTGTTCACATTGGTTGGTTGAGTCGATGCACTGGTTGTTAGATACCGCTTTCGGTGAAGATGCCAGCCGAAAACGAGTAGATGAAGGTGCAGAAAACTTCGCAAGGATCAGGCAGATGTGCTTAAACATGCTGAAGAGTGAAACGACACTCAAAGCGAGCATTAAACATAAAAGAGCGATGTGTGCGATGAATTGTGAGTACCTTTTAAAGGTTCTAGCAAGCCTTTATTGACGGGGAAGTTCATGAATTTTCCGTGGTACTATCGGTCGTCGCTATACCCAGTGTTTAGACACATCAACAAAGCTCTGATTAGGTGGGCGAGACGCAAATACAAAAAACTTCGTCGCCATAAGACTCGAGCAACGCTGTTCTTGGAAAGGATAGCTAAGCAGAATCCGTGGTTGTTTGCCCATTGGAGGCATGGAATGAGAGGATCGTTTGCCTAATGGAAGCGGTATGAACTGAGAGGTTCACGTACCGTTTTGCGAGAGGCTGCAGGGGTAGTTCCTGCGGTCTACTCACCATCAGATGCACTGGCGATTAGACGTAGGTTTTAAAGAAGATGAATGTCTGATTCGTCGAGAGCAAGCTAGTGGGAATTTAGCAGTTATAAGACATATAGCTTTAAATCTGCTGACGGAAGAAACCAGCTTCAAAGCAGGGATCAAAAGAAAGCAGAAAAAAGCAAACCGTAGCAATAGCTACCTTTCGCAAGTCCTTGCAGTATAAGGGGCTTCGTAATCTTGCCCTGCTGACAAGCCTTTATTGACGGGGATGTTCATGATTTTTCCGTGTTACGTGCCCTGACTACAGTCATTAAATTAAGTAGATTCGAGTGAATATTGTTAAAAAAATTATTAGCCTCAATAACAGCTCCGGTGCAATGAAGTACTTAAAAAACACTTCATGGCTTCTTGGTGAAAAAGTATTAAGAATGACTCTCGGTCTTTTTGTCAGTGTCTGGGTGGCAAGGTATTTAGGTCCTGAGCAATTTGGTTTGTTTAGTTATGCGCAGAGTTTTGTTGCCCTTTTTGCTGCCATCGCAACGTTAGGGCTGGATGGGATTGTTGTTAAAGCATTAGTTAATGATCAAGAGCAAAAGCAGCGCATCTTAGGTACTGCATTTACGCTTAAGCTAACCGGAGCAATAGTAGTACTTGTATTACTTGCGGCTTCTGTATTTTTACAATCAGATGATAACCAAACTGGCTTGCTAGTCTTTATCATCGCATCCGCTACAGTATTTCAAAGCTTCAATGTGATAGACTTTTACTTTCAAAGTACAGTAAAAAGTAAGTATGTCGTTTATAGCAACGTGTTTTCACTTCTACTTTCCTCTGCTGTTAAAATTGTTCTCATTCTAAATGAAGCATCTCTAGTTGCTTTCGCCTACATAATACTTTTTGATAGCCTAGTTTTGGCGAGTAGTTTTATCTATTTCTATTCTCAAAATAAATTTTCGATTTGGCATTGGAAGTTTGATAAAGTTGTAGCTAAATCATTATTAAAAGAGAGTTGGCCACTAATTTTAAGTGGGTTGGTTGTTTCCATGTATATGAAAATAGACCAGGTTATGATAAAAAGCATACTAGGTAGTGCAGACGTTGGCCAATATGCAGCTGCTGTTCGCTTAAGTGAGGTTTGGTATTTTATTCCGATGGTTATCTCTTCATCACTCTTCCCTGCGATTCTTAATGCAAAAAAAATATCAAAAGAGTTATATTACTTACGTATACAACGGCTCTATGACTTTATGGCGTGGACGGCGATAGTAATTACCATCCCAATGACATTCTTGAGTGACTGGGTAGTTCATTTACTTTATGGTGCTCAATTTAGCCAAACTGCCGGAGTGCTGATGATTCATGTTTGGTCAGCTGTATTTGTTTTTTTAGGTGTTGCAAGTAGCAAATGGTTTATTTCTGAAGGGTTACAAAGGTATTCATTCTACAGGTCTCTTGTTGGTGCAATATTAAATGTAGTTATAAATCTAGTATTAATTCCACAACATGGGATATATGGAGCTGCTATAGCGACTTTAATTTCACAATTTGTTGCTTCATATTTATTTAACTTATTTAATAAAAAATCTCGTATAGTGTTTATTTTGCACAGTAAAGCTTTACTTTTACCCTTTAGAAAAATAGGATTTTGACTTAAATGCAACTATTCACCCGAGATCTATTGACGTCGGTTTAGGTAGGGAAAAATTATGAAAATGCTTGTTTAAAGGGTTCATAGCTTATTAAGTTCTCAATTTTTGAATTTAACTAGGGCATGTTGATCTTTCGTGAGTGTTTTTTGAACAGTATGGTAAAGAGTTATAATTTGCTTCGCCAAAAGTAAAACCATAACCATAACCAATACCATGACAAGAACAATGCTAACTGATATTCGCTGGGAACTGCTACTCCAAATTATGAAAAGTACAGGTCGTATTTACGATAAAACTGAACATCGAATGACATTTGAAGGAATACTTTATCGAATGAGAACAGGTATTCCTTGGCGAGATCTACCCTCAGGGAAAAATCATCAACATGCCCATGTTTAAAGGGTTCGTGACTAATTGAGTTCTCAATTTTTGAACTTCATTAGTTAGCGTTGTCACACAACAGTTAATTGTTCGATGATCGATTTGTAGATCATTTTCAGTGTTTTCTAATACCTCCATAGACAAATTGGAGGTCCAACAATGAGTAACCAGCACCCATTTATGCATTTCGATGTCATTCCTGATTACCGACAACAAGGCCAGGGCAAGATCATGAAAACCCCTTATGGAATAAGGGATGACGTGAAGTCATATTTTCACTAATTAGATACTGAAGTCACAATAATCTCAATACATCCAAGATCGATTTGATGATCAGATTTAGGTGTGATCATATACTGTTTTTTAACAGCAGATATTTAGCCTAATTGTAACAGGGTTTAATAATCATGGAATGCCTTTCATACGTTATGACACCGGAGATATGGGAGAGCTACTATTTAAAAATGGTGGACAGGTAAAATTCAAAAAAATAGTGGGGCGAAATCAAGATTTTATTTTATCCAGTGATAACCAAAAGGTATACTTAACAGCATTAATATTTGGTCAACACCTAAAAGCATTTAAGAATATAGTGCAATGGCAGATTGTACAGAATCATATAGGTATAGTTGAATTAAATATAGTTAAGGGGCAGTCATTTGGTTGTGAAGATGAAAGTGAGATAATTAATAATTTTAAAAGTTCCGCAAAAATCACTGTTATTTTTAAATACGTAGAAGAAATACCTCTTACAAAAAGAGGTAAACATTTGTTCCTTATTCAAAATATTAAATAGAGAGGTTTGTTTGAGTATATTAGCCCCAATAGTTTTATTTGTTTACAATAGACCAGAACATACTGCGAAGACAATCCAAGCTCTACAAAAAAATGTCCTTGCCTCTGAGAGTGAGTTAATTATCTATGCTGATGCCGCTAAAAATGATGCTGCCCAAGAGAAAGTTGATAAGGTAGGCGAATTACTTACTAATATTTCTGGATTTAAAAAAGTAACTATAATAAAGCAAGATAAAAACATTGGTTTAGCAAATTCAATAATTAGTGGTGTTACCGAGAACGTTAATAAATACGGGTCAGTGATAGTTCTAGAAGATGACCTAGTTACAAGTCCTTATTTTTTAACCTATATGAATGATGCATTAAATTTATACGCAGATAAAAAAAATGTCTGGCATATTAGTGGTTGGAATTACCCGATAGACGATGATGGACTTGGTGATACATTTTTATGGAGAACTATGAATTGTTGGGGTTGGGCTACTTGGAGTGATCGATGGCAGCATTTTGAAAAAAACACCGACAATCTTATTGCATCATTTTCTAAAGACAATAAATATCAATTTAATTTGGATGGTGCAGAAGATTTTTGGGGACAAGTGTTAGCTAACAAGAAAGGAAAAATTAATACTTGGGCTATTTATTGGTATGCGACTATTTTTAAAAATAAAGGGTTATGCTTAAATCCAGTAGTGACTTATGTTAATAATATTGGTTTCGATGGTAGTGGAGTGCATTGTGGTGTGAGTGATACTTATCATTCACCATTAAATGTAGGCAAAAAAATTAAATTTGAATCTGAATTGAATGAGAATGAATATGCTTTATCCAGAATACAGCGTTTTTATAAGAAGTCAAAAAAAACTTTTATACAAAAACTTATTCATAAAACTTGTCGCATAATTACCGAAAGAAATATATTCAAATGAAAATACTGATTGTAAATACATCTGATATTGATGGTGGGGCAGCTCGTGCTGCCTACCGCCTTCATCAGTCATTATTATCTAAAAAAATAGATAGCCAAATGTTAGTTCAAAATAAGCTAAGTGATGACGCTTCAGTTATTGGACCGAGAAATCGATTAGAAAAAGTAAAAGGAATTTTAAAATCCTTTTTTGATTCGATTCCAGTTAAGTTTTACAAGAGAAAAATACCAACTTTATTCAGTGTTTCTTGGGTGTCATCTAAAAGTATAGTAAATCAGATTAACATAATACAGCCCGATATCGTTCATCTTCATTGGGTAAATAGCGGGATGTTGAGAATAGAAGATTTCGCTAAAATTAACGCACCTATTGTTTGGAGTTTGCATGATGATTGGGCGTTTACCGGAGGTTGCCATATAAAATGGGATTGTGGCAAATATATTAATGGCTGTTCGAACTGTCCTATTTTATTGAGTAATTGTGTTAATGACCTTAGCGCAAGCGTTTTTAAAAGGAAAGATAAGACATTTAATAAAATTAAAAATATGAATATTGTAGGGCTTAGTAATTGGTTGACGGAGTGTTCCAAAAATAGTGCTCTCTTGTCAAAAAAATTACATGTTAACTTGCCTAACCCCATAAATACAAAAACCTACAAACCTATAAATAGAGGTTATGCTAGAGAGCAGTGGGGGTTTCCCAAAGAAAAGAAGTTGATTCTATTTGGTGCTATGAATCCAACTAGTGATATTAATAAAGGCTTTTATGAACTTGAATTAGCGCTAACTTTTCTTAACAAGATAAATACTGAAATAGTAATTTTCGGTGCGAGTAAACCTACAAATAATCCTGATTTTGGTTGCAAAACACATTATTTGGGAGCGTTGTCTGACGATATTGCACTATCTTCATTATATAATGCTGTAGATGTAATGGTGGTACCATCGCGTCAGGAGAACTTATCTAACGCAATAATGGAAAGTTTATCTTGCGGTACGCCAGTAGTTGCTTTTGATGTCGGTGGGAATTCTGATTTAATTTTACATAAAGAAAATGGATATTTGGCCAAGCCTCTTGATGGTAATGATATGGCTAATGGGATTGAATGGGTCTTAAATAACGTGCAGTATAATGAATTACGATTAAATGCTAGGAAGAAGGTACTTTCTGACTTTGATAGTGAACTAGTTTCTGCTAAATACATCGACCTATACAATAGTATTATAAGAAGAAATTAGAATTATGATACTTGACGGAGTCCTTAATCAATTTAAATTTATATTGGTGTCAGTTCTAATTATCATTTACCCCTTTACTGCCGGAAGTGATATACCATTTATTGTTACATTTTATATACTGGTTTCTTTATTAGTAATATGTCTACACCTCGATGCAAAAATATCTTATAATTCGGTGTCAATAATTTATCTTAATGTGATCTTAACGGTTGTTTTATTTATAATATATCGTAATTCATCTATATTAAGTTATTCTTTGGCTGCTTCTTTGATGTTACTAACCAAGTCGCTAGATATACAGCATGACAGTAAGCTTAAGTACGTTTTCCTTGTTTCTTTGGTTTTAGCAAGTTTTACTTGGCAATCCACTTCGAATGAAGGGCGATATGCTATTCTAAATGGTGACCCAAACTATACTTCTGTAATCATGTTTACTCTAATTATTTCAATGGGTAGCTTCTTCCAAAAAAAACGGTTTAGAATTCTTGTTTACATACTTTTGTTTTTCTTATTTTATTTAACGCTTTCTAGAATGTTAATGTTAATGGTGTTGATTTACTTTGTTGTCAGGTGTTTTAAAAGTAATTTTATAGTTAATTCTTTGGGTGTTCTTATTTTTTTATCTACAATGTTAACACAGCTTTTTGTTTTCTTGTTTCTATACTCTTCTCTTGGTCAGGGAGGTGATGGTTTTATTATTTCTAACTTGAATGATGGAAGTAATATGGAGAGAGTTAAAGCATTTAAAATCGCTTATGAATACTTTGTTTACGATTTAAATACTATTTTATTTGGAAATAGTGATTATTTATTAGGTATAAAAAAGGGATACTTTCTACAGGTCCATAATGGTTTTTTTGGTATGCTTGTATATTTTGGAGTGATATTTACGACTTTATTTTATGTTGTTCTTTTTTGGTTTTTTATAAAAGCTGATGATGATTTAAAACCAGTAATATATTCTCTTACTCTAGCCTCTGGAATATTAGGTCCTTGGGTGTTTGGAACATCTATGGTGTTAATTTTACTTTCATATAAACAGTCTGATACTAGACGATTGGAACTTAAATGATGAGCAAAGCTAAATTATCAATTGTGACTATTTGTTATAATGCTGAGAAAGACCTTCCAAATACGATAAAATCAGTAATTGATCAAGGTTATAAAAATGTCGAATACATTATAATCGATGGCGGTTCTTCTGATAATTCACTTGATATTATAAAATACTACGAAGAGTTAGCTTTAAGTCGAGGTATTGTTTACAAGTGGCTTAGTGAAAGAGATCAGGGTATTTATGATGCTTTAAATAAAGGCATTTCTCTTGCTACTGGAGAGTGGATCAACTTCATGAATGCCGGTGATCGTTTTGTGGATAGTAATGTTTTACTAGATATTGCGCCCTTTCTATTAGAGAGTGATGATATTGTTTATGGTAATACGATTGATAAGTTAAATGATCAAAATAATCGATATTCTAGAGCAAAAACAGTTGATGAATTATACAAAGGTTCAATTTTTTGTCATCAGTCTTGCTTTGTAAGGTTAGCTTTGCATAAGGAATATCCTTTTAATCTAAATTATAATATCTGTGCGGATTTTGATTTTTTCTTTCGTATGTATATTTTGGGTAAAAGATTTAAGCATGTTGATAAATATATAGCTATATATGATCTTAATGGTATATCTTCGAATAATTTGGCGTATTTAAAAGAAATGAAAAGTATTGTTCGCTATTTTAAGGGGAAAAAGGCACATGCCTGGTATTTTTATTATTTGAATGCTATTTTTACCCTAAAATACCATTTAAAAAAGCTTCTCCCTTCCTCTTTAGTTGTTTATATTAAAGCGAGTAGATCAAAAAAGTGAATAAAATAGCTTACTTAATTCAATGTCACAAAGGTTATAAGCAGATATTGAAGCTTGTTGACAAATTGAAGTGTGAAGATCTAGTTGATATATATATTCATGTTGATTGTAAATCACTAAAATTAAAAGAATTACTGTCAAGTTTTTATGTTGAAGATGAAAGAGTAACTATTATCCCTTTTAGTGTTAGTGTTTTCTGGTCAGATATTTCACAGGTCCATGCTACATTAGAATCTCTAGAGTTTATTATTAATATATCTGATTGCTATACACATATTTCTTTCATTAGTGGTGAAGATTGGCCATTAAAATCGTCCTATTCAATTGTTGAGTTTTTAAATGAAAATAGAAATGCTAATTTTCTTTCTTATGAGGCAATTGGTAACTATAGATGGAGGTTGATTCAATATAATTTTTTGACCGGAAAAATCAATACTAGGCGATGGTATTTTAAGTTTTTACGAGCCTTTTTGAAAACCATGCAAGGTCTACTTTGTATAAAAAGAACCACCTTAAAAAATAAAGTTTTATATAAAGGTTCTTGTTGGTTTACTCTTACACCAGATGCTATTAGTTTTATATTAAAATCTAAAGATAAACGACTTGAGCCCTATATATATTCTTCCTGCGGAGATGAGCATTTTTTTCAAATAGAACTTTTGAATTCAAGATTTAAGAGCGAAATAGTAAATAATAACCTTAGATATATCGAGTTTAAACCAGGTGCATCTTCACCTGTCGTTTTTTCATTAGCCGAATTACCATTCACAAAGTTGGATAATAATATGCTGTGGATTAGAAAAGTAAAATTTTAATCAGCCAGGGAATCAGGGATAATTTACGGACATGCCCATGTTTAAAGGGTTTGTGACGAATTGAGTTCTCAATTTT
>NZ_VHKO01000071.1 GCF_015223435.1 Vibrio hibernica
CAAATTTTTACATTAATCAAAAATAACAAAGAGCCTAAAGAGTAGTATAGATAAGATTAAAAAACTCTAAGGTGCAGAATCACTGTTTATACTGGCAACAAGCCCCATCCGAAGATGAGGCTTCCTAATATGGTCGGTGAAGAGCTGACTTTTAAATACTTGGGAACCCCCGACCCTCTGGTCCGCTATTTATTTCAAAATCGGATCCGCGACCAAACTACGCCATTTACTGAGATTGAAATACAAAAAAGCCCCATCCGAAGATGAGGCTTCCTAATGTGGTCAATGAAGAGCTGACTTTCAAATACTTGGGAACCCCCGACCCTCTGGTCCGCTATTTATTTCAAAATCGGATCCGCGACCAAACTACGCCATTTACTAAGATTGAAATACAAAAAAGCCCCATCCGAAGATGAGGCTTTCTAATCTGGTCGGTGAAGAGCTGACTTTCAAATACTGGGGAACCCCCGACCCTCAGGTCTGCTATTTATTTCAAAATCGGATGCGCTACTAAACTACGACATTTGCCGAGATTGAAATACAAAAAAGCCCCATCCGAAGATGAGGCTTTCTAATGTGGTCGGTGAAGAGCTGACTTTCAAATACTTGGGAACCCCCGACCCTCTGGTCCGCTATTTATTTCAAAATCGGATGCGCGACCAAACTACGCCATTTACCGAGATTGAAATACAAAAAAGCCCCATCCGAAGATGAGGCTGTCTAATGTGGTCGGTGAAGAGGGATTCGAACCCCCGACCCTCTGGTCCCAAACCAGATGCGCTACCAAACTGCGCTATTCACCGAGATTATTATTTCGCTTTAATTTCATCAAAACAGGAAACTCAAGGTTACCTTAATATGGGGTGGCTAACGGGGCTTGAACCCGCGACAACCGGAATCACAATCCGGGACTCTACCAACTGAGCTATAGCCACCACTGAATTTTTAAAGCCTTACATTACTGCAAGGCTTTTAAAAGTGGTCGGTGAAGAGGGATTCGAACCCCCGACCCTCTGGTCCCAAACCAGATGCGCTACCAAACTGCGCTATTCACCGAGTAATTTCTTTTGCTTCCAGATTTCAGACTTAGGGTCTCCCCTCTGGTCCGCTATTCCCAAAAGCCGGAGATGCACTATAAAACTGCGCTATTCACCGAGATTTTGTATTTCACTTCTTGATGGTTAGATCCGGGAGGAACTAACTGAAGTATTTCGCCCCGATAAAATCAGGACAGGAAACTCAAGGTTACCTTAATATGGGGTGGCTAACGGGGCTTGAACCCGCGACAACCGGAATCACAATCCGGGACTCTACCAACTGAGCTATAGCCACCAATGTTATCACCGATCTTCACTTTCTAAAGCATTCCAGAAATGGTACGCCCGAAAGGATTCGAACCTTCGACCTTTGCCTCCGGAGGGCAACGCTCTATCCAGCTGAGCTACGGGCGCATGCCCTATCGGCGGAGTGGAATAATACGGAGATCATACTTGCCAGTCTAGTGTTTTTTCAACTTTTTTTACTGTTTGATGTGTTTTTCTACAATTAAAGCCTCTATTTAACTATTTATGATGTGACCAAAGCCATATCACGACAACCTTATGGTTTCTCGCTCAAATTGAAAAGGGTATAATTACCGTCTATTTACATTTTTATAACGATTATTTTCTCTAACGTTAATGTCTATTGTCATTAATATTATTGCTGAGATAATTCGCGTATTCAGCAAAATATAACCTAAATAAAATAATAACATAGTGAGTTTATCAATATGATTCGCCCAATTTTAGTTCTCTTCACCGCAATATTAACTTTCTCAACTTTTGCTGCTGAATTTAGCCAAAGTGAGCGTGATGCCATTACCGAACGAATTAAACCGGTTGGTGATGTCTATTTGGCAGGAAGTGAACCTGTAAAGGCTGAACCTTCTGGCCCACGAGATGGGGCAACGGTATATGGTACATATTGTGTCGCTTGCCATGGTACGGGCGTAAGTGGCGCACCTAAAAAAGGGGATGCCACCGATTGGCAACCACATTTAGCCAAAGGTATGGACGTATTAAAAGATCATGCAATCAACGGTTTTAATGCGATGCCGCCAAAAGGTACTTGTATGGATTGTACTGATGATGAGCTGGTCGCAGCGATTAAAAATATGACGGAAGGATTATAATCTACTTAAACGTTGCCGCCATAAACACTCAAAGCGGCAACATTTTTATTTTCCAGTTAAGTCATATTGAATAATGATTATTACTATTTTTTAAACATTGCCCTTAAATTAGCGATATGACTCTGCCCTTTTTCCATTCTTTCTTCTGGTGTTTGTGTTTTTTTCTGGGCTTCCCATTCAACATCATCAAATGGCAATTCATCAATGAATCGGCTTTGGGTGGGTTTAAGCAATTCACCATATTGTCGACGCTCACGGCACATGGTAAACGTTAGCTCTTTTTGTGCGCGCGTGATCCCCACATACATTAAGCGTCGTTCCTCTTCAACGTTATCTTCATCAATGCTGGTTTGGTGAGGCAGTATTCCCTCTTCTGCACCCATTAAAAATACATATGGAAACTCTAGGCCTTTCGATGCATGTAAGGTCATTAATTGTACTTGATCGGCATCATCGTCGCCTTCTCCACGCTCCATCATGTCACGCAGTGTCAAACGCTGTACCACTTCTTTTAAGGTTTTAACTTCTTGATCATAATTATCACCTTCTAAGTCCGCAGTGATCCAAGAATACAAATCCGAAACATTCTTCATTCTCATTTCAGCCGCTTTCGGGCTGGCAGAGGTTTCATACAGCCAGTCCTCATAGTGAATATCACGAACCAGAGAGCGTAATGCTTCAACAGTATTGCCGCGTTCTGCATTATCGGAAATATTCACGATCCAATCAGTAAAGCGGCGCAATGATTCCAATCCCCGGCCTGAAAGATGCTGCTCTAAGCCAATTTCAAAACTCGCTTCAAATAAGCTCTTTCCACGCATATTGGCGTAACTGCCTAACTTCTCAAGCGTCACCGGGCCAATTTCTCGCTTTGGCGTGTTCACAATGCGCAAAAAAGCATTATCATCATCAGAATTCACCAACATACGCAAATACGCCATGATGTCTTTAATTTCAGCTCGCGCGAAAAATGAAGTGCCTCCGGATATTTTATAAGGCACACGGTTTTGCATTAATGACTTTTCAATTAAGCGTGATTGATGGTTACCTCGATATAAAATGGCGTAATCTTTATAATGCGTTCGATTGAGAAATTTATGAGCAATGATTTCACCCGTCACTCTCTCGGCTTCATGCTCCTCATTCTTCGCCATCAGTAATTTGAGTTTTTCACCATCAGGAATAGTAGAAAATAACGTTTTTTCAAATACATGTGGATTGTTAGCGATCAAAATATTAGCACAACGTAAAATACGGCTAGTTGAACGGTAATTTTGTTCCAGCATAATGACTTTCAATTGAGGGAAGTCTTGATTTAATAACACCAAATTTTGCGGCTTAGCACCACGCCATGAATAAATCGATTGATCATCATCTCCCACCACGGTTAAGCGAGCACGCTCTCCAACAATCAAACGCACTAATTCATATTGGCTGGTATTGGTATCTTGATACTCATCCACAAGCAAGTAGCGGATTTTTGCACGCCAACGTTCACGCACATCTTGATCCGTTTTCAATAACAATACGGGCATAGCAATTAAATCATCAAAATCTAATGCGTTATAAGCTTTCATCTGCTTTTGATACATACCAAAGCAATAGGCAAAAAGATGATCTTGTTCCGACTGCGCGCGCGCGGTGACTTGCTCTGGAGTTAGCATGTCATTTTTCCAATTGGAAATACTGCTCATTAACTGGCGTAATAAATCTTTATCGCCATCGATCTGCTCTTCCGTCAAATCTTTTAATAACGCCAGTTGGTCTTGATCATCAAATAGTGAAAAGCCCGCTTTCAATCCTAAAGATTTATATTCTCGACGAATAATGTTCAGGCCTAATGTGTGAAAGGTCGAAATCATTAAGCCTCGTGACTCTTGCCTGCCTAGCGTCTGCGCAACTCGTTCTTTCATTTCTCGAGCCGCTTTATTGGTAAAAGTGACGGCAGCAATATGACGCGCTTGATATCCACACTGTTGGACTAAATAGGCAATTTTATTGGTGATCACTCGCGTTTTACCAGAACCCGCTCCGGCAAGCACTAAGCATGGGCCCGCAACAAATTTAACGGCCTCGTTTTGTCTTGGATTTAATTTCATGGCATCTCACGCTTTTATGAATCAGATCACACATCAAATGTAACTAAACAATAATAAGTGTGATTATTAATGGAGAATTTTAAAGTTGATTATATAATGAATGAACGTTCACTCATTAATTATTAGGTTATGGTCGAGCAACACAACATGCAAAATACAGACAAACGACAACTTATCTTAGATACCGCAGAGCAGTTAATCGCTCATAGTGGGTTTCATGGCTTGTCGATGCATAAGCTCGCCAAAGAAGCGGGTGTTGCAGCTGGAACAATTTATCGCTATTTCGACGATAAGAATGATTTGGTCGAGTCCGTTCGTCTTCATGTTTTACAACGCGTTGCCACTATGGTCCAACAAGGTGTTGAAGATAATATGACGGTAAAAGACCGATTTATTCTTATCTGGAAAAATGTCGCTCATATTACCTCAACTAAAACTGAAATTGATATGATTTTAAATCGGATCCAATATGAAGCACTGCCGACAGCAAGTCGATGCAATACAGAACAAGAACGGTTAATGTTTTATAAGATCGAAAATTTATTTAATGACGGGAAGGCTCAAGGTATATTTAAGCCTCTCGATAACCATATTTTGGCCAGTTTAAGTTTAGATGTCAGCCTGGCTCTAGCCAGAAAGCATGTACTTGGCTGCTATACTATTACCGAATCTGCACTAGACTCCGCTATTTATGCGAGTTGGGATGCGGTTATTCAGCATTAATTTGTTGTTCTATCTCTAATTTTAATACTCGGAGTTTTAATAAAAAATGAAAAAGTGGACTTTCTTCATGTTGCTACTCGCCTTGCTGCTTTTCGGTAGCGTAATTGGTTTCAACATGTTCAAACAGCATAAAATTGCTGAATATATGGCTAATATGCCAGAACCCGAGTTTCCTGTTACCGTTCAAAAGATAGAGTCGTCTGATTGGATACCAACCATTGATGCCATTGGCTTTATTGAACCTTTACAAGGCGTGACTCTTACCTCGCAAGAAAGTGGGATGGTCAATAAAATTTCATTTGAATCTGGAATGGAAGTGAAAGAAGGCCAAATCCTGATTCAGCTTGATTCAAAAGTAGAGAAAGCTAATCTAAAAAGCGCTCAAGCTCGCTTGCCAGCCGCTCGTGCAAAATCAGAACGTTATGCCAACCTATATAAGAAAAGCTCAATTTCTCAAGAAGCATACGATGATGCTAAAGCCAGCTACCTATCTTTATCTGCTGATATCGAAAGCTTAAATGCTACGATTGAACGCCGAACGGTTACCGCTCCTTTTTCTGGTATTGTTGGTTTGCGTAATGTCTATTTAGGTCAGTTTATGCAAGTGGGTGATGACGTGACTCGCTTAGAAGACACCTCTGTGATGCGTTTACGTTTTACGGTTCCTCAAACGGATATCCGTAAGATCCATTTAAATCAAACCATCAATATTAATGTTGATTCTTATCCTGATACACCTTTCATCGGTAAAGTCAGTGCAATAGAACCTGCGGTAAATGCTCAAAGTGGTTTGATCCAAGTTCAAGCAGAAATCCCAAATAGTGACAATAAGTTACGTTCAGGAATGTTTGCTCGCGCCAGTATTGTACTGCCAACATTGAAAGCGCAAGTTTCTATTCCGCAAACGGCGATCACTTATACTCTGTATGGTAATAGTGTGTATGTCCTAACGGAAAAAGATGATGAAAAACGCGTAGAACAACGAGTCGTACAAACCGGAGAACGCAAAGCGGATATCGTCCATATTCTGGATGGTATAAAAGCTGGAGAAACGGTGATTACTACTGGCCAAGTTCGTTTAAGTAATCATTCCAAAGTGAAAGTGGTTGAAAGCGATGCAACAACCCCTCCCGCTCAAATCCCAATGCTGTAACCGGAGGCATAATGCGTTTTACTGACATTTTTATTAAACGTCCGGTTCTTGCGGTATCACTCAGCTTTTTGATTGCCTTGCTCGGTATGCAAGCTATTTTCAAAATGCAAGTACGTGAATATCCAGAAATGACGAATACGGTGGTCACGGTGACCACCAGTTACTACGGTGCAAGTGCAAATTTAATCCAAGGTTTTATTACTCAGCCTTTGGAACAAGCGATCGCACAAGCCGATAATATTGACTACATGACTTCATCATCGGTAATGGGTTCATCTACCATTACTGTGACAATGAAGCTCAATACTGATCCTAATAGTGCCCTATCGGATATTTTAGCTCAGACTAACTCAGTACGATCTCAACTTCCCAAAGAGTCTGAAGATCCGACCTTAAGTATGTCTACAGGCAGCACGACATCCGTGCTGTACATTGGCTTTACTAGTCAAGAGTTAGAATCAAGTCAGATCACGGATTACTTAGAACGAGTGGTCAATCCTCAGCTATTTACCGTTAATGGTGTATCAAAAGTCAACCTGTATGGCGGGATGAAATATGCCATGCGTATTTGGCTTGATCCTGCAAAAATGGGGGCGTTTGATTTAACCGCAACCGATATAATGTCAGTACTCAATGCTAACAACTATCAATCTGCTGCGGGTCAAGCAACAGGTGAGTTTGTGTTGTATAACGGCAGTGCTAATACACAAGTATCCAATGTGGGTGAACTAGAAAAATTAGTTGTCCGTTCCAATGATGGCCAAGTTATCCGACTCGGTGATATTGCCAAAGTCACACTCGCTAAAAGCCATGATACTTATCGAGCCAGCGCTAATGGAGCAGAGGCTGTAGTTGCGGCCATTGATGCCTCTCCAACAGCAAACCCAATTAACATTTCTCATGATGTTCTTGAGTTGCTACCTGAAATCAAGAAAAACCTACCAAGCAATATTAATGTGCAGGTAATGTATGACTCAACGGTCGCAATCAATGAGTCAATTAGCGAAGTAATCCATACAATTTTAGAAGCGGCTGTTATTGTATTAATCGTTATAACTTTATTCTTGGGCTCATTCCGTGCTGTCTTAATTCCAATTATCACTATTCCACTATCATTAATTGGCGTGGCAATGGTAATGCAAGTTATGGGATTCTCATGGAACTTAATGACTCTTCTTGCCATGGTATTAGCAATCGGTCTTGTGGTCGATGATGCTATCGTGGTTCTTGAGAACGTCGATAGACATATCAAGTTAGGAGAAACCCCTTTCCGAGCCGCGATTATTGGGACACGAGAAATTGCCGTTCCAGTTATTGCTATGACCGTTACTCTAGGCGCAGTATATGCTCCGATTGCCTTAATGGGCGGGATCACCGGTTCTCTATTTAAAGAGTTTGCATTAACACTCGCAGGTGCCGTATTTGTTTCAGGGATCATAGCATTAACGCTATCACCAATGATGTGTTCGAAAATGTTAGTGGAACATGCCAAACCAAGCCGATTTGAACAAATCGTTCATAGTGTTCTGGATCGCATGACTAACCGCTATGACCGCATGCTTCATGCCGTTATGCAACGTCGCCCTGTTGTGATTGCTTTTGGTGTGATTATTTTTATCAGCCTACCAATTCTATTTAAGTTTATTCCAAGTGAACTTGCGCCACCTGAAGACAAAGGCGTTTTGGTATTGATGGGTACTGGACAATCTAATGCCAACTTGGATTATCTGCAAAACACCATGAATGATGTGAACAAGATTCTAGTGGATCAGCCTGAAGTTCAATATGCACAGGTATTCACGGGCGTTCCATCATCCAACCAAGCTTTTGGTATTGCTTCTATGAAAACGTGGAGCCAGCGTGAAGCTAGCCAAGCGGAAGTGACTAACCGTGTCGGACAATTGGTAAAAGATATCCCTGGTATGGCGGTTACTGCTTTCCAAATGCCTGAATTACCAGGTGCTGGCGGTGGTTTACCGGTTCAATTTGTTATTACAACACCAAATAGCTTTGAAAGCTTATTTCAAGTCGCAAGTGATGTGTTAACAGAGGCGTCAAAGAATCCATTATTTGTTTACTCAAATCTTGATTTGAACTTTGATTCCGCCACGATGAAAATTAATATCGATAAAGATAAAGCTGGCGCTTATGGCGTCACCATGCAAGATATTGCGGTGACTCTTGGTACTATGATGTCTGATGGCTACGTCAACCGTATTGATTTAAATGGACGTTCTTATGAAGTGATCCCTCAAGTTGAACGGAAATATCGTTTAAATCCAGAATCAATGAATAACTACTATGTTCGCTCGGCTAATGGTGATGCAGTGCCTCTGGGAAGCTTAGTTGATATTGACGTTATCGCTGAGCCAAGATCACTACCACACTTTAATCAACTTAATTCTGCCACTATCGGGGTGGTACCTTCACCAACAACCTCTATGGGTGAAGCCGTTGATTGGTTTGAAACTATAGCAGCGGAGAAATTTCCACTAGGCTATAGCCATGATTACTTAGGTGAATCCCGCCAGTATGTCACCGAAGGTAATGCTTTATTTGCAACCTTTGGCTTAGCATTGGCGGTGATCTTCTTAGTTCTTGCTATTCAATTCGAATCACTACGAGATCCGTTGGTTATTCTTGTTTCTGTTCCTCTTGCGATTTGTGGCGCTTTAATCTCCTTATCATGGGGCGCTGCAACGATGAACATCTATTCACAAGTCGGTTTAATCACCTTGGTTGGTCTAATAACCAAACATGGTATTTTGATCTGTGAAGTCGCCAAAGAAGAACAGTTACATAACGGCAAATCAAAAACTCAAGCCGTCATGGAATCGGCGAAAATTCGTTTACGCCCGATCCTAATGACGACAGCGGCAATGATCGCAGGGTTAGTCCCATTACTCTATGCAAGTGGCGCAGGCGCGGCGCAGCGTTTCAGTATTGGTATCGTTATTGTTTCTGGCCTAGCCATCGGAACATTGTTCACTTTGTTCGTATTACCTGTAATTTACAGTTATTTAGCAAGTGAACATAAACCGCTGCCAGAGTTTGATGAAAGCATCCCAGCTATCGAAGAACCAAAATAATAAAATGAAGTGCTAAATAAAAAACTTAATATGAAAGGCTGCCTCTGGTAGCCTTTTTCATTTAATCTTAACGACATCCAGTATTCTTTTACATAGAATAGGCACAATTAATTAGGAGTTAACCGAATATGTTTGATGCAAAAAAATTAGAGCAAATTGCGAAACAGATACATGAGTCTATGCCAGCTCCAGTTAAAGACCTTGGCTCAGATGTTAATAAGAAGGTTCAACAAGTTATACAAGGTCAGCTTAATAAACTAGATGTCGTATCTCGTGAAGAATTTGATGTACAAACTCAAGTGCTATTACGCACTCGTCAAAAACTCAATGAGTTAGAAGCAAAATTCGCTGAAATTGAGAAAAAGTTCAATAATCAAAAATAGTCTAATGTCAGTACCCATCGGCCTGGTTCATAATAATCTATGCTGAATTGAAGCTTTCCAAAGTTTTGAGACTCTTCCTGTTCGCTTAAGTGCTGGTTATGGCAAGTCAAAACTTGCATCAGGTATTATGGATGGGCCTTTTGCCGGTATTGAAATTCAACTTCTCTCCTTCTTACAATTGACAGGTGAGTATGATGCTACGGAATTTAATTCCAGCGTAAAGCGATGACACCCGAGGGGTTTCTTCCTTATCACATCCAAGCTAGCGTTGATTATCAAGTCTATTCTACTCGAGAAAGTGACGATAAGAATATCTGGGGCGTAAGCGTTACTGCTCCATTAGTGGGTTATAACGATACCCAACCTTATCAAAAAACACATAAAAACATTGACCCTAAACAGCAATTACAATCAGAATTATCCGCCTCTGAAGTGGCGGGTTTAGCTCAACTTACCCACCGGTTGAAACAAGAAGGCTTTATTAATATCCAAGTGGGTAAAGCCGATAATAAAATTGTTATCGCGCTCGAAAACCGCCGTTATAATCGAAATCAAATTGATGGTGCTGGGGTTGCATTAGGGATCATAACCGCGAATGCTGGACAAGCATTAGCTGAGGACTTGGGTATTAAAACCCAAAATACCAATATTGAAATGGTAATGCTCACCAATGGCATTCCAATGTTATCCATTTCAACTGATGCAGAATGTTATCGGCAGTTTTT
>NZ_VHKO01000072.1 GCF_015223435.1 Vibrio hibernica
TTTCGGAGCTCATTTTTGTTTAACTTTAATTATATGTTGAACACCAATTTAACGTGTTTTTGGACAGAAACCGTTTAGGTTTTTTGCTCTAAACGGTTTTAATCAGATTAGAAAAAGTATCTTGAAACCTTAGTTGTTTGTTAAGGCTCTCGTACCACACCATCTACTAACACTATTTCCGAAATATGGTCAAAGCACTCGTCTAGCAACCCTGTATATATGCCAATAACACGCTCAAAACATCTAACCCATTGATCTAAAATAACTTTAAATGCTTCATCACTTGCATCTGCTAGTGAACCTTCAAACTGCGCAGCAAGAGATAGCCCCGATAGTTGACTTAAGCCACCTCCTTGAAACCTCTCTTGATGCACATGAGAATTACGTATATTCATCAGTGGTTCAATATCGTTCGACAATGCTTCAAAAACTGGTTCAAGCCGCAACTTTACAGATTCATTAGGAAGTGCCCTGCCATAGACTTTTTGGATTCTATTTGTATAGCCTTTGAGCAACTCTTTAAGCACATAACAATCGCTATAAAATGCATGAACTACATACTCTAAGTACTTTTCTCGGGGCACGCTTTCAGATACGGGAAAGTCTGACTTCAACAACGTTAATGAAAATTTCATAGCTTCAAATGAATCAAATACCCCTTTAAAGCCGTCTAGGAGCATTGGAAAATATTCCGTCTTATAGTCTTCAGGCATTTCACCTGCGAGCATAGCCTCACCAATTGGTTTTACTTTTTCTACAACCCAATTAGCTATAGCTTTTTCATATTCTTCTAATGTCATTTTTCCTCCTGAGCCCTAACACCCGCCATAAGGTACGCCCCACTGAACTCAAAACCAAAACTGCCTATTATAAAGCGTCACACTTGATGGCCTTGTTAGCTGATTTACCTAGCTAGTAGAGCTACAACATCTAGCTTACTCGTCGCGATGATTGAATAAGACGCTAGAATTGACGGTATTAGTATTTCGACTAATAAGCGAGTGTAGAATATAGGCTTAGTTTTCGAGTAAACCATTTGTACTCTTTTCGAGAAATCCACCTCTAGATTAGTATGATATTCATCACGATAGCCACGTTCTCGTGCAGCTTCAGTCTTCAACTCTTCAAGTTGTTTTGATGTAATTAACAATTGCCATGCTTGTAATTCCGAAACAATATAAACAATGAAAGTAACTAAAAAGTAAGCGATAGCCAAAGCCAACAATGTCATCAAAGCTTCCAAGTTTGAAGATGAAAACTCAACTCCAAACGCAGATATTTTGGTAGGAACTAACCCTACTTTCGCAGTTACAATACCTAAAACAGAAACAGCAAGCAGATTCCGTCGGGCTTTTCTAGTTGTCTCGTTTAATGGCTCTCTAAGTCTATCTGTAAAATGATTCATTTATTATTTACCTAATTAGCGCCGCAATAAGCGGTGAATGAACGCGTGCTATATTTGAGCGTAAGCGAGTCGGCACGCGTTCATGAATTCGACTTAATTACTTGTTAAATGGTTATTCGTCTGGGTCGAATGTATGCTCAGGGTAATAATTGAGGACATTGTACATTTTTGGTTTGCCTCTCACGGTTTGAACTTCCACATCTACAACAAAAGCGAGTTCTTGCCATGGCTTACCTAATGATGGATCGGGGTGCAACATAGCCTCTTTTAAAGCATTGTTTTCAAAGATTACTTTTAGTGCGGACTTTGAAATGTCATCAATAATTGCTTTATTACCTGTATCAGAGTTTGGGTCAAATTTAGTTTGATACCAGTACATTACCTTTTTCAGATACTTATTTTCTTGCGGAGTATCGATGTCCTCAACTAAGCGACCAATTCGATTTTGTATTGCGGCTGCTTCTGTGGAGTTTAATATAAATTGATTGACGACCTTACCACCATCAGAAACATTGATATTCATTTGTGAACCATTGTCTTTAGCGATTGGCTCTACAATTTTGTTCCACTCTTGAAGGTCTTGCTTGGTCATATCTTTTGGCGGCTGATCGCTTTTACCCAGTAACCAGTTACAACTGCTCTGGACTACATTCGCCCATTCAACCAATGAGCCACCTGACCAGATTAATGGGACTATAGGGGCTGCCTGCGAAACCAGCTCGACTACAATGGAACCTTTTCTCACTTCTTTAATGAGCAGCTCTGAGCCTACATCCGTCAATGCATCTGTCTCAGATTCCACAAATTTGTGAAATTGCTTATTAAACGACAACAAGGATAACGAAAGATCTTCTAATCCAACTGGTAGCTTATTGTCTATCTTGATTTCTAACTTTTTTGAAAAATCTATTTCTACTATGTTCGACATTGTTTCCTAACCATTAACGCTTATGGACGGATTTTTTCCATTTTAGCAGTCCATTTATCTTGAAGATGTTAATTGTGAACCTCAAGGCATATTAGGTTGTTGTGTGATATGAGAAGAGGTTTAGGGGTATTCCGCATAATTCTCAGTGGTACGGATTAAGTTAACTTGGCCTAATGCTTTGCACTACAGGTAATTGGTTTGTTAGGGCTAAGAAACTTTGTGGCATTTTCGTGATAGAAAGTGCCGTGAGTAAGAATTCAGCTTATGAAGATTTTGGACAATTTCGTGTTATATGAAATGCTAATTTAGCATTTAGCGGATAACTTGAGGTATAGCAAATCCTCTAATGTAGCGGCCCAATTCACTTGGCCACTACAAAAATGCTTCAAGGCAATACAAACCACTCGTAAAGTGGTTTGTAAATTGTAACAACTTAATCATCTAGTCCTTTAATTGGGCTCATTGCGTGATAAACAGTTTTTACACAATCAGTAATGGACAGCGCGTTCAAGTCATCGATGAAGAAACGACTGGTCATTGTATGTTTACCGCCATTGATAAAGATTTCGATCACCGATTTATCGACATAAACTTCGATAGTTTGCTCAACACTTAACCTCGGCGCTTTTCTCACACAGCCAAACTCTTCCGCGTAAAGTTGAGACATCTGACTGCGATCAAGCATGAACTCCGTTTCTGTAGCACTGAACACGATATTCTCGCCCGCAGCATTTGCAAGCGTTAACTCAAACTCGTCCGTTTCCGTTTCAAGCTGAACCATGAAGCTGGTTGTACCCAGTTCAAGAACGCTCTCAACCGTAACAGCTTCGCCTTGCAGCGCTTTCAATTCAGGTAGAGCCGACTGCACCAGATAGCCATCTTGGATGTGAAGCTCGCGTGGTAGCGACAACATGCCCGCCCACTGATGCTCATTAGATGGTGTATCAATCTCAGGCAGACCAATCCAAGCAATCAGAATGCGGCGACCTTTATCATCTAAGTAAGTCTGTGGTGCATAGAAATCGAAGCCATAATCTGGCTGCGCAATATCTTGATGGTTTTCCAGTTCTACCGAATCTAGATTTAGGCTGTCACCGACAATATAAGCCACCGAGTAAATGTTTTTGAAATCGTATGGGTTTTCGCTAGACACACCTTGTGGAGAAAACAACATCACCGACTGATTGTCTATTTCAAAGAAATCTGGGCATTCCCACATATAGCCAAGATCGTTGTAACGAGTTTGAATTGGACCTTTGTGCTGCCAACTCATCAGGTCTCGGCTGCGATATAGCGCCATTGAGCCAGTCTCTTGGGGCGTTTGAGCACCCACAACCATCAGATAATCGTCGCCCTGTTTCCACACTTTTGGGTCGCGGAAATGTTCGGTGTAGTGATCGTTTTCGATAACCACGCCGTGCTTTTCTATTTTGCCGTCGGCAGACATCTTGGCAAAACATTGAGTTGGCACTCGCAACCAATTTTCATCACGCTTGTTACCGGTAAAAAACAACAATGCATTGTCGTTTTCAACCAATGCACCACCAGAGTAAACACCGTGAGAGTCGTAATCTTGGTCTGGGTGTAACCCAATGCCGCGGTCTTGGAAATGAACGAAGTCTTTGGTAGAAAGGTGGTACCAGTACTTCATACCATGGACTGGGCCAACTGGCGTCCATTGGTAAAATAGGTGGTGCTCACCATTAAAGAAACACAGACCATTCGGGTCATTAAGCAGACCAAACTTAGGCGCAATATGGTAGCTCGGATATCCAGCGTCTTGTTTACGAAGTTTTATCATCGCATCAATGCTGTCTTGTGAAATCTCTTCTATACGACGATATCTTTGCTCTACTGTCCAGTTCGAGTTCAAACTCATACACTCTCCTCTACGGCATTCGTATTTGAAGAGTCTTTTTGAATAAACTGAGTTAGAGCCTCTTGCGTTGGAAGTGCAGTCATCGCACCTTTTTGCGTAGTTGCCAATGCACCACAGCCATTTGCCCAATGGATTGCAGAATCAACGACTTGTTGATTATTCCACTCTTCATGTTGAGAAAGCTTTGCAAGTAAGCCGCCAACAAAAGCATCGCCTGCGCCTGTAGTATCCACTGGCGTCACTGAGCGACCTGAAATCAACACACCTTGGTTTTCAAATACTCGCCAAACCCCTTTCGCGCCCTGCGTAACCAAAACAAGCGTGTTGTTAAGATCTGCAATGTTAGCCAAACCTTGTTCCACCGAAGTTGAATCGGTTAGGAAATCCAGTTCTTCTTCTGAGAATTTAACCACATCAGCCAATTCAACCGCTTTCATGACTACAGACTTAATTTCAGATGGGTTTTGCCACACTTCATCACGAAGGTTTGGATCGAAGCTGATGTAACCGCCCGCGGCTTTCATACGTCGGATTGCTTCAAAAGTGCTGCTTCGGCTTGGTTCATTAGCCAAAGAGATTGAGCAGACGTGTAGCCACTCGTTTTTCTTACATTCGGGAATGTCTTCAACAGACATAAACTGGTCGGCACTTGGCTTAACCATAAACGTAAAACTGCGCTCGCCTTGGTCATCAAGATCAACCACCACGGTTGATGTGCGTTGTTCAGGGTCCTTCACCAAACGCTCGGTATTCACACCTTCCTTTTGCAGAGTCACTTCCATAAAAGTGCCAAATGGATCGTTACCCACTCGGCCAAAAAATGCGCTTTTGCCTAAAAGGCGAGAAATCGCTACCGCGACATTGGCAGGCGCACCGCCCGGACATTTCAATAATGTCGCGTCAGTCTCCGGAATGAGGTCGACGACGGCGTCTCCAGTTACCCAAACTTGATTCATCTTTCTTACCTTAAAACTGAAAATCATGACAAACAAAAGCGATGGCAATCGAAAGCAGTAGCAACCAAAAGCAAGGTGACACTTCACGCTGTCATGTAAAAATATAAAAAGGCTAGCTAAGCCAAATCACCTAGCTAGCACCCCAAAGCTTAGGAAATGAAGTGAAAAGGGGGGCTTCACTTCTAGGGAGAAACGTTAAGCTGTTGCTTTAATGTTTTGCTTGCTGCGCTCACGCAGACCTAAAATAACGGTCAAAGCAAAGGCAGTCACGAACGCGATAATCATACCTACCACGTAGTAGCCAATTTTTTCTGGTGATATTGAGATGATGCCAGGAATACCCGCCGCACCCAGTGCTTGTGCTTTCACATTGAACATAGTGATAAACGCGCTTGAAACCGCAGCTGCACAAACTGCAGCAATGAATGGGTAGCGAAGCTTCAAGTTCACGCCGAACATTGCAGGTTCAGTAATACCAAGCAAGCCAGTCACACCAGAAGGAATCGCGATACCTTTCATTTTCTTATCTTTACTCATGAAACCAACCGCCAGTGCCGCTGCACCTTGTGACACGTTAGACATCGCCGCGATAGGGAAGATGAACGTACCGCCAGTCGTTGCTATATCCGCAAGCAGCTGAGTTTCAATAGCAATAAAGCTATGGTGCATACCAGTAATAACGAACGGCGCATAAATCAAACCAAACACCGCACCACCAATAAAGCCAGCGCTGTTGTATAGCCAGTTAAGACCATCACCCAGTAGGAAACCGATATCACGTGTAAATGGACCTACAACCGTGAATGTCAATAGGCCAGTCACGAAAATAGCCAGTAGCGGCGTTAGCAAGTTATCCAGAACCGAAGGAATAACTTTACGTAGGCCAAGCTCAACTTTCGCTAGAATAAACGCAGAAACAAGAACGGGCAGTACTGAACCTTGATAGCCCACTTTCTCGATTTCGAACCCTAGAATGTTCCAAACTGGAATGCTGCCCGACACCGATGCGCCACCGAAACCCCAGCCGTTAAGCAAGTCTGGGTGAACCATCAACATACCTAAAGCCGCGCCAAGGTATGGGTTACCACCAAACTTCTTACTCGCTGAAAATGCTAATAAAATAGGTAAGTACACAAAAGGAGCATTAGCAAATGTATTGATCATGTTTGCTAAGTCGGTCAAACCCGGATTAGCGTCGATTAAAGATTTGCCATCAATGAACAAGCCTTGAGCCGTCAATAGGTTGTAGATACCCATCAAAAGACCACCAGCAACAATCGCCGGAATGATTGGTACAAAAATATCAGACAGGCCTTTCACTGCGCGCTGCAGGATATTTTGGTTGTCAGCACCTGCAGACGCCACATCGTTGGTCGACATTTCCGTCATTTCAGTCAGCTTAGCCAGCTCAGCATAAACTTGGTTAACGATGCCTGAACCAAAGATGATCTGATATTGACCTGCCACTTTAAACTGGCCCTTAACCCCTTCTAGGTTATCAATCGCCTGTTCATCAATTTTATCTTGGTCTGCAACCGCAAGACGCAGACGAGTCGCACAGTGTGCAAGTGCGGTGATATTACTTTTACCACCTAATAGAGAAAGCAGCTCTTTTGCTATTTTTGGATAATTCATTACATACCCCATTGGATTATCATTTGAGCTTTTGAGTTTTCGGGAACGTTTGCAAAGCAAATTTTTGCCTATAAATAACAAATGATCAAAGATAATGGCTCGATAATGTGAGAATGATCTTTAAATTATCTCCCTAAGATGAAGTGACAAGGTTAAAATCGCCTTGCAAACAGGAAATGTTATTCCAGGTTTGCAAACAATCCCAAAACTAAAATTACAAATGGATAATGAATAATGGCTAGTCTTCATGATGTCGCTCGTCTCGCTGGAGTTTCCAAGTCGACGGTTTCTAGAGTAATCAACGATGAGTATGGCGTAAAAGACGCGACCAAGGTGAAGGTGCGTAAAGCGGTCGAAGAGTGTGGCTATCTCCCAAACCAAGTCGCTAAAGACTTAAAGTCTCAAAAAACCAATCTCGTTGGTGTGATTGTCCCTAGGGTTTCTTCCCACGCCACCTCTCAGGGTGTCGATGGTTTAACCGCCGTCTTAGAGCAAGCGGGCAAGCATGTTTTATTAGCGAGCACACACCAAACACACCATAAAGAAATTGAATATATTCAGATATTTAACCAAAAACGCGTTGAAGGTATCATCCTGTACGCGACCCACCTCGACAACAAATTAGTCAAAGCGATTCAAAGCTCTGCTGTGCCGGTGGTATTGGTTGGTCAAGACGGGGCAATGTTTAACATCCCAAGCATTGTGCACGACGACACTCGCGTAGGGTTTGAAGCGGGTAATCGCCTCATAGCGAAAGGTTGTAAGCATATGGGATTCATCGGCGTGCAAGGCGATGATATTGCGGTTGATAAGATGAGATCGGAAGGCTTCGCTCAATCGCTTCAATTTAACGACCTCACACTGCAATTTCACGCTCGTGGCGACTTCACCATAGAGTCAGGTTACCAACTGGCTAAACAGTCTCTAAAAGAGCACACCAAGCTCGATGGCCTGTTCTGCGCAACTGACCGTATCGCAATCGGTGCGATCAGAGCAATTCAGGAAGGTGGACTCATTCCAGGAAAGGATGTCTTGGTACTCGGCGTGGGTGACGATGAACTTGCTTCAGTATGCACACCAACGCTGTCTACGTTTAACTATGCGTTTGATAAAGCGGGAGAAAATGGAGCTAAGCTGCTGCTCGACCGTATTGAGAAAAAAGGCTTGGAAATGAGTAAGATGGTGTTGACCTTCACCACAATTGACCGAGAATCTTGCTAGCAATTTATTTCAGAGATCAGGTTATCCCAAGATAAAAAAATGCCAACCTTCGAGTTGAAACGATAAGGTTGGCATTTGATGATGCGACTATCACATGATGATTAACACTCTCTATCTAAACGATATATCAGGTAATTAGAACCAAGTTTCCATCTGCAGTGCAAACAGAACCTCGCCGCCCTCTCCCATCGTTGCACCATCTGCTTCAGTGCTGATCGAGTAACCATTCAGGTCTTCACTCCAATCCACATAGCTCACAGCGAAACGCAGTTCTGGTCGGTCAAAGAAACCAGTGCTGGTTGAAAGCTTCAGTGTTGGTGCCACTGTCGCTTTGTAGAAACCGCCGCTCGCTTGCTCTGTCGAGTTGTCTAAATCCATGTATTGCAATGAACCTTCGTAAACCATCTCAAAGTTCTCTGTGAACTCTTGAGCTAATCGAACGTTTAAAGAAGCCCATGTGAACTCGTCATTCTTCTTCAAACGGTCTTGGCTATGCTCTGCCATTAATGCAGGTGCTAAGCGCCAGTTGTCACCAATGCGAGTAACACCGTAGCTAAACAGGCGAACGGCTTTTGCGTCATCCAGCAGGTCACCATTGGAACCGATGCCTTTTAGCTCTGCACCTAGGCCGCTACCCACTAACATGCCCGTTTTAGAGAAGCCTTCGCTCAGACCAAAGAAGTTGTCTCCATGGTACGCAAACATTGCGTGTACACCGCTTTCAGCAGCACCATTTAGGCGGCTATCGTTGTCTGCTGAAGTCATGCCACTCAACATAACTTGCCATTGGCCAATACGGTTATTCATCGTTGCAATGTAGTTTTCTACATCTGTTGATGAGCTATCAATCTCACCAAAATCTCGGCCATAAATAGAGAAATTCGCCTTCCAGTTGTCGCTCATCTGAACATCGTAAACGCCCGCACCAGTACCTGATAAGAAGACAATATCCGAATCGAAAAAGTGAATATCAAAGTTGTCGCGATCGAACCGTTTACCCGCCCAAAACGTTGCTTCAGAAAACGCTTCGGATTCAGAGAACATGCTCAGGCGGTTCAGTTCCGAATACACTTGTCGTACATTCAACTGGCTTTCACTGGCTGTCCATTCGTTATTTGTTTCAGTACTGTCGGCTAACATGATACGAAACAAGGCACTAGAACCATCATCCGCAAAACGCTTATGAATCAAGTTCGCTTCAACGTAATGATCATCTTCCACACCAAGTCGTCCAACTGGTGCACCAATCGCACCCGCCGCTGTCATGTAAGGACCAGTACCTGTAGCGCCGTTTAGGTCGTCGTTGATCAATAACCCAGAGCGTGCATAGCCGTGAAACTCAAACGAAGAAGCCTTTTCATTGGCTTCGGTAGAAACCTGCTCCGTTTGTGCAACTCTTTGTTCTAATTCATTAATACGTAGCTCTAATGCTGCAACGTCTTCACTTGCTAATACCGATGTAGTCATTAGCCCCATTGTTACAGCAACCGCTAAAGTGTGTAGTTTCATTCTTATGTTCTCACGTTAATTATTTTGGATTGTTTGCAAACGTTCCCAATATAATTCGTAAGCGCATTTCGGCTTATACTTTTGATGTACAAGCTCTATATCGAAGAAGAAATCGAAATCAGTCGTGTTGATTACTTCACTTTTGTATCTGGGTGGATGATAGATCGATAACTTCGGGAACGTTACCGAAAATACATAATTCTGATAACTTTGTCACAAGTGAAATTGATTAATGGGCGAAAAATAGTGTATCGCGCACATTGAAAGCTTTTCGAAGGTTTGAGGAGGGAGGTGCGCTCTAGTGATACTGGTTTATCTAAATCGCCATGAAGCATGATAAACGGTAGCGAATTTTTGGTGATGTAATATAGGCTTCAAGTTCGCGAACAGACTAACCTCTTAAGTTACATTTGCTTACTGCATTTGTATATCACTAATTAGACGCCCAACAGCCGGTTTTACCCTAGCATGACTCTGCCTCTATAAGTGCGTTATTCAAGGGGGAATTCGGATAACTTTTAGTCGGGTAAGTTCATATTAACAAGGTATAAATGAGGATTTACTCTGAATGACTTTGGGGCAAAGGTGAGCCAGCTAGGAAGCAGCTGACTCTAAG
>NZ_VHKO01000073.1 GCF_015223435.1 Vibrio hibernica
AGAGCAGCGTTTTCATATCAGAAAGTAATGATTACTTAACGATACGGATAACTGGAGTTTCGCCAACAACAACGCTGCCAGAAAGTTTTTGCAACTCTTTGATTTCGTCCATGTTAGAAATAACAACTGGAGTTAGTGTTGATTTTGCATTTTCTTGCAAGTAAGCAAGATCAAATTCAATCACAGTGTCGCCCGCTTTAACCGATTGGCCTTCTTCAGCGATACGAGTAAAGCCTTGACCTTTAAGTTCAACAGTATCAATACCGAAGTGAACAAATAGCTCAATACCGTCGTCAGATTCAATTGAAAAAGCGTGGTTAGTTTCAAAAATCTTACCAATTGTACCGTTTACTGGTGCAACCATTTTGTCGCCGTTTGGCTTAATAGCAATACCGTCACCAACGATTTTCTCTGCGAAAACGACATCAGGCACATCTTCGATATTTACAATTTCACCTGAAAGAGGTGCGATGATTTCAATCGCGCCTGCATCAGCTGTGTCGTCAGATACTAGCTTCTTAAGTTTGTCAAACAGACCCATGTTGTGCTCCTAAGCAGCTAATTTTTAATCTCTAGTCGAAAGATTATATTATTAATTCGATTTTTCTGCGATAAATTTATCAACGCAAGCTTCAATTTCTGCGGCAGTCGCCATTGCAAGAGCTTCATCTGCCATTGCTTTTACTTCTGCATAGTTTGAATTACGAATAATTTTCTTCACACGCGGGATAGAAATACCACTCATGCTGAACTCGTTTAAGCCCATACCTAATAGAAGTAAGGTTGCACGTTCGTCACCAGCAAGCTCACCACACATACCAGTCCATTTTCCTTCTTTATGAGAAGCGTCGATAACTTGCTTGATCACGGTGAGTACTGCTGGCGATAGTGGGTTGTATAGGTGCGAAATTAATTCATTACCACGGTCAACTGCAAGAGTATACTGAGTTAAGTCGTTAGTACCAATACTAAAGAATGAAACTTCTTTCGCAAGGTGGTGTGCAATCGCGGCGGCGGCTGGCGTTTCAACCATTACACCGATTTCGATGCTTTCGTCAAATGCTAGTTTTTCAGTACGAAGTTCTGCTTTGTATTCTTCAATTGCCGCTTTAAGCTCTCGAATTTCTTCAACAGAAATAATCATAGGGAACATGATACGTAATTTTCCGTGTGCAGAGGCACGTAAAATGCCACGTAACTGGTCTTTTAGGATGTCACGGCGATCTAAGCTGATACGAATTGCACGCCAGCCTAAGAATGGATTCATCTCTTTTGGCAGATCCATGTAAGGAAGATCTTTGTCTCCGCCGATATCCATTGTACGAATGATAACTGACTCATCGCCCATTGCTTTCGCAACATCTTTATACGCTTTGTATTGCTCTTCTTCTGTTGGAAGAGAATCGCGATCCATAAATAGGAATTCGGTACGGTATAACCCGACACCTTCGCCACCATTACGGATGATACCGTCACAGTCTTTCACAGTACCTATGTTGCCGCATACTTCAACACGGTGGCCATCAGTTGTGATTGCTGGAAGGTCTTTTAATTTTGCTAGTTCTTCTTTTTCAGCAAAGAATGTATCGCGAATATTTTTCGCTTCAGTTAATTCTGCTTCAGAAGGGTTCACAATCACTTTGTTGTTGATCGCGTCGAGGATCAGCGTATCGCCATTTTTTACTTGTTTGGTAATGTCGTTAGTACCAACAATCGCAGGAAGTTCTAATGAACGAGCCATGATTGAGGTATGAGATGTACGACCACCAATATCACACACAAAACCAAGAACGAATTCTAGATTGATTTGCGCGGTTTCTGAAGGTGTTAAGTCATTGGCAACTAAGATAACTTCTTGGTTGATTGAACTTAAAGAAACAATATTAATACCTAATGCATTTTTAACGAAACGGCTACCGATATCACGGATATCAGTAGCACGTTCTTTTAGGTAATCATCATCAAGCGATTCAAGTGCGACTGCTTGCTCTTCAATTACAGAGTAAATAGCAAAATCAGCAGACATTTTATCTTTTTTGATGAGGGCTAAAATTTCTTCTTCTAGCTCTTCATCTTCAAGGAGCATGATATGACCTTCGAAGATGGCTTCTTTTTCTTCACCAAAAGTCTCAAGTGCTTTTTGTTTAATACCTTCCAATTGCTCAGAAGATTTATTACGAGCATCAAAGAAGCGTTTTATTTCTGCTTCAACTTGACTGTCCGAAATAGGATTTTTATTTAGGACAATTTCATCTTCTTGAAGAAGTAGTGCTTTACCAAAAGCAATACCAGGAGATGCTAGAATTCCAGAAATCATAGCCTTACCTTAATTTGTTCAAATTTAAAAAGTAGATACTTTGTTAATCACAAAATGTGATTAGTGTAGCTCATCCATAAGAGCTACAAGGTGGTCAACTGCTGCTTCAGCTTGTTCGCCTTCAGCAGAAATAGTGACTACAGTACCTTTAACTAAACCAAGAGTTTGTAGTTTGAAAAGGCTCTTAGCGCTTGCGCTTTTACCATTAGAAGTCACAGTGATGTCAGCATCAAATGCTTTAGCTTCTTTAACAAACTGCGCAGCTGGGCGAGTGTGAAGACCATTTTCTGCAGTGATTTCTACTTGCTTCTGATACATGTGTGTTACCCCGATTGATTTACTTTGTTATAGGATTTGAAAACAGTTTAGCTTACCTTCTTATGAGTTGTTTCGCTAGCCCATAAAATTGAGAGCAAATTATTTTCGTTCCAATTATTTAAGTCATGTTTGTCTATTTAGTACATGATTGTCTATTTTTTTAATAGTCATTGTGCTACTAAATTAGCCTCTTTATTTTGAGGCTTAAAATAAAACATCCTGATTATTACTAAAGGTGTGGTAAGGATCAACAAAAAAGCCCCATAAAGGAGCTTTTTTCGGTAAAAAATTGATTTGAACCCTTATTGTTGATTCTCTTTTTCAGTAAATAAACCTGCAAATAGAGCGGTGCTAAGGTAACGTTCACCTGAGCTAGGAAGGATGGCGACGATGGTTTTCCCTTCAAATTCAGGTAGTTCTGCTATTTTGTTGGCCGCTACAACGGCTGCGCCAGATGAAAATCCAGCTAAAATTCCTTCTTCTTCCATTAAACGGCGTGTCATTTCAATGGATTCTTCTGAAGTGACGCTTACGGTCTTATCAATTAAGCTTAAATCTAAGTTACCCGGAATAAAGCCAGCGCCAATACCTTGGATTTTATGTGGTCCTGGTGTTAATTCTTGACCTGCTAATGCTTGTGCGATAACAGGAGACTCTGTCGGTTCAACGGCAACCGTGGTGATCGCTTTTCCTTTGGTATTTTTAATGTAACGGCTAACACCTGTTAAAGTGCCACCCGTACCAACACCTGATACGAATACATCAATTTGGCCATCGGTTGCTTCCCAAATTTCAGGGCCTGTGGTTGTTTCATGGATCGCTGGGTTAGCAGGGTTATTAAACTGTTGCAATAATAGATACTTGCTTGGATCGCTAGCAACAATTTCTTCCGCTTTTGCAATCGCGCCTTTCATGCCTTTAGCTGCTTCTGTTAACTCTAAATTAGCACCTAACGCTTTTAATAGCTTACGACGCTCAATACTCATTGAGTCAGGCATAGTTAGTGTAAGTTTGTAACCACGCGCTGCCGCAACAAAGGCTAATGCGATGCCGGTATTACCTGAGGTTGGCTCTACCAATTCAATGCCAGGCTTTAATTGACCTGATTTCTCTGCTTCCCACACCATGTTGGCACCAATACGACATTTGACACTAAAGCTTGGGTTACGCGATTCAACCTTTACTAACACATTACCTTTGCTCACTCGATTGAGTCGCACCAGTGGTGTGTTACCTATGGTTTGAGAATTGTCTTCATAAATCTTGGTCATTTTTATGTTCCTTCATTCACGGTATGGGTGACAAATGTGTTCTAACAAAAAGTTAGACGATATAAAAATCATAATTCCTGTATAGAGGATGGAAAAGGAATAAATGGTTATAAGATATGGATAACCACAATCATCTCTCTTTCTTCGGAGTACATAATTATCTTGCGTTTAGGCTAGTTATATTGCTGATATCGTTCAACCCACATAGCCGTAGCGCCACAGACAGCGACAGGCATTACAATTAAATTGACGATAGGGATCATCGTGCATATCGCGACTAAACTGCCAAAACTATAGGCTAGAACTTGATTGGACTTCAAGTCTGTCTTCATTTTAGGAAAACTTATCTTATGGTTATCAAAAGGATAATCGCAGTATTGAATGGCAATCATCCAAGCGGAAAAAATAAACCACAGCACAGGGCCGATCGTTTGTCCTAGCGCGGGAATAAACAGAAGAATGAGTAATCCTAATGCTTTAGGTACGTAATAGACCAATTTGATCCATTCCCGATGCATAATTCTTGGCGTATCTTTTACTAATGAGAAAAGAGATTGGTCGGTTGGCGCTTGTCTGGTGAGTTGTATTTCTAATTTTTCTGCCAGCAAACCATTAAACGGCGCTGCGATCCAATTTGCTACGGTGCTAAAGAAATAGCTGAAAGTGGCAATAATGGTTAAGCCAAGTAAGGGCAATAAAATATAAGATAACCAAGACAGCATATCTGGTATCGAATCAATCCAATGACCCAACCAATCGCTTAGATTCGAATATAAATAAATTAATGATCCACCAAACAGTAGGATATTAATAAGCAAAGGTAGAATAACAAAGCGCCGTATTCCTGGTTGGAAGCAGAGTTGTAATCCATATCGGAAATAACCAAACCCACTTCTTGGCGGATATTGTAATGAAGATGAAGGTGTTGAAGACATAAAAACTCCATGTAATTCATTGTGAAAAAGAAGTCACACTACTATTCTACCCATATAAGAAGGGAAGAAAAGATGATGAAAGGCAGTATTTTATTTATACGAGAGCTTTCGCCGCCTAATTATTCAACACTCAACAGGTGAAAAAGTTCAATTAGACTGGTGTTATTGGGCTCAAAGTCAAAATGCGTGATAAAGTATTCAGAATACTGACATTAATTGATTCAAAAAAGATATAAACTTTTGGTAAAGTAATCAGATTCATTTTGTTATGCCTAATGATATCTTTTTCTAAGATCAAGATGGTTTAAAATTATTATAGAATTGAGAGTGACCAATGCAGGAATTGCGACTAGTACTCATTATTGTTGGCGGATTAGCTATCGCTGGTCTGTTAGTGCACGGTATATGGACAAACAGAAAAGAAGGCAAGGCAAAGTTTTCAGATAAACCTTTTAAAAAGTTGAAAGGTGCGAAAGAGCCAATTCTAGATTCTGAACCTGTCAATAAAGAAAGAAAAGAACCCGAATTTACCTCATCTGATCCTCTTGAAGAGGCTGACCCATTATTTGGCAGTTCAAATGTGTCTTTTGCAGGTGGCAACAAATTTTCAGCAATAGAAAGTGATGAAATATTAGAAGGTAAAGACATACCACTAATGGATGCTACTTCTAACCATGACGGGAAGGTTGATAATGTAACTTCTTCAACACAAGAGCAATCAAAAGAATCGGAGCAATGGTCAAATTCCGCCCAATCTATTGGGGGTAAAAGAGAAGGCTCTCCGTTATTGGAGTCGACAGCAACGTTATCTACGCAATCAACCCCTTACGATAAACCAAGTTATACAGCTGAAAATGAAAAAGCTCTTGAAACCGCTCAGACTGTTGAAGATAGTAATGTGGATGAACCGCCACAAAGCGATGAACTTGAAGTTATTGTCTTCCATGTACGTTCCGCTAGTACGTCTGATTTTATTGGTACGGAATTGTTCGCTAGCATGATTAAAAATGGGCTTACGTATGGTCCTATGGGCATTTTTCACCGCCGCGTAGAGGCTGATGATGAGCATAGTAAGGTTTTATTTAGTGTTGCGAATATGATGAACCCAGGGACTTTGGCTTATGATGATCCAGCTAATTTCACCACTAAAGGTTTATCTTTTTTTATGACGTTGCCCGGTTATGGCGATGCTGATCAAACATTTAAAGAAATGTTACGCACCGCGCAGCAAATCGCAGATGATCTCGGGGCTAATGTGCTGGATGATAAGCGTAATTTGATGACGCCAGATCGCTTGTCGGCTTATCGTCAGCAAGTTCGACAGTTTATGTCTCGAGTATCGAATTAAAAATTAAATATTTAAATAAATTAGGCTTCCTATTTGGGAGCCTTTTTTGTTTAGGTTGTGGTCAATGATATCTATTATGAATAATAGTGATAGAAACACTCAAGTGAGAAGACAATGACACAAGATATTGCAGAAAAAATTGAACAGTTGAGAGAGGTACTTCATTACCACGGTGTACGGTACTACGTTGAAGATGCACCAGAAGTAACGGACTCTGAATATGATCGTTTAATGAAAGAGTTAACGATATTAGAGCAACAATACCCTGAATACGCCTCTGATCATTCACCGACGATGCGAGTAGGCGGCCAACCACTCTCTAGCTTTAGCCAAGTGCAGCATGAAATACCAATGCTTTCTCTCGATAATGCATTTGAAGATGCGGAACTAGAAGCATTTGATAAAAGACTCAAAGCACGGATTGATCATAGAGGGAAAGAAACGTTTTGTTGTGAGCCAAAGCTTGATGGTTTGGCTGTCAGCTTACTTTATGAAAATGGTGTATTAGTTCAAGCGGCAACACGAGGTGACGGGGCGACAGGGGAAAATATTACCACCAACGTAAAAACGATTAAAGCCATTCCATTGAAACTCCAAGGTAAAGATTGGCCAGCTCGAATAGAGGTGCGTGGAGAAGTTTTTATGTTACTTGATGGCTTTAATCGATTTAATGATAAAGCGTTAAAAAATGGCACGAAACCTTTTGCCAACCCTCGTAATGCTGCGGCCGGAAGTTTACGCCAATTGGATTCAAAAGTGACCGCTACACGTCCGTTAAGTTTTTATGCTTACAGTGTTGGCGTAGTGGAAGGCGGTGAGCTTCTAGCTAGCCACTATCAGCGGTTCTTACAGCTTAAATCATGGGGTTTACCTATGTGCCCAGAAACTAAGGTGGTCGAAGGCTTAGAGCAAGTGAAATCTTACTATCACGATATTCTTAACCGTCGCTCACAACTTGCATATGAAATCGATGGCGTGGTGATTAAGGTCGATGATATTGCGCTGCAAGAAGAGCTGGGTTTTGTGGCGAGAGCGCCACGTTGGGCTATTGCGTATAAATTCCCTGCCCAAGAAGAAATGACCACGCTCAATGGTGTTGAATTTCAAGTAGGAAGAACAGGGGCGATTACACCGGTCGCAAAGCTTGAACCTGTTTATGTTGGCGGCGTTACGGTGAGTAATGCGACATTGCATAATGCGGATGAAATTGAACGGTTAGATGTTCATATTGGGGATACGGTTATCGTCCGCCGCGCTGGTGATGTTATCCCAAAAATAGTAGGCGTTGTAGCCGATCGTCGTCCAAGTGATGCTGAATTGGTTCTGTACCCAAAGTATTGTCCTGTATGTCAGTCTGATTTAGAAAGAATTGAGGGCGAGGCTATTACGCGCTGTACTGGTGGTTTAATTTGTAAGGCACAACGAATCGAAGCACTAAAGCATTTTGTATCACGTAAGGCGATGGATGTGGACGGTCTGGGCGTGAAAGTACTTGAACAATTAGTTGAAAAAGAGATGGTTGAGACACCAGCAGATCTCTTTAAATTAAGCGCAGGGTTATTGACGATATTGGAGCGAATGGGGCCTAAATCAGCACAAAATGTGGTTAACGCACTCGAGCATTCAAAACAAACGACTTTACCGCGTTTTCTCTATTCTTTAGGGATCCGTGAGGTGGGTGAAGCAACTGCCTTAAATTTAGCCATGCATTTTTCTGATCTTGGTAAAATACAAACCGCGACGGAGGAGCAATTAATTGAAGTTTCTGATGTCGGTAAAATTGTCGCACAGCACATTGTTCATTTTTTTGCAGAGCAACAGAATGTGCAAGTTATACAGCAACTCATTGAACAAGGTATCCACTGGCCAGATATTGCACCGTTAGCACATTCAGATGAATTACCTCTTGCAGGACAAACGGTTGTGATAACAGGCACCTTTAATGATGTTAATCGCAATGAAGCCAAAGCCGCATTACAAGCATTAGGAGCAAAAGTCGCTGGTAGTATTTCTAAAAAGACGGATATTCTATTTGCAGGTGAAGCTGCGGGTTCTAAATTAACAAAGGCGCAGGAATTAGGCGTGGAAATTCAAGATGAGCAACAGTTAATTGCCTGGCTGAACAAACTATGATGAGATTATTTTATACAATTTTTTTAATGACTTATACGTGTTTACCATAATGTAAATGAACTTACTTTTAGGTGTTAAAAAAGCACCAATTTAAACATCAATAACAAGAAAGCACCTTCGTGGGTGCTTTTTTGTTATCTGTTAGTTTTGATTGATTTTAATTAGGAATGAATCAAATGAAACAATAAATCACCAAAATATCAATAAATATAAAAAAGTGTGGTCTTTGTTTTTATTTAAACGTAAGTATTTGTTTTTAATATATTATATTTAAGCCTAAACTAAGGGTGAGGTAGTATGATTTATATCATTTTAGGCGTTAAAGTTTGCACTCACTCATATTTTTTTGTTAAAGAATTAAGTTAATGTTGATGTTTTTTCCTGCGAAGATAGTCTTAGTAGCGTAAATGCACAATGTGTATTAGACAGTAGGAAAAAGAATTTTTCGCTTGGTTAGTTTTCTTAGCGAAATAATTAAAAAATTAACCTTATTGCTTTCGGCGGCCACTTAAAGCAGTAAGGAAATCAAAAACAGCTATGTTCATTTTTTAGGAGCTTTTCCATGGAAAAAATATTTAATCGTACGCTACTTGGCGCTGCAATTTCTCTTGCAGCAGTAACTGGTACAGCAAATGCGGCCATTCCTCTTGCAGGTGATGCAGTTCAATTTTACGGTCAAGCAGCTGGCTTCATGATTTACGGTAATGACCAAGATGATAGTAATCTTGGTGCTATTATTGAATCTCGTGTTGGTTTCCGCGGTACTGTTGAGTTTGATGATTTTGCTCCAAATTTCATTTGGCAGATTGAAGGTGGGGATGCAAATAACGGCGATAAATCAGGTCAACTAGGCGCTCGTGATACTTACCTTGGTTTGGATTTTGATGGCATTGGTTCATTTAAATTTGGTCGTCAACTAGTTGCAACTTACAACTATGTCGATTGGCCACACTCGAACCCAGGTTTAGGTAACGTATTCGATTGGAATAATGATATTGGTGCTGGTTACCAAGATCGTGCTGATAACGTAATCCGTTATGATTCAGCAAACTGGGGCGGGTTTGCATTACAAGCAACCGTCAGCGGAATGGAAAACAATGTCGATGCATTAGTGGCAAGTGTTGCAGCTTCTTATTCTATGGATATGTTTAGTATTCATGCGGGTTATTATAGCCGTGGCGAATACACAACGATGGGCGACGATGTTGACCCACAATATATTGTCGATAACAACGGCAATTTGATTATGAATCCAGACTATGATGCAAATGGTGTTGAAATTACGCATTATAAGAATAACTACGGTATTGTCGGTGGTAGTTTCTTCTTAGGTGATGTAACCCTAACGGCTGCATATAAAAGAATGGAGCAAGACTCTGCTGCTGGTAGTAATACACAAAACGCTTGGTCTACAACCGCTCAATATGTATTAAATCAAAAATGGGTATTTAAAGTAGGTTACGCAGGTACGGATGATGCCGACATGGCCGATGGCACAGGGCAGAATACTTCAGATACTGCAATAACGGCTCGTTTAGGCTATTTGCTACCTAGTACTTACCTATACATTGATTCACGTAATTATGAAATGAATAATTCTGGCGATTGGAATAACTACGTTTTA
>NZ_VHKO01000074.1 GCF_015223435.1 Vibrio hibernica
TATAGTCGGTGCTGAATACTATTTAATTTTGTTATAGTAAACGGGCACTACTTTAGTAGGTGCCCGTTTTATTTAAGATTAAGGATGAAATATGAAATCATTTAAAATTTTGTTGTTAGCGGGTTTGGTTGGAGCTTCATTTCAAGCCGCTGCAGAAGTCAAGATACGCCTTAATCAAGATATCAAACCATTAGTTATCAATGGTGAGGAGGTCGGATTTAGTCTTGGGAAGAAAGATGAATTTACGTTTGATAATGGTCAAAATCAAGTAGTGGTACAGGTGTCAAAACTAGTAGAAAGCCGCGGTGAATATGAGAAATTTAATTCTAAACCGGTTGTTATTACGTTCAATGCAGCCAATACCGAACTCACCGTTTCACCTGATGGCACTTTGAAAACAACTGAAGACTCAAAGATATTCGATAAAGCGCCTAAAGTCGTGGTTAAAGATTCAACTGGAAAATCGGTTTCAACTCAGCAGAGCATGCTAGAGGCATCTAATGGCCTGACTCGAGACTATGAGAAAGAAGTTACTGCTTATAATAAGAAGCACCAGATTATCCTACCAGGTGCGGCGGCGGTTTCAGCACCAAAGATGGTTGAAACAAAAATAAGCAAACCACAAGAAATGGTGCAGTATTGGTATGGAGAAGCATCAGATTCTCAAAAACAAGCTTTCTCAACGTGGGCATTTCAAAACCGCAAACAAGTATCTGGTGAGTTGGCAGGAAACGATAAGCCTAGCCAGATGTTAGATTACTGGTATAAAAAAGCAACGTCTGAGCAGCGTAGTGAGATTTTAACATGGTTACTAAAAGCTGAATAACGTGTAGATTCTTCACACGTGCTTCATCTTTATTGGTATCAATTAAAATTGAATAAAACACGTAAACTGATCATATAATCCTATTATGATCGGTTTTGTATTTTATGAACACAAACGTGGTGAATTTAATGAACATTAGTCAAGTTGCAAAACTCACAAACCTCTCTGCAAAATCCATTCGATTTTATGAATCAAAAGGCATTGTCTCTGAACCTTTACGTTCAGATAATGGTTATCGCACCTACAGTGATAAGCATATTGAACAGTTAAAACTCGTCGCAAGAGCGAAGGCGGTAGGGTTTAGCTTAGAAGAGTGCAAAAGCTTTGTGCAGCTGTCACAAGATCCAAATAGAACCAGTGCGGTAATCAAACATAAAGCACAAGAAAAGCTGGATGAAGTAGAATCTAAGCTATTAGAACTCAATAATATTAAGCAGCAACTGACCGCTTGGATTAATGAGTGCCCAGGTGATTCAGGTTCCGCTTGCCCGATTATGGATAACCTACAAGGAAAGTGTAAGTCGATTACTCAGTGAATACCCAAGTGCACTCTTTCTTGGGGCATAGGGTACTCACGAGAATTTCTATTAATAAAGTAACGAGTAAAGCTGGCGGCGATAACGGCTAGCCAGACTGTTGCCTTGCCCAAGCGCAGCTAAAATGTCCATGCAGACTTTCTTAAGTTCACCATCAAGCGCATGTAAGTCTTTTCTTAATACTCCCATTAACAAATCAAGCGCTTCTTCGTCTCGATTGACTTGATGATATTGCAAGGCTAATTCACAAAGAGTAGAAAGGTTTTCTGGCGACTCTTGATGTTGTAATTCTAATTGCTGAATTTCAGGACTATCGGCAGCTTGTTGATGAAGTTCTAACTTAGCAACTAATCCTTTGTAATAGTTATCTTTGTATTCAAGAGGGATAGATTCTAGTTGTGTGCGAGCAAGATCAAACTGTTGAGTTTCTAGCAAGCAATCTGCGATGGCTAATTTGATATCACCACGCTGGATTAATTCAGCCGGTAAGGATTGCAGGAGGGAAAGGGCCTCAGCGTGCTGACCATTTTCCATTGATTCAATGGCTTTTTTGAGCTGTAAATCTTCTTGGCTTGGTAAATGTTTGCTCAGCATTTGAGTGATTACGTCAATTGTCTGTGGACCACCCATACCATCAACGGCTTGTCCATTAGAAAATAAAGCTACTGTTGGGAGAGATTGGACGCCAAACTGCCCAGCTAATGCTGGTTGTTGTTCACAATTCAACAATGCGACTTGTAACACGCCTTGATATTGTTGGGCTAATACCTGTAATTCATTAAGTATTACTGTACTTTCAGGCACAGTCGGAGACCAAAAATGGATTAACACAGGTGTTTGTGCCGAAGTTTCAATAACGCTTCTAAAGTTTTGTTCGTCAAGCTCAATAATGGTATTTGATTGCATGTCATATTCCTTAATCTAGAGATATCGATCTCTGAGTCTGAATAAGAAATAAGGGCGAATCTGTGAGTTTCAAGAGCTGAAGCTTGATAGTCTTCAGTATATCCATAAAAATGCGAGGACTAGTCCAATGCATAGCCAATTGAGTCGGTTCAGTGTCATAGCCCCTCACTAAAAAATCAAATGAAGAAAGGTCAGTTGGTGAGAACACAGTAACCTTAAATTATTAAGATTTAATGAAGGAAAGGTCTAAAAAACTCGATAGACGTTAACGAGATGATGTTAATAATATTTGCTTTAAAGCAGGTTCTAAACGCGAAAAAGTAAATGTAAAACCTATCTTTGTTAGTTGCCTGGGTTTTGCTCTGACACTATCAAACAAAATGACTGAAGATTCACCCATTATCAATTTTAGTAACCATTTTGGTGTAGTAATGAGGCAAGGTCGATGTAATGTTTTGGCAAGTAAAAGACTAAAATATTTATTTTGAACGGGATGAGGGGCGCATAAATTAAATATGCCTCGTGCTTTTTGTGTCATTAATATATGCAGAATCGCTCTCACTACATCTTGGATATGTATCCATGGCATATATTGGTTACCGTTACCGAGCTTCCCCCCGACACCAAAACGAAATGGAGGAAGCATAGCCGATAAAGCACCACCTTGTACTCCTAACACTATGCCTGTACGTATAATGCAAACTCGAGTTGATGGATTACAAGCTTGTTGGGCAATGTCTTCCCATGTTTTGCAAACGTTATGGGTAAAGCTGTCATTATCTATTTCAGGTGATGTTTTTTCGGTAACAATATGTTGTTGTTTATCACCATAATATCCTACCGCTGAACCACTAATAAAGCAGTCTGGAGGCGATGAACTTGCTTTGATAAGAGATACGATACTCTGGGTTGTTTCCCATCGACTTTGGCATATATTATGTTTTTGTATTGCAGTCCAGCGCTTGTGCGCAATAGGCTCGCCAGCAAGATTTATGACAGCATCAATATGATTGAGATCTTGCCATGCAGATAAATTATCAATGTAATTTATGTTAGAAAAATCGGTATATTTTAGCTTGTTTTTTGCAGTGTTGGGGGAGCGAGTTAAAACAGTGATTTGATGACCAACCAATTGTTTAATCAGTTCTGAACCAATAAAACCCGTCCCTCCAGTAAGTAAAATATGCATAATGTCTCCTCCCACCATAGGTGATTATAGTGCTTATTGGTTGGTTTATCTTATATAAGAGTGATTTTTGATTTTATTGATATGAATAAGCATAAAGCATGTAAGTTAAATTAACGTTATCTAAGACAGAAATTTATCGGTTATACGATGGGTGACTCGATCTCTAGCTATCTACTGATGTCTTATAGGTAAGGTTTTTTAGCTTTAAATGGTCAAAAAAGAGGATCATTCAGGGGGGGATGATCCTCTTTTTAGTTAAGCTAGATTTGCTGTAAATATAAAGGTTCGTGATGCTTTATTGTGAAAATAAAACGGTTGAACCATTACCTAATGTAGTGACTAGCAAGGTGTTGTCGTTAATGACATCAATTTTTCTACTTTGCTGCGAGCTCATTTTAAATAGTTCTGTGATCTTATCGAGTTGCTTTTTGGGTAACCCAGATGGGCTAATACTTGAAGTATCTTTAAAATCTTTTGGAGTAATAATTATATAGTTATCACTTAGATCCCATTGCCCTGACTCTGAAATGCTTAACTCAGCAGGATCTTTAAGTTGCTTACTGTATAAGGATAACGCTGATATTTTTAAGTAAGTTCCATTAGGTAGATACTTCACGTTAGAAAGGATTCTTGCCTTATCAATGCTACTTGAATTTTCCCACTCTGCCATATGGGCAACCGAAACTGACTGCCATTCTCGCGATTCTAATAAGTGTTTTAATTTAAAGTCGCTATGCCAATATGCCCAGCTACTAAAGAGAATTGATCCTGCAAGTGCGATGATGGTAATGATTTTTTTCATATCGTGACCTTACTTACAAACTGAGGAAAAATTAGTCTGATCAGAAAAGATTATAACCGACTGATTTTGACTCGAATGATCAACAGAGTGAATAAAGTTCAATGTCATTTGGCCATTTTGATTGCCAGTTGCGATGACTTTTTCTAGTGTCGATAACCCTTTGACTTGTTTAAGGTAAATGCTGGTACAGCGTTCAATCGCAGGTAACCAAGATTTAATCTCTGGATGATTTTCGGGTTGTAGTAACGGTATATTGTCCACCATCGCTATTTGTGTGAATTGTGTCGAATATGGCTCTTTTGTCATTAATGCAATAATAGGAAATAGAATGATTAATACCCAAATAGCAGGCCCGAGCCAGTTTTTAACCAGCGAGGAACTGGTACCTTTTGAGAGGCGTTTTTCACCGTCATCTAGTTGTTGGCTAATTGATTTCGAATGTTCATCAACCGCTGAACGGTCTGTTTCCAATGCTTGATTTTCTTCGTTTTTAATCGATGCATCATTGACCGAGTATTGCTCAACGGTCGCAATTAATTGATACCCGCGCTTTGGAATAGTTTTAATAAATTGTGGTGATTTTGTTGAATCACTCAACAGCTTTCTTAGTGTAGATATTGCTTGAGTTAAGCTTGAGTCATCGACCTGAAATCCTTGGTCTCGCCAGACATATTCATGTAATTGATCTCGACTTACCACATTGGCAGATTGTTCGATTAGAATTAATAGAATACGGCTTTCGTTACTCCCTAAACGTATGACTTCGTTATCATTGAGCTGATCAAGCAAAATATTGCTATATGGATCAAAGATAAACTTTTGGGCAACAATATATTTAGTGCCAATATTGGTCATTTAGGTATTCTCAATAATAGAGTGGTTAACGCTTTTTTCACAGTGAGTATCAATGTCTTTAATATTTATGATTTTGAGTATCAACTCCGCGAAATTTAGGTTTTATGATGTTTTTCATGATCATCATAATAAAAATTGATAAGAAAAACACGGTTTTGATGAGTTTTTACCTTGAATTTATATTTGTTAGCCCAATTTAGTTGATAACGGTTTGAATAACATTATCGATATTGGAGTTCTAATGAGCGATACAACGACACAAAATAAAGAAACTCGTGGATTTCAGTCAGAGGTGAAGCAACTACTTCATCTAATGATCCATTCCCTCTATTCGAATAAAGAAATATTTTTACGTGAATTAATTTCTAATGCTTCAGATGCTGCCGATAAATTACGTTTTAAGGCCCTATCTAATGGTGACCTATATCAAGGTGATGCTGATCTTGGTGTTAAGTTGTCATTTAATACAGATACCAACACATTAACTATCATTGATAATGGTATCGGTATGTCTCGTGATGATGTCATTGAGCATTTAGGAACAATTGCAAAATCGGGTACGGCGGATTTTTTTTCTAAATTATCCGAAGACCAAACCAAAGATTCTCAACTTATCGGTCAATTCGGTGTTGGATTCTATTCAGCATTTATTGTGGCCGATGCGGTTACCGTTCGTACTCGCGCGGCTGGTTTAGCAGCTGATCAAGCCGTTCAGTGGCATTCTGCTGGTGAAGGTGATTACACTATTGAAGATATCACCAAAGAATCTCGTGGTACGGAAATAATTCTGCACATGCGTGAAGATGGAAAAGAATTTTTATCTGACTATCGCTTGCGTGAGGTGATTGGTAAATATTCTGATCACATTGGTATTCCGGTTTCAATTTGGGCTGAAAAAGACATTGAAACTGGCGAAGAAAATGAAGATGGCACTAAGGTCACCAAAAAAGAAAGTGGTTGGGAGCAAATTAACAAAGCACAAGCCTTATGGACTCGTTCAAAGTCTGATATTTCAGATGAAGAATATATTGAGTTCTATAAGCATGTTTCGCATGATTTTAGCGACCCAATGACGTGGAGTCATAACAAAGTTGAAGGTAAGAATGATTACACCAGCTTGTTATATATTCCAGCTAAAGCGCCATGGGATATGATGAATCGCGATCATAAAAGCGGCCTGAAATTATATGTTCAACGTGTATTTATCATGGATGATGCCGAGCAGTTCATGCCATCGTATCTACGTTTTGTTCGCGGTTTAATTGATTCAAATGATTTACCGTTGAACGTATCACGTGAAATTCTGCAAGATAACAAAGTGACTCAATCACTACGTAATGCTTGTACCAAGCGTGTGTTAGGAATGTTAGAGAAAACAGCATCTCGCGATGAAGAGAAATACCAAGCGTTCTGGAAAGAGTTTGGCATGGTATTAAAAGAAGGCCCGGCAGAAGACTTCTCTAATAAGGAAAAAATTGCCGCCTTATTGCGCTTTACTTCAAGCAATGTTGACTCTTCAGATCAAACCGTGGGGCTTGCATCTTATATTGATCGTATGAAAGAAGGCCAAGATAAGATCTATTATTTGACAGCAGACAGTTACGCCGCTGCTAAAAATAGCCCTCACTTAGAGCAGTTTAAGTCTAAAGGCCTTGAAGTTATTTTGATGACCGATCGCATTGATGAATGGCTGATGAATTACTTAACCGAGTTTGATGGTAAGCCATTCCAATCAATCACTAAAGCAGGTTTGGACTTATCTAAATTTGAAGATGAAGCTGAGAAAGAAAAGCACAAAGAAACAGAAGAAGAGTTTAAATCCGTCGTTGAACGCACAAAAAATTACTTGGAAAATCGAGTGAAAGACGTTCGTACCACATTCAAATTAGCCACGACGCCAGCTGTTGTGGTGACAGATGACTATGAAATGGGTACGCAAATGGCGAAGCTACTGGCCGCCGCTGGGCAAGAAGTGCCAGATGTGAAATATATATTAGAGCTTAATCCTGCACACGATATGGTGAAACGCATGGCTGATGAAGCTGATGAGCAAGCTTTTGGTCGTTGGGTTGAAGTTTTATTGGGCCAAGCTATGTTATCGGAACGAGGTTCAATGGATGATCCTAGTCACTTCTTAACTGCAATGAATGATCTACTAGGTAAGTAAATAAGGCGAAGGAAGTGAGCTTTTGCTAATTTCACTACCATAAACGCTAATAAGGCCAGAATTTGTGATAGAATTCTGGCCTTCATTAAGTGAACGGAAGGGTTTATTTAACTATGAATTTTCTGTTTAATCCTTATACCGAAACTTATCGTGTCACGTTTTTACTGTGAGCTTCGGTATGAAAATATAACAACAAGAGGAATCGTCATGCGCATCATTCTTTTAGGTGCTCCGGGTGCTGGTAAAGGGACTCAAGCTCAATTCATTATGGAAAAGTTTGGTATACCACAAATTTCTACCGGTGACATGTTGCGTGCTGCAATTAAAGCTGGCACTGAAATGGGCAAACAAGCGAAAGCAGTTATCGATGCAGGGCAATTAGTCTCTGATGATATTATTCTTGGTTTAATCAAGGAACGTATTGCGCAAGATGATTGTGAGAAAGGTTTTTTACTTGATGGTTTTCCACGTACTATTCCACAAGCGGATGGCCTTAAAGCACTAGACGTTACAGTAGATTATGTTATTGAGTTTGAAGTTGCTGACAGCGTTATTGTTGAACGTATGGCTGGTCGTCGCGCTCATCTCGCCTCTGGTCGCACTTATCATATGATTTACAATCCACCAAAAGTGGAAGGTAAAGATGATGTGACGGGTGAAGATCTTGTGGTTCGCGATGATGATAAAGAAGAGACCGTATTAGCTCGCTTAGGTGTTTATCATGAACAAACTGCGCCACTTATCGAATACTATGGTAATGAAGCCGCATTAGGTAATACGATCTATCTTAAATTTGATGGAACTAAGGCTGTTGACGCGGTAAGTGCGGAACTTGAAGCGGCATTAACAAAATAATTTCAATTCAGTGGGTTGAGAATTTGATATATTAAGCGACTAGCAATAGTCGCTTTTTTTATATCAGTTTTAAGCTAAAGGAATGTTAACTATGCAAAGTAGCCATATACAACACAAAAAACAGGGTGTTTTACTGGTTAATTTAGGAACCGCAGATGAGGCAACTCCCGCCGCGATTAAACGTTTTCTTAAAGAGTTTTTAAGTGATAAACGGGTGGTGAATATGACTCGCTTAATATGGTATCCATTACTTAATGGTATCATTTTACCGATTCGAGCACCCAAGGTTGCTAAAGTCTACCAACAGGTTTGGATGGATGAAGGCTCTCCTTTATTGGTTTACTCTAAACGCCAAGCTCAAGCTTTAAAACTGAAATTAAATATGCCAGTTGAACTTGGAATGACATATGGGAATCCAAGTTTGCAAAGTGGCGTTGATGCGCTGATGAAACAAGGATGTGAGGAAATCATTATTCTACCTTTGTATCCTCAATACTCAGGAACGACGACAGCGGCAGCCTCTGATGCTTTAATTCGAGCTTTCAAAACTATGCCGGTGATCCCTGCTTATCGTTTTATTCGTGATTATCACGATCATCCTTTGTATATTAAAGCGTTAGCAAAAAAAGTTCGTGATCACTGGCAACAACACGGGCAGGGTGATTATTTGCTTTGCTCTTATCATGGTATTCCTCAACGACTTGCTAATGAAGGAGATATTTACCCACTGCATTGTGAGCAAACAACAGCATTATTACGAGACGAATTAGGATTAACCGATCAACAAATGGGGATGAGTTATCAATCTAGGTTTGGGCGAGAAGCGTGGCTACAACCTTATACGGATCAAACGCTAAAAAACTTGGCGACTAAAAACGTCAAACAATTAGATATTATTTCTCCTGCTTTCTCTGTGGATTGTATTGAAACTCTAGAGGAGATTGCAATTGAGTGTCGTGATATTTATCAGCAAGCGGGTGGTAAAGAATACCGTTATATTGAATGTTTAAACGATTCCCCCGAGCATATTGAAATGATGGCATCTTTGATTATGCCGTCGTGAACTTACTATTTTTACATTAAGATTAAAAAACCTCAGGTTGAGT
>NZ_VHKO01000075.1 GCF_015223435.1 Vibrio hibernica
AATCATGATGTCGGCTTTTTTGAATGGTATACAGAACTAGAGCAATATGAATTTTATTTATTTCATTTTTTTATCAAGTCTTTCACCAAGTACTGATTTACGCCAAGTCAGCATTACTTCTGGTTGTTTATCAGCACTTCTTTCATGATTCCATACCCAAGAGATAAATTGATTAAGCTGCTTTTTCGAGGCTAGAAATTCAGTTGCTAATCCTGAAGCTTCCGATGCCGCTTTTACTTCATCTTTTAATACTTTGAATAATTGTTTATAACTCGGGTTATCCATTAAGCGCGTTATTTTTTGTGGCCATTGGTCACTTGGTATCGCTTGACCTTGCTTGACCAAATGGATCAAGGTATTACCATGACGACGAATTTCTCGTTGATCAAACCCGGCTTCATCCATTTGTCTTAAACTGGTCATTTCCTGTCGGCAAATTTCAAGCATGTTTGCTTCTTTGACTACGAAGTTCAGCGCTAAATCACGCTTCATCGCTTCTTCTAAACGCCACTTAGCTATGATCTTTAAAATCGCTAACTGTTCAGGATTTAAGATCCAAGCTCCTTTAACATCAAGATATGCCTTACTTGGCTCTGTAGATTTTAGACGTTTTTTCACAAGAGCTGTCGATTCTTGCATTACCGCTTCGCTCCAACCCGCCTCTTCGACGGCAAGCTTGAGTTTTTGATACAGTGGTAATAAGTAATAAACATCGGCAGCAGCGTAATCAAGTTGTTTTTCCGTTAATGGACGTGCAAGCCAATCGGTACGAGATTCACTTTTATCTAACTCAACACCAAGGAATTCATTCACTAACGCGGCAAAACCCGTGGAAAGACCATTGCCTAAAAAGGCCGCCATTAATTGTGTATCAAGCATTGGCTTAGGAATACAATTAAAGGCGTGCTGGAACACTTCTAGATCTTCGCCACAAGCATGCAAAACTTTTAGGACTGAAGTATCGGACAACAACTCAGCTAAAGCAGACATATCATCAATGGCAACAGGATCAATCAGCGCCAGATTCTCACCATCGTACAATTGGATTAACCCAAGCTGAGGATGATAAGTACGAGTACGAACAAATTCGGTATCAAGCATAACGACATCAACTAAACTTGCTTTTTGACAAACGTCAGCTAATGCTGAGGCTGTTGTGATGATTTGGTAATTCACAAAATTCCTTTCAATATAATAAAAATGCCAGTATCAAACCTGGCACCTTGAATGTGGTAAAAACATCGCTCACAGACTCTTGATTAAGCGGTTTTCTTTGATAGATTCGCCATGTTTTCGTCGCGCAGCTCACGACGTAAGATCTTACCCACATTGCTCTTTGGTAATTCTTCACGGAACTCAATAATTTTAGGCATTTTATAGCCCGTCAAGTGCTCGCGACAATGGGCGATTAATTCATCTTTGGTTAAACTGCTGTCATTTTTGACAACATAAATCTTAACGACTTCACCAGAACTTTCGCTTGGTTGTCCTATCGCTGCGACTTCTAACACTTTCGCATGCATAGAAACCACTTCTTCAATCTCATTTGGAAAAACATTAAAGCCAGATACTAAAATCATGTCTTTTTTACGATCAACAACGTACATGAAGCCTTCTTCATCAAAGCGAACAATATCGCCAGTCGATAACCAACCATCTTGACTGATCACCTCTTTCGTTGCTTCTTCACGTTGCCAATAACCGTCCATCACTTGTGGGCCACGTACTTGTAGTTCACCGGTTTGATCAAACCCCAAGACATGACCTTCATCGTCAATAATTCGAACATCGGTCGATGGCATAGGTAAACCAATAGAACCATTGTATTCGTTCAAATCATAAGGATAAGCCGCAACCAAAGGTGAGCACTCAGTTAAGCCATAACCTTCCAGCAAATAACACTTAGTGATCTTATTCCATTTTTCAGCGACGACGCGTTGCACCGCCATGCCACCACCAACCGACAAATGCAGTTTACTAAAATCTAACTCTTTAAAGTCTTCATTATTTACTAGCGCATTAAATAATGTATTCACCCCTGTAATGGCGGTAAATGAATACTTTTGTAGCTCTTTTACAAAATTTGGAATATCCCTTGGGTTAGTGATCATTAAATTACTGCCACCCATTTCTAAAAATAGTAGGCAATTAATGGTTAACGCAAAAACATGATACAAAGGCAACGCAGTCACGACAGTTTCGCGCCCTGCGTGTAAAATTGTGCCGTAAGCCGCTTTGGCCTGTAACACATTGGCAATCATATTTCGGTGCGTTAAGACCGCACCTTTGGCGACACCGGTTGTGCCACCTGTGTATTGTAAAAATGCAATATCATCTCCTGCGATAAAGGGTTTCACATATTGCTGGCGGCGACCACGGTATAAGGCTTTACGAAAAGAAAGCGCGCCCGGAAGATTGTATTTTGGCACCATACCTTTGACATATTTGACAACGAAATCAACGATCTTGCCTTTTACTTTAGGCAGCATTTGTCCAAGGCTCGTTAAGATCACATGTTTAATCGATGTACGGTCCACTACTTTTTCTAACGTATAGGCAAAGTTTGAAACGATCACAATAGCTTTGGCACCAGAGTCATTAAGTTGATGTTCCAATTCTCGAGGGGTGTAAAGAGGATTAACGTTCACTGCAATCATACCAGCGCGCAAAATACCAAATAGCGCAATCGGGTATTGCAAAACATTTGGCATCATTAATGCCACTCGATCGCCTTTTTTAAGCTTTAAATCATTTTGTAAGTACGCAGCAAATGCGCGGCTACGCTCTTCTAACTTACGAAAAGTCATGGTGGAGCCCATGTTCATAAACGCAGGTTGATCAGCAAATTTATGGACAGATTGCTCAAACATTTCGACCAACGATGAATAATGATCAGGGTCGATTGTTTCTGGCACGTTTTCTGGGTAACGCTTTAGCCACGCTTTTTCCACATTGATTTCCTTTATTGTTTTAATCGTGTCTCGGCAAGAATATGGTAGTCATTATTGATAATAAACTCATTTACTTGAGTCACATTTTGACTAGAGATTTTTGTCTATAATCTAATCGAGTTCAAACTGTTCAGATATAAATTGCTCAATAAATACTTCAATAAGCTTAGCTGTTTTTTGTGGATGTTCTAGATGGCAATGATGCCCACCAGCGATCTCCGCTAATTGCACTTTGGCTAAACTTTGTATTCTCTGTTGCGCTTGCTTAATAGAAGGATAACCTTGCGTGCCAACTATCAATAAATTCGGACAGCTCACTGCTTGTATGTAACATAGCGCTTGTTCTTCCGTCATACGATACAAGGAATCACAACGTAATTTAGGATCATAACGCCATTGCCAGCGCTTACCGTCAAATACACAGCCTCGCTCAACCAATGGATCTAACTGCTCTGCCGTCAATTGATTGGCATGCATGCGGTGCAGTAAAGCTTGCTCACGAGAATCATAACCGCGTAAAGGTTTCGTCTCTAAACGCTTACGATTGACAATACCTTGTCGCAAACGAGCAACACTATTGTCTGCTGGTTCTGATAACGGTCCTAACCCTTCAATTTGCACCAAAGCAGCCACGTTTTCAGGAAAGGCGGCACTATAACAACTTGCGATTAAAGCACCAAGAGAATGACCGACCAAAATGACGTTTTTTGCTGCTATTTGACGTAATAATTGATGAAGATCGGAGATATAGTCATGAAATGGGTAAAAGTTGTCCGATGACTTGTGCTGCGACAATCCATGCCCAGGTAAGTCAATCGCAAGAAAATGTAGTGATCTACCTGCTATGGATAAGGGAAGTTGTGCGACCAATGACGTAAAACTGGCCGCATTATCCAGCCAGCCATGAATAAAAATAACACTAATATCCGTATCATTGATCGAGCCGGCTTCTAAACCTGAAATCCGTAGATTCGATGAGGGCGGTGAACCTGACGAATAAAGTGAGCTTGGCAAATAAAATTGCGTTTCTTTCATTAGTGTCACGGGTTATTTCACCTGTTGAATCACTTGTGTCCGAGAAGGACCATATCCGTACGCCCCACAACGAAATCCGCCTCTAAAACAGCCGCCCATCATGAGATCATTTTCAACATAAGTAGTAGTCTCAATCGTCCACAAATGCTGCCCATAAGCATCCGTTACGGGAAAAGTATAATCGTATTCCCCAACCTTACCCGTTTCAGGTTGCTCGCTTTTACCCACGACCGTAATTAAACGGCCTTTTGTGTATGTCATAGGTTCAACGAAACCTTTGACATAGGCAATAAAACGGCCTTGTGGCTCTTGAGTAATATCCGGCTTACCTGACGATGAAATTGGTAAGTTAACTATCTCAATGCGGGTTTTATCTTTTAAGTTCGTGACTTTTGAAATTACCCCTCCCATGCGCACGTCAATAACGCTATCCGGAGAGGTATTGACCCATTGCTGATAGTTATCCATCACCTCAGCATTGTGATCCTCCGAAACCAGATCATCCGGTAGGCTAGAACAAGCTGTTAACCAAAATAAACAACCAATCAGGATCAGTGTACGTTTCATTGCTTTCTCCGCCTGTTTACACAATTCATTCAAATAAATTATTCACGCCCTGGTAGCTTTTTCCAAGTTACTTTATCTCGTAAATAAGTTGGGCTAGCGTGTTCGGCGTCAACGGTATTACCGTTACTCCATTCAAACTGTGCTAAAAAGGCAATATCTTGCGCTTCAGGATAAAGTACATCTCCTTGAGACAACGTAAGCGGCAAAGAATTCAGTGTATCTTCATACGCAGCCCAGCCTGTACCAGCTTGTGTCCAGTCCCCATCCGTAACGGTGAGATGTGATGACAATTCACTTGGTGGGATCACACATTCTGCTTGTCCATCATCAATGGCGATTGCGCGCCATTGGCCATCGATTTCACGCTGATATTGTCCCCAGTAAATCTCACTCATGCGGGCATCAATAGCTGCCACAACCTGCTTAGATTTATGTACACGATAACTCGCCTGAGCCATAGCCTCTAACGTCGAAATACCAATCATAGGGAGCTCAGCCCCAAACGATAAACCTTGCGCAATACCAATACCAATGCGAACACCAGTAAAACTGCCCGGCCCACGTCCAAACGCTAACGCATCTAAATCTTGTAAGCTTACACCGGCTTCTTTTAGGACTTCATCCACCATAGGTAGAATTTTTTTGGTGTGATCTCGCGGGGCAATTTCACTGCGAGTATAAAGTTGATCATTCACCATTAATGCAACAGAGCAATTTTCTGTTGATGTATCTAGGGCAAGAATTTTTGCACTCATGTCAACCTCAAGCTTGTTTATTTTTACACCCATATATTGGGAATATGATTTATTTTAGAATAATTGAAAAGAGTTACTATGTTTAATATCAAACTAATAGTTAACATAAAACAAATAGTTAGTATAAAGCCAACAGTGAGTATCAACCCAACAGGAAGCCTAAAAACGACTGTTGATAATGAAAGCTACTGTGATAATAAAAACTGCGAAACTTTATCGAGATCTCGAGTTCTAGGAATAGGCGGCAAACTTTGTAAAAACACACCACCATAATCACGAGTCACTAACCGATTATCGCAGATGATCAGCACACCTTTATCCGTTTCATCTCGAATTAACCGCCCCACACCTTGCTTTAAAGTAATCACCGCATCTGGCAATTGAACCTCAGAAAAAGGCTCACCGCCTTTTAGACGGCAATCTTCAATTCGAGCTTTTAACAAGGGATCATCAGGAGCAGTAAACGGTAATTTGTCGATAATAACACAGCTTAAAGCATCGCCTCTAACATCAATACCTTCCCAAAATGCGCCTGTTGCCACCAAGACGGCATTACCTAACGCCATAAATTCATTCAACAATTTTTGCTTACTGGTTTCACCTTGTACCAATACCGGTAAATCTAACGATTGACGAAATAAATCCGCTAGTTGCCGCATCATTTTATGAGAAGTGCATAAGAAGAAACAACGCCCATTATTAACTTGGATCACCGGAGCTAACATTGCCGCTAACGTTTCCGCCAAACCGACACTATTTGGTTCGGGTAAATAACGCGGCACACAAAGCAAAGCTTGGTTCGGGTAATCAAAGGGACTTGGCAGGGTAAACTGCTTTTTAGGCACAATCCCAAGTCGCTTGGTAAAATGACTAAAATCATCTTTAACTGCCAAGGTAGCTGACGTAAAAATCCAACTGCCTTGTTTAAGCTCTATCTGCTCTTGAAATTTATCCGCAACCGACAGCGGCGTAATATGCAGCGTAAAGTGACGAGGTGAACATTCATACCAATACGAGTAACCGGTAATGCTGGTATCACACACTCGCAGCAAACGATTTTTGATCATATGAGCACGCTCATAAGCGGCATCTAATAATTGACTGCGCCCTAAAGCAATTTTCAAAACTTGTAACGCTAAATCAAGTGCATCGTGTAGGCGTTCAATTTCACGTACCACCGCTGCCGATTTAACCGCTTCACGCCAATTACCACGCATTTGCGCATTGGTTTCACCCAAAATAATGCGTAAGTCCATAAAAGTTTGTGTCAGTTTTACTGCGATTTTTTGCAATTGGCGCATATCTTTTGCTTCAGTGCGATAACCAATTTCAATATCTTTTGCCAGCTCTTGCATTTGTCGGCTTGAAATTGATTGGCCAAAATACTGACTCGCAATATCAGGTAGTTGATGTGCTTCATCAAAGATAAATACTTCAGCTTCTGGAATAAGCTCTCCAAAGCCCGTTTCTTTAATCGCAAGATCTGCCAGAAATAAATGATGGTTTACGACGACAATATCAGCATCCATTGCTTTTTTACGCGCTTTTAATACAAAGCAATCTTGATAACTTGGGCACTCTTTTCCTAAGCAATTATCATTGGTGGACGTGATATTTTCGATAACAGGACTGTCTTCGGCAATGTCATCACACTCGCCCAAATCGCCACTTTTACTCGCTGAAGACCAAGAACGAACCTTCACTAATTGAGTGAGCAGTTCAGGATCGGCTTCATTGGTATGACTTTCCACCAATTGACGGCTTAATCGATCTAAGCAAAGGTAGTTAGAGCGACCTTTTAATAACGCGACGTAGCCCATAAAACCCAGTGCATCGACCATTTTAGGTAAATCACGGTGGAAGAGCTGCTCTTGTAAATTTTTAGATCCGGTACTGATGATGACTTTTTTACCACTTAATAAAGCTGGCACTAAATACGCAAAGGTTTTTCCTGTTCCTGTCCCTGCTTCCACCACTAATTGATGCTGATGATCAATCGCATCTTGCACCGCTTGCGCCATATCAATTTGCGGTTGTCTTGGTTGAAATCCAGAAATGGCTTTACCGAGTGCACCGGAAGCAGAAAAAGTCTTGGCTATCATCACATCATTCTTAAAAAATAAATTAGATGAATTATGGCAGTTTTAGACCTGAGGGGAAATGAATGAGTTTAAGACGACTCGAATAAATTCAATCTAAGCACTGAACCGCTTGCCTAAAATTTCAATGACCGTTAGATTGTCAGCATGTGATCTATATTCAGTTTTATACCCAAAATCATGGAGCAACCGCTTTAAACACTGTGGGTATAGTTAATTTTTTGGAAATATGTATGTCAACCACCGAACGAAAAACCCTTCTGACTCATTGTAGTGATGAATATGGCTTAATCGCGAAAATCACCAATATCTGTTATCAGCACAAACTTAATATTATTCACAATAATGAATTTGTGGATAACGCCAGTGGTCACTTTTTCATGCGGACAGAATTGGAAGGAACCTTCCATGATGACGAATTACTGGCCGATCTCGATCAAGCTTTACCGATCAATAGTAAACGTTCATTGATCAGCTCATCGCGTAAGAAAATCGTGATTATGGTGACCAAAGAAGCACACTGTTTAGGCGATATTCTCATGAAAGCCTATGATGGCAGCTTAGATGTAGACATTGCCGCTGTGGTTGGAAATTACGACAAGCTACAAACCTTAACCGAACGTTTTGATATCCCGTATCATCATATTTCGCATGAAGGGCTAACTCGTGAAGAGCATGAAGAAAAAATGCTGGATGTAATTAAATCGTACGATCCACGCTATGTGGTATTGGCGAAATATATGCGGGTATTAACCGCTAATTTTGTGGCGCAATTTCCGCATAAAATCATCAACATTCACCACAGTTTCTTACCTGCTTTCATTGGTGCAAAACCGTATCAACAAGCCTTTGACCGTGGCGTAAAAATCATTGGCGCAACCGCGCACTTTGTCACCAATGATCTCGATGAAGGCCCAATAATTAAGCAAGACGTCATTCCGGTTGATCATAACTTCAGTGCCAATGATATGGCTCAAGCTGGTCGTGATGTTGAAAAGAGTGTATTAAGTAAGGCGCTAAACAAAGTGGTCAATGATCATGTCTTTGTTTATGGTAATAAGACGGTAATTTTGTAAGTAATAACTACCCACGATCAAAAAGAGACAGCGAAGTATTAAGCTGCCTCTTTTTTAATCTAGAAATATAAATGTCTAATTATCGAACTCATTGTATTTGGACAGCATAGTTTTAAGTTGAAGACTTTGGAGTTCATTTCGACGATCATTCCAACTGCTGCTCATATCTATCGTTTTTAACGCACCAGATAACGATTTATCCACCGTCCATGCCACTTTATACGCGCTTGAAATTGACGGTAAAGCACAATTTCCCCCGCTAATAATTGTCGTGCTGACCGAGTCATCACCTAACACAATTTCACAACCACTGCCAATATCGCTATATACCAAGGTTTCATTTGCTCCACTAATTGAACGCGTGCGAAATAATTCTAGCTTGGCTTCAGCAAGATGCAGAGCTCGTATGCTGTGAAGTGCGTAATCCGATTGGCGTTCCATGTAGCTTTGCAATTTCATTAATCCAAGAACGCCGAATACGAGAACAGCAAAAGCAATCATCACTTCTATTAGACTAAAACCTTGTTGTTTAGAAGTCATGCCAAGATCCTTTTAGCCATTTGGGTGATTTATCGCCATATATTGCATCGATGACATCGCTATTATATTTGAAGTTTAATGAGTCATTGAATAGTGCCATTTGTCCTTCCATATCTAAAATTTGACCGCCAGTAAATATCGGCTTTGTTGCGTAATTAAAATTTTGATGTCACAACACCTGA
>NZ_VHKO01000076.1 GCF_015223435.1 Vibrio hibernica
ATAACCAGTTGGTATGTAACCCTACAGGCGACACTATAATTAGAGTTTCTAATAGATTTTCTTATGTGAAATGTTAGAACTTTATTGTGCTGATACTTGCACTTGAATTCGGGGAAAAGCCGTTTGTCGCACATAATACTAATCGATTCCAGAACAATTGGTTCGAATTGAATTTAACTTATCCCTGAATTCAACTCCGAACTGCGACATTTACCCTCGGATAGTTGCTTCGATGTGATAAGCAATATACTTTAACAATATAATCAATTTTATACCTATGTGGATGAATATGGATATACAGCAAAAGTTAATATCTTGGGGTGATTTCTTAAGTCAGATGGATATGGACGACGACTTAGCCGACGTATCAGAGAGTATTCAAAGTCAATTAATCGCTATTGTATCGTGGGCAAATAAGGCTCAGTTAGATATCTACCCTGTTGATATTGAAAAGCAATTTCGGATTGGTCGACGTTCGTTACAAGCTCAAAAAGCAGATGCAAACTTTAAAAGTATCCAGATTCAAAATTCTAAAATTAAGTTAGATGGTGATGATTTCAGTCATGAGATCCTAGATGACTTAACGCCTGCATTGAAAAATTTTTCAGAAGCAAACGAAATTGATCGTGAGTCTTATTGGCCAATAGATTATCGAAACAGTATGGCAACAAAAGATTCAAGAAATACAAGTAACCTCGATGAAGATATGCATCAACTCATGAGCAGTTTAAACAAAATTCTATATGGTCCACCAGGAACAGGTAAAACCTATCACACCATTGAAGCTGCGGTAAAAGCGGCCGAGCCAAATTTTACATGGGAAACTAGAGAAGAACTAAAAAAAGAGCACCAGTCTTTAGTTGAAAAAAATCGTATTCGGTTTGTTACCTTCCATCAAAGCTATGGTTATGAAGAGTTTGTTGAGGGCTTAAAAGCTTCTACAAATGAAAACGATCAAATCACCTATGCGGTGGAAGATGGGATTTTTAAAAATATAGTTTCTGATGCCACAAAATATCGAATTAATAAAGATGTAAAAGAAGATGAGGATTTTGACTCATTATGGGATAAGTTTTTAGAACAATTAACAGAAGAAGAAAATGGGATAAGAATAAAAACAAAACGAACTACTTTTATTGTCACGGATATAAGTTCAAATACGATACGTTTTGAGAAATCTCAAGGTGACTCTGTACACTCATTGAGTATAAAAACCTTGAAAGCTATTTTTGATGGTGAGCGAGTTATTAAAGGTGGATTGAACCCATATTATTCAGGGATTGTTAATTATTTAAAAGAGTTATCTAATAAATCAAAATTGGTAAAAACCGAACGTAAGAATTTTGTGTTAGTTGTTGATGAAATTAACCGTGGCAATATTTCGAAAATATTCGGTGAGCTTATTACGTTAATTGAACCTTCAAAGCGCAAAGGTGAAGATGAAGCACTTGAATTAACTTTACCTTATTCTGGTGAATCCTTTTCTGTGCCGAACAACCTACATATCATCGGTACCATGAACACTGCCGACCGCTCACTAGCAATGATGGATACCGCGCTACGTCGTCGTTTTGATTTTGTGGAGATGATGCCAAAGCCAGAGTTATTGACGGATGTAATTGTTAACGGTATTGATTTAAAAGAATTATTAATCAAGCTGAATGAAAGAATTGCAATTCTCTACGATCGTGAGCATACCTTAGGTCATGCTTTCTTTATGCCAGTGAAAGAGCTTTATAGTAACGGAAAAGAAGGTTTAGCTTTTAAAGAGCTACAAACAGTATTTAAAAACAAAATCATCCCGCTTCTGGAAGAGTACTTCTTTGAAGATTGGAGCAAGATTCGTCTTGTGCTAGCTGACAATCAAAAAGCGTTAGACTTTCAATTTATTACAGAAGAAGTACAGACTCTACAACAATTGAAGAACTTGTTTGGAAGTAATCATAAGCTTGATGAATATGGTCAGTCGGTGGTGAATTATCGTTTGGCTGATGATAATAAAAGTGTTTGGTCTGATCCAAGGGCTTATATTGGCATCTATTCGCCTAAATTAGTTGAAGCTGTTGATGTTCAAGAAAGGGCATCGGCTGAAACGCATGGTGAGGAAAGTCAATAGCCATGCATACCACAGTGTTCGAATATGGTTATTTGACCTACGAAAAATCCGCTTGTGACACTCTGCAAGCGGAGTTGATTTCTAAAACTGCTTTTGAGTATCTCAAAGAAGTTAGTTTAAGTGCATCACAAACAAATACCGCTAAGTGTTTAAATTTAACTATGCGTTATGGTTATGAGCTAATTCAAGTCAAAAACTATGTAGGTGTATTATTCACACCTACTGGTGAGCATATTGAAATTTTGCCAAAAGTAGGTCGTAAAACCTCGGATGATCAGCTAGCAATTACGGAATCCCGTGATACGTTACTTATGATGCTGAAACATTTAGGTTCATTTCGCTATGTATTATCTAGCCAAGGCAATGTGGCTAGTAAAGAAATGCCTCTTTTAGAAGTATTCATTAGTCAGTTTTTACACTGCGTTAATACATTAGTTAAAAAAGGGCTAAAAAGTGATTATGTGTCTAGGACTGATAATTTATTTTATCAAAAGGGTAAGTTGCTTGTATCTAAGCAGTTAAGACACAACTTGGTTAATAAACATAAGTTTTATGTTGAATATGATGAGTATTTAATTGACCGTCCAGCTAACCGTTTAATCAAAACCGCTCTGCTAAAACTGACAAATGTGACACGTCTATCAGTAAATCAGAGACTATTGAGAGAGCTTCAGTTTGCCTTTGTTGATGTACCTTGCTGTAAATCCATTGAGCAAGATTTTAACATGCTTAAACTTGGTAAAGGGATGAAAGATTATCAAACATCATTAGCTTGGGCGAAATTAATTTTAGAGGGGATTTCACCACTAAGCATGAAGGGTGGTCATCAGGCTTTATCATTGATGTTTCCGATGGAAATGGTATTTGAAAATTATGTTGCAGCAATATTAAGGACACAATTGAAAAGTGGTATTGAGCTGACAACACAAGCTCGTACAAATTATCTGGTTACCCACAATAAAAGGCGTCAGTTTCAATTAAAGCCGGACCTGCTACTTACTTTCACTGATGGTTCTAAAGTGGTGTTGGATACAAAATGGAAGTTAGTCGATTTAACTCAACATAATTTTGGTTTATCTCAATCAGACTTTTATCAAATGTTTGCTTATGGACAAACATATTTAAGAGGTAAGGGAGATCTGTACTTGATTTACCCAGAACATGAAGGATTTACAAAGCCCATTGAGCATAGCTTTGATTTTTCCGAGGATCTTAAGTTATGGGTTATTCCTTTTTCTATGAGTACTAAGAATCCAAATGGTGTTTTACTGCCTGATAATGGCCGTTCATTTATATCGATTGATGGATAATTACTTGCTGAAATTTGCCATTCAATCCTCATTTAATGATTTTATAAGTTTACAAACTCCCTACCTCTGAAGAATTGCGGATAATGATATTCATCAACTCAAGGAGTTAAATATGAATACATTACAAGCAAATCATCTTGAATCTATCAAAAGAAAATTGCTCGAAGAAGAAATGTTGATTACGGTGGTTCAGCATGCTGATACTGTCGAGATTCAGTATAGTAGCCGTCAACTACTTTCTAATGAACTAGAACAGCCAACGATAATAACTTGTTGTTTAGGTGGCAGAATAAATGTTTTAGACCCGAGTCTTGGCGTATTAAAGTTTCGTGATTTTTCTAGCTGGGTATATTGGTTCGATATTTAAAGAGTACAGGGAACGATGAAGAAAATACTATTAGCCATCGTAGGCAGTAAGCCTCAGATTTTAACAGAAGTTATTTATGGCCTTTATCAATCTGGCCAAACTTTACCTGATGAAATTCGGGTGATCACCACTCGTAGTACTCGCGAGAAAATTACTAGCCAACTTTTTAAAGAAGGGTATTGGCAGTCATTGATTAACGAATATCAATTACCTGCTATCAGTTTTAATGAAAGCAATATTTCAGTATTGGAAGATGAAAATGGTTATCAACCATTCGATGCCAAACAAGATGAAGATCAGTCGGTCATGGCGGACTGTATTATCCAAACCGTTTCAGAACTAACCCGAGATACCAATACAGCCGTTTGTGCTTGTCTGTCTGGTGGTCGCAAAACAATGGCTTTCTATCTTGGTTTTGCGATGTCTTTATATGGTCGAACTCAAGATTCATTAAAGCATGTATTCATTAGCCCTGAATATGAATCTTTACCTGCATTTTTCTTTCCAACAAAGAATGATCATTGGTTAATTAATGCGGAAGGCGCAAAAGTAAATGCGAGAGAAGCCAGAGTGACGTTAGCGGATATCCCTTTTGTTCGCATGCATACAAGCCTTGCATCGTCGATGTACTCTCAAATTGAAGCTCGTTCCTTTTCGAAAACTGTGGCACTAATTAATGCTGCCAATCAAGATGAGCCATTGGCTATCTCTATCAATATCACAGCACGAACTGTCACCATTTTGGGCGTTGAGATCCAACTTTCACCTAAGCTATTAGCCTTATACGCTTTTATCGCAACTCAACCTAATCAGAAAATTAAAGTTGGCTCTGCTTTTATTCAATCTAAAGAATATACCAAACAATACCTATCCCTTTATAAACAAATGAGAGGGGATACACGTGTGTATAGCAGTTTTGGTTTAGATGGTGAAATTGACTGGGATAATCAAGTTTTAGATGGGTTAAAGCCGATGTCTGCCAAGTTTATCCAAGAAGTTTTAAGTCAGTTCCAGCAAAAGCTTTCAGATAAATTACCTCTCTCGATCGTAGAAAAAGTCAAAGTTCAATCAAGTGGAATGAAAGGTGCGATGCAATATCATATGCATTCAGATATCGTGATTGTTGGCTTGGAGAAATATCATGATAAGTGATGAAGTGCGAAATAAAGCTCAAGGAGTGCTATTAGGTTTAGCGTTGGGAGATGCGTTAGGTACAACTCTTGAATTTCGACCAAAAGGAACCTTTATCCCGATTAGCGATATGGAGGGTGGTGGTCCTTTTAATTTACAAGCAGGGCAGTGGACAGATGATACTTCTATGATGTTATGTCTCACCGATAGTTTGCTTGAATGTGGTGAAAATAATAGTAAAGATCAAATGGAGCGCTACCTACGTTGGTATCGTCACGGTGAGAACTCATGTACTGGTCATTGTTTTGATATAGGTAATACGGTGAGAGCCGCGTTACATCAATTCGAACTTACGAGCGATCCGCTATCTGGAAGTGATGCACCTAATACTGCTGGAAATGGCAGTTTAATGCGAATTGCCCCCATCGCATTATTCTACCGAGAACAGTCGATTGAAGAAGCTTGTGATGCGGCATGTTTAGCGAGTATGACAACTCATGCAGAGACACGTACCCAAGCGGCTTGTGCGCTTATGACATACTTTTTGCATCGTGGTCTAAATACACCGTCTAATGAATTAACGAAAGACAACTTTTTAACTATTAGCCCTGATTTCATTAAACGGTTGGGTTCTTTATCCCAAGACGTTGTTGATCTTGCAACAGGTAACTATCGCCAAAAACAAGAAAGTGAAATCAAGGGAACGGGCTTTGTCATCGATTCATTGGAAGCCGCGTTATGGTGTTTCTATCACAGTGATAGTTTCGAACATGGTGCTTTGCTGGCAGCCAATCTAGGTGATGATGCTGATACCACCGCGGCAATTTATGGGCAAATTGCAGGGTGTTTTTATGGGGCAGATTCCTTACCAGAACATTGGTTAGCCAAGTTAGCATGGAGGAAGCATATAGCCCGTCATGCTGAGTATTTGTTATTAAGGCCAAGTAATCATAATTTAAAACGGTTTTTAGATTGTTGTATACATAATGAGCAAGGTTTTGATTATACGGCCTTTTATGAATCATCCATTGCTATAGCGCTTAGTTGGGATCTTGCAGGTACCGTAGATTGGAATAGCAGTGGGCGATCAGTTATTGAGGTCATAACAGAAATGAGTTTAATGGCATGTTTGAGTTGGATCACTCAAGTTGTGCGTTCAGACCGCTTCAATCAAGGATTGCTGCAAGAGAGTTTGGACAATGGAAGCATGACGGCAGCAATAAATAGACTTCAGTGGTTAATGAACACTTATGCTCCAAGCAATGAATGTATGACTAAGGATTAAGAATGCAAAGCAAATACGATAAGTTTTTTATTGGCGATATTCATGGACGCTTGGATAAATTAGAAACGCTATTAAATGATATTGGTTGGGATATTGAAGAGCCTTGTTATCACTTGGTGTTTGTTGGCGATTTAATTGATAACCAGACCAACCCAAATGTGCAGCAAATCAAGCTATTAATTTTTGTGAAAGAGCTTGTAAATAAAGGGCTTGCGACTTGTATTCTGGGCAATCATGAATTTAATGCGATAGGTTGGGCAACTTATCACCCCGATACGGGTCTTCCACTTCGAAAACATAGTGAAAATAACCATAAACAACACCATGCCTTTTTGACTGAAGTAGGGGAATCATCAGCTCTTCATCAGGAGTGGGTTGATTGGTTTAAAAAGCGACCTTTATTTGTTGAGTTTGAAGAGGTTCGAGCTATTCATGCTTGTTGGAATGATGAATGTATTGAGCGAATAAAGTCTTATCTCGATTCAAGTAACTGTATACGTGAAGAGCATTGGATAAACGCTTTTGATGAGTCTCATGAGCTTTTTGAGTTAATTGAAATATTACTTAAAGGGCCAGAAGTGAATCTACCCAAAGGTATAACCTTTAAAGATAAGAATGGTATTGAAAGAAGAACCATCAGAATAGCATGGTGGAATGATACCGCTTGTACTTATCGAGAGTTAGCCTTAATCGAGGATAAATATCGCTCATTACTTCCCGATATCCCTATTACTGATATCGACTGTAAACCAGTAATGAAACCGGTGTTCATTGGTCACTACTCCTTATCAGGAGAGCCTATGCTACAAAACGAAAAGGTAGCTTGTGTCGATTATAATGCGCAAAAGGATGAGTATCCCTTGGTTGGATATTTATATTCAAACACTGTTGATACAGATAGCCAGCTTTCCCATGACCAATTTTTTTATGAAGGTAGAATCAGCTTTTTTGAAACTACCGAAGGGCAAATAAGCAAAGTATTACTGACTTCAATGGATGAAAAACTTTCGAAACTTCGGAAATTAGAATTAGAGTCAGAAAATCCAATTACTGGTATTGCTTATGAAGCAACTGCGCAGTATCCAGTTTGCCACCAAACGGCTGTAGATCGAGTTGATGAATATCTATGGTTACAATGGGACCCCATTGGTGTAAATGATTGGGAAGATTGTCGTGATGAGTACCAAGCTTACTGTGAGGATGTTACCCGTTTCGTGCTGTTCGGCTCTGTTGAGGATTTAGCTTTGTATCTTTGGGTGACGATTGTTTACCAATTAGGCTTAAGCGCAAATTCTATAGAAGACCAAAATACTCTTAAGCAAGATTGTGCAGTGCATGCCAACCGATTAAGGCAGCTTGTTTGGAAGTGAATCTATGGGTGTAGTAGCTGAGTAAATTTGGCCACCTGAATGGATATTTGTAATACCTCAGTTAATTCGTGAAACACTAAATTAGTAAAATCGGTAACTCAAAATTGTCCAAAAGTTTCTTACGCAGAGTTGTGGTTGTATGAGAGGCATGTATGATGCAACGGAGGATTGCTTGCTTGTATCGCAGAGCGCTGGTTAGCAACAAAATGTCGAGAATTGCTTTGATCGACTTGATGGGATAGTTGAGAATTTTTGTATGATTTTCTCAGGTTTTGCTTAGAGAAAGGGCTTTTTGTTGAGAAAGTCATGAACCCATTGGTATTGCTGGTCTCTCTCATGATTCATAAAAACAAAAATTAATTCTTGCATATTTTAAATCACCCCAACCGCAAGTAAGTAGAATCAAGGTTTTCAAGGGTTATCCCTTGCTGGGGAATGAATAAGAATCAATATAAATCGATATAATTAAAATCTGCCGCCAATTTGTCGCCATTATTATGGTAGTGAGATGGCGGCATTTTAGTTTGTAATGATTAAATTATTTAGTGGGATTGATCGCACTGCAATCGAGATTGTTGCTGCGTTTTCCAAGGGTTTTGTATGCTGCCATGCGATTATCTGCTTTGACAAATCTGATGGGTGGGGCAAGTACATGCAATTGATAATCTAGTGAATCTGGCATTATTTTATCACTTGGAGTAATGATTAAAATTTTCAATTCAGGGTTAAGACGTAAAATTGCTGCCGCAGTTCCGAGCCCCCCTTCTGTATGAAACATGCCCGCAATATGCATCACTTGTTTGGTAGGATGTTGAGCCAAATAATCGACGATACTTTCAGCCATAGTTTCATCCCAAGTTGCTTGCGCAGCATATTGCTTTTCATTTTGATCAGCGTTGCCATGATGCATGGATGACATGAATTTTTGTTTATATGGAGTGTCAGCCGTTGAAATGTTTTTGGCGACTAACGAACGTCGCTCTTGAGTCTGATTGTCTAAATAACTTAAACCTTGTTTTGCTATGCATTGCACCATTACTTTAGGTGCATTAGCCGCAATGATATCAATGTGATTAGATTTGGCTAACTCAACTAAAGGTCGATAGTCACTTTCATAATTAGGCCAAGCATTACCATTATTGATCAATGCTTGCTCACCAATTTCCCCACGTACATATTCATTCACTACCGCTTGTTTATCGCGACTAAATTGCTCCATTGATAAAGCCACATCATG
>NZ_VHKO01000077.1 GCF_015223435.1 Vibrio hibernica
TGATCCGCTCCAGCTGTTTTGGACACTGAGTTAAGTGAGTACAATCACTAACGAGGTGAACAATGACAACTAAGAAAACTAGAATTAAACATTCCCCTGAATTTAAAGCAGAAGCCCTAAAACTAGCAGAGAGAGTGGGAGTAGCTGCGGCTGCAAGGCAGCTTTCTTTACATGAATCTCAAATCTACGGGTGGCGGAAGAACTCGAAGAAAGACACCAATACTAGTCAGCGAGAACAAGAGCTAGCCGCAGAGGTTGCCAAGCTCAAAAGGCAGTTGGCTGAGCAAGCAGAAGAGCTAGAAATTGTAAAAAAGGCCGCCACCTACTTCGCGAAAAATCTAAAGTAAATTGCTACGAATTTATGCTCGAACACCTGATGTACTTCAATATTGTACGTATGGCTAAGGTATTCGGGGTATCCCGAAGTGGGTTTTATTACTGGGTTAAACATCGCCATAAGGCTAGCCAACGCGAGGCAGTTCGCCAAGAGCTTGATACAAAGGTCAAAGAAGCTTTTGATAACAGCAAAGGCCGAGATGGCTCAAGGCGAATCCAAAAAGAACTGTCTGAGAGCGGTGATAACCACAATGTGAAAACCATTGCGGCCAGTATGAAGCGTCAAGATTTAACGCCGAAAGCGGCACGTAAATTTAAGTGCACGACAGACAGCAAGCATCAAATGCCAGTTGCTCCAAACTTGCTGGCTCAGAACTTTAACGCAGCGGCTCCGAATGAAAAATGGGCGGGAGACATCACCTATGTTGCGACAAGCGAAGGCTGGTTGTACTTGGCAGTAATTATTGACCTTTACTCAAGACAAGTAATCGGATGGTCTATGGATACCAGAATGACGGCTACGCTGGTCTGTGATGCTCTATCAATGGCTTTGTTCCGTCGCGAATTTCCTGAGCAGGTTATCGTTCATAGTGATCGAGGTAGTCAGTACTGCTCAAAAGATTATCGAGACCTCATAACTGTTTATAATCTAAAGCAAAGTATGAGTAGGAAAGGAAACTGCTGGGACAATGCTTGTGTTGAGAGCTTCTTCCATTCGATGAAAGTTGAAGCGATCCAATATGAGTCGATTATGACGAGAGACCAGATGCGTCAAACGATCTTCGAGTACATAGAGGTTGATTATAATCGGACAAGAAGGCACAGTGCTCTTGGGTATCTAAGCCCTGTTAACTTTGAACAGCAAAATGTCGCTTAATGAAGTGTCCAGTCTGGCTGGAGCAGATCAATGTTAAGAGTAATCTCACTATTCGACTCTGGGTATAGCCACGCAATATTATTTTGGATAGTTTTAGGAATATCTTTTTCAGTAATTATTTGCCAAGGTATACCTTTGGATTGCCAGTAATGACGTTCAATTTCCAGCTTTTCTATAGTTCGAATATCATCTAAGTCTTTTGAGTATTTAGCTTGTAATGCGAATTGGCTATAGTTTTTATTGGAACTGACTACATAGAAGTCTGATGTCATTATGTGTATATCACCTCTAACGCTCGGATGCTTAACTTGCTTCTCTTCTGCAATTGTAAGGGTGTCGTCGTACTTGAGAGGAAATTGCTCTCTAATATCAAGAACTGTGTGGCTCCATTCAAGAAACAAAAATGTAGCTAGTTCTAAATCTGAGAGTAAATGATGAGTTCGTTTTGTTTTATGACCGAAAACTCTATGAGAGCGACCTGATGAAGATATGTCAGAGACTCTTATCCAGGGCTTATAATCGGCCAGCTCACCTTCACCTCTACCTTCTCTAAGCCACTTTTCTTGTTTTTTTGAGAGCATAAAAAACCCCTGCTAATGTTGATTTAACAATAGCAGGGGTAAACGTCATAATCAATAGTATGATACTTTATTACTCAGTAACAAATTTATTACTCGATCACATCAGAGGAGTATGCCTCTCGCTTTACAGCCTTTAACATGATGGTGCAAATGCTAGAGGAAAAATACACCTGCACAATCATTGATTCTTACACTCACGAGCTGGATCAGGTTGGGCGTAGCAAATGCCATCTGATTGACTCTGGTGCAAAGAGAACGATTCGTTGCGTTGTCGTTGAACGGAACGGTCATGTTAATCACTTGCTTGAAATAGATGTAACAGGCCTGAATAAATGGATCTCAACTAAATGCGTGCGGCAGAACGATACCCGCAATTGGAAAGAGCAGTTTTCTCGAATCAAAAAAGGCGTAGTGACAAAATCTTTAGGGTGGCCAACACAAGAAATGGATACGATGTTTGGCTTCAAAAAGCATATCGGTATATCTCACCCTAAATCAGTTGAAGGCCACCCTACGGGAATTCCGACGGAGTCAATCTTAGATTGGGCGGGGAGGGTTGCTGAGAAGCTATAGCGTTGACTATTTAATATTGAAGAGTGTAGTACTTCGATGTTGTCTTTTGGCTTAAACTGCATATTTCGGACTGCACAAACAAAAGCCTTGTGCAGTCCCTTTCATGCATTAACTATTTAAAGGGATGCGAACTTATACGTTCTAAAACCACCGATGAGGTTTTTCACTTTGTAACCATTGTTAGCCAGTTGATTGTATGCAACATTTCCTCTTAATCCCACCTGACAGTACAAAATGATTTCCTTGTCTTTTGGCAACTCTTCCATTCTGTTACGTAATTCGTCGACAGGTATGTTGATTGCTCCCTCAATGTAACCATTGTTTTGCAGTTCTATCGGGTTACGCACATCGAGTAATATCTGGTCCTCTGAAATAGCATCCATTTCATCAAAATGAATAGGAGTGATATCGCCTTTAAGAATATTTGATGCAACAAATGCCGCTTGGTTAATAACATCCTTAGCTGAGCCGTAAGGTGGAGCGTAGGTTAGCTCTAAATGCTGAAGCTGTTCAATTGTCATTCCTGCACGCTGTGCCACTGCTAGAACATCAATACGTTTATCAACGCCATCTTTACCCGCTGCCTGTGCTCCTAAGATCTTACCGTTGTCAGGAGAAAACAGCAGTTTTAGTGATACAGTTTCAGCTCCCGGGTAGTAGCTTGCATGGCTTGCGGTGTGAACGTAAACTTTCTCATAACTGATGTTCTCACGTTTAAGTTGTTTCTCATTTTTTCCTGTAGAAGCAATTGCTAAATCAAAAATCTTACAAATTGCTGTACCTTGTGTTCCTTGATAAGTATCGAGCTCAGCACCGTTTTCAGCAAGCATATTATTAGCAGCCATACGACCTTGGCGGTTTGCTGGGCCAGCAAGAGGAACAAGCGTTGATTCTCCTGTCACAAAGTCTGCTTCTTCAATCGCATCGCCCACAGCATAAATAGATGGATCACTAGTTTGTAGAGTTGGTGTTGTCCAAATACCACCAAGTTCACCAATCTTGAGACCAGCTTCTCCTGCTAATTTGATTTCAGGTTTAACACCAATCGCCATGATCAGCAGGTTAGTTTCCAGAGTCGAATTATCGCTTAGCTTAAGTGCTAGATGGTCTTTATCAGATTTAGATACGCCCGCTAGAGCAACACCTAAACGCAAATCTATGCCTTTTTCTTTGATTTCAGCATGAGCAAAACCAGCCATCTCTTTATCAACAGGTCCCATTACCTGATCAGAAAGTTCAAGTAGAGTGGTGTGAATACCACGTTGGTGGAATGCTTCCATCATTTCTAAACCGATGAAACCACCTCCAACAACAGTTGCATGTTTCACTTCACGATTTTGAAGTACGTTAAGGATGCGATCCATGTCTGGAATATTTCGCAATGAATGAACTAAAGGCTGAACATCATCGATATCAAGACCTTCAATGGGTGGAATAATTGGGCTTGCACCTGGGCTCAAGAGTAAAAAATCATAATTTTCAGAGTATTCAGAGCCATCCAGTAAATTCTTTACAAGAATCGTCTTTGATGCGCGGTCAATAGAAAGCACTTCATTCATTACTCTTACATCGACATTGAATCGAGAAAGAAAGCTTTCAGGAGTTTGGAGCAACAAGCTTTCACGTTGAGGAATGTCACCACCAATATGATAAGGCAAGCCACAGTTTGCAAAAGATACAAATGGACCACGCTCAAACATAATGATTTCAGCATCTTCACTTAGTCTACGCGCTCTTGCAGCTGCTGAAGCACCACCGGCTACTCCACCGATAATTACAATTTTTGTCATGATATTAACCTTTTGATTAGTTGCAGTCCGTTTAATCTATACTTGTTAATTAGCAAAGTCTAATGTTTTATTTGCTTAATTAGAATTGACTAATTTCAATTAGATGGCAGAATAAGCACGATGAGTGACAGTATGGTGTTTTATGAATATAGAAGATATGCGTGCAAACGCTAATGATGCTGCAGAGTTTTTAAAATCAATGGCTCACCCAGAACGTCTGATGGTTTTGTGCCAACTGACACAAGGTGAAGTCGGGTTTACAGAGCTGTGCGAAAGTTCAAGTTTAAGTCAATCTGCTTTTTCTCAGCACTTAACTGTTTTAAAAAGGCATGGGCTCGTAAAAGTCCGAAAAGAGTCTCAATTAGTCTACTACTCATTAGCAGACTCTCGCGTAGAGTTATTGATGAGTTCGTTACACAATGTATTTTGCCAACAACAAAAAGAGGAAATATAGATGGAGTTTTCTATGCCGTGGCATGCCTTAATAGGTGGCTTACTACTCGGCCTTTCCGCAGGTATACTGATGCTATTTAACGGAAAGGTCGCAGGTATCAGTGGAATCATAGGCGGATTGTTTTCCCCAAAAAAAGACGATTGGGCTTGGCGACTAATGTTTGTTATTGGAATGATCGTAAGCATTGCTTTCACCGCGCCAATAGGTTTTCAACTTCCTGATCTTAGCAGTATGGATATAGCCGTTGTTGCTGTAGCTGGTTTGCTTGTTGGCATCGGCACACGACTAGGCAATGGTTGTACGAGTGGTCATGGCATTATTGGTATGGGACGTTTTTCTAAACGCTCTATTGTAGCTACGTGCACATTCATGGCAGTCGCTATCCTTGTCGTATTTATTCGCAAAAGCCTAGGGGCCTTATAATGAAGTTCACAACACTTTTCATTGCACTGATTGCTGGAGTGCTATTTGGTATTGGTATGAATGTCTCAGGCATGGTGGATCCTAAAAATATATTTTCTTTTCTTGATATTACTGGAAGTTGGGATCCTAGCTTAGCGTTTGTTATGGGTGGGGCTCTTGCTGTATTTGTTCCTTTCCACTATTTTCTAATCAAACCTCGTGCGCAAAGCATCAATGGTTCAAATATCAGTACACCTGAGAATAATAAAATAGATAAAAGATTAGTCATGGGCGCTTCGATTTTTGGTCTAGGTTGGGGAATTGGTGGCATATGCCCGGGTCCAGCAGTAGCAAGCTTGGGTGGAGCCAGTATCACGATTATTGTTTTTACCATATGTATGGTGATAGGTATGAAAGCTACCTCTTTACTATCTAAGACTTGCTAAGTGACTGTTTCCGGAATGGTCCCTTCATAATGCTTTCAAAGTACAGCCATGCAGGACGCATTGATTTTGTCCAAAAGCTTGTTAAGCGAGGTCACCGTTAGGGTTGAGAACCAATCAAGTGAATTTTTGGATTAAAGTTCCAAACTTTATTGTCACAAATATTTTACTTTTGAGGTGCAGCTTGAAATTAGTTCCAATCTTTATTGTTATTTTTAATCATTTGGTGCCACATAATATCAAGCTCTACATTAGAGAAAAGTTCCAAACTTTAATGTTATGAATCCCCAAGGGTGTAACATTCATCATAATGGTCAATATCAAATATATATGTGGGTGAACTAAAAAAAAGCATAGTTCTTATAGGAGTAGTGTTTTCTTTGCTGATTGGGATCGATTTGGGGCGATGTTGGCAAACTCATATCTGCCCCAGAATAATTTATATCAATAATAAATTATTCTTCTAATTGTTACAGATCCGCCCTAATTTAAGTTATCCGAAAATTACGATTCATAGATGTGAAACATGTAAGTAATAATTCTTTTTGTTCAGAGGATAAATTTTGGGTTATTTTCTGGGTTAGTGCGAGGTGTAAATCATTATGTTCGTGATATAGCTCTTTACCAAGCTTAGTGAGCTCCACAACAATTGAGCGTCGATCCGTCTCATGTGGGTGTCGTTCAATTATATTGGTAGCAACTAATTTATCAACTTGCACGGTTAATGTGCCGGTGGTAATACCAAGTTTGTCTGACAACGCTTTCATTCTCATTTTTCCGTGTGCGCCTAATACCTCAACGGTATGTATCTGCGCTAGACTAAATGATTTCCCTTTGACAATATCGTGCTCCCAAGCCGAAAATTTATCGTAGAATTCAATTATTTCGTGATTAAGCGTTGCCATTTTTTTTATCATGTTACACCTGGAAATATTCAAGTTTACTCTTAAGAATTAACTTCTATCGTTAAGTGATCGATTTTATCGAATTTTTGCAATAATTGTCGGTAATATTCCGCAGTTTTGTTATTTATTGAGTGTATTGTCATCATTGCAGCGTAATGATCACTGCTAATTTTCCATACATGTAAATCATGGATCTGATTTTGTTTATCTTCATTTTTGACTGCTTGAATTATAGCGTCTAAATATTGCTCGTCGATACTACCATCAAGTAATATTGGACTGGTTTGCTTTATTAGGCCAAACGACCACCGAGTGATAATCACCGCACCAACAATACCCATCATTGCATCCAACCAATTCCAACCCCAAAATTTTGCGGCAATGAGTGCCACTATGGCTAAGACTGAAGTCAGCGCATCTGCTAATACATGCATATAGGCCGCTTTTAAATTATGGTCGTGATGATGAGTGTGATGACTATGATCATGGCTGTGAACGTGATCATGTCCATGGTGATGATGGTGATCATCTTTAAGTAAATAGGCACTGACTAAATTGACCAATAGCCCTAAACAAGCCACAAAAATAGCTTCATTAAAGTGGATTTCTTGTGGAGCCCAAAAACGCTGAAGTGATTCAATTAACATGATTACAGCAACTAAAGTTAAGGCAACGGCACTACTAAAGCCACCAAGAGCTCCAACCTTACCAGTACCAAAAGAAAATCTCGTACTGTTGGCGTGCTTGCGGGCATATCGATAAGTGAACAAAGTAATAAGGAATGCAGCGGCATGGGTACTCATATGCCAACCGTCAGCAAGTAAAGCCATTGAGCCGTAAATGGTCCCTGCAACAATCTCAATAATCATTGTAACTACAGTTAAAGTGAGTACATAAAGGGTGCGTTTTTCTGCTTGGTCATTGGGATTATTTAAATGCTGCTGTTGAGGACATATTTTTGAACGATGCAATGTCATGTGGACATACCTTGATTATCAAATTAATTAAGTTAAGATTATCTTGATAATCAAACTAAGTAAACACTTGTACTCAGGTTATTTTAAGGGGCGAGTTTCACCAGAAAAAATCAAACTGCTCCCATCTTTCTCGTTTTTATAACTTAGGGTTTGTTAAAGCTTATTTGCTTTGTTAGTATTTTGTCACTTCGTTGGGGAGTAGCCTGTTTCCAGCTAATGGAAAAGTTCGTATCAACATAATTGGTGGTGAAATCACCATGGTGCGAACACCTCTCGGTTGGCGAGACCATCGATATATCCATGCCAAATGGTCAGGCGTGTGGATGTATTGTATGGAATCACTTAGTCTGGCCGGAGAGAACAATACAATGAATATCTTAGCTCTTATCCTTCTTGCCTTTGCAATGTCAACAGATGCGTTTGCCGCAGCCATTACCAAAGGTGTCAAAATAAAAAAACCATCACTGACTTATGCTCTAAAGTTAGGATTAATCTTTGGGGTTATTGAATCGATTACGCCTGTTATTGGGTGGTTTATAGGCCGCTCAGCTTCAACTTATGTCGAGTCGTGGGATCACTGGATTGCGATGTTTTTGTTATGTGGATTAGGGACCCACATGATCTACGAAAGCGTTAAAAATACAGAAGAAGATGATGACTCCGAACCTAAAAAACAGTTATTAGCATTGATAGTGCTTACCGCGATAGGAACCAGTATTGATGCTATGGCTGTGGGAGTCGGACTTGCATTTGTTGATGTGAGAATTGAAATTGCCGCGTTATTGATTGGTTCAGCCACCTTTATCATGGTGACGATTGGCGTTATGTTAGGAGGCATTTTAGGTAGTATTATTGGCAAAAGAGCAGAAACCTTTGGTGGAATCATACTGATTGTTGTCGGTATATGGGTGTTCTATGAACATGTAGTGTAAGCTCTTAATTATCATGAATCGTATTTGTCAATACTTATCCCAATCTGATAATAACGATTTAGCGTTATGCACTAAATCGTTTCTGTCCAAAAATGTGTTTGGAAGTGATCATGTAATGTGTGATCACCAAGCGACTCAATCCTACTATTATGAAATGGTACTTAATTCTGTTACGGGCAAACTTTATTGTCTCATTTTTTTCTTACGGGCAAGCTTTATTGTCACTGCACAAGTCATTGTGTAGAGACAATAAAGTTTGCCCGTAAGCACTAAAGTTTGCCCGTA
>NZ_VHKO01000078.1 GCF_015223435.1 Vibrio hibernica
TAAAAGTTGCAGCCTCACTGACGTCTCGAATTAATGATAATTTTCACGTTCTAAAATCTGCAACTTCAAGTTAATTGGGTATATATGGTGCTGAACTCTCACAATTCGGCAGATTACGTAATAAAAAGGAGTACGACTTTGATGTTGTACTCCTTTATTTTTAGCTAGTAGGAAGCGTTAAGGGCAAGGATTTGAGAACTGAGCCCCGACTTGTATAATATCCTTTAATAATTCTTCACTTAGCTGAGTATCGATACTGTTTATATTGGCTTCTAATTGTTCCATTGTTGTTGCACCAATAATATTGGAAGCAACGAAAGGGCGTTGATTTACAAAGGCTAATGCCATTTGAACGGGATCTATGCCATGTTTGTCTGCTACATCAATATACGCTTGAGTTGCGGCTTCACCTTGTGGAGTAAAGTAACGGACGAAGCGTTCAAATAGGCTGCAACGCGCTCCTTGCGGGCGTTGACCATTCAAGTATTTACCACTTAATACACCAAAGGCTAGGGGAGAATAAGCGAGTAATTCAACGCCTTCATGGTGGCTTATTTCGGATAAACCGACTTCAAAGCTACGATTGAGTAAGTTATATGGATTTTGAATTGAGATAATTCTTGGCAGATCGTGTTTTTCCGCTAAACGAAGTAAGGTCATTACCCCCCACGGCGTTTCATTTGATACCCCAATATAACGTGTTTTTCCGGCTTTAATTAACTCAGCGAGCGCTTCTAGTGTTTCAATCAAGGTAACTTCTTGCTGCTCGTCTAGATGAGGATAATTAAGTTGTCCAAAGCAATTAGTATTACGTTGAGGCCAATGAATTTGATAAAGATCGACATAATCTGTTTTAAGCCGTTGTAAGCTACTATCCATTGCCAAATGTACATTTCGACGATCAAGGCTCATATTGTCACGAATGTGAGAGAGTCTTCCTGGGCCTGCTACCTTAGTGGTTAAAATGATTTTTTCGCGTTTTCCCGATTTTTCTAACCAATTTCCGATATATTCCTCAGTCGAGCCTTGAGTCGTCGGTTTTGGCGGAACTGGGTACATTTCTGCCGTATCGATAAAATTGATACCGCGCTCAAAGGCATAATCTAGCTGGTTAAAGGCCTCTGCTTGGGTATTCTGCTCACCAAACGTCATCGTGCCTAGGGCTATTTTGCTTACTTCAAGTGTTGAGTGTGGGATCTTGTGGTACTTCATTGCACGTCCTTGATGATCTTTTTCGTATTGATCCCAATATATAGCAAAACAGTTGGGGGAGTAAATGTTGTTGTAGCGGTGTCTTTTTACTGACTATTTATCCTCGCCTTAGTTTGAAACTGAAGCTTTGTTGGCTTCACCCCTTATCACTCGACGAGCTAAACTCATAAGGAATTGTTCACTTGCCACCTCACTGTAACCTCTTTGGTTATCGACGATTAATAAAGGTTAAGGCCGCTCGATTATTATGTGAGTTTTAAATGTTTCTTTAAAATATTCCCAGTAAACTGCGTGCGCAAATAAAACCCTCTTGGTAATGTTTTAAATGGTTGGCCGGAAGCGCTATAGGCTTCAGTGACGACCTTACTATTGGCGGCTTTTGGGCGGAGTTGCATTACTTCACCATGCTTAGCGGTAATTTCTTCAACTTTCCCTAATACAATAAATTCCATAAGCTCCTCCCAATCTTGTTGGAGTTGCTGTTTTTCTTCGTCATCAGGTGACCACAGTAAAGGTAAACCGACTCGACGCTCGGCTAATGGAATTTCTCGTTCACCTTCAACTGGAATCCATAAGACTTGAGCGAGCTTATGTTTGACGTGTGAAGCTTCCCAAGTTAAGCCTTGCACTCCGGTTAATGGAGCAACGCAAATAAAGGTGGTTTCTAAAGGCTTACCATTATAGCCAATTGGAATGCTTTTTAATTCAATACCTAAATGTTCAAAATCAGGTTTAGGTTTACTTCCTGCTTCCGCGCCTAAATGCCATTCAAGTAATTGTCCGACCCAACCTTTTTCACGGGTAAGATCATCAGGGATCTCGATGTCAGCTTGTTTGGCAAGTTGAAAAAAGGTTTGTCCTGCTATTTGATTCGCACGTTTCAGTAGTTCTTGTCTCGTTTTTGGTGGTGGTTGCATGGTATTTTCAGTAAGAAGTAGTGACTAATAGCCTAATATTACCCTAAAATATTTTGAGGGTCTTAATCGGATCAAAAGAAAAATAAAAGTTATCCACAAGTGATCTCTGTTTTAATTAAGTTGAGGCATTTTTAACTGAATCTGTTTATATTGAAACAAATATAAACAATGGTTTAGAGGAGAGATCCATGTAAAAAGCAAAATAGATGTGGATAATAGCGATCATGATGGATCTTTGACCGTTCAAGTAAAATAAAGGATCCTTGAGATCTTTTGGTGATTTTTTGAAATTTATAATTCTGCTATCTAACTGTTTTGTAATTAGAAAAAATATTTTATCTTAATGGATCGACGGTTATTTACTCTGTGCTTTTTTTTACTCAATTTACTTTTATCATTTTCTTCACATATTTATTCACAGAAATAGTGAATAAATATGAAATAGTGGGTATCGAGATGTTGATAAGTTATTTTTTGGTCGATTAATCATTAAAAGTGGGCGCTAAGTAATAAAAAACACTAGATTATGCACTTGAAATTTGCCCCTTTTGTGGATATGTGAAAAAATCACTAGTAACAGTGATTTATATTAGAGGTTAGCCGTGATAGATGGCGATGGTTACCGCTTAAATGTGGGGATTGTAATATGTAACCATCATGGTCAGGTTTTCTGGGCAAAACGATACGGACAACATTCTTGGCAGTTTCCTCAAGGTGGTATTGATGATGGTGAAACTCCAGAGCAAGCACTTTACCGAGAGCTGTATGAAGAGGTTGGTCTTACTAAACAAGATGTGAAACTTATCGGGGTGAGTCGTCATTGGTTAAGGTATAAATTACCAAAGCGATTAGTCCGGTGGGATTCAAAACCAGTTTGTATTGGACAGAAACAAAAATGGTTTTTACTGCGACTTGAATGTGATGAAGCGAATATCAACATGAATCGAGGTAAAACCCCTGAGTTTGATGGTTGGCGCTGGGTCAGTTTTTGGTATCCAGTTAGGCAAGTGGTTTCTTTTAAACGAGATGTTTACCGACGAGCAATGAAAGAATTCGCTGCGTTAGCAATGCCATTTCGTGAACCAAGTAATAATGCTAAACGTAAACCACGTCGATAAATTAATCAGCTTTACTTTAATAGACTTATTAGAGTAAAGCCGATTTTTTCTTGGTACACCTACCGAGTAACGCAGCAGTTTTAAGTAAAGGACACATAACGAATAAAGTTTATACCGAAAGTGGTATAGGTATATATTGTGGTATCACTCAAGGAGGAACTTCCCAAAATGCTGATTCAATTGAGAGATATCGTTGAACAAGTGTCTAAGGCTGAAACAGTACAAGAAGCCTCTAGCATTTTGGTGCAAGAAACCTGCAAAGCGATGCAAACGGAATGCTGTACGATCTATCTTACCAACAATGGTAAGAGCCGATTGGAGCTGATGGCGACTCAAGGTCTTAAGTTTTCAGGGCAAACTATTCATATTCCTTTTTCTGAAGGATTGGTTGGGTTAGTACGCCGTAGTGCCGAGCCATTAAATTTAGCCAAAGCTCAAGAACATCCTAATTTTAAATATTTTCCCGAACTTGGGGAGAATATCTATCAATCTTTTCTCGGTACTCCCATTATTCATCGTCGCCAAGTGCTCGGTGTCTTGGTTATCCAACAACGCTCTCCTAGATTATTTAGCGAAATTGAAGAATCCTTTTTAGTGACGCTTGCAACACAACTGGCCGTCATTATTGCGCATAGCCAAGCTCAAGGTTTATGGAAGTTAGAAGGGCACTCGGTTCGATCTTTTAAAGGGGTTGCCGCATCTCGAGGTATCGCAATTGGCCCTTTGTGGTGGGATGACACTCATCCGGATCTGACTCGAGTCTCGCCTGCTTCTACGCTCAATGCTGAGTATGATAAAGATTGGTTGGCGCTTGCGATTGAACAAGCGATTGCGGATTTTCGCCGTATGCGCAAACGATTTGATAGTGAGCTAAATAAAGACACTCTGGCTATTTTTGAATTGTATATTCACTTGCTGCATGATCCTATGTTAAAGGCGGACCTTAATCGGTTGATTGAAAAAGGTGATCGAGCGGATTGGGCTTTACGGCAAGTGATTGAGACTTATGCTAAACGCTTTGGTGAGATGTCGGATCCTTATTTACGTGAACGAGCGAATGATATTAAAGAACTTGGACACCGATTGTTGTTCTTTTTACATAATAGTGATGCACGAGATATTATCTTTAAAGATCCCGTTATTTTGGTGGTACGAGAGCTCACTGCGTCTATTTTAGCGGGGATCCCAAAAGATAAATTATTGGCTGTTGTATCCTTGGAGGGGGCGGTTAATTCTCATGCCGCGATTTTAGCCCGTGCTCTGGGGATCCCTGCAATTATGGGCGCGCAAATCAAACCTAATATATTGATCGGAAAGTTAGGGATTGTTGATGGGTACAGTGGGGATATTTTTATTGAACCCACCAAACAATTATTAAAAGAATACCGAGCATTGTCTCATGAGGAGCAAGAGCTTTCCGAACTCGTCGAGCAAGAGTTGCCAGAACCGGCCTATACAAAAGATGGGCATCGTGTGGAATTAATGTTAAACGCGGGCTTAAGTGCGGATACCAATATCGCGATTAATCAAGGTGTCGATGGCGTTGGTTTATATCGCACAGAAATCTCTTTTTTGATGCACCATGGCTTTCCATCAGAAGATGAGCAAACCCTGCATTACCGAGCAATTCTCTCATCCTATCCTGGAAAAAGTGTCGTTATGCGCACTTTGGATATTGGTGGCGACAAAGCACTGCCATACTTCCCTATTGAAGAAGATAACCCATTCTTGGGATGGCGAGGGATCCGTTTTACTCTAGATCATCCTGATATATTCTTGATCCAACTACGTTCAATGCTAAAGGCGAGCGCTGGGCTTGATAATTTAAGTATCATGCTACCGATGATCTCTGGTTGCCAAGAGATTGATGATGCCAAAGCGTTGCTTGAGCGCGCGTATCAAGAAGTATTACAAAGTATTCCCGATCTTTCTCGGCCACAGCTTGGGATCATGCTTGAAGTGCCATCAATGCTATATTTATTGCCTTTAGTGGCAGATAAAGTCGATTTTGTCTCGGTGGGAACAAACGATCTTACGCAATATTTACTGGCCGTAGATCGTAATAATTCTCGAGTATCGGATGTTTATGAACATGTTCATCCAGCTGTTGTTATGGCGTTAAAGCATATTTTTGATACTTGCCAACAATATAAGTTACCGGTTTGTATTTGTGGTGAACTCGCAGGGGATCCTATTGGGGTATTAATATTAATTGGATTAGGTTATCGCTCGTTAAGCATGAATACTTCGAATGTGGCTCGAATTAAATATATATTACGAAATGTTAGCGTATCGGAGTTATCAGAATTAAGTATTAAAGCCCTATCTGAACCGTATGGTAACCAGATTTATCAGTCGATATGCTCTTATCTTGAAGAGAAAGGACTGGCAGGGTTTATCCGAGCGGGTAAAAAATAAATACTGAATATAGTCACTATAGGGCAGAAGTGCTGCATCTCATCAGGGTTTACTTTATGATACCTCTCATTCAGTGACCCTTTTTTATATTCGATGGCACTAAAGTTGGCTTTATCGGTCAGACATTTACTTACCATTTTTCAATTTTACAACACAGAGAGACCTTCTTTATGAGTCAGGGATTTTTAGTCTTTCCCCATATCGACCCCGTTATTTTTGCCATCGGCCCAATTGGGGTTCGTTGGTATGGTTTAATGTATTTACTTGGTTTTGCTTTTGCGATGTATGTTGCTAATCGCCGTGCAGATAAACCCGGCAGTACTTGGACGCGTGAACAAGTGTCCGATCTCTTATTCGCTGGTTTCCTCGGTGTCGTACTCGGCGGGCGTATTGGCTATGTATTATTTTATGGTTTTGACTATTGGATGGCTGATCCTTTGTACATATTCAAAGTATGGACAGGAGGGATGTCCTTTCATGGTGGCTTGATGGGTGTGATCGCCGCAATGTGGTGGTATGCCCGAAAAAATAAGCGCACTTTCTTTGGTGTGGCTGATTTTATTGCCCCTCTAGTACCATTTGGTTTAGGGGCAGGGCGAATTGGTAATTTTATTAATGGCGAGCTATGGGGGCGCGTCACCGATGTATCTTGGGCTATTATTTTCCCAAATGGTGGCCCATATCCGCGCCACCCTTCCCAGTTGTATGAATTCTTTTTAGAAGGTGTTGTGTTGTTCCTCATTCTGAATTGGTTTATTCGTAAACCTAGACCTGCTGGAGCGGTTTCTGGATTATTCTTGATTGGTTATGGTGTCTTCCGATTTAGTGTTGAATTTGTTCGTCAGCCTGACGCTCAATTGGGTTTATTTGATGGTGTGATCTCGATGGGACAGATTCTATCCACGCCGATGATTATTGTTGGCGCTTTGATTATGCTTTGGTCTTATAAGACACAAAAGCCGACATTAGCAGCGAAAGAAAAAACCAGCAAAGCAGTAAAAGGGAAATAAATTGTGAAACAATATTTAGAACTTTGCCAACGCATTATTGATGAAGGTCAGTGGGTTGAAAATGAGCGTACTGGAAAGCGCTGTTTAACCATCATTAATGCCGATCTTACTTATGATGTCGGTAATAATTCTTTTCCTTTGGTGACGACACGTAAAAGCTTTTGGAAATCGGCGGTGGCTGAGCTACTTGGTTATATTCGTGGTTATGATAATGCCGACGATTTTCGTAAGCTTGGTACCAAAACCTGGGATGCGAATGCCAACCTAAATGATGCCTGGCTTAATAATTCTTATCGTAAAGGTGAGGATGATATGGGACGCGTTTATGGCGTTCAAGGTCGGAGTTGGGCTAAACCTGATGGCGGTTCGGTTGATCAGTTAAGAAAAATTGTTGATGACTTAACTCGTGGTATTGATGATCGTGGTGAGATTTTAAATTTCTATAATCCAGGCGAATTTCATATGGGGTGTTTGCGCCCTTGCATGTACAGCCATCACTTTTCGTTGTTAGGGGATACCTTATATTTAAATAGTACCCAACGCTCATGTGATGTTCCGTTAGGATTGAATTTCAATATGGTGCAAGTTTATGTATTTTTAGCCATCATGGCACAAATTACCGGTAAAAAAGCGGGTGTTGCTTATCATAAAATTGTCAATGGTCATATTTATGAAGACCAACTTGCACCGATGAAAGATATTCAACTAAAGCGTAAACCTTTTTCTGCGCCTCAATTTCATATTAACCCTGAGATTAAGACTCTAGAAGATTTAGAGACTTGGGTAACCTTAGATGATTTTGATGTGACCGATTATCAATGCCATGATGCAATTAAGTACCCATTTTCGGTTTAGGTTTTTTGATACCAAAATGCCAATCTTAGCTCCTATTCACGTGTTATACGGAATAGGGGCTTTTTTATTATTCGAAAAATTTAAAATAAAAACCTATTTAGCGGTTTGCGAGGTAATGGATGTCACATTTAAACTACAACCACCTTTATTATTTTTGGATGGTTTGTAAACAAGGTTCAGTGGTAAAAGCGGCAGAAGCATTATTCCTGACACCTCAAACCGTGACAGGGCAAATTAAATCCTTTGAAGAACGAATGAAAGGAAAGTTATTAAAGCGTAGTGGTCGTAGTGTAGAACCCACCGAGTTGGGCCAGATGATTTTTCGTTATGCTGATAAAATGTTTGGTTTGAGTTATGAAATGCTCGATATCGTTAACTACAGCCAACAAAAAAATGTTCTGTTTGATGTGGGTGTTGCCGATTCCCTCTCTAAAAGACTGGTAAGTAAAATTCTACTGACGACCGTGCCGGATGATAACAGCATTCATTTACGCTGCTTTGAATCAACCCATGAGCTATTATTAGAACAACTGTCACAGCATAAGTTAGATATGATCTTATCCGATTGTCCTGTTGATTCGAGTCAAAGCCCTGGTTTATTTAGTAAGAAACTCGGTGAGTGTAAGATGAGTTTTTTTTCATCTAGTGTGGTGGATTCTCAAGATTTTCCCGCTATTTTAAAAGATAAAAAATTACTTATTCCCGGGCGTCGCACCGCAATGGGACGCAATGTTATGCATTGGTTTGAAAGACATGCAATAACACCCAATATATTAGGTGAGTTTGATGATGCTGCGTTAATGAAAGCCTTCGCTCTATATCATCAAGACGCTATTTTTTTAGCGCCTACTATCTATTTTGATGAAGCAAAAGGTGAAGTACCTTTATGCTTAGTGAGTGAAGTTGAAGAGCTAAAAGAAGAATATTACGTTATATTTGCAGAGCGAATGATCCAACATCCTGCGGTAAAAAATGTTTGTGATGCCGACTTTAGTGATTTATT
>NZ_VHKO01000079.1 GCF_015223435.1 Vibrio hibernica
TACGCCATAAAGGTCAAAAAGTGTAGCCAGCGCCATGCTGATTGACCAATATACTGCTTAATATAAAAACTAAACGCACAGATAAATAAGAACCAAAACCCCAACTGCCCCAAGGCCACGCCCACACGCTCAGTCTGAAAACCAAAAGGCATTAGCACCTGCCATAAGTTCAGATTTAAGAAATTATCTGCTAATAAGATACCAGCATGAAACGCGGCAAAGCCTACGGCAATCAGGCTTAGATACTGATGTAAGACAAATACCCGCGCTGCATTAAAGCGCTTGCCTAAACGAGTGCTTAACAACAAGCCAAAAATGACTGCCAACCAAAATAACGTATAAGCGATAACACCGCTTGCCCGTGATAAATACCAAAAGTGTTTATCTGTGCTGGTCAGTAGCTGAGATACCGTCTCTCCCCAAGTTAACGACGCATAACCACCAACTCCGATAGCAATGCTTAACGTTAAGCCAACCCATAGAGCCTGAGTGAGAACATTAGTATTGGAAGCAGTATGACTGCTGGTAGGATGGTCTGTATGCATGACTATGCTCCTATGAATGGCTTTACTTAATGTATTGATATCTAGCGCATGTCGCGTGATAAATTAACTAGCAAGCAGGTTTGGACGCATGGCAGAAGTCACCATCACTTTGTTATCCCTATCTATTAACAACGCCGCAATATGGTGTTTGTTGAGCCACGCCACGGCTGCTTTAACACCAAGAAGCACGCAGTATTTGGCGTATACCTCCGCCGTCATCGCATCTTTCGCCAGTACCGTTGCAGTTAGGACGTCACTTGTTACTGGACGCAAGTCATGCGGATGGATCAAATGATGTTGCCAGCGGCCGTCGTGCAACCAGCGACGATAATCTTGCCCAGATGTGGCGACAGCCCCAGAGCTGAGCTTGAGGATCGCCACATCTTCATCATTGTGAACGTGCTCACTATTGGCAAAATACGGCTTGGCAACAGCCACTCCCCAAGACACCGGTTTATCTGTTGGGTTTTTTGGAACACCAATCGCGATATCCCCACCCATATCGACTAAGCAGGGAATATGCCAGTCATGAACTCGGCTAATATTTTCCGCCAACTGCATGGCGCACCACCCTTTGACATATCCATTCAAATCCAGTGCCATGCCAGCTGGCAGATATACTTGATGTTGTCTGTCAGCTAACTGGCGAAGCTGAATACCTTCTATCTGCTGATTGGCATGGTTAGCACTTGTCGTGTCTTGCACGTTTGTAGGGGTGCTTACGCTAGTAACAGGTAATGATGGCACAGACATTTTGGGCAAGGTCTCAAATGAATGCTTATAGCCTGCGTCCCATAGAGGGTGCAATAACGTTGGTGTTACTAAGCCTTGAGTCTTTGAGACAAAGTGAATGGCACGCTGCAACACCTCAAATAATTCTGAACTCACCTCAGACCATTGGTCGCCACGGTTATTCAGTCTCATAAGCTCACTGCTGTCATCAAAACGACTGAAGATATGTTCCCAGTCAGCTAAGCGCTGCTGAATATCGTTTGTCAAAAAAGCGACTTGTTGGTCTATTCTCATTTGTGAAGGTTGCGCGCTCAGTCTTGTGGTATTTAAGCTAATTTGAATGTGACAACCCATGGCAAACAGTTTAATCGTTGCCAGTTGCGGTGTTGTTTGATTGGACATATTTGTGTGCATTCAAAGCCCTCCCTTGACTAAACATTCAAACTAAATAATCTGTGGTTTTTCTTATTTATTGAGAAGATCGCGTACGAGCGACAACCCTTATTACCTCAACAGGTGCGACTGCATTGACCTGTCGCAATTGATTGATATCAGCGATGGGCGTTGGCGTGACTGCCCTTTCATCAGACTCAGCAACAGCAGTGCTTATAATGGCAGTGCTCACAGGGGCAGTTTTTTGTTCTTGATTGAGTAGTACCAGCCATCCTGCCATAGTACCTGCAATCGAGACCATCATAATGCTGCTTTTAAGAGCGGCAAAAGGATCTGCTTTTTTAGCCATTTTTTTGACGGCTGGTGTCGAATGTGATTTGGTATTAGTCATCGTATTCCTCCTCATCATGTTGCTGATAGCTCATGGCGATTAGGCGATCATTCTCTTTATAGTATTTTTTATCGTGTGCTTTGCGATGTTTATCCTCTTTACGTTTATCATCATCGTGGTGCTTATCTTCATAATCGTCATCGTCAAATCTCTCAGCACGATAGTCATTGGTCGCAACCGGATTCAGTACAGTGCCGACACTGGCATCAATATAAGTAGCGCCGCTGTCTAATAGCACCTCATAAGCGACGGTGCCGTTATAATTGACGAGCTCGGGTGAAGCCTGCAATACTGAATTGGGCGCGTCTTGCTGCGCAAGCGCAGTTGCTTGCGTGGCTGTGAGTGCCGCCAGAGGTGATGGATTGGCAAATGGGGATTGCGTGAGAGGGTTTGCCACGGCTTTAAAGGACGATAAATCAGAGGATATAGAGGTAATGTCAGTATTTTGACTCATGGCATTCGCAGCTGATAGTGCGTCATCAGCGCTGGGCGACTGGACAGATAAGGCGATAACGCTACCAAAAAACACTAATGAGGTTGCACCAACAGTCAATAATAAGGGTTTTAATAGAGGTAGGCTCATAAGATTGTACTCCGTCTATATTATTAGGGAATACAACTAGCATACGGGGTAAATATTAACTCAACCTTAAGCCCACGCCGATTAATTTTTATCGTTTTATCAGATGCTTGATATCGCTTTTTTATGTCTTATCGTGACGATAAAGCCAGTTTCTGGTTGAGAGCGGTTAGCAAACTCTAACGTCAGACCGTGCAGCTCTGCTATTCGATTGGCAATGGATAGCCCAAGACCGCTACCTAATTGGCTTTGACCTGCTGGGCGATAAAAGCGCTCGCTTAAGCGCGTCAGTTGTTCTGGCTCGACGCCACTGCCATTATCGACCACTCTAATAGCATTGGTGTCGAGCTGAAGTTCAATCAAAGCGCCCTCGGGACAATAGCGAATGGCATTGTCCAACAGGTTACGGATGAGCAGTTTGAATAAAATTGGATTGATAAGGATGGGTAGAATATCAGCAGGATTGTCACAGTTCACAGTGCGTTTTAATTGCATGTGCTTTTCACGAGCCAGCCGATTGACATCACTGAGTACAATATCCGTTAGCATCAACCAATCCGGACTTTCTAATTGCTCAGGAGGTAATTGTTGTTGCGGTTCTATTTTGGCTAAAATCAGCAGTTGATCGACCAAATGAGTGGCCCGCTCAATGCCATTGCTAATGTTTTGGGCATGATAGAACAGCTGATTATCGTCTTCTACGCCAGATAACTGCAATATCTGCTGCTGTAACAAATCAGCTTGTAGCTTTAACGCCGCAAGCGGGCTTCTAAGCTCATGTGAGGCATCGGCGGTAAAGCGCTGCTCACGTGCTAGGGTATCCGCGACTTTTACAAACAAGACATTTAAGGCGCTCACTAACGGTTGGATCTCTTTGGGCACGTCCGCTGTGATGGGGCTATCATCTTGCGGTTGACGCTGTTCAAGCGCACTACTAATCTGAGTTAACGGCATAAACCCCCGCCGGATCAGCCACACCACCAAACCCATAAATGCAAATAGCCCAATCAACATCGGCAGCACTTGCACGGACATGGCATCAGTAATCATCTCTCGGCGAGATTTGAGGTTCTGTCCGACGGCAATGACCCGACCTTCATAGTCATGATCATCATGGACGTAAAATAAACGCCAGCGCTTACTAAAAGGGTTGAGGCGCTGATAGGCAGAATCATGCTCTTCTAAAAACCCATGCTGGTCTGGCAAAAAAGCAAATGATTGACCATTTTCATCAGCCATTAATAGACGGCCTTTTTTATCCCAAATGGCAAAGCCCATATAGTCATCCTCAGCCTCACCAAGATCACCTGATAGCTGCTTACTTTTTAACGCATAGATTTTGGGCGTGTGCTTTTTGTTATCATCCCTTTGCCTATGATGGTCTTTATCGTCCTCTTCTTTGGGGGCGACCCCTATTAAATAACGGGCAACTTGAGTGATTTGGGTGTCATTCATCTCATTGATTTCGTGCCAAAGCTTCCACGCAATAAAGCTTGAGGTAAGCACCCACAGCAAAGGTAAACCAATCAGTAGCGATGTTAATAGCCGTTGCTGAATACTTTTCATAGGCTCACCAAGTAGCAGACAAAGTGGAGGCACCAAAAACAGACCGTTGAATGCCTAACGGTGGTTAATGGTGGTTATGGACTGGATTGAGATAGTAGCCAATACCGCGTTTGGTCAAGATAAAATCATTGCCCAGTTTTTTACGTAAATGATGAATGTGTACTTCAATGGCATTGCTTTCGATATCTTGTTGCCACCCATATAGCTTGTCTTCTAAGCTTGCGCGGCTGTGGATTTGCTTAGGGTGGGTCAGCATTTGCTCTAAGATTGCCACTTCTTTGATGGTTAATTCTACCATTTTGCCTTGATAAGAGACTTGCTGATTCTGAGGCTGATAGGCCACTTCGCCATAACGGACTTCAGGTTGACACCGACCTTGGCTGCGTCTCATCAATGCTTGTAGACGGGCAATCACCTCATCTAATGCAAATGGCTTCACCAAATAATCATCAGCGCCGGCATTGAGTCCTGCCACACGATTGGCAATCGCATCGCGAGCGGTGATAATCAATACTGGCGTATCTATGTGTTTTTCCCGCCAGTTTTTTAGGACGGTCATGCCATCACCTTTTGGCAAGGTCAAATCCAGCAGTACCGCATCAAACATGCCATCTTGCAGCGCCATCTCACCTTGCTTGGCATCACCAAACCAATCCACCATCATGCCATGACTTTTTAAGCCAAGGACAATTCCATCAGCGATGGTGCTGTCGTCTTCTATCAATAATATGCGTGCCATAAGTGCTCCATCGCTTGACTTATTTCATAGTAGTCGGCTTGTCTGTCACCGTTTTTTTGCCCGTTATCATTGATTTAATGAGGTTTTGGCGTTGCCAGTAACTCATGGCAATCGCTGCGATGATATGTAGAGGAACCAGTAGATATAAGCTGTTTGCTAATAACTCATGAATCTCTTCAAGCACCTCTTTATCACCAAACAGCCCTGCTTCCATCAGATAACCGGTTAGTCCTAACCCTATAGTCACAGCCCATAACGATAACATCATCAGTGCGGCCAAGGGGTTATGACCAAGATTCTGCTCATCAACGCGTCGAACGCTTAAATCTGATACATGCCGTTTGAGTCGTTTTGGTGTGGGGAAAAAGCCAGTAAAGCGTGCATAGCGCGTGCCAACCAGACCCCAAAGTAAACGTATGACCACCAGTCCCAAAACGGTATAGCCGACATACTCATGCCACTCACCACCATCTTCGGTAAAAAACAGATTAGCAATAATACCAGCTGCGACTGTCCAATGAGTCACTCTTACTAATAGGTCCCAAACTTTTACTTGCCTCGCTTTAGGCATGTTCGGTACATGTGCAGAAGAGTCGTCCCAATTAATGATGTCTTTTTGGCTCATGGTTGTCACTCCTTAATCATTTGTTTGTTTATTGACAACACCCGCTGCTAAACACTAAAATCAGCAAGATATCGTAAGCAGACGAGATATCACATCATCTGCCTTATCGCTATTACAACAAACAAATCTTAAGGTGAGCTTAGGACGTTAAAACAGGTAAATCATTGTGCAGCGAACCGGTAGCCTACGTCGTGCCATATACACCACTTAAGAATTATTTAAGAATCAGGCTGTATTATTAGCCATACTTCTCAATAAATACCTACTTGTTAAATCAAGCTTTCTTAACGGCAATAAAATAATTTTTCGGGAGATTCTTATGGCTTTAAAGTCATGGCAAGTGATCGGTAGTGTCGTACTGATCACTTCAATCACTGTACTCATGCAAATTTCCTCTGAAACGTGGATCACATCAGCAACAGTCAGTTTGATAATGGGTGCTTCGGCTTTAGCGTGCATGGCAAGCTCATGCATACTCGCTAGCCGTTGGCACGGTATTGAAAGGCTCTTTGGCGGTCTGGACAGGGTTTATGAAGCGCATAAGTGGATTGCTATATGGGCACTTATTTTCGCTGTCTATCATTTTGTCTTCAAAGCCAAGCTAGACGCTTGGGATCTTGCGCCCATTTTGGAGTTGTCCAAATATTGGACGCGTTTGATGCGTCAACTCAGCCTTGTCGCGTTAGGTCTGATTATACTACTGGCGCTGAATCGCAAAATCCCGTATGGCAACTGGCGTTGGTTGCATAAGTTCTCAGGCCCACTTTTTTTAATCGTTATACTACATTGGCTGAGCTTTGAGTCTCCCATCACACTGACTAGTCCAGCAGGTATTTGGTTAGCACTACTTTGTTCTGTAGGCGTGATTGCAGCATTGTACAAGATGATATTGTACCCATTCATTGCCAAAGCCGGAGAGTATAAGTTAGTCGCTATATCCCAGGGCAAAGCGGCGGTACACTTGGAGTTTGAGCCAGTCCGTAAAGGGTTTCAATTTAAGGCTGGTCAATTTGCCTTTATCTCTCTTAAAGAACCAGGTTTGCACGAGCCGCATCCTTTTACCATAGCTAACGCACCTTCTGATACTGGACACATCCATTTTGTGATTCGAGCATTGGGTGATTATACAAAAAAGCTAAATGAACAAGCCAAAGTGGGTATGTTGGCTGATATTTATGCGCCTCATGGTAATTTTAAACGTATATCAAATGCAGAGCGTGAAATCTGGATTGGTGCCGGAGTAGGAATCTCTCCCTTTATTTCTTGGCAAGAGGATAAAACTATCGGTCATTTTGAACGTGCCACTCTGATATATTGCTTCGATCCTGCGCGTGTTTTTCCAAGTGTTGAGCGTATGCAGGAGATGACAGAACAGTCTGGAGTAGATTTCGTAGCCAACCCAAGTGGCAGTAATGCCATGGCTGAAACCATTCGGCAAGTCGCCAGTGAAGTTAATCCAAAGCAGATTCAGATTAGTTTTTGCGGTCCAAAAGGGCTTTTAGGAAAAGTACAAGAGTTAATGAAAGAAAATGGTATTCCTGCCAAAAATATTCATTATGAGTTTTTTGATTTTCGCTAGAACACGTACAATTTGCCGTGCTTAACACAAACCCAATAAGACAAATGGCACGCTGGCTCAAGTCATAAAGTCATCGGTGCTAGTGCTAAGTAGGCGAACGACAATGGTATACAGATTAATTTAAGTCATCGAACGTTGATCAGGAGCCTGGTGGTTTAAAGGCCGTCTTATACTTAATGGTCTACAGTGACTTAACATGAAATGGATATACCGCCATTTCATGTTAAAAAGGACACTACTGTGTACACGGAGCTACTATAAATAACTAGGAGTGATGATAACAATAGCGTACAACCGAATATTCAAGTCCTCACTAGGGAACCGAAACAGTGAAAGCACCTGATTGGTTCACCATAGGCATGCTTTCTTTATTAATAATTACATAGCGGCTTTAATCATCAGCAGCATTCCAGTTATCATCAATAACCCATAAATTAATTGCTGGAAACGCTGCTCATTTAGACGGTGATGCAGATATTCACCTAATAGAACACCCACCACTAATAATGGCAAATAGAAAACAAGACGTGGCAAGCTAGGGATCAACGTGCCGTCAATCAGAAATAGCACTGATAAACAGCCATTTAGTGTAAACCATACAAATAAAAGAGTGGCGCGCATACGACTCTTGTCTAATTTTATGCCGCCCATTGCATAAACTAGCAGGGGACCGCCGGATGCGAACAGACCATGCGTAATGCCTGCGCCAAAAGTCAAAGCTCGGCTCAGCATCAGAGTATGCGGAACGATTTGTATACCGCGATACATACGCCAAAGCTCTCGGCTAGCAAACCAGAACACCAACGCGCCAAATAGCAGTTTGAGTAAAGAATCACCAAGCCAAGGTCGCAACCCGTATCCAGCCAGTGTCCCTAATAGCATGAGCGGCAAAATTAGTTTAAGTAGTACGGGCCAGTAGATATGACGGCGATTACGCCAGACCAGATAACCCGTCATTAGAACGTTGAGCGGTACAATAACCGGCATCATTTGATTTATTGGTAGTATTAACGCACCTAGCGAGAGCGCTATCACTAAGCTGCCAAAGCCTGTTATTGCCTCTACCGTGTAGGACAGCAGAATGAAACAGCCGAGCCAAACCCAAGGATCAAGAATCAATTAAAACCCCTCGTTATAATTTATTGGCAAGCCTCTAATGCAGTGTCAATAAAGGATTGCATGAGCTGCTTTTGGAAGTCTTTGATGTCATCAAAGCTTTTCATGCTACCAGCCATTTGCTCGGCCAGTTTTTTAAGGTCAGATTGAGTAGTCATTACTTATTCTCCGGTTAGTGGATTATAAGCAGTTACACAGTTTTTAGGAAACTCCCGGCAAATTATGCTAACACTTAGACAAAGCTCAA
>NZ_VHKO01000008.1 GCF_015223435.1 Vibrio hibernica
GGCTTTTTTCAATTTATTCACCAACCGTTTAAATTATAATCAAACCACTATTTTTTGATTATAATTTAAACATTTGAGCGACATCACAGCAATAAGTTGGTAAAAACTCTCTATTAAACGTAAGATCAACAAGTCTGTTCTAATACAGACGTATTCTTAACTTTCTTTTATTCAATATGTAGTATTCAAATATGAACTCAAAAAAATCAATTATGATGGTTATGGTACTTGCAGTGGTAGGTGCCGTGTTATTTTTCTATTTTAATGTTTCACCTATTGTTAGCTTTCTAGTCGGTGTTGTCGCAACCACTCTTATTCTTTCTACTTCTTCGTCAACACAAGCAAGCTCTTCGAATAAAGAGACAGCTTCGACTCAAACGCTTTATGTCGGTAATCTACCTTATAAAGCAAATGAATCGAATGTTCGTCAAATTTTTTCCGAGTATGGTGAAGTGTTCGCTGTTCGTTTAATGAAAGACAAAAGAACGGGTAAGCGACGTGGTTTTGGTTTTGTTGTTGTTGCTGAAGCAGATACCGATAGCATTATCAATAACCTTAATGAAAAAGATTATATGCAACGTACTTTAAAGGTCCGTGTTGCTAATGATCCTAAACACCCGGAAGGGGAAATGTCCGAACTGGATTAAATCCAAATTCAGCCAATCCTAAGTTCAGTGCCACTCCTTCCCAAGGCGTGGCACTGCTGTATATAGAGTACCCACTTGTTGTTAATTCGCTATCTATTACATTTTGATTTAATAAGCGACTAACTCTTACCGCAATAGCTTCACCTGAATCGATTAACACTACATCCTTCCCTAAAACACCCTGCATCTCATATTTTAAAAGAGGGAAATGCGTACATCCAAGAACAGCCACATCAATTTGATTAATAAGCGGAGAAAGTATTTCTTTTAATTCATCGCAATTAACCGGATTACCTCTCAGTTTATCTTCCGCCATTGTAACAAGGCGAGTAGAACCAAGTAGATGAACTTTAGATTGCGGAGCAAACTCTTTAATTAAGTTATGAGTATAGTGACGATTGATGGTTGCTGGTGTAGCAATAAGGCCAATGGCTTTTGTTGAAATCATTGCCGCAGGCTTAATCGCAGGAACGACGCCAACAACTGGGATCTTAAGCTCTTGCCTTAGACGAGGTAGGACTATCGTGCTTGCCGTGTTACAGGCAATAACCACTAAATCTATATTATGTTCAGTCACCATTTTTCCGACCAAACGACTTACTCTCTCAAGTAATACCTCACTATCAAGCTCCCCATATGGATAGCCTTCATTATCAAATAAATAGATATAATTGAGATGGGGTAAATGTGCATAGATATTTTTAAAGACGGATAATCCGCCAACGCCAGAATCAAAAATCAGCACATTTTTTTCTGCTTGCATCCGCCTAACCATTACAAGTCAAATAAAGAGGGCCATCATACCGCTTTGTGATGTATTAAGAAATAACGGCTCGATAGCGTAAGTGGCAGTAACCCGATAAAGATTCAATGTCCAATTGGCTAAGCTGTAATTTCCCAGTAAAACAAGGAGCTTGAGTCACCAAAGTGTGGAACTCCCCATTCTCACCACACCAATCGACATTATCAGGAAGTTGACTAAGTAAGCTTGTGGTATACCACTGTCCACAAAATTCTGCTGGCAACATTTCATTTTGAGTCGTGACTAAAATGGTTTTTATACCGACATCTAAAATCTCTTTTGCCAGTTGATTACTTGGATCGCCTAATAAAGGAAAAATGCATTTCCAACCAGCCGGTTCAATATAACGGCGTCGATAATCGGCAATACCGTTATGGAACATGTCGCCAAAGGCAACGCAATCAAACTCTAGCTCACTCGATTTTAGTCCATTGACGATACATGCTTGATAAATTTCATTTGATGGAAAGACTTCCGGTAGTTCAATCTTGATCAATGGTAATCCCATTAATTGAGCTTGCATCTCGACCACTGAAATAGGAGTCACTTGGTAAGGAACCTGTTCACCCACAAACGATGTAAAAATGCCAACCACTTCATAAGTAGGATCCCGTAATAATCGAATTAAGCTTAAACATGAATCTTTTCCAGATGACCAACTGACCATGACTTTTTTCATATATTATTCATTTTTTTTCAGGCATCGGATAGCTTTTACTGATAAAAGGCGTTTCTTCTACCCCGTGCACCATATTGGTATAAGAAGCTAATGCATAAAATACATTGGTTATTAAATTTGCATAACGGAATAAAATATCATCTGGTGGTACACGCCTTCCCTCTTGATGAACCGCAACTAAAGCACGAACCGTTTTTTTTCCTAATGAGCGACATAAATGCAATTCAGATGCGACAGGATGTCCTCCCGGTAATACAAATCCTTTTTTACCACCATTCAAGATCTTTTTAATTCTTTCATAGTCTGCTTTTAATTCAATGAGTTCATCTTCAGTAATTGCTAATTTCCCCCTAACAGAACCATTTAGGTGATAAGTATTCGGCTGTAAACGAGATAAGACATCCTTTACTAATTCAGGGATCTGATCTTTACTTAATACCAAGCCAATTCGTGAACAGAGCTCATCGGTAATAATTTCATAATCACAGCGATGACTTTCTTCATAAATAAATGGATAGCATAATTCATCAATATCTTTACCTACTGGTTTCATTTTAGTCTCCAACAAAAAACCACCACCTTTAATTTTGTATTTAGTCTTAAAGATGGCGGTATATTTTTATTATTTAAAATTGATAAGCTGCGTTTAAGTAAAACTCTCTCTCTGCACTATTATAATTCGCTTTTGATACATAACTTTTATTGAATAAGTTTGTTACCTTTACTCTTAAGGTTAACTGGTCTGTCACAAAATAACTGGTACCTAAATCGACTAAAGTATAAGCCTCTACTTTTTGGGTGTTATTAGCATCCGAATATGATTGACCATAATAAATAGCCGTCATATCTAATTGCCATATATCTGCTGTGTATCCTACATTCCACTTAGCACTATGTTTTGAGCGATATATTAGTTGTTTTCCTGTTTTTTTATCTTCTGAATCTAAGTAGTCGTAGCTGATATCATGGAATAAAGCCCAAGTATGAAACTCCGTACCAATTTCAATACCTTGCAAGGTTGCCTTATCTACATTAGAAGGCATCCAATTAGTTCCCGTTGAATCTGTGGGGTCAGGGGCCCAAGCAATAAGGTTGTTCAATTTGTTATGATACCCATTAAAATACCAATTAATGGGTTGATAATCGCCTCGGATACCAAGTTCATAACTGGTAGATTCCTCTGGTTTTAAATTTGGATTACCGCCTCCTGGATAGTATAAATCATTAAAAGTAGGTGCACGGAAAGCAGTACCAACATTTGTTGAGAGAGTAAGATTCGATGTTAATTCATAAGCTACACCGGCTTGCCATGTATTATTTCGCCCATAGCTATCATTATCATCTGTCCGAATGCTACCATCAAATAACCAATCTGCAATTTTCAAAGATGAAGTCCCATAAATCGCTTTATTATCTCGCTCATCTTTAGTATATGAAGAACTGCTATTGTCAACATTATCTCGGTACCACTCCACCCCTCCCCCAACCCCCCAGTTACCATTAATTTGATAATGGTTAAACCAATTAACAGAGATACGGTCAGACTTTATAGTACTTACCGGTGTATTATCATCCCCGGTGTCTAATTTATCCTGGTTTTGTGCAACCGTTAATTCACTAAAATAATCTTGATTGGTATATTCCGTTTTCCCTGCAATGCTATATTGTCGAGCTTTAGATTTAGCATTAGGATTATTGACATACTGCCCTGTACTAAAATCTGTATACCCATTATCAAAATCGCTTTCGCCATTATCAAAATCGCTTTCGCCATTATGCAGTAAACCTTGTAGGCTTATTTTCCAGTGATTATCTAAGTGAGTACCAATCTCAATATAGCTGTTTTGGTTACTATAACTATCAGAATCTTGATCAGCTGGTTCTGTCATAGCAGAAAAACCATCAGCACCATTAACATCAGTCGCAACCTTAATCCAAGCCCCATCATCATTGATGCCTTGAGCCGAAGCACCAAGTTGATGGTACCCATGACTCCCTATCCCAGTTGTCACTTGAGCAGAATTACCCTGTCCTTCAATCGAAGTGATAATATTAAGCACACCACCAATTGCATCAGAACCATACTGAGCAGCACGTGAACCGCGAATCAATTCAATTTTTGAAATAGCAGTCAATGGAACTTGACTAAAATCAGCGCCACCAGCTGTCGCACTATTAATACGCACACCATTTAATAAAATGAGTATTTGGTTAGACGCTGAACCTCTTAAATATACGGACGTAATCTGTCCTGGACCACCTGATGAAATAACTTTAACCCCGGGTAACCGCTGTAAAACATCCGCGATAGTATTGGCTTGCATCGCTTCAATTTCATTTTTTGTTACGATAGATATAGGAGTGATAACATTTTTTAACGGCTGAGCCATACGCCTCGCCGTCACCACCATAGTTTCAGAGTTGGCTTTATTTGTAGAAAAAACTGCCTCAGCAGCATATGAAAAAGATAGAGGGGTGCACAGCGACATAATAGACGCTGCTAAAAGTGTTTTTTTCATTTATTATAAATCCTAAAACGCGAGAAACATTGCGAGCATTTGCTCCGTTGCTGGCAGGTCTTCGGACTTAAAGCTCGGTATTGCTACCACCTACTCCTTTCCACTTCCCATCTTGCTTTGTTCAAGCTAAAACAGTGTCTCGGTTAATCATTAACCTTGAAAGTTTCGTTCTTCACACCGCTGCGCGTCAGTTCTGGATTTACACCAAATTCCCTTTTCAGCCTTCCTTATTCAATAAAATCAAATACAGAGGTCACCAGCAAAGCCGATCCTAAAGTGCTATGATCGGCTTGTCTACACTATTATTAAGAGCAATGAATGATGTATTTCTCATTTATTCAGGTCAGCAATGATTTATAGCCAATACTGGACATCTTTGCTGCAATAGATAAAATCTGCGCTCCTTGTTCCAATCTCTATTTAAAGAACATCAAAAGGCTTATTTATGGCAACTGAAAACAGCAGTGCGGATCGCTATGCGCAACAACTAACCAACAAACTGCAACGTCTAGACGAGATGTTTTGTGAGTTTACCACGCCAGAAATCGAAGTCTTTGAATCACCAGAACAACACTACCGCATGCGTGCTGAATTTCGCGTATGGCATGAGGGTGAAGACATGTATTACATCATGTTTAACCAAGAAACTCGTGAAAAATACCGTGTTGATCAATTCCCAACGGCTAGCCGCCTTATTAATGATTTAATGCCACTGCTATTAGATGCAATGAAGCCGAATCACAGCTTGCGCCATAAACTGTTTCAAGTGGATTTTTTGTCTACATTAAGTGGTGAGATTTTAGTTTCGCTGTTATACCACCGCCAACTCGATGAAGAATGGAAGCAACAAGCACAAGCCTTAAAGCAACGCCTTAACGATGAAGGATTTAACCTAGATTTAATTGGTCGCGCTCGTAAAATGAAAATCGTCATGGATCGCGAATATGTGATAGAAAAACTGCAAGTCAACGGTAAGCCTTATATCTATCAACAGGTTGAAAATAGCTTCACTCAACCTAACGGCATTGCGGCGCAGAAAATGTTGGAATGGGCGGTCGATTGCACTCAAGACAGCCAAGGTGATTTACTTGAACTCTATTGTGGTAACGGGAATTTCTCCCTTGCTTTGGCGCAAAACTTTAATCGAGTACTCGCGACGGAATTAGCAAAACCATCCGTAGATTCAGCGCAATACAACATCAAAGCAAACAACATTGATAACGTACAAATTATTCGCATGTCGGCAGAGGATTTTACGGACGCAATGGAAGGTAAACGAGAATTTCGTCGTTTGAAAGATAATGGCATTGATTTAAACAGTTATCACTGCAACACCATTTTTGTCGATCCGCCTCGTTCGGGCATGGATGACGGCACCTGTAAAATGGTACAAGGTTATGAACGTATTATGTATATTTCATGTAACCCTGAAACCCTGAAAGATAACTTGGCCATTTTAACGCAGACTCACAATATCACGCGCTTTGCTTTGTTTGATCAATTTCCTTACACCCATCACATGGAGGTTGGTGTATTTTTAGAGTGTAAATAATCACTCATAATGAACAATAACATCGACTTTACAGCTTACCTAAAGTCGGTGTTTTCATCACTACCCTCAAATTTAAGCAAAATATTAACGACCAGATTGACGGTACTTTCTCTTTGTTAACATTGCACCTTTCGACAGCATCTTTAACTGTAAAATCATTCGTTCAGATAAAGCATTTCTATCTTCCACATTGAGATCCAACGCTTCAGCTCCCGAAGTAAAAACAATGGTGACCGCCGCTTCCGCTTGAATAGCCGCAAATTCACGCTCCAAACCCGTTCTCATGAAATATTCCGTTAATTCGGCGCCAAAATGATGCACCTCACGCGCGACAGCGGTTCTAAATTCTGCCGATGTCCCAGAACGCTCACGCAACAATAAACGAAAGATATTTGGATTGTGTTCGATAAACTCCATAAAAGTATGCACCGAGGTCCGGATTAAACTTCCTTCAGCAACAATGCGTTGACGAGCTTGGCGCATAAGTTGACGTAATAACAAACCGCCCTCATCCACCATAACCAACCCTAATTCATCCATATCTTTAAAATGACGATAAAAGGAAGTGGGTGCAATCCCAGCTTCTCTTGATACTTCTCGTAGGCTTAAATTAGAAAAACCTCGATCAGCACTCAATTGACCAAACGCCGCATCAATTAGGGAGCGGCGTGTTTTTTCTTTCTGTTGAGCTCGAATACCCATAATGCCATCTACTTATTTTAACGTGCGGAACCCAAAAACCATCAAGACAATATACCGACAAATAGAGCCCTCAACCACTTCCATAACAACATTTCATTTTCAATACAACGAAATGGAGATAAACACCTCTTATCTTTGTGATCCCCCCGATGTGTTTTCATGTGGATCATTTACCCATAAAATGAATAGGTTAATATAGTGAAAATATTATGTTGTGAAATATAACAAGGGTAAAGCATGAAGGATTTAACACACTTTGATGTCATCGTCATTGGGAGCGGTCCAGGTGGAGAAGGGGCAGCGATGGGGTTGGCCAAGGCTGGGTTAAACGTAGCCATAATAGAAAAAGAAAACAGTGTTGGGGGTGGTTGTACTCATTGGGGCACCATACCTTCCAAAGCACTGCGTCATGCCGTTAGCCGTATTATTGAATTCAATAGTAATCCTTTATTTTGCAAAAATAACACCAGTTTAACTGCATCATTTTCAGATATTTTGGATCATGCCAAAATTGTTATTGATAAACAAACTCGGTTGCGCCAAGGATTTTACGATCGAAATGAATGCACCTTAATTTTTGGCAAAGCCCGATTTACTGGCTCAAATTCAGTTTCTGTCGCTCAAGTAGACGGATCATCTGAACACTACAGTGCAGATAAATTTGTTATCGCAACAGGCTCTCGTCCTTATCAACCTGATGATATCGATTTTAACCATCCACGCATTTACAACAGCGATACCGTCTTAAATCTGCAACACGATCCACGCCATATTATTATTTATGGGGCGGGTGTGATCGGCTGTGAATATGCCTCTATTTTCCGAGGTCTTGGTGTTAAAACCGATCTGATCAACACTCGCGATCGTTTATTAGCCTTCTTAGATAATGAAACCTCCGATGCTTTGTCTTATCACTTCTGGAACAGCGGTGTAGTGATCCGCAATGATGAAACTTATCAAAAAGTTGAAGGCACAGCAGACGGTGTGATCGTCCATATGCAGTCAGGCAAAAAAATGAAAGCCGATTGTTTGTTATACGCCAATGGCCGCACAGGTAATACCGATACGTTAGATCTACCAGAAGTAGGATTAACACCTGATTCACGCGGTCAACTTTCGGTGAACAAGCATTATCAAACTAATGTTGAGCACGTTTATGCCGTCGGCGATGTTATTGGTTATCCAAGCCTTGCCAGCGCCGCTTATGATCAAGGTCGTTTTGTTGCACAAGCCATTGCAAAAGGTCAAGCCGATCAATTCTTAATTGAAGATATTCCTACCGGGATTTACACCATTCCAGAAATTAGCTCAGTCGGAAAAACAGAACAAGAACTGACAGCCACAAAAGTTCCGTATGAAGTCGGTCGCGCCTCTTTTAAACATTTGGCTCGTGCGCAAATTTCGGGTAAAGACGTGGGTAGTTTGAAAATTTTATTTCACCGAGAAACTAAGGCTATTTTAGGTATTCATTGCTTTGGTGAACGCGCGGCGGAAATTATTCACATCGGGCAAGCGATAATGGAACAAAAAGGAAACGCAAATACTATCGAGTATTTTGTGAATACCACATTTAACTATCCAACCATGGCAGAAGCCTTCCGGGTGGCGGCACTAAATGGTTTAAATCGGTTGTTTTAGACTTTCAATATAGATAAAGACAAACAAAAGGGAGCGAATTTAGCTCCCTTGTTTTTACCTGACCTTACTCATATTTACCTTAGCTTTAGTTTACCTTAACAAAGCTTTGCGATTTCCACTGTCGAATAAAGATAAAGGCTAACCCTGCACCACGCATGCCCATAAACATCACCATCGAAAACCATAACGCATGATTGCCCCAGCTGGCACTGCTATAATACAAAGCAAAAAAACTCAGCATCGCTACCAACATACTATTACGCATTTCTTTGCCTTTAGTCGCGCCAACAAAAATCCCATCAAGCAAAAAGCACCACATGGAAACAATCGGCATAATAATGAGCCAAGGTAAGTAAGTATTCGCTTGCAATTGAACACTATTAATATCAGTGATTAATCGAATTAAATCTTCACCAAAACACCAAAATAATAACGTTAAACCAAGGCTACAAAGTAGACCCCAGAATGACGTACCAATCAATGAATGTAAAAGTTGATCACGGCTTTTTGCCCCTACTGCCTTGCCCACCATCGCTTCCATCGCATAAGCAAAGCCATCCATGCCATAAGACACCATCATCAAAAAGCTCATTAATACCGCATTGGCGGCAACCACATCATCACCTAATGCTGCGCCTTGGAAAGTCATAAAACTGAAAACGGCTTGCAAACATAAAGAACGTAAAAAGATATCGCTATTCAGTCTTAGCATTCGCCCCATATGGTGAGTAGCGGAGGGTAATAGTGACCATAGCGAGGGTAATTGTTGTTTTGTCCACGTTCGGGCGACAAAAAATAAACCGAGAGCCAAACCAGTGTAATCAGACAATACCGACGCCCAAGCGGCGCCCGCAACTTTCCAATCAAACACCAGCACAAATAATACATCTAGGACAATATTGGCGAGATTGATAACAATGACTAACCACATCGGAGACTTGGCATTTTGAGTGCCGAGCAACCAACCTAAAATAACAAAATTGGCTAAAGCTGCCGGTGCACTCCAAACACGAATCGAGAAATATTGCATACCATAATGCTTTACCTCTTCACTGGCTTGGCTAAAAGAGAAAATAAAATCGGCAAGTGGAGAATGGAGTAATAAAAACAAACTCGCCAGCAATAGTGCGACCAGCATTCCCTGTAACCATACCTTCGCTAATTTCTCAGGATTTTGCTCACCTTGTGCTTGTGCCGTTAAACCTGTGGTTGCCATTCGTAAAAAACCAAGCAACCAAAACGTCACACTGATCATGGTGCTACCCAAAGCGACGCCACCTAAATACCACGAACGATCCAGATGACCGATAACTGCCGCATCGACCAGACCAAGTAAAGGTACGGTAATATTAGAGAGCACCATAGGAATAGCGAGTACTAGCACCTGCTGGTGAATAGAGCGTTGCGATAAAATATGTTGGAGTTGTCTGAGCACGGAAACCTCTCTTGATGAGCGGCTAGTGTATACCAAGCAAAGCTTTATGTGGGCATAAAGATATCAAACCAAAAGAAAGAGATATGCCAAACCATGGAAGTCAGTGAACACTTACTTAGCGTGGACTCTTACCAACGGAAATACACTAATACTGGCGTTAAGCGATGTTTTAAAAACGGTAATCGAGACACCGTTCTTTGCCAAATTGTCCAGCGTTTACAATTATGATCCATTGGAGATCGAGCTTTAATTCGCACAATCCACGGTAACCAATTTAATACGCTCTTAGCTGGTTCAGCTAAACCATGAGAATAAATTTCGCAGCCCATTTTTCGCCCCCAATAAGATTGAGTTTTATCTCCGGCTAACACTATACAAGCTTGAGCATGAGTAAAATAACGCCCTAATTTTTGAATAAAATGAGCAACTTGATTACGTTGATGAGTAAGTAAAGCTTGCTCACATACAATTAAAATCGGCGCACTTTCAGGAATGGCTAATTGCTCTAACCATTCCATATCTGGCACAGATCCACATATCATTTTGTATCGTTCGCTATGATGAAATAACTTTTGTCGCCACAGTAAATTCTCATTTACATCCAGCTCAATCCAATGACAACGTCCATTATCAAGGCGATAAAAACGAGTATCGAGCCCAGCTCCAACATTAATGATCCAAGCATTAGGAAATCGTTCTAAAAATTGACGAACTTCGATATCGCATAATTGAGTTAATGTGGCGTGAAGTAATTGCTTTTGATCGACATCACCAGACAAACAAGCCTGCGATAACTGACAACGTTGGCAAGCTCGTGCGGCAATCGGATCATACACCAAGCCATTATCAATCAAACTTTCGCGACTGCGTAACCATAATGGTTGCAATAAATTAGCAGGAACCTGATAAGGCGTAGTAAGAGAATCAAGCCCAGTAGGCTTAGGATGAGAAGATGAAACGGGCTGAGGGAAATTCATCAGTTAATCTCCTTAGTTGAGATTAACTGATGATAATAATTATCATTTGTATTAACAAGCTAAATAATCCATTCCTTTAGAGGAAATGATCACTTAAGCGATTAGTGTGGCCTTGCTCACACGATCAACGTACGAAATTACATCCACGTATTATTACGAATAATCCCAACGGCAATGCCTTCAATAGATAATTGTTGCTGAGTCAAATCGACTTCAATTGGACTAAATTCTTCATTTTCGGCATGTAATAAGACAATAGAACCTTTTCGCTCTAATCGCTTCACGGTCACATCATCATCGACACGCGCAACCACGACTTGGCCATCTCGAACATCTTGCGTTTTGTGTACGGCAAGTAAGTCACCATCCACAATGCCGATATCTTTCATACTCATGCCATGTACGCGCAGCAAGAAATCCGCTTGAGGTTTAAACATGCTCGGATCAACTTGATAATGACTTTCGACATGTTCTTGCGCCAGAATCGGCTCGCCAGCCGCCACTCGACCGATCAAAGGTAGCCCCTGTTCTTCAAGTAATTCAGCTTCTGTTTGAATAATACGAATACCACGCGAAGCACCCGGTATAATTTCAATAACATTTTTACGCGCTAAAGCTTTTAAGTGCTCTTCCGCGGCATTTGCAGAACGAAACCCAAGCTCACGAGCAATTTCTGCACGAGTTGGTGGCATTCCTGTGATGTCTATTTTCTCTTTAATCAGCTCAAAAATTTGTTGCTGTCGAGGGGTTAAGGGCTTCATACTCCACCTGTCTTTTTATACAGTTGACTGTGAGTATATACAGTGAAAAATAATAACGCCAGTGAAATCATAATTTTTTATTATTAGACAAATAGTTAACATTTTTTGTATACCGTATTGAATAACACAGCCTTTGATCAAAACAAGCCAAATGATCATGAAAAAGGTAGAATGACCGGATTGAATGCATGAGTAGTCTTCTTGATTGCTATTTTGGATGCGTATTAACTAAAATTATATCCAAGTAAAAGGGTATATATTCTGAGGCTCACTCTGCTATGTCTTATGGACACTTGATTTCTCGTTCACTTCTCAAGTTACCCCTTTCAGTAATGGTAAAAGGTAAAACCATACCAGCCAATCCAGTCGAAGAATTACAACTCGATTTATCCAAGCCCATTGTTTATGTCTTACCTTTTGATTCTGATATCGACTTAATCTCGTTGCAAACACAAGCAAAGACGTTAGGTTTGCCCAATCCGCTAACCCCGCTTGCGATTAACGGACAAGAATATGATCGCTTTGTTTTTATTACCGCTAAAGGGACATCAATCGGCGCAAAAAATATTTTACCTAAAAAATCGGTCTTATTATTTTCAGAACTATTAGCAAAACACCAAGAGGATGCCGAACTCGATATTCAAATTTTGCCTACGTCGGTATTATGGGGAAGAAAACCCGGTAAAGAAGGTCAAGAGAAACCTTATTTAGAAGCCATGAGTGCTTGCCAAAAAACCACAGTGTTGGTGTCTTCAGGCCGGGATTGTTTAATTCGATTTAGCCCGATTGTTTCGCTGCGTTATATGGCTGACAATCACGGTGTCGATGAAGTCATTGCTCATAAACTCGCCCGTGTTGCTCGAATTCACTTCTCTCGTCAAAAACTTGCCGCATCCGGTCCAAGCCTGCCACAACGCCAAGTTCTGTTTAATCGTTTATTAAAATCGCCAGCTATTCAGAAAGCGATCGATGATGAAGCTAAATCCAAGAAAATTTCACACGAAAAGGCCCAAAAACAAGCGCAAGATATTTTAGAAGAAATTGCCGCTGATTTTTCTTACTCATTAATTAAAGTGGGCGCTAAATTCTTAGGCTGGCTATGGAATAAGCTGTACCAAGGTTTGAATATCAACAATATGTCAGTGGTTAGAAAACTAGCCCAAGATGGCCACGAAATCATTTATGTTCCCTGCCATCGTAGCCATATGGATTACTTACTATTGTCTTATGTTTTACACCACGAAGGCATGGTACCCCCTCATATTGCCGCCGGTGTTAATCTAAATTTCTTCCCAGCAGGACCTATTTTTCGACGTGGCGGCGCTTTCTTTATTCGTCGAACCTTTAAAGGCAATAAACTTTACTCCACTATTTTCCGTGAGTATTTAGCTGAACTATTTACCAAAGGTTATTCGGTTGAATTTTTCTGCGAAGGCGGTCGTTCTCGTACCGGTCGTTTACTGCAAGCCAAAACTGGCATGCTCGCAATGACGATTCAAACCATGTTGCGCGGCTTAAATCGTCCCGTCACTTTAGTCCCTGTTTACATTGGCTATGAACACGTTATGGAGGTATCAACTTACGCCAAGGAGCTGACTGGAAAGCGTAAAGAAAAAGAAAATGCAGGTATGGTGCTGAAAACGATTCGTAAGCTGCGTAATTTTGGACAAGGTTATGTAAATTTTGGTGAACCCATTAACCTAAATCAGTACTTGAATGAACAAGTACCTGGTTGGTCAAGTAAAACTGAGAATGATCCGCAAGATTTATCTCAAAAACCACAATGGATGAATCCCGTGGTGAATAAACTTGCGAATAAAATGATGACCCATATTAATGATGCCGCGGCGACTAACGCTCTTACTTTATGTGCAACAGCATTGCTCGCGTCTAACCAAAGAGCCCTGTCTCGCAATAAACTGGAACAACAGGTTAATTGTTATATTTCACTTCTTACTCAAGTGCCATACACCGCGACATCAACCGTACCCAATGCCACTGCAGCCGAGTTAGTGGAACACGCTGAAAAATTGGGTAAATTTAAAGTAGAGCAAGACAGTAAAGGCGATATTATTTCACTTGATCGTCAGCAATCTATTTTGATGACATTTTATCGTAATAATATTATTCACCTGTTTGCTGTGCCGTCTTTAATCGCTCATCTAATCATTCAAAAAGAGCAGATCTCTCGTGTAGAATTGCAACAGGCAATTGGGCTGATTTATCCCTTCTTAAAAGCGGAATTATTCTTACATCACTCAGAACAAGAGTTAGAAAGTGCAGTCAATAAGTTGGTAGATGAATTATTGCGCCAACAATTAATTATTGAGACCAATGGGGAGCTATCGACCAATCCAACACAGGTGCAAACCTTAATATTATTATCGCGCACCATCGTCGAAACACTACAACGTTATGCAATTGCTCTCACTCAATTGGTTGCCATTCCCGATATTGATAAAACGAGTTTGGAGCAGCAGAGCCAAGATATCGCACAACGCTTAGGCAGACTACATGGCATCAACGCACCAGAGTTTTTCGATAAAGGCGTGTTCATTACTTTCTTCCAAACCTTAAAGCAACAAGGTTATATTGAGAGTACAAATGAGAATGACCAACACAAGACCAAAGATCTGGTTGATTTACTTGGCGAATTATTGTCTCCAGAAGTCTTGCTGACTTTACAAGAAAGCGTGTTGCATAAAATAAAGTAACGTTTTCAGATCTATAATAAAAAACCGCGTACCTTATATTGAAGGAACCAATATAAGGTACGCGGTTTTTTTTAAGATCGTCGTTTAAGACCGGTTACCACACGCTAATAACGATACCAACCGCTATGATCATTCCAACATAGTTATTATTCAAGAAAGCTTTAAAGCTGCCATCTCGACTACGATTTCGGATTAAACGTTGTTGATAAACAAACAAAACGGCAGCCACTAATATGCCCCAATAATAACTAGAGCCTAGTTCCATCCATGAACCCAATAGCATCAATAATAGTAACGTGCTCAATTGCAGTGCGCCAATAATCAACTTATCAAAGCGACCAAATAAAATTGCCGTCGATTTAACTCCAATCTTTAAATCATCATCACGATCGACCATCGCATATTGAGTGTCATAAGCAATGGTCCACATCACATTAACCATAAACAATAACCATACTTCCATCGGCAAATGCCCAGCTTCCGCCGCCCATGCCATAGGAATTGCCCAACTAAACGCCAAGCCTAAAAACAATTGCGGTACATTCGTAAAGCGCTTCATAAAAGGATAGATAAACGCTAATACGATACCAACTAAAGAAAGCTCAATGGTGAGCGCATTAATACTCAAAACTAATAAGAACGAAGCAATAACCAACACAAAAAACAATACTAATGCTTCTTTAGGGCTCACTAAACCCGATGGGATAGGACGGGCTTTGGTGCGCTTTACATGGCCATCATATTTTCGGTCAGCATAATCATTGATCACACAACCTGCCGAACGCATGAAAAATACACCTAAAACAAATACCACCAAAATATCCCATTGTGGCAAACCATCACTGGCAAGAAATAATGCCCATAATGTCGGCCACATTAACAATAATGAACCAATCGGTCGGTTCATTCGTGTTAGTTGCCAAAATGCGCGAACCTTAACTATGTTCATTTATAACGACATCCCTCTTACACAACATCCATTAACAATCATTTTTATTTCACTGAATTTATTCGATAAATCGGTGACCGTGGTAAAAATAACTCCGTCACAAGCATCGGCTTATCGTTCATCCATAAGCGAGAGCATCGGGCGGCCAAGTGCCCTAAATCGGTATCTAACATCCCTAAATGCAAACCGTTACGCTTCACTTCTTGAGCTTGAAATACGGTTAAACCTAGAGGAACAGTACCTTGTTTGGCTAAATCAAACTGGGCATCACTCAGGGACGAAATTGGGATCAACGTGCTTCCCAATAACCATGCCTCATCATCCGCCGCCAGAACAACTTCACGTAGCAGGCACGCTTCATCACCAATCATACAGCGTTGAAAATCCGTCAGTTGATCCGCTTCAATACGAATATTTTGCACCACATGCGCACTTAATTTTTGGCAATGTTGCAAAAACAAACGCGACAGCGATCCCTGTTCAAGTAGCCAACTCGAGTCCAATGAGGCGGAAAAATCGAAAGCATCGTCACGTTGCCAATCAATATCGTTTAAACTTTTAAAATTATGAGAATAATCTTGTTTTATCATAGCTAGTCAATTAATACGTTTTAATCAAAACCGAACCGTATTGTACCAAGTCGGTTAAATAGAAAATATGGGTAAGGCCAAGAATACGTCCTCACCATTATGTTTAAGCGCTTTTTTTAGGCTCAATGGCACCCAATAAACAACCGGCAAGTAAACCCGCAAAATGCGCACTGTTCGCAATGGCCATGACAGGTTGAATAAAGCCAAGCACCAACCAAACCAACATGAAAATCACCAAAGGACGTGGAACTGAAACACCTTTTTCAGGTAAACGCCAACCCACGACCCATAAATAGCCCATTAAAGCGTAGATAACTCCAGATAAACCACCAAAGTTAGCACCACCAACCCAGTACTGAGCGGCGCCCGATAAAGCAGCAGAGACTAAAAAGATCTGCAGTAATTTACCACTTCCCAATTTTTTCTCGATATCACCGCCAAATTGCCACCACCACAAAATATTAAACGCAATATGGGCAACTGAAAAATGTAAAAAGGCATGAGATACCCAGCGCCATATTTGCCATTCTTGCTTAGGATCAGCCGGAAAGTGTAACGCTTGAAAAATTTGCGTCCCTAACCCTAAAAATTGCAGCGCATAAATAACAACACAAATCACCATCACGCCCAAGGTCAACGGACCTGCCTTGGCTTTTACCATCGCCATAATACTTGGGGTGTGATAATTAAATTTCTGAGTGCGAGTATCCGCTACTTGCCAAGATGCCGCTTGATATTTTCGATCGTTAGGATTATCGAAGAACATCGACAACTCAGCCTCAACTTCGACTTGGTGTTCGGTTTCTTTTAACCACAAAGCAAACTGACCATTACCTTCTGGCAGCATTTGAATGGTAATTTGGCGAGAAGCCATATAATCAATAAAGGCTTGAGCAACACGGGGATTATTAATAGAAACCAAACGAATCATGCGACAACCTACTGCTAATAACGAATTTCGATACATCTATATTCTGAAATCAATTCTTTTGGCTTAAGCTTTAAGCCATTTTTTGCTGTGGTAAATCTGCTCGTTGCCAAGCCTCAAAACCACCATCAACACTATACACTTCTTCATAACCTTGATTCACTAAATATTGCGCCGCACCCTGACTACTCACGCCGTGATAACACATGACTAAAATGGGCTGATCAAACTCAACCTCTTCTAGCAAACCAACCATCGTATCATTCGTTAGATGTTGAGCCGGTAAAGCATGTGCAACTGCAAAAGACTGTGGATCACGAATATCAAATAACACAGTCGATTGGCTTGTTAATAACTGCTGCGCTTGCTCAACGCTAATATGCTGAAACTGGTCCATTTTTCTTCCTTTATATTGCAAATATTCAATCAATAATAACTGAATAGTGAATGTCGATACCCAAACTTATTGAAGTTTCAGTCACCTAGCCACCCAAGATACAGCCCCAAGTAATACAGGTACAGAAGTGCGATATGATAAAGCCCAACATGCATCAAAACCGGGCAGCAGTATAACGTATCCCACAGTAAACTTAGACAGAGAAAAAATGAGGATACTTTTTTGTTTACTTTATAATCAACTGTGGATAAAGCTGTGAATTACGTTGATAACGTGGTTTTTTAAATTTAGATCCACAACATGTAGTGAGGATCCTGATCTAAGTGTGGGTAAGCTTAAATTTACTCACATTTATAAAACCCGACATACCCTATATATTGTGTATCTTGATCTTAATCGACACATAAGTTCCCCACACATTTATCCACAGAAACCGATTCGATCTGATCTCTTTTTGGATCATTGATTTTGATCCAACAAAAAAGCCAAGATCAAATGATCTTGGCTCTTTAAAAATATTAACTCATACGATCCATTTAAAACAGATTAATAGTTAAAACTCACCGACTGCGGCTTTTAATTTCTTCATCGCATTTTTTTCTAGCTGGCGAATACGCTCAGCCGATACGCTGTAAGTTTCTGCTAATTCTTGTAGCGTTGATTTTTGATCTTCTAACCAACGAGAGCGAACAATATGCTGACTACGTTCATCTAGTGTTGCCATCGCATGACCTAAACGACCCGTAGTATGCTGCTCCCAGTTCTCAGCTTCAACACTTTCAGCCAGATCAGAATGTTTATCTTCAAGATACAATACTGGAGCGGTGTATGATGAAACGACATCGTCATCTTCTGATGGCGCTTCAAAAGTAGGATCTTGCGCCGCTAAGCGAGATTCCATTTCACGAACTTCTTTTGGTGAAACTCCAAGCTCTTTGGCGACCGTTTCTACTTCACCATTATTAAACCAACCTAAACGTTTTTTTGACTTACGCAGATTAAAAAATAATTTACGTTGTGCTTTAGTCGTTGCCACTTTGACGATACGCCAATTGCGCAATACATATTCATGGATTTCAGCTTTGATCCAATGAACTGCAAAAGAAACCAAGCGAACACCAACCTCAGGATTAAAACGTTTAACCGCCTTCATCAAGCCGATATTACCTTCTTGAACCAAATCCGCTAAAGGTAAACCATAACCAGAGTAACCACGAGCAACATGAACAACGAATCGTAGGTGAGATAAAATAAGACCTTTGGCAGCATCAATTTCATCGTGATAATGTAAGCGCTCAGCTAGGTCATGCTCTTCTTCAGCGCTCAGCATTGGGTAGCTGTTTGCCGTTCGGATGTAACTATCTAGACTATCTTTGGTGACAAAAGCCATTGGATATGCGTTAGACATTCTATTCCTCGTTTTCTCTCATTAATACAAAACTAGAGATTTACTTCGATTTAACCCATCTATTCTGGACCTAAACCTAACCAGCTTCAAGGGGGGATCTATTATTCATATTAAAAACTTTGAATGCAAGTCGATCAATCTAATAAATAAAAGCCAAGATAAAATATGTATGATCGGCTTAAAACATTCTGCGACGTACTACAAACAAAGGCTGTGAACACATCAGCTCCTCACGCGTAAATATCCATAAAATCGGCCTCTGAATTTCTTCAGAGGCCGCGAGTTTCTATACACATTAGAACGCTAAACTTTACACAGGTTCAATTTCTTTTAGATGTTTACGCGCTGACAAGTTGGCCGCGCCCCACCCTAATATTGAACCTATCATCAATAATAGAACACTTTCATCCCAACCTAAGCCCATCAGGCTGAAGTGACTATCGTATAACTCAGATAAACTATCCACTGCGCCGCTGACTAATAAGGTAACAAATACAGTAAGCACCCACGCAGTTACCGAGCCAATCAAGCCTAACCATAATCCCGTATACAGATAAGGACGCAAAATAAAGCGATCGGTTGCACCAATCAGCTTCATCACTTGAATTTCATCTTTATGGGCTAAGACATTAAAGCGTAGCGTATTGCCAACAATCAAGAATACCGACACCAACATTAAAACCGCAAACGAACATGACACAATATAAGCAAGGTGCTTAATCGCATCGAGTCGTGAGAACCAATCTTCATCCATACGAACATCAGTTACACCATTTTCACGCTGCAGTTTTTGCGCCATCGATTTCACAATATCAGTTTGTTGTGATTCACTCTTTGGTAAAATAACTAAAACGGGCGGTAATGCAGCATCACTCAACAAGGACATCGCTTGCTCTAAACCAGCAAAATGGCTGAGATCTTCTAATCCTTGTTGCGAAGAAATGTATTGTACCGATTGAACATCTGGCCAACTTTCGACTTCATCTTTTAATACCATTAAACGAGCTTCTGGTGTGCCTTCTTTAAAATAAACACTCACTTGAGAAGCACTACTCATATCTTGCGCTAAAGTGGCAATATTCTTACCGGCGGTATAAAAAATAGCCGGTAATGCCAATGACATCGCCACTACGGTAATGGTTAAAATTGTCCCCATTGGGCGCTGCATTAAGCTATTAAAAGATTCTTTGGCTTGTTTGATATGAGTTCTAAAAAAACCTTCAGATTTTGGCCTGGCTTTGTTAGTTTTGCCTTTATTCATCGCCTTAACGGACTTACTGACCATAACGATCAACCTCACTTAAGAAACCTTGATTCAATTCCAGACGACGATATTGAGGGCGGCTATTCACCAATTCCAGATCATGCGTAGCTAAAATAATAGAAACACCGGCACGGTTAAACTCTTCAAACAACCGCAACACTTGATGGGAAAGATCATGATCAAGGTTACCCGTTGGCTCATCGGCCAATAATAAACGTGGGCGATTTACGACCGCGCGAGCAATCCCAACGCGTTGCTGCTCACCACCAGATAACTGACGCGGTAAGCAAGGTGCTTTATCCAACATGCCGATCTTATCAAGAGCCGCTGAAACCCGACGTTTAATCTCATTTTCAGACGCACCTTCAATTCTCATTGGCATCGCCACGTTATCAAAGACAGTTCGATCCATTAAGAGCTTATGATCTTGGAAAATGATCCCGATATTACGGCGTAAAAAGGGAATATCTCCACTTTTAATTCGGCTAATATCATGATCATTAAATAAAATCTTACCATCACTTGGACGTTCAATCGCACAGATGAGCTTAAGTAAAGTGCTTTTCCCCGCTCCAGAATGACCTCCTAGAAACGCCATTTCACCTTTATGCAGTTCAAAGTTAACCTTTTGTAGTGCTTGATGCCCACCACGATATACTTTACTCACTTGTTGAAACTGGATCATTTATTTCCCTCAGTCACTGGCATGTCGTGCTTTCGATTCTTAGCAAGTATCTACGCTTCGCGGCTATTATTTTCCGACTAAACTATTCTTCTCGGCTAAACAATGCTTCAATAAAATCATGTGCATCGAATGGACGTAAATCATCAATACCTTCACCCACACCAATATAACGAATTGGAATTTTAAATTGATCGGCCAAGGCAAAAATCACTCCACCTTTTGCCGTACCATCCAGCTTCGTCAAATTAATTCCTGTCACTGGTGCAACATCGCTAAATAATTTCGCCTGGCTAATCGCATTTTGACCGGTTGCCGCATCTAGCGTTAACATCACTTCATGGGGGGCTGAATCGTCAATTTTCTTCATAACACGTACAATTTTTCGCAACTCTTCCATCAGATGACTTTTGTTTTGCAAACGACCAGCCGTATCGGCAATCACCACATCAACTCCGCGAGCACGCGCCGCTTCAATTGCATCGTAAATAACAGAAGCACTGTCTGCGCCGGTATGTTGCGCGATAACTGGAACATCATTGCGTTGTCCCCATACTTGCAGCTGTTCGACTGCGGCCGCGCGAAAAGTATCTCCCGCCGCTAATATGACGGATTGACCTTGAGACTGAAACTGCTTAGCTAGTTTACCAATGGTGGTGGTTTTACCTACACCATTTACACCAACCATTAAAATTACATACGGCTTCTTGCTTGTATCAATTTCTAATGGCTGCTGAACTTCGGCTAAAATATCGGCCATTTCTTGTTTTAAGATACCGTATAAGGCTTCACCGTCTTTCAAATCTTGGCGGGATGCTTTTTCGGTAAGGCTAGCAATTATTTTACTGGTGGTGTTCATGCCAACGTCAGCAATTAATAATTGTTCTTCTAATTCTTCAAATAAATCTTCATCGATTTTTTTATCTTTGAATAAGCCAAAGAAACCGGCGCCAATATTTTGTTTCGTACGTTGCAAACTGCGCTTTAAGCGAGCAAAAAAGCTTTCTGTTGGTTTCACTTGCTCTTGAACTCGACTGCTCTCCAGCTCTTTCGCTTCATGATCATTCGACTCTATAGAAACAGGTTCAGCATCTTGTAAGATCGACTCTGCTGGCTCAAGATCAGTATCCGGTTCGCCTTCTTGTTGAGATTCCGATTCTCCCTCTGATTCAGTCTGTACATCTTGAGCTAAAGAATCGGGTTCTAATGAGGATTGCTCATCAATTTTCGGTTCTGATGATTCATTCGTTTCTGATTCGACTACTGCATTTTTTTTATCTTCTTCATCGTCAAAACCTAACCATGAAAGTAAACCGCGTTTCTTTTTACCTGTCATCGGGAAATCCTAGCGCTCATCTATATAAAAGTGATGAAATAATATGGAAAAGCTATCATTCATAGCCATTGGTTTAATAATAACAAACTACGGTCTGTTTATCTTTAATACTCTTTGATAACCATCTTGTTAATTGAAGCAGTATCTCAAGGTTATTTCGGTATATACTATCATTTATTCTATGGTCAAAAAAATCTATCTGTAATGAGAAAAACAATGGTCAAACGTAACACATCAAAACCCTCAACAAAAAAGTCAACTGGCGGTTTTGTACGTATTATTAGTGGCTTGTGGCGAGGCCGAAAGCTGCCAGTGTATGATGCTGAAGGATTACGTCCAACCACCGATAGAGTCAAAGAAACCCTGTTTAATTGGTTAGCTAGCGATATTCCCGACTCTCGTTGTTTAGATTTATTTGCAGGCTCTGGCGGACTTGGTTTTGAAGCCGCATCACGACAAGCCTCTCACGTTACTATGTTGGAGCTTAATAAATTAGCCAAACAACAATTAAGCAAAAATGTCATCGATCTCAAAGCAAGTAATATTGATGTATTACAACAAGATGCCCTGTTATTTTTACAACAATCAGGAGAACCTTACGATGTGGTTTTCATTGATCCGCCTTTTCGCCAGGACTTATTAGACAAAACGATCGAATTATTAGCTGAAAACAACTGGCTCAGCACTGAAGCTCTTATTTATATCGAAACCGAAAAAGAATTAAAGTTGCCATCCTTACCACAAGATTGGCAGTTACATCGCGAGAAAACAGCAGGGCAAGTTTGCTATCGCCTTTATCAACGTAATGTAGAGTAAATTATGAAAACTATATTCACTCTTTTGGCTAAGTTATTCATGTTGGTCGTGTGGGCAGTCTTTATTACTAATTTCATTCGACCTTTCCCCGGCATTACTCACATAGCATTAAACGTAATGGCAATATTTACCATTTTTATGCATGGTCTACAAAGCTTACTATTTTCTGGTGACGCCTTAGGAAAAGATGTGCAACTAACACGTAGGGAAAAAATATCGATCTTTATTTTTGGCACTTTTGCGCTGATCGATATTAAAAATAAATATTTAAAATAATTGGGGATTATCTAAAAGCACTTTTGCTTCACTCCATTTCTATCCCAACGTCCTTTTAACATCGTAATTTTGCTAAACCAAAAACAATAAAGCCATATCCAGTCTCGATACGGCTTTATAAATGTTCGGTTGTAAATAACGCTACTCTAGAAATTTCTTTAATCCATCTAAGAACATTTGAGTCGACATCATAACTAACAACAATCCCATCAAACGTTCTATGGCTTTCAGGCCTTTCTCCCCTAATACACTATGGAAAAAGCTGTAGAACATCAAAATAGCCGATGTCGCCACCCAAGCCAATAATACCGCCAAAGACCAATCCAACATTTGCTCAGGCGCTTTACTCGATAACAACAACAACGATGCGATCACTGACGGTCCAGCAATCATAGGAACCGCTAGAGGCACAAAGAAAGGTTCTTCACCTGCCGCTAAGCCGACCACACCTCCGGGTTGTGGAAAAATCATTCTTATCGCAATAATGAATAAAATCAATCCGCCAGAAATGCTCAAGGTTTCTTGTTGAACATGTAAAAATCCTAAAATAGATTTTCCAGCAAATAAGAACAGCAACAAAATACCCAATGCAAACAATAACTCTCGCACCAGGACTTTTCGGCGTCGTTTAGGATCCAAATGTTTTAAAATCGACAGTACCACAGGTAAATTGCCCAATGGATCCATAATTAAAAATAACATTACTGCGGCAGAGATGATTTCCATTGTTCTCCTTAAAGCATCACATCAGACAGACAAATACATACAACTAAATCATACCCATTAAAAAATAATCGAACTGGTAATTAACGTTTGAGAAGCAAAATATGCCACTAAGAATAAATAGTTAGAATATCGAAAAGAGCTCTTAAAATGGTGTATGACCCAAATCAAAGCAGAGAGCGCGAGAAACAGACTGCCGATAAACCCAGTAAAATGAGACCACGTATGGTGCAGCTTCCACACTTCACCCGCAGCCCAAGATAATTGCCATACAATAATGCCAATCACCGCGGCAGGAATGACAAAACCATCGAAGAGAGGAAGTAACAAAAAGAATAAGATAATAGAGAAAGCTAACAAAATAACAGGTACCACCCAACTCACCTTATCGACTTGGATCCAAAACATCACGCTATAACAAAGAGATACCAAAGCAAAACAGATCAACTGCCCTCTTTTATTCTGATTACCCGACACTTCTCTTATTTGTGCAAACACAGACAAAGCTAAGCCACATAGTAATGCGAAATAAGATAAAGAATGAGGCGTCGTGGTAAAGAAGAAGACAGATAAGATCAAGGCCATTAAGGAGGCAGGTTTTAAGAATTTTAGAGCCATAGAAGATTCTGTCTTAATACAGATACACATGAATATCGTCAATACACCCATCGTTAACCAATAACTCATGTGACCTCCAAGCTGAAAAATAATGAACTTAGTGTAAAGAGACACCTTTAGAAGGTAAAGATTAAAAACAATTCAATCCAAACATGGGCCTACTTCGCTGTAAAACCATCATAGAATGCTTTATGGAACTAAAGCTAACAAAATCAAGTATAAAATAAACACTGCAAATAAAGAGGTTAAATTAAATTAATAAAAAACAATTACTTATAAAAAATAAATCTATAATAGTGAACCATAAAAAACAGAATAATAAAATTTAAACTTAAAAATAAGACTCAAATACACAAGTTAAGTATGAAAAATGGATGAACATGTACACAAAAACAACAAGCCAAAAAACAAAACTGAAAAAATGTCAGATAACACCACCTAAATGGCCCTACCACCAAAATGAATCAATATAAAATAGACAATAATAACAACTAAAAAAAATACAAATTAAACCAATAAAAAACAATAACTTAAAAAATTAAAACACATACTATAAATGAAACTTATCATTCCACATTAAAATCAATAACCGATGAATGACTTAATATAGATAAAACCATGACATTAAACTTATATTTTTAAGCCTTTATCAAATAGATCTATACCAACATCCTTTTTATTGGTATAGTTGTTTTAAATCCAACCAACCAAAGGAATTCACACAATGACAACATCACAAAAACAAGGATTAGTAATGATCGCAATAATGGTTGGTTTAATGACATTACCGATGATTTCTTAATCTGACAGACAAACAAAAAGGACGCTCTCAAGCGTCCTTTTGTTTATCTGGCATTCGGATACCTCATCAACGAGGCAAATGCGGCTCAATAACGTCCCAATGAATGTTATAAAATACAATGGCGCCTATCGTCATCGCTAAAACCAAAATAATCGCCACTCCCCAAATAAATCGCCCGCTTCTCGGGGTTAACTCTTTCTCGCATTCAAGGCACATGCGCTCAAAAGCAATAGGATCGTCTAATTGATAGTCATCGTCATGGACAACTTTTTGACGAATATCGGCAACGTGATGTATTTTCTTAATAATCGAATGGGGTAAGCGTTGCTCGCAGCTTTGAACTAATTCAATCAATCCTTGGCCTTGAGCATAGTACTTCTCTCTAAGTAGACGCTCTAAACGCCGAGTACAAGAAACTACTTTTTCAATATCAGACACCGCCCCCTCCTTATTCGCTTACTCATTCACCATTAACAGTCTAAATAGCTTACTGCAAAGTAATGCCAACAGATGAAAATATCTTATTAAAAACAACCTAGATCACGAATTCAGATTACGTTACCGTCATTACAACCCACAAATAGATACACTAACATCCTAATTTTAATCAGGATATTTACAATGCCTATCACTTTACTCTTATGTTTACTGTTACTGATTATTGTCTCTTTTATTACCTATTCTTCCTTCCATCAAAAACATACCCTAGGAACCAACGCTAAAGATCAGCAAGTAAAAGTAGTCGTATTAGATAAACAAGCCGTTGATATTCCAGATTCACAACCGGGTGAAGAAGATCAAGAGTATTGGATTTATGTGCAAAAAGCACCAATAGGCCCTAAACGAGAATTTAAAATAGGCATACATTACTACCACGCGTTAAACCCTGGAGATAAAGGGGTGTTAACGTATCGTGGTACTAAATTCATGCACTTTGCTAAAACGATTAATCGCGACGCTTAGGTAATAAGTTTAAGAAATTATCTCGAGCCACTTTTTTAGCAACATCTTCAGGAAGCGCGTCTAAGAAGCCATTGAATTCTTGTAAAATGCGCCCTAAAGAATCAAATTTTCCCACCACATCCGATCCAATAAAAAACCGGTTCGGATAGCGCTCAACCAATTCCAACCATTCTTGGCTCGGTGACTTGTCTTCATTTAATAAATAGTTATCCAATAAGCTCCATGACATGTCGATATACAAGTTGGGATAGGTTTTCAACATTCGGCTTATTTCAGAATATAAAAATTTCAGATGGATCCGACGATTAATGGAAGCACTTGTTCCCGCATGCGCCCAAATAAAGGTCGTTTTAGGTTTTTTTTTAACCGCCGTTTCCATTTCACTTAAATAAATAGGCTCTTTAACTCGAGTCGACGTGATATTGGAATGAACCATCGCAGGTAAATGATGCTTGGCCGCTAAACGATACACCTTCATCATTGCAGGGTGATCTGCTGTTGCCGATTCCCCGTAAGTTAATGCACTTAAATCATCGTGACGAGCAAAGACTTCGCCAATGCCTTGCCAAAAATTAGGATCCCAGTCCAACATACGTTCAATATGTTCAGCCGCGTTAAGATCGGTTGGATTAAATCCGGTAATAAAAGGATGAAAACGCGCTTGTTGGCTTTTTGGTAATGACTGCACCGCTTTAGCCACTAATACATCGGTTGCGCTATACCAATAAACATTCGCATCATCCCCCATGTAATATGGCGGTCTTTGCGGCTCATCTTTATCCCATTTTTTCACCACACTGATCCCTGAAATCATCGCATGTTCAACATGGTTATTATCCATATCCATCACTAGCTTTTTCATTCCTTCTGTTTCTTGAAAGAAATTCACATAGTGCAAATGGCCATCACTATAATGATATTGTCTTACCTCTTTTGCTGACACCACACTGCTCAATATCAACACACCAAGGCTAAAATATGTACTTAATTTCAATGTTTTCTCCAATAACGCTTTAAACTCACAGTTATTATAGGTATCTATATCTTCGATAAGATCTCTTTAAAAGACCAAACAAGCCAGCGAAGGTTCAATATAACGGTAAACTAAGCCTTTAATCTACTCGAAAAAACACTACGGATCATGCGCAATTAATGGCATAGTTTATAGCCATGAACGCCAATATTATTAATTCGGAATCACCATGAATCACCCAAGTCATTCCCCTTTTCCTTTTAGCCAAGAAGAGAGCTTATTAGCATTCTCTATCAGCACATTAACGCCTTTTTGGGAGACAAAAACAAAAGGGACAATTGAAGGGCAAGAAGGAAAAAAACTGTATTGGGTCTCTTTCACTCGTCCTGAACACACCAAAGCCATTGTGGTAGTGAATGGAAGAATTGAAAGTGTGTGCAAATACCAAGAATTATTCTACGACTTATTTCAACAAGGTTATGATATCTATTCTTATGATCACCGTGGTCAAGGTTTATCTGAACGCAGTACGCCCGATCCTCATGTCGGCTATGTTGAACACTTCGATTACTACATTAAAGATTTACATCATATTCTTGAGCACTTTGATCTTTCCTCGTATCAAAGTAAATTCTTAATGGCACACTCGATGGGAGGAGCGATTGGCACTCGTTACTTGCAAACCTATCCCAAGCATGGATTTGATCGTGTGGTGTTAAGTGCGCCCATGGTCGGTATTCACATGCCTTGGTATTTACGTTGGCTCTCAAGGCCTCTAACCCGTTGGATGGCATTTCGATCTCCAATGGCCTATTTACCAGGAAAACGCGGCTACTACGTCAAACCTTTCTCTGTTAATGAGCTCACCCATAGCCCGATTCGTTATCAATGGTTTCGTGAACTGTATGACAACATCCCCAGTATTCAGCTCGGTGGACCAAGTAGTCATTGGGTGAATCAAGCTCTTACCAGTGCGCGCTTATGCCATCAACAAGCCAGTAAGATAGGTATCCCTGTATTATTATTGCAAGCGACAGAAGATGTCGTTGTCGATAATGCCGCTCAGTATCGTTTTGTAAAAAAAATCAATCAACATACACCTGATTTAGCCCAACTAGTGGAAATAAAAGGCGCGCGGCATGAGATTTTTTTTGAAACCGATGCACTGCGCAATCAAGCATTAACGGCCACTTTAGAATTCCTTAAAGCGGAAAAGAAGAAATAAAAGTTTACCCTCTTTCTTCCGCTTTAATTCACGTACACTAACGGCTTAAATAGCACTAGCTTGATTAATAATAGAGGTCATATGTCAAATTCTTCACAATCCGCTCATCCTTACCACATTGTGGCCTCTGATCTAGATGGCACACTACTCTTACCCGATCACACCTTGGGTGATTTCACCAAGCAGACGTTACAAAAACTGCACCAACAAGGCTTTACTTTTATCTTTGCTACAGGTCGCCACCATGTTGATGTGGTAAGTTTCAGAACCAGTGCAGGTATTCCGGCTTACATGATCACCTCAAATGGCGCACGTGTTCATACGCCAGATAATGAATTATTTTATAGCAAAAACATTGAACCTGAGCTGATTCAACCAATTGTGAATATCATCAAGCAAGATCCAACCAACAGCATTCATATTTATCGCAGTAATGATTGGCTCACCAATAAAGAAGACTTAAAACTCAGCCAACATCATCAAGAATCTGGATTCAATTACCAACTATTTGATGACAACAACGCGCCAACTGAAGATATCGCCAAACTATTCTTCACTCATCCTGATCATGATCATTTAGCGAAATATGAAACGGATCTGAAAGCGCAATATGGTGACCGTTTAAGTATCGCTTTCTCAACGCCTTGGTGCTTAGAAATGATGGCGCTTAATGTATCGAAAGGTGATGCGCTGCAAGCTGTCGCACAAACCCTCGGTAAAGAGCTAGAGAATTGCATTGCTTTTGGTGATGGAATGAATGATGTCGAAATGCTATTAGCGGCGCATAAAGGTTTAGTCATGGAAACCGCGCATGAAAAAGTGAAGCTGGCTCTGCCAAATAACGAAGTCATCGGTTGCTGTACTGATGAAGCAGTCGCGCATTATTTAGAAGACCACTTACTGTAGTTTTTATTTCAAATAGATATCGCTGATCCTAAATCAGCGATTCTTTCCCTTTATTATTTTATTCCTTCTCTAAAATAGCGAACCATTCGGCTTTAGAAACTGACATGATCGACAATCGATTACCTCTTTTAACCAGTGGCATTTCACTCAGTTCAGGCATCGCTTTCATTTGGCTCAAACTAATAATGCGATCGAGCTTTCTAACGAATTCAATATCCACCATTATCCAGCGCGGATTACTGAAATCAGATTTTGGATCAAAATACGCACTGGCTTCATTAAATTGAAAATAATCGGGATAAGCTTCCTTAACAACCTTGGCGATTCCAGCGACCCCAATCTGTTTGCAAGACGAATGGTAAACCAATACCTCATCACCGATCTTAATCTCATCTCTCATCATGTTACGAGCTTGATAATTGCGCACTCCCTCCCAACACGAGACATTTTGTGCCTGCAAAGTATCGATAGAAAAAGTGTCTGGTTCTGTTTTAAATAACCAATATGCCATAATGAACCTTACTCGTTATTGTCAGTCTATACCCAAATAATTGGCGGGTATTATTCCTCTTATTCACAGCAAGGAAAAGTAACATGAAGGCTTTTACAATCCCACTGAGTTTTGTTGTGGTTTCTTTCTTAGTGGCTTGTTCTAGTCAAGCCCCTACCCAACCACAAGAACTTAAGCCAAAAACGACAGAACTTTCTGTAGTGAAGACCGTTGAGGTACAACCTTATATTCTGTCTGGCGAAGTAAGCTTTAAGGATAATGGTTATGTGATTCAAGCTTGTAATAGCCAAACTCAATATTGGCTAGAATTGCCCGCCAGTATCTTAGCGCAACTCAATCAACTCAAAGCGGACTCCCACACTTCATTTTATGCAGAGTTATTCGGTGCACTAAAACCAACGCCAACCAAGGGCAATTCTTCTGCTTATATTGCGCGTTTTGTGGTTTCAGACCTTAACCAAATATCACCTGAAATGGGCAATCAATGTCAGCGTTCACACACGGCAGTACGAGCTTTTGGTAATGAACCAAGTTGGAATATCACGATAGAGAAAGGAATGGCCACCGAAACGAATATGGATAATAGCCAAACCAATAGCGCGATCAATAACAGTAACAGCAACCAAACTCAGCGCCGCTATCAATTTGGAAAGAGTACTCTAACGCTCGATAAAGAAACCTGCCAAGACACCATGAGCGGAGCTTTATTTGCCTGGAGTGCCAACGTAAACACTCAAGATAAAACCTTAAAAGGCTGCGCGGCACTGGCCAGTCAAAATGACTCAGTAACGTATACTGGTATTTATCAAAGCCAAGGTTATACCAATGGCCTATCCACCCAATTAGAGTTAAATTCGGATCATACTGCGACCACTCGTTATATATATCAAAACGGCGACCCAAGTTTAAGCGAACATGGATTTTGGCAACAAGCGAACGGTCAACAATTGCACGTTGTCATGACCCAACACCAAGACAAATCCGTGGTGTCGCAACGTTTATTTACTATAAGAGGCTTTGAATTAAGTACCGATAAAGAACAAATCAATAATCAAATCTACCCACTAGGACAGCGCCTAGAGCTCAATCGCATGCAATCAGAAATCACCATGATTGAGAGTCAGGATAAAAAAACTCAAGGGCCTCTGCCCGATTTAGCCAGTGCATCCATCATCGCCAGCAAAAATTTTGATGCAAAAGTCGATAAAACACTGAGAGATTACTTCGCCATGCATCGTACTAATCCCAAAGGTAGTCGTTATCTTTGGCTAACTTATGACTTAAATGGCGATGGTAAAGACGAGTTATTAGCGATGATGAATTGGTGCGGAACGGGCGGTTGCACCATGTTAATATTTGAAAACCACAATGATAATTGGCGCTTCAATAGCCGTATCACCACTATGCGAGGTCCAATAACATTAGCGAATTATCAGCACAATGGCTGGCGTGACCTTATTATCCCAGTTAGTGGTGGCGGTGCAAAAGCGTCTAACCGTATATTGGAATATACCGGGGTCAGTTACCCCAATAATGCGAGCATGGCACCAGACCTTAAAGAAGAAAACAATAAATCACTGAGTTCAGTCGTATTATTTTCCGATCAAACATCACCGATCCACGGGGTAAAAATGTAAGACTTACATCAATATTGACAGCCCCTTACGGACTAAAATGCGCGGAGTAATGATATAATTTATTCTGCGCATTTTTTATTGAGTTCAGCATGTCTAATACCACATCATCCACGCCACCCGCTTGTCCTAAATGCAGTTTACGTTACCAGTGTTTATGCAATCAGCGCCCAATGCTATCTTCCTCACTCAATATTGCTCTGCTCACTCACCCCAACGAACTCAGCCGCTCGACTAATACCGGCAAACTGCTACAACAGTGCTTACCTCATTGCCAAGTGCATATTTGGGATCGCGTGAATCCACCAGCCGCTTTACTTGAACAAATAAAGCAAAGACCAAGTTATGTGGTATTTCCTAATGAAGATGCGATTGATATGAATACGCTAAAAACTCAAGCTGATCATACTTCACCATTGTTTATTATTTTGGATGGCACATGGCAAGAAGCCAAAAAGATGATCAACAAAAGCCCGTGGTTAAGCCTTTTACCCAAAGTTATATTACAACCGAAACAACAGTCGCATTACGCACTGCGCCGCAATCAAGCCACTGGTAACTTATGTACTTGTGAGGTAGGAATTGGGTTATTAACCGAATTAGAGGCTGGGAATAAACAAGAAATAAAACAGCTACAACATTACTTCGAGCTATTTTTAGAGGTATATGAAGAAGATAGACACCATCGAGTGCATACACAAACCAATAGCACCCGTTAGAAAGTAGGCACTATTGGTCAACATCAGCCGGTTTAAAGCAGCATAGATAAAAATTGCTGTAATCGAGGATGTTCAGGGTTATCAAAGAAATCACTCGGACTTGCATCCACCAGTAATTCGCCATCTTGCATAAACAGCACTCGGTCAGCCACTTCACGTGCAAACCCCATTTCGTGCGTCACAACCACCATGGTCATCCCTTCACTAGCAAGATTTTTCATAACTTCTAATACTTCCCCCACCATTTCAGGATCAAGAGCAGAAGTCGGTTCATCAAACAACATAATATGCGGCTGCATCGCTAATGCACGAGCAATCGCCACTCGTTGTTGCTGACCACCAGACAAATGGTTTGGGTAATTCGTCATCTTATCGGCTAACCCCACCTTATCCATCAATGCTTTGGCATCATTTTCAACATCAGCTTTACTACGCTTAGATACCACCATTGGCGCAAGCATGACATTTTCTAATGCAGTTTTATGTGGGAATAAATTAAAGCTTTGAAATACCATCCCAACATTTTTTCGTAAAATATTTATATTGGTTTTACCCGCATACATATCCGTACCATCAATCACAATGCTGCCATCATTAATGGTTTCTAGCTGATTTAAAGCACGTAAAAAAGTTGATTTCCCCGAACCAGAAGGGCCAACAATGACCACAACTTCGCCACGCTTAACTGTCGCGGAAACATTTTTTAAAGCATGACAACCGTTAGGGTAAATTTTATTAATTTTCTCGGCGACTATCATTGGCTCACCTTGTAGTGTCGGCGAGCGAGTTTCATTAGAATTAATCACTGACAGATAACCTCTTTTCTAATACCTGAATGGCCCACGATAAACTGCCGGTTAGCACTAAATACAATAAAGCCACGGTAAACCACACTTCAAATGGCGCAAAGCTACCACTGACGACCTCTCGACCGGCTTTGGTCAAATCGGTAATCGCGATCACAGAAACTAAAGAAGAGTCTTTAATTAAGTTAATAAATTGCCCTGCCATGGGTGGCAATACGCGTTTAAAGGCTTGCGGCAAAATAATATGAGTCATCGCTTGAGGATAAGTCATGCCTAATGAACGAGAAGCCTCCATTTGACCTTTATGGATAGATTGAATACCAGAGCGGATGATCTCTGCCACATAAGAGGCGGTAAACATAGACAACGCGACAACTCCCGCAGTGAATCGCTCTAAATCTAAAACCGTACCAATAAAGAAATACACAATGAATATTTGAACTAATAATGGTGTACCACGAATTAATTCAATATAGCTAATGGCTAAATTGCGCAATGCGATATTACTTGATAACCGCATTAGCGCGACCACCATACCAATCACCACAGCAAAAACTAATGACATGACCGATAATTGAATGGTTACGATCACGCCTTTCGTTAACGTGCCGAGTCGCCATTGGCTACGCTCCGCCAGTGTGTCGCCTTCAAATACCAAATCACCATCTGTCACATTCAAGTTTTTAAACGGCGACAAATCCATTAACTCATCACCAGCAACCGATTGTAGGATCAATTTGCCTTGTGAATTCGTCACAACATCCCCATCACGAGGCGCGGTAATAATTTCGGGTTGGGTATTGATAACGTAAGGAACGACACGCTCCCAATTCCAATGATAATTAATGCGTGAAGTGGATAAATAAATGAGTGAAAACAATGCGACAACAATGCCTACAAACACTAAATTCCAAAAAACTTTATTGGGTCTAGGTTGCATAAGAATTCTCTAGTGAACATATTTAAAATTACATCAATAAAATACGGCCAGTGTTCATTGTAAAAATAAATCACTGGCTGTGTTTAAGAGGAGATTATTGAACCTTGCTTAACCAAGAAGCCGATTTAAACCATTTGTTGTAAATACGATCGTAAGTACCATCGCCTTTAATTTGGTTTAAATAGTTATTAAGGAAATTAAGGAAATCAGCATCGCCTTGACGAACGGCAAACCCAAGCGGTTCAAAGGTAAAGGGTTGGTCAAGATGAACCACTTGGCCTTTATTTTGCGCGGCATAAATCGCATTAAAAGGTAAGTCATAAACAAACGCATCAGCTTTACCATTCGAAACCTCAAGAGCGGCATCAGCGGTCGTTTCAAATTTATTTTTTTTTGCATTTGGAAGGAAGCGTTCAGCTGCCACAATACCTGTCGTACCAAGCTTCGTAGCAATGGTGTATTTGGCATCATTGAGATCACGATAACTGGTAACCGTACCGGCTAATTTAGAATTTAATAGAATACTTTGACCAATAACGACATAAGGTTGGGTGAAGTTGACTTGCATATTACGTTTAGCCGTAATCGTCATACCCCCCATGATCACATCACATTTATTGGTTAACAGAGCAGGAATGATACCGTCCCAAGAAGTATTCACAGGCGTAAATTTCACATCGATCGCTTTCGCCAACATTTGACCAAGATCAATATCAAAACCAATGAATTCACCATTTTTGGCTTTCATCTCAAAAGGCATATAACCGGCATCAAAGCACACGCGCAGCTCACCTGATTTAGAAATGTTTTGTAGCGTAGTATCTGCCATCGTTGACGTCGCGGCAAAAAGCGATACTGCAAGGGCAGCCGCTTGGATCATTTTTTTCATAATAACATCCGTGTTTATAATGATAGATCGAGCTCATCATGAGCCTCGAAGAATAGACCTAACGAATAAGTCTTCATGCTTTTATAACAAACTAATCAATAGCATTAAACCTTTTAATCAGACAGTCATTACTTCCCTCATTTTTATTCACCAATAAAAGCCAATAAATCTTTCACTGAAGTGATCTCCACATCTGGCAGTAATATGGCATCATCTTGCTGTTTCAATGCTTTGTCAAAATCATTTAACCAGCATGCTTGCATGCCCGCATATTTCGCACCTGCCACATCAGAAATCAAATTATCGCCAACATGCAGAACATTTTCAGCCGGCATATTTAAGTGTGTTAATGCGGTGGTAAACATATCAGCATGCGGTTTCGCCCAACCATCTGGCCCAGCATTTAGCACCAAATCAAAATACTCCCCCATGCCAATGTTAGCCGGGTTCACATTACCATTCGTGATCGCAATCAAAGGCATATGTTGCTTCAGCTTTCTCATAACTTGATGAGTAAGGTCAGGAACATCAATCTCATGGCGCCAAATGAACACTTGATCCATTACTTCTTTCGCGGCTTGAGAAGCGTTTGGATCATCGTAACCCAAACGCATTAATCCCTGACGGATCTGTTGAAAGCGCCACTCGCTAACATCGCTTTGCAAAAATGGGGTTTGCTTGGCAAGGTTGAGTTTAAAGGTGCGCCATTGCTTCTGATCCATCTTCTTGCTGATCGGATGATGTTGATGCATCCATTCAGCCGCTCTTTTTTCAACCGACATGATGACTGGGTAGTTATCATAAAGAGTATCATCAAGATCAAAGGTCATGGCTTTAATGACAGGAATGTTGCGATAAAATCGAAGTGGCATAAATAATCCTTATACAAGCAGTCACGAGAAACGATAAGTCCAATAATGCTATCAGCCCACTCAATCGTCCGATTTTTTGATTTTCTTGGCTCTTGGGTGCGCTTTATCATACACCTGCGCTAAATGTTGGAAGTCTAGGCTGGTATAAATTTGCGTGGTGGAGATATTTTCATGCCCGAGTAGTTCTTGTACCGCGCGTAAATTACCACTAGATTCAAGCAGATGAGTAGCAAAAGAATGACGCAGCTTATGCGGGCTAATGTGGCTTGAGACACCTTGCTTAATTCCCCACTCAGCCATACGTTTTTGCACATTACGATGCGAAATACGGCTACCGCGTTGAGAAACAAATAAAGCGGGTTCACCTTCTGCTGCAAGAGATGAGCGAATATTTAACCAACGCTCTAACCATTCTTTTGCGTAACCCGATACCGGTACTTTGCGCTCTTTGTTTCCTTTGCCAATCACGCGAATCTCGCCTTGATCCATTTTGCCATGACTTAAATGTACTTGTTTAGCATCAATGCTTACCAATTCAGCCAAACGTAAACCACCGCCATACATAAGCTCCATCATGGCGCGATCTCGAATAGCCAATGGATCGTCATCTTGCACTTCCAGCAAAATTCCCATCTCATCGACATCAAGATTTTTAGGTAATGGTCGTTGTTTTTTAGGCGCAGATACACCTTTGGCAGGATTGGACTTCAATACCCCAATCACAATAAGATAATCAAGAAAACTGCGGAGAGAAGAAAGCCGCGTGGCAATGCTACTAGCCTTTAGGCCTTCGCGCTTAGCTTTGCTCGCCACTTGTCTAACCCAAGCAGCGTCAATCTCCTGCCAACCCGTAAGACCTGATTCAGAGAGCTGCAACGCGATAGTGCAAAGTTGTTGTTGGTAATTGACTTTAGTGCGCTCACTCAAGCCTTTTTCATTGATGAGATAATCATAAAACTGCTGCAATGGTTGCGCGAAGCTGTCGGAAAGTTCATCTGATTCAAGGCTCATGCTTAAGACTCATTCACACAACTGAGTTTTTCAACACTAACAGAGGCAGATTCAACCTCTTTATTATCATTTATCGACACCACTAAAAATGCCACTAAAGCACACAGATGTCGTAAAAATAAAGTATCCATCTCCGGTTGAAAGTGGCCACCTTCTTGGCTAGAAAATGCCAGTAACCCCAACGCATCTTTACGCACTAAAGGTAAAATCACATAAGAGCCAAGCTCTGATAATTCATCATTATGAAAACGTTCACCACCAAATAAAGCGTGGCGATCATGTCGATTTAAACGCCCTAAATAAGCCTGTTTACCATTGAGATGATTGGTCATAAAACGTTGGTAGGTTTCAGATTCCAACGCCCATTTATTATGATTTTGATCGAGCAAAAAGATATGCGACTTCAGCCCAATGGCATTGGAATAACCATCAAGCGCTTCAACTAGTTGAGTTAAAGAATCACAACGTAATAGCTGTTGTTGAAGATCCATAAGTTGATGAAAAGTTCGATCATTCTTCGCCGCCAGTGACATAAGTTGAGTAATGTCTTCTTCAAGTTCTTTAATTTTTTGTCGCTGACGACGCATTTGAATTTCAACTAATGACACCGCGCCTTGCTGTGGGTTCGTGATGGATAACCGATCCAACAGGCGCCCACGATCAGCAAAAAAATCAGGATGATCTTTTAAGTAATCAGCTACAATTTCAGCCGTTAAATTATCAGCTGCTATTTTCTGTTCAGTTACGGACACCACAATGCACTCTTTCAGGTTGATATAATAAAAAGCTAATGGATCTTGAATACTTTCAACATCGACTGACCGCATACTCAAAATAATTGGAATTGCAGTGAGGCGGCAAGATTATTCAGCCCCATGAGTTTAGTTGGCTAAACAATTGGGGTGAATAAACGTAGTCAACAAAGCTGCAGTTTCAAAAATGAAGAGTATGTTTAGCAGGTAATTTGACCATCGTACACATGTGCCACAGGGCCAGTCATATGCAATGGATGACCTTCGCCAACCCAGAAAATACGTAACTCACCACCCGGCAATTGTACGGTGACTTCTGAATCGAGTAAGCCTTGATCAATCCCCACCGCCACAGCGCCACACGCGCCACTACCACAGGCTTGAGTTTCGCCCGCACCACGTTCATACACACGTAATTTCACATTCTTACGGTCGATAATTTGCATAAAGCCCGCATTAACACGCTCAGGAAAACGCTCATGCGATTCCAGTAATGGCCCTATCGATTCAACATCAAAGGTATCCACATCATCAACAATGGTGACTGCATGCGGATTGCCCATACTAACGGCGCCACAAAATAAAGTGTGTACGCCCGCACGCAAGATATAGGTTTTTTCAGCTTGTTTGGCTTTAAATGGAATTTTACTTGGCTCAAACACCGGATGTCCCATATTCACGGTAACGAGATCGTGACTTTCCACTTTTAATATCATGCGACCTTTTTTAGTGCTGACATTAATGCTGTATTTGTTGGTTAAGCCTTTCATACGCACAAAACGCGCAAAACAACGTGCGCCATTGCCACATTGTTCTACTTCACTGCCATCGGCATTAAAAATACGGTAATGGAAATCTGTTTCTGGATCATAAGGCGCTTCTACCACCAACAATTGATCAAAACCAACACCAGTATGACGGTCGGCTAAACGACGGATCAGATCAGGGGAAAAGAAGATGTTTTGGGTAATACAATCGACCACCATAAAGTCGTTACCCAACCCGTGCATTTTAGAAAAATGGAAATGCATATCGCCTCGTTAATAACTCGTTTTAAATAAAACATCGCCTTAACCTAATATTGTAGGTTAAGACGATAAAATTTAGGTCTTATGGAAGTAAACTTTCCAATTCCCACAAAGACTCAATTTTTTCACGCTGACGAACCACATGCGCTTGGCTGCCATCTACAATGATTTCAGCGGCGCGACCGCGCGTGTTGTAATTCGATGCCATCACAAAACCATAAGCGCCAGCAGAACGTATCGCCAGTAAATCGCCTTCTTCAAGCACTAATTCACGGTCTTTCCCAAGGCAATCACCGGTTTCACAAATCGGGCCGACCAAATCATACATGAGCGCTTCACCTTTACGCGGCGCGACTGGCACAATATTCATCCAAGCTTGATACAATGATGGACGAATTAAGTCATTCATTGCGGCATCAATAATGGCAAAGTTTTTGTACTCAGTTGGTTTTAGCAATTCAACCTTAGTCAGTAAAATTCCTGCATTAGCGGCAATAGCTCGCCCTGGTTCAAAAATTAACTCAAGATGACTGTGATTTTCTAAACGAGACAATAACGCTTTAGCATAATCGGATGGTTGCGGTGGTAATTCATCACGATATACCACACCTAAACCGCCACCAACATCAAGGTGGCGAATATGAATCCCTTGCGCGGCTAGCTCATCAATCAAGGTCAATAAGCGATCAGTGGCATCAATAAATGGCGTTAGTTCGGTTAATTGAGAACCAATATGGCAATCGATGCCTTGCACATTCAAATTCGGTAAACTATTAGCAAGTGCATACACTTGTGGCGCACGATCAAACGCGATACCAAATTTATTATCACGCAAACCCGTCGAGATATAAGGATGAGTATGCGCATCAACATCAGGGTTAATACGCAGAGAAATCGGGGCAATCACACCCAACTCGCCCGCCACTTTATTTAAACGCTCAAGTTCAGGTTCTGATTCAACGTTAAAACATTTAATCCCTAACTCTAAAGCTCGTTTCATCTCTGCGGCGGTTTTACCCACACCAGAGAAGACGATTTTTTTCGCATCGCCACCGGCGGCAATAACACGTTCAAGCTCACCGCCAGAAACAATATCAAAACCAGAACCTAAGCGAGCTAACACATTTAACACGCCAATATTCGAATTGGCTTTAACGGCATAGCACACCAAATGAGGATGGTTTGCTACCGAAGAATCAAAGGCTTTCCAATGACGCTCAAGTGTGGCACGTGAATACACATAAAGTGGCGTGCCGTGCTGCTGTGCAAGTTCAGTAAGTGATACCTCTTCAGCCCAAAGCTGACCATCATCCTGATAATTAAAATAATCCAATTTTGTCTTCCTTACTGTGCCAATTCTGTAGGTTGAGATTGTTGAGTTTCTGTCTTCGATTTTTCATCACTTGTCGCTGGTGTGGTGGTCACTGAACCATCAGAACCTTTAATCGAGATTGTGCCCGTATTGGTTGGCTTTGGTTCATCTTTTGGTAAATAAAGTGGACCCGTCTGACCGCATCCTGCTAACGTTGTTACCATCAAGGCAAACCATGCTAAAGTATGTTTTTTCATATCGATATCGTGATTAATGATTTAATGCCCTCTATAATCGCACCACACACAAGAAAAGCAATACTAAACACCCCAAGATCAAGCGATATCGAAAGCATTATCTGCCCATGTTTTATCAACAAAGGACAACCAAACAATGAATGATACTGAATTCCACCAATTGGTCGATATTCAAATGACCGCCATCGAAGAAGCCATTGACGATTCAGGCGCAGATATTGATTATGAAGTGTCGGGAAATGTGATGACACTTGAGTTTGAAAACCGCAGCCAAATCATAATTAATCGCCAAGAGCCCATGCATGAGATTTGGCTAGCGTCTAAGTCCGGTGGCTATCATTTTAAATATGTTGATAACAACTGGATCTGCTCAAAAACAGGCGCTGAATTATTTGCTTTAGTCAAAGATGAATGTGCTAAGCATGCAGATGAAGAGATTGAGTGGGTATAAACGATGCCTTTTGACCCCAACAACGCCAATAAGGTTTTAGATGCGAATGGCCTACGCTGCCCTGAGCCGGTGATGATGGTGCGTAAAACCATCCGCACACTGCAAGATGGAGAAACGTTGCTTATTACCGCCGATGATCCCTCCACCACGCGTGATATTCCAAGCTTTTGCCGTTTTATGGATCATCAATTGATTGCCGCTCAAATTGAACAATTGCCTTATCAGTTTTTGATCAAGAAAGGGTTATGACTTTCTCTGTACTCCAAGATCAAAAAGGCCGTTGTGTGATATTCACTTAACGGCCTTAAAACATGATAGAACTAGTATTACTCAGTTGATACTTTGCCTCGCTCAAGCATCAAGCAATAAAAACTTAAACGCGATCAATATCAATACCACACCACCAGCCAGTTCAGCTTTACTTTCCAGCCAAGTCCCACTTCTTCGACCAATAAACACGCCTAAGAAACTAAACACAAAAGTGATAAAGCCAATAATCGCACAAGCTAAAAATGGATTAACATTCAAAAGTGGCAAGCTAAATCCAGCCGCCATTGCATCGACACTAGTCGCAATCGCAAGCGTCAGCATTATACGATGGGTAATTTGGCAGATATCCTCTTCAATCCCTTCAGAAAAGGATTCATAAATCATCTTAGCGCCAATAAATAACAATAAAATAAAAGCAATATAAGACGCGTAGCCTTCCACCCAGTCCAAAACGCCATGGCCACCGAGAAAACCAATAAACGGCATTAGGGCTTGGAACACACCAAAATAAATACCCGCTTTTAGCGCTACATTGATTGGCTTCGTTGGTTCGCTACTCACTTTCGAACCCAATCCGATCGATACCGCAAAAGCATCCATACTTAACGCTAATGCCAACAAAATCACATCTAACATTGCTTATCTCTCTTCAATACCGTCACTCAACTTATATCGATGTAATTCTTTTTGCCTTTTTCAGGCTTATTTTGCGGACAAAGCTTATAAGTTCTTTTCTTTTACTGCAATCCTGAACTTTTACTGTAATCACAGATTGAGGCGAATAAGTGAACTCGCTATACTGAACCACTATTTTTATCAGGGGTTGTTTGTATTTCGTGTTGTGATTAATGACGAATCGGTGAGCTGTAATAATGAAGTTCAAATTACATCGATTCAAACAACATGGATTCGAAATACAAATAGCCCCTTATGCGCGAACAGAGTAGGCAAATCACATTATGCAAAAATACGACGTCAAAACCTTTCAAGGAATGATCCTCGCTCTGCAGGATTATTGGGCCCAAGTCGGCTGTACCATTGTTCAACCTTTAGATATGGAAGTGGGCGCGGGGACTTCTCACCCGATGACTTGTTTACGTGCGATCGGCCCAGAGCCAATTGCGGTGGCTTATGTTCAGCCGTCACGTCGCCCTACCGATGGTCGTTACGGTGAAAACCCAAATCGCTTGCAACATTACTATCAATTTCAAGTGATCATCAAACCGTCTCCCGACAATATTCAAGAACTGTACCTCGGTTCACTTGAAACGCTGGGCATTGATACTTTAGTGCACGACATTCGTTTTGTAGAAGATAACTGGGAAAACCCAACACTTGGCGCTTGGGGTTTAGGCTGGGAAGTATGGCTAAACGGTATGGAAGTAACCCAATTTACTTACTTCCAACAAGTCGGTGGCCTTGAATGCAAACCAGTAACCGGCGAGATCACTTACGGTATTGAACGCTTGGCGATGTACATCCAAGGTGTTGATTCTGTTTACGACTTAGTATGGACAGATGGCCCACTAGGCAAAGTGACTTACGGCGATATTTTCCACCAAAACGAAGTGGAACAATCAACTTATAACTTCGAGCACGCGGATGTGGATTTCCTATTTGGCTTCTTTGATCAATGTGAAAAAGAATGTCAGGAGCTACTTGCGCTAGATACACCGCTTTCCCTTCCTGCTTACGAACGTATTTTAAAAGCAGGTCATGCGTTTAACTTACTCGATGCGCGTAAAGCGATCTCAGTAACTGAACGTCAGCGTTATATTTTGCGCATTCGTAACTTAACCAAATCCGTTGCAGAAGCTTACTACGCCTCTCGTGAAGCGTTGGGATTCCCGATGCTTAAAAATACATCCAACACTAGCGAGGAGAAGTAATCATGGCGAAGAATTTCTTAATCGAACTCGGAACAGAAGAACTGCCACCAACACAACTTCGCACGCTAGCGGAAAGCTTTGCAGCTAACTTTGAAGCTGAATTAAAAGCCGCAGATATCACTCACGCTGGAATTAAATGGTACGCCACACCTCGTCGCTTAGCATTAAAAGTAACTGATTTGGAAGAAGGCCAACAAGATAAAATCATTGAAAAACGTGGCCCTGCTATCGCTTCTGCATTTGATGCTGATGGTAACCCAACCAAAGCAGCTCAAGGCTGGGCTCGCGGTAATGGCATTACGGTTGAACAAGCTGAACGTGTGAAAACCGATAAAGGCGAATGGTTACTGCACAAACAACAAGTCAAAGGGCAAGCAGTAAAAGATTTAGTGGTTGATATGGCAGCTAAAGCACTAGCTAATCTTCCGATCGCTAAACCAATGCGTTGGGCTGATAAAGAAATCCAATTTATTCGCCCAGTCAAAACCTTGACCATTTTGTTAGGTGATGAACTGATCGAAGGCGAAATTTTAGGCGTGGCGTCTGCTCGCATCATTCGTGGTCACCGCTTTATGGGTGAACGTGAATTCACTATCGACAATGCCGATCAATACCCAAGCTTGCTCGAAGAACGCGGCAAAGTAATGGCGGATTACGAAGCACGTAAAACGATTATTCTGTGTGATTCTCAAAAAGCCGCGACTGCTGTTGGGGGTACTGCCGATCTTGAAGATGATTTAGTCGAAGAAGTCACGTCTTTGGTGGAATGGCCGGTTGTGTTAACCGCGAAATTTGAAGAAGAGTTCTTGAAAGTGCCTTCTGAAGCCTTGGTTTACACCATGAAAGGCGATCAAAAATACTTCCCAGTGTATGACGATAATAAGAAGCTACTGCCAAACTTCATCTTTGTTTCAAACATCGAATCAAAAGATCCACGTCAAGTAATTGAAGGTAATGAGAAAGTGGTTCGTCCACGTTTAGCCGATGCGGAGTTCTTCTTCAACACAGACCGCAAGCGCACGCTAGAATCTCATCTGCCAGAACTTGAAACGGCTATCTTCCAAAAACAACTGGGTACCATCAAAGACAAAACCGATCGCATCACCGAATTAGCCGGCTTAATTGCACAGGCGATTGGCGCAGATGTGGTTAAGTCAAAACGCGCTGGCTTATTAGCCAAATGTGATTTGATGACATCAATGGTATTTGAATTTACCGACACTCAGGGCGTAATGGGCATGCACTATGCGCGCCATGATGGTGAAGATGAAGAAGTTGCAGTAGCACTAAACGAGCAATACATGCCACGCTTTGCTGGTGACTCACTACCAAGTTCAGATGTGGCAGCAAGCGTTGCGATGGCCGATAAACTCGATACGCTGGTGGGGATTTTCGGTATTGGCCAAGCGCCAAAAGGCTCTGATCCATTTGCTTTGCGTCGCGCTGCACTCGGTATTTTGCGCATAATCGTTGAGAAAGGTTATAACCTAGACTTGGTTGAATTAATTGCTCAAGCCAAAGCTCAATTTAAAGTCGAACTTAGTAACAAGAATGTAGAAGACGACGTACTTGAATTCATGCTTGGTCGCTTCCGTGCTTGGTATCAAGATGCAGGCTTTAGCATCGATATCATCCAAGCGGTATTGGCTCGTCGCCCAACTAAACCATTGGATTTCGATCAACGCGTAAAAGCGGTATCGCATTTCCGTGGATTGGATGAAGCCGAAGCACTGGCAGCTGCCAACAAGCGTGTCGGTAATATTCTGGCCAAGTTTGATGGTGAATTGAGCGCGGATATCGATCTTACTTTATTGCAAGAAGATGCTGAAAAATCCTTAGCAGAAGAAGTTGAAGTGATGACAGAAGCTCTCGAACCTGCATTCGCAACGGGTGATTACCAACAAGCGTTAAGTAAATTGGCAGCACTGCGTGAGCCGGTGGATGCTTTCTTTGATAACGTGATGGTCATGAGCGATGATGAAGCACTGAAGAAAAACCGTTTAACTCTGCTGAACAACTTACGTAACTTGTTCTTGCAGATTGCAGACATCTCTTTATTGCAAAAATAAGCCAATAACGTGAACCGATAAGAGTTGTTACTAAAAGACTATTGGGATTAACGTTAATATTGGTCATGATAAGCCCAAGCTATAATTAGCTTGGGCTTTTTATTTTTGAGTACGAAAAAAGGATTCGATTTACGTGCCAATATTGCAACAGCTTCACCGCTGGTTCACGGCTAAATTCAATCGACTCAGCGGGCAAAACCTACTGTTCGCTTTACTGATCTACTTAGTCATCGCTTGGGGTTTATTGGATTTTGCTCAAGAAGAGGCTTTAACACCTTTTTCTGATTTTATTTATTACATCATGGTCACGGGATCAACGGTAGGTTATGGCGATATGTCCCCCCAAACCGAAATGGGAAAGTGGATCACCGCTCTATTTATTATTCCCGGTGGCGTGGGGTTATTTGCAATGGTGGTTGGGCGCTTGGCCGCTAATACGATTCAACTATGGAAAGCACGACTAATGGGGCACAAAAAAGTGAACGTAGAAAATCATATTTTAATTTTAGGTTGGAGCGAAGAACGCACACCTCACCTTATCTAAATGTTGTTACATGAAATTAAAAGCTCGCATCAAGACATCGTGTTGTGTTCTGCGCAAAAAATTGAAAACCCCTTTCCAGGCAAGATCGAATTTGTTCATATCAGCGCTTTTACCGACCAAGCCGATATGCAAAAAACCTGCGTCAATAAAGCTAAAACTATCATCATTGATTTAGATAATGATAACGACATTATGGCGGCTGGATTAAATTGTGCTAATGAAAATCCAGATGCGCATATCGTGACCTACTTCCGCGATGCACATCTTGGTACTCTACTTAAGCAGCACTGTAAGAATGTCGAATGCATTCCATCCATTGCCTCAGAAATGATAGCCAAATCGGCCGTCGATCCCGGCTCAAGTCAATTGCATTATGAACTGGTCAATAACGCGCTCGGCATGACGCAATACATGGTCAAATATCAAGGCCAACCCACCAGCTTTAATACAATATTTTCTCGCTTTAAGCAGCAATACGATGCGATCTTAATCGCCATTAATCAAGGTAATGGTTTGGATCTCAATCCACCGCTGGAACACGTCATTCAACCTGGTGATGTGTTGGTTTATATTGCAGATGAACGAATTACCAATATTGATTGGAAAACCTTCGTTTAATATCCTTTATGGCAAATAAAATCGGCAGTAAGCGTTCACTTACTGCCCAAATTAATTACCGTTAAATAACCATTAAATAGCCGCTAAAATAAGAAGTAATCACATTAACTCTGCCAACATATCGACATTATATTCCGTTAAATCTTGGCCCGTTTTTAGCTTTTCAATGTAATCAGGATTAGCAATTAATGGTCGCCCAATAGCAATCAAATCAAAGTCATTATTTTCGATATGTTTAGCCGCTTGCTGAGCAGAGTAACCACCCACCGCCATAAAGGTGCCCGTAAATTGCTTACGCATATATTCAGATACCTTACCGCCTAAATGCTCATATACAACGCTGTCATCAAAAATACCAGAGTGTACATAAGCCAGATCGCGAGTCGACAACTGTGCTAACAGATAATCAAACACTTCTTTATCGCGAGCATCGATCTCTATATGCGTATAAGCCGCTGGAGATAAACGAATAGCAGTACGGTCTTTACCAATTTCAGCACTAATTGAGTCGGTAATGTCTAATGCAAAACGTGACATATTCTCTGGTGTTTGACCATATTCATCCTCGCGACGATTAGTGTCAAAATGCAGGAACTGGTCAATTAAATAACCATTAGCAGCATGAATTTCCACACCATCAAATCCGGCTTCCACTGCGTTTTTTGCTGCTTGAGTATAATCTGCCACTAACTGATCAATATCTTCAGCTGTCGCCGCTTTAGGCATTTCGTAACTAAACTCTCGAGCTCTTGGCAGTGTTCCCTCCTCTTTTAGCGCAGAAGGTGCATAAACTGTCCCCTCACCAAAATAATGAGAGTGAGCCTGACGACCTAAGTGCCAAAGCTGAGCAAAAATCTTACCGCCATTTTCATGTACAGCCGCCGTCACTTTTTTCCAACCATCAATTTGTGCTTGAGTAAACAACCCTGGCGTATTGGGAAAGCCTTGTCCATCCGCGCGAATAATGGTCGCTTCACTGATGATTAATCCAACATCTGCACGGCGAGCATAATAAGCCACCATTTGTTCAGTTGGCACTAAATCATCATCGGCCATACAGCGAGTCAGCGGTGCCATTGCAATGCGATTAGCCAACGTCAGCGTGTCATTCAAACGATAAGGTTGAAACAAAATATCGGTCATAGTGGATTCCTGTTTGTGTCATATAAAAACAATCAAAAGAAGAAGCTGATAGGAATAAACTCTCAGCAAATAGAAAGGCGGATGTTTTATTTTATTCACGTCTTATTTGTCAGATATGAGGGAGATGAAGAATATTTTCAAGGCATGATATTTTGTAGCACATAAATCATCCCGCCAGACTCTTTCTATCCCTACAACAATCGGGTATGTTAAATAGTTCGTTTTTCTACCCGCTCATGGATAAAAGTGTTATGCAGTTTTCTAAATTTGGTGACAAGTTCAATCGTTATTCTGGTATTACTCAATTAATGGATGACCTTAATGACGGCCTGCGTACACCGGGTGCAATTATGCTTGGAGGGGGAAACCCAGCCGCTATCCCAGAAATGGTAGAATATTTCAAACAAGCCAGCGCCGACATGCTCGCCAATGGTGAGTTAATTAATGCCATGACCAACTACGATGGCCCGCAAGGCAAAAACACCTTTACTGAAAGTTTAGCCAAACTATTAAAAGACACTTATGGTTGGGATATTAGCAGTAAAAACATCAGCCTCACTAACGGTAGCCAAAGTGCTTTTTTCTCCATTTTTAATCTATTCGCAGGTCAGCAAAGTGATGGCCATCATAAGAAAATACTTCTGCCACTGGCACCTGAATATATTGGCTACAGCGATGCGGGAATCGATGACGATATCTTTGTGTCTTACCATCCAGAAATTGAAATACTGGAAAATCGCATATTCAAATACCACGTTGATTTTGAGCAAGTGCATGTGGATGGTTCGATAGCGGCTATTTGCGCTTCACGCCCCACCAACCCAACCGGTAATGTATTAACTGATGAAGAGGTTGGTAAGCTCGATAAATTGGCGCGTGACAACAACATTCCATTGATCATCGATAACGCTTACGGTACACCTTTTCCTAATATTATCTTTGAAGATGTAACGCCTTTTTGGAATCAAAACACCATATTGTGTATGAGCTTGTCTAAGCTAGGTTTACCCGGTGTGCGTTGCGGTATCGTGATCGCCAGTGAGGTAATGACTCAAGCCATGACCAACATTAACGGCATTGTTAACCTCGCGCCGTGCAGCATCGGCCCAGCGATTGCCAATCACATGATAGAACAAAGTGACTTATTACCATTAAGCGAAAATATAATTAAGCCATTTTACCAGCGCAAAGCCCTGCATGCGGTGGAATTATTGCAAGCCGCTATTTCTGATCCTCGTTTTAAAATTCACAAACCGGAAGGGGCTATTTTTCTATGGTTATGGTTTGACGAGCTACCAATCACTACCATGGAATTGTATCAACGCTTAAAAGTTCGCGGGGTATTAATTGTTCCCGGCGAATATTTTTTCTTTGGGCAAGAATCTAAAGCAGAAAAATGGGATCACGCGCATCAATGCCTGCGCATGAACTACGTGCAAAGTGATGAAGATATGCAGCGCGGTATTGAGATCATTGCCGAGGAAGTGAATAAGGCGTATCAAGGAAAATTTTAAAGTAAAGCCGCTAAATAAAATTTTCTAAATAACAAAAAAGGGTGCTAATCAGCACCCTTATCTTCATTTATTAACATATCAACCGACTCGATTATTTATCTTCGAGAAGTTTACTGCCATTAATCGCAATTTTACGCGGTTGCATCGCATCTGGAATTTCACGCTCGAGATCGACATGCAGTAAACCATTTTCCATGGTTGCGCCAATCACTTTGACATAATCAGCTAGCTGGAATTTACGTTCAAAATCACGCTCAGCAATGCCTTGGTAAACGTAACTTTTTCCTTCTTCAGCTTGACGCTCACCACGTACAATCAGCATATTTTCTTGTTGGGTGATATCCAGCTGTTCATCAGAAAAACCCGCCACCGCCATCGTGATACGATAGTGATGCTCGTCTTTTTGCTCGATATTATACGGTGGGTATCCACCAGAAGTGTTCTTGGCATTATTGGATTCCATTAGGTTGAATAAACGATCAAAACCAATGGCATTACGATATAGGGGAGTAAAATCTACATTACGCATAAGACTATCCTTTTTATTAAGCAATAGTGTGCAAGCATTCAACAGTTGTGACTTGCAGTTTAAGTTGTGTGCTTTTCAAGTAACCCTAATGGCGAAACTGAATAAGCGGTAACCAAAAATGACCCTAACGGCATCACCTTCATTTATCTATATGAGGATGCAAAGGTTAACTTTCAAGTAGGGAAGAAAAAACCCTCGACATTACTGGCGAGGGTTTTGAATGTTTATTTAACTAACAAGTATTTTCTATACGTCTAGGTTCGCCACTTTCAATGCATTGTCTTCGATGAATTTACGACGCGGTTCAACTTGATCGCCCATTAATGTAGTGAACAATTCATCCGCAGCAACTGCATCGTTAATGGTGACTTGCATCATGCGACGCGTTTCAGGATCCATAGTGGTTTCCCAAAGTTGATCTGGGTTCATCTCACCCAGACCTTTATAGCGTTGCAGAGAAAGACCACGATGAGATTCTTTAATTAACCAATCAAGCGCTTCTGAGAACGAGCTAACAGGTTGACTACGTTCGCCACGTTTAACATAAGCGCCAGCTTCAATCAGACCACCTAACGCTTCAGATAAATCAGCCAAACGAGCATATTCTTTTGAATTCAATAAATCTAAAGATATCACGTATTCATGCATCACACCGTGAGTACGAACCACCAGCTTAACAATGCTCACACCCAACTCTTCGTGTTTTTCCACTTCAAGTGAGTATTGGCTTGCACCTACTTCTTTAGCATTTAGTTGCTCAACCAACGTTTGTCCCCAAGCTTGTACTTGCAGGGCATCTTTACTCATTTCAGCCGTTAGGCGAGGAATGTAAGTCAGCTCATTAATCATCGCGTGTGGGTAACGACGGCTCATACGTTTAACCAGTTTCATGCCTTCGTTGTATTGAAGCACTAACTTCTCAAGATGCTCACCTGTTAGCGCGGGCGCATCAGCGTTAACATATAAACCAGCGTTATCAAGTGCAAGACCTGCTTGGTAAAGCTCCATTGCATCTTCATCTTTAATGTATTGTTCTTGCTTACCTTTCTTCACTTTATAAAGTGGTGGTTGGGCAATATATATGTAGCCACGCTCAATAAGCTCTGGCATTTGACGATAGAAGAAAGTCAGTAACAAAGTACGGATGTGTGAGCCATCGACATCGGCATCTGTCATGATGATGATGTTGTGATAACGCAATTTATCTGGATTGTATTCATCACGCCCGATACCACAACCAAGTGCAGTAATAAGCGTGGCGACTTCTTGTGAAGACAACATTTTATCGAAACGTGCTTTTTCAACGTTTAGAATTTTACCTTTCAGTGGCAAAATCGCTTGGTTTTTACGGTTACGCCCCTGCTTGGCACTACCGCCAGCAGAGTCCCCTTCCACAATGTACAGTTCAGAAAGAGAAGGATCTTTTTCTTGGCAATCGGCAAGTTTACCCGGCAAACCGGCTAAATCGAGTGCGCCTTTACGACGAGTCATATCACGAGCTTTACGCGCAGCTTCACGAGCACGAGCGGCATCAATGATCTTGCCACACACAATTTTAGCTTCGCTTGGGTTCTCAATTAAGAATTCAGACAATTTTTCATTCATTGCTGATTCAACCGCTGACTTCACTTCACTTGATACCAGCTTATCTTTGGTTTGGCTTGAGAATTTTGGATCCGGTACTTTCACTGAAACGACAGCGGTTAGACCTTCACGTGCATCATCACCCGACGTAGCTGCTTGAGCTTTCTTCGAGTAGCCTTCTTTGTCCATGAAATTATTCAGGGTACGCGTTAGAGCGCCACGGAAACCTGCTAAGTGAGTACCACCATCACGTTGTGGAATGTTGTTGGTAAAACAGTAAACCCCTTCTTGGAAGCTATCATTCCATTGCATGGCGACTTCAACCGTAATGCCATCCTCTTCACGAGCATGATCAAAATAGAATATTTTTTGATGAACAGGAGTCTTGTTGCGATTTAGATGCTCAACGAAAGCACGAATGCCACCTTCAAACATAAAGTGATCAGATTTATCTACTTCACGCTCATCGTTTAAACGAATAGAAACACCAGAATTCAAGAAAGAAAGTTCACGTAAACGCTTAGCGAGAATATCGTAGTGAAATTCAATATTGTTGAAAGTTTGATCACTTGGCCAGAAACGGATTCGAGTTCCTGTTTCTTCTGTTGTTCCAGTAACAGTCAGTGGCGCTGCTGGTACACCATGATGATAAGTTTGTTGGAAAACTTGACCATTACGCTTAATGGTTAATTCTACTTTTTCAGACAAGGCATTCACAACCGAAACACCTACACCGTGTAAACCACCAGAAACTTTATAGGAGTTATCATCAAATTTACCACCGGCATGCAATACGGTCATAATAACTTCAGCGGCAGATACACCTTCTTCTTCGTGTAATTCTGTCGGAATACCACGACCGTCATCACTAACCGAAACTGAATTATCTTCGTGAATGGTGATAATAATATCAGAACAATGACCGGCTAACGCTTCATCAATTGAGTTATCGACGACCTCGAAAACCATATGGTGCAGACCAGTACCGTCATCGGTATCACCGATATACATTCCTGGACGTTTACGTACGGCATCTAGCCCTTTAAGTACTTTAATACTCGATGAATCGTAAGTGTTCGACATGTATTGTTCTCGCCTTAATTATCTTTGCTCTATTTTGCCATGTTCCACATGAAACATCCTGCTATTTTCACTTTGCATCTCAGCAATGTGACTTGCAGTAATAGCGCTTATAAAAACCTGTGCCTGCGTCTGCTTCAAATATTCAGCAAAACGTGTGCGACGTTGACCATCTAGTTCTGATGCAAAATCATCAATTAAATAAATACACTGTTTGTCTGTCGCTTGGCTCAAATGTTGGCCTTGCGCCAGTCGCAGCGCGCACACCATTAATTTCAACTGACCTCGTGACAATATATCTTCTACCGGTGTTGCATGAATTTTAAGTTTTAAATCGGCTTTATTGGGGCTACTAAATGTGTAACCGAGCTGCTGATCACGCTCAAAATTGTGCTTCAAACTATCCGCGTATGGGGTGTCTTTATCCCAGCCTCTATAATACTGAATTTTCACTTCAAATTCAGGTAAAAATACTGCGCAAATTTGTTCTGCAATCGGTTTAAGTTGAACCACATACTCCAACCGCCACTGACTAATCGTTTCCGCCAATTGTGCCAGTTCTTGATCCCAATAACTGAGTTCTTGATAACTACGAGCTGTCTTTAATAAGGCATTACGCTGCTTCATTAATCGCTTAAATCGTGCCCATGCTTGATAAAAATGGGGTTGAGTATGAAAAACACCCCAATCAATAAATGCACGACGAAATTTAGGTCCTTCGGTTAATAACTCAAAGCCTTCGGTGTGAATCAATTGCAACGGCAATGTCTGGGCAAGCTGAGCTATTTTTTGCCCACCTTGGCCACCAATTTTAACTTCACTACTGCCATCACGCTGCTTATTAATACCAATCGGCAATTCATAGTCGTCGCTATTAATAAAACGGCCATGCACAAACAACTCACTATTGTCATGCTGGATCACTCGCCCGGTTAAACTGGTACGAAATGAACGGCCATGCCCCAACAGATAAATAGCCTCAAGCACACTGGTTTTGCCGCTACCATTCGGTCCGATAAGAAAATTAAAGCCTGATGATAGTTCGAGATCACAGGCTTTAATATTACGAAATTGTTGAATGGCTAATCGTGCTAACGGCATAGATCAACCACCGACTCTATTTAAGAGTAACATCATATTTTACAGACGTATTGGCATAACAACGTACATGGCTGACGAATCATCGACATTTTCAACCAACGCACTGGCATTAGCATCACTTAATGACATACGAACTGTTTTGCATTTTAAGGTGTTTAAAATATCCAACACGTAGCTAACATTGAAACCAATCTCTAACGGCTCACCTTGGTAATTCACATCAAGGTTTTCTTCTGCTTCTTCTTGCTCTGGGTTGTTGGCAGTAATACGCATTTCAGAGCCAGATAAATTAACGCGAACACCACGAAACTTTTCATTCGATAAAATAGCAGCACGCGAAAATGACTGACGCAGCGCATCACAATCAGCGTCAAGTGTTTTATTGGTACTTTGTGGCATTACGCGACGATAATCAGGGAAGCGACCATCGACCAGTTTAGAGGTAAAGGTAAACTCATTTACATTGGCGCGAATATTTGAACTGCCAATTTGTAAGGTTACGTTTTCGTCTGGGCGATCAAGCAACTTAACTAATTCAAGTACACCTTTACGCGGAACAATCACTTGTTGTTGATTAAACTCACCCACTAAGCCAGTTTCAGAAACGGCCATACGATGACCATCGGTCGCAATCGAACGTAGGGTATTGCCTTCAATCTCAAATAACATGCCGTTTAAATAATAACGTACATCTTGATTTGCCATTGAGAATTGAGTTTTTTCCACTAAACGACGCAACTCACCTTGAGTGACCGTGACTTGCGCGTCACTTTGCCAATCTTCGATATTAGGGAAATCGGTGGCTGGTAATGTGGTTAATGAAAAGCGACTGCGGCCTGATTTCATTAATAATCGATCGTTTTCATAAGTAATGTCGATATGTGCATCATCGGGTAAGCCTCGACAAATATCTAAAAACTTACGTGATGGCACCGTTGTACTGCCCGGTTCAAAGTGATCGGTCAACGCTAAACGGCAAACCAGCTCGACTTCAAGATCGGTAGCGGTAATGGATAACTCACCGTTTTCCACTTTAATTAACAAGTTACCAAGAATAGGTAACGTCGAACGTCCACCTAAAGCGCCAGAGACTTGTTGTAAAGGTTTTATCAATTGGGTGCGATCAATAGTAAATTTCATTATCTACTCTAACTAATAATGTTATATATAATGGTGAAGATTAAGACGATAAAGTACGGATTAAATTTGAGTAATCTTCTTTTATATCGTGGCTTTCTTCACGCAATTCTTTAATTTTACGGCATGCATGCAAGACAGTAGTATGATCTCGCCCACCAAAAGCATCACCAATTTCAGGCAAGCTATGGTTAGTAAGTTCTTTTGATAATGCCATTGCCACTTGACGTGGACGCGCAACAGAACGAGAACGACGCTTAGATAATAAGTCAGCCATCTTAATTTTGTAGTATTCCGCCACCGTTTTTTGGATATTGTCGATGGTGACCAACTTTTCTTGCAACGCCAGTAAATCTCGTAATGCTTCACGTACAAAATCGATAGTAATTGGACGGCCAGTAAAGTTTGCATTCGCGATCACGCGGTTTAATGCACCTTCAAGTTCACGCACATTAGAACGCAGACGTTTAGCAATAAAGAATGCCACTTCATCAGCTAAAGTAATTTGATGATCCTCAGCTTTTTTCATCAAAATAGCTACGCGAGTTTCAAGCTCTGGTGGCTCAATCGCAACGGTCAACCCCCAACCAAAACGAGATTTCAGCCGATCTTCTACTCCGTTGATCTCTTTCGGATAACGATCCGAGGTTAAGATGATTTGCTGATTGCCTTCTAATAATGCATTAAAGGTATGGAAAAACTCTTCTTGCGAGCGCTCTTTGTTGGCAAAAAATTGAATGTCATCGATAAGCAATGCGTCAAGGCTTCGGTAGTAACGTTTAAATTCTTCAATGGCATTGTTTTGTAGCGCTTTTACCATATCTTGTACAAAACGCTCTGAGTGCATATAGACAACACGCGCCCCAGGTTTGTTTTCAATAATGGCATTACCTACTGCATGCAAAAGGTGCGTTTTACCTAACCCCGTTCCACCGTATAAAAATAATGGATTATAAGAAAGTCCCGGATTATCAGAAACCTGTTTTGCTGCCGCTAAACCAAGCTGATTCGATTTACCTTCAACAAAGTTATGAAACTTATGTTTAGGGTTAACATTAGAGCGATGATTTACATCAATCACAACTTCACGTTGACCCGTATCCCAAGATTTATTTAGTGGGCGGCTTTGTTGTACTTGCGCAGGCCCAGACGATTCTGCTGCTACATCAGCCGCAGTACGTTTTGGTCTAGAAACAGGAGCATGAGTCGGTTTACTCCCTACTTCAAAATGCAAATTGGGCGTATCTGAACCACAAAACTCTTTGAGCAATCCATTAATACTATGAAGATATTTATCACGAACCCAATCGAGCACAAAACGATTTGGTGCAAATAGAGTGAGTGTATTGTCATTAAGTTCAGCCTGAAGAGGACGAACCCACATACTGAACTCAGTGGCGGGAAGCTCTTCTTGAAGTTGTTGCAAGCACTGCAACCATAGCGAAGACGACACAGAAACCTCACACGAAATGAAATGATCTTAAAGGAAAGCGATTCTACATCTCAACAAGCAAGATCACCAGAGATAGATCCTTATAATAATGAATAAGATCTCAAGTTATTCACAGATTTTCATTATTAATCCGTATTTAGTCACAAAATAAAATCCATATTGTCTATTAATATAGTCATAACTGTTAATAAGGTTAAAGTTATCCCCAAAATGGCATTTACTATCACTTCCATTAAAAATAAGCATTTACTGACATTAACAACATCTTATTCATACTTTATACAAAATAGATCCCAAGTAAGGTTTAATCACAATGAGTCATGATCCATATAAGCAAGATCAACGGTATAATTTGTATATAAATTGTGGGTATAAATAGATCTTAGGATGATCCTTGCACTTGCTCACATAAACCGTATAATCCGCACACAGATTTTTAGGCCAATTGGTTTTTTACTCCGTATTAAATACTGTTTATTAAGCCTCGTAGGCATTGACTCTTTGGTTGTCAATGATTACAATTCCGCCTCTTTGTTGAGAGGTGTCGGATAAAACATCTCACACCGGGTTTAACAAGAACCTATAAACTACTGATCAGTAAAGGTAATTACCATGAAACGCACTTTTCAACCTACTGTTCTTAAACGTAAACGCACTCACGGTTTCCGTGCTCGTATGTCTACTAAGAACGGTCGCAAGACAATTAATGCACGTCGTGCAAAAGGCCGTAAGCGCCTTTCAAAATAATTTTTGAATTATTTTGACTAAGTCTACTTTTACTCGGGAGTTACGTTTGTTAACTCCCGAGCATTATCAAAATGTCTTTCAGCAAGCTCATCGAGCAGGCTCCCCTCATTTCACTATTATCGCTCGCAATAATACACTCTCCCATCCAAGACTTGGATTAGCAGTTCCTAAAAAACAAATCAAAACCGCCGTTGGTCGTAATCGTTTTAAACGCTTAGCCCGTGAAAGCTTTCGTTTACAGCAAAACCAATTGCCAAGTAAAGATTTTGTCGTAATTGCAAAAAAGAGTGCTCAAGATTTGAGTAACGAAGATGTTTTTAAAATATTTGAGAAGTTATGGCATCGCCTATCTCGCCCTTATCGTGGTTAACTATCGGGTTAATAAACCTATATAAAGGATTAATCAGTCCCTTAATTGGCCCACGATGTCGATTTACACCGACGTGCTCTACTTATGCTATTGAAGCTATAAAAGAGCATGGTTGTGTAAAAGGGTGTTGGTTATCTGGCAAACGTTTATTAAAATGCCATCCTTTACATGCTGGGGGATATGACCCTGTCCCACCCAATCAAAAACACGACAGAGATAAATAACAATGGATTCTCAACGTAATATTCTGTTAATCGCTTTTGCTCTAGTAAGTTTTTTATTATTCCAACAATGGAGTAATAAAGATGCTCAACCGGAGAAAGCGCCAGTACAACAGACTCAAGCTAACACTAGTTTGTCAAATGATCATGCCGAAGCATCAGCCGATCCATTATCTCCTCAGCATACAAAAACGGTTCCTGCAGCCACTACCATCAAAGTTCACACTGATGTGTTAGATCTTGCTATCAACCCTGTAGGTGGTGATGTTGTTTCTGCTAAATTAAACAAATACGCAGCAGAATTAAAATCAAAGAATGCATTTGTACTACTACAAGATACTCCTGAGCATGAATATATCGCACAAAGCGGTTTAGTCGGCCCTCAAGGTATTGATATCAGTAGCTCAAAACGACCTCATTATAAGACTACAGCACAATCTTTCACGCTTGCTGATGGGCAAAATGAATTACGTATTCCTCTGACTTACTCAGCAAACGGCATTCAATACACCAAAACATTTATCATTAAGCGTGATAGTTACGCGATTGATGTTGTATACGGTATTAATAACCAATCAGGTCAAGATGCTACCGTTGGAATGTATGCACACTTACGCCAAACAATGATCGAAGGTGGTGGTCACATTGGTATGCCTGTTTATACTGGTGGCGCATTCTCAACATCGGATAATAAATATAAAAAATACAAATTTGATGAGATGAAAGACAAAAACCTTAACGTGACTTTAAGTGACGGACAAGGTTGGGTTGCTATGCTGCAACACTATTTCACTTCAGCTTGGATCCCACGTAATCAACCAGGCACTATTCTTTATTCTCGTGTTATTGGTAATGTAGCAGATATTGGTGTTCGCACACCGAATCAAGTTATTGCTAATAATCAAAGCACCGAAATTAAAGCCACGCTTTGGGCTGGTCCTAAATTACAAGATCAAATGGCCGCGGTTGCTCCTCACCTAGATCTTGTGGTCGACTATGGTTGGTTATGGTTTATTGCCAAACCTCTTCACTCATTACTTTCATTTATTCAAAGTTTTGTAAGTAACTGGGGTGTCGCAATTATTCTACTGACTTTCATTGTTCGTGGTGCAATGTACCCACTGACAAAAGCTCAGTATACCTCAATGGCTAAAATGCGTATGCTGCAACCAAAAATTGCCGCTATGAAAGAACGCTTAGGTGATGACCGTCAACGTGTTAGCCAAGAAATGATGGCGATGTATAAAGAAGAGAAAGTTAACCCATTAGGTGGTTGCTTCCCTATTCTTCTTCAAATGCCTATCTTCATTGCGCTTTATTGGGCATTGATGGAGTCGGTTGAATTACGTCATTCACCATTCTTTGGTTGGATCCACGATTTATCTGCGCAAGACCCGTATTACATTTTGCCAGTATTGATGGGTATATCTATGTTGATCATTCAAAAAATGAGTCCAACAACGGTTACCGATCCAATGCAGCAGAAAATGATGATGTTTATGCCGCTTATCTTCATCTTCTTCTTCTTATGGTTCCCATCAGGTTTGGTTCTTTACTACCTAATGTCAAATATTGTTACCTTGGTACAGCAAACGTTGATTTACCGAGCGCTAGAGAAAAAAGGCTTACACTCTAAAAAAAGTAAAAGCTAACTCTTAACAATCAGTACCAATATTAAGGCGGCCTTTATGGTCGCCTTTTGCTTTATTGATATTTAGTCGATAATCTATTATTTATTTCCACCTTTCATTGGTTCCATTATGACAACAGAAACAATCGTAGCTCAAGCAACCGCTCTCGGTCGAGGTGGTGTCGGCATTATTCGTGTATCAGGCTCTAAAGCAACTCAGGTCGCTCAAGAAGTTCTCGGACGTGCAGTAAAACCTCGTTATGCCGAATACTTACCTTTTAAAGATGAACAAGGAAAACAGCTCGACCAAGGCATTGCCTTATTTTTCCCTAATCCCCACTCTTTTACCGGTGAAGATGTCCTTGAACTACAAGGTCATGGCGGCCCAGTGGTTATGGATATGCTGATCAAACGTATTCTTAAAATTGATGGTATTCGCGCAGCACGCCCTGGTGAATTCTCAGAACGCGCTTTTCTCAATGACAAAATAGATTTAACCCAAGCAGAAGCTATTGCCGATCTCATCGATGCAAGTTCTGAAGAGGCAGCAAAATCAGCGTTAAATTCTTTACAAGGTGAGTTCTCTGGTCGTATTAATAAGCTTGTTGATTCACTTATCTATCTACGTATTTATGTCGAAGCAGCCATTGATTTTCCGGAAGAAGAAATAGATTTTTTAGCCGACGGGAAAGTCAGCAGCGATCTACAAAACATTATTGATAACCTTGCAGCGGTTCGAAAAGAAGCCAATCAAGGAGCTATTATTCGAGAAGGAATGAAGGTCGTCATAGCAGGTCGACCTAATGCGGGTAAATCCAGTCTGTTAAACGCTCTATCAGGTAAAGAGTCGGCTATCGTTACCGATATAGCAGGAACCACTCGAGACGTATTACGCGAGCATATACACATTGATGGCATGCCATTGCATATAATCGATACCGCGGGGCTACGTGAAGCCTCTGATGAAGTTGAACGAATAGGTATTGAACGAGCTTGGGATGAAATAGCCCAAGCCGATAGAGTTTTATTTATGGTTGATGGCACTACCACGAATGCTACCGATCCAAAAGAAATCTGGCCCGATTTAGCTGAACGTTTACCTGAAAATATAGGTATGACGGTGATCCGTAATAAAGCCGATCAAACCAATGAAGAACTCGGTATTTGCCATATTAATAACCCAACCTTAATTCGCCTCTCCGCGAAGACAGGAGAAGGTATTGACGCTCTTCGTGAGCACTTAAAAGACTGTATGGGGTTTGCTGGTGGCACAGAAGGCAGCTTTATGGCCCGCCGTCGCCATCTAGAGGCCCTCGATAAAGCTGCCGAACATTTACAGGTAGGACAACAGCAACTTGAAGGCTATATGGCAGGGGAAATCCTAGCAGAAGAGCTACGCATTACTCAGCAATACTTAAATGAAATCACTGGGGAATTTAACTCAGATGATCTATTAGGTCGTATTTTCTCTTCTTTCTGCATAGGAAAATAGTGATCTAATAAACACCAAAAATAATGCTGAAAAACTAGTAAAAATAACGATATATCAGATAAATATAAACCCTTCATCTTAACGTGAAGGGTTTTATTTTACCTCAATAACTGTTCGCAATTTTCCTCGCAAAACTCTACTATTTCTTTCTATGTAATCCGAAAATAATAAAGGAATAGCCATGATCCATATCATCACAGGAAGCACACTCGGTGGCGCTGAATATGTCGGCGATCATTTAAGTGATCTTCTTATCGAAAAGGGTGCACAGACCACCATCCATAATCAGCCTAATCTTGCAGAAATAGAAGCAAAGGGAATTTGGCTTATCATCACATCCACTCACGGTGCTGGTGATTATCCTGATAATATTCAATCATTTATGAATAATATAAAAGACACGCCACCACGGATGTCTGATGTATCTTTTGCCGTTATTGCGATTGGAGATTCAAGTTATGACACTTTTTGTGCTGCCGGTAAAGATGCAAGAGCCACCTTTATTGATATTGGAACCCAAGAATTATGCCCACCTTTAGAAATAGATGTCATTAACATATCAATACCAGAAGATGCTGCCGAGGAATGGTTAAATGAAAATATAAATTTCTTCATTTAATAGACAAAAACAAAGCATTTTTCATTTATGATCACTTCATTCCAAATGAATATTTATAAAAATTTTGCCTATTTTTGGACATTTAAGCATTAACGTAAAAACTGTTCGGTCAAAAAACGAGCAATTAGTATGTGGATAACTACCCATTAACCCTGTGATCTTCACGTAGTTATTCACTTAATAACTAATTAAAAAGATCCACCTGTGTATAACTAGCCATTTTGATCCCAGCTAATACCATAGATGATCCAAGCTAGATCACAGGAAAGGATCCTCCTAAACTCCATGATCTTAAAGATCATTTATTGATTATCCACAAGATCGAGCTTCCTTAATAATAGATCTAATAAAAGATCTATATAAAGATCTTATTTATATTAAGAGCTTTGAGCCCTTTATTTAATTAGACAAATCGATTCTCTCTTCGCATGAAAAAAGGTAGAATAACGCTCCTTTTATTTCCCGATCATCTAAAGTAAATGATCAACTATTGAACTCGAGGTCTGCTCATGTTTTATCACGAAAACTTTGACGTCATTGTCGTTGGTGGTGGCCATGCAGGAACGGAAGCTGCATTGGCATCGGCACGAACAGGCCAAAAAACGTTATTGCTCACTCACAATATCGATACATTAGGCCAAATGTCTTGCAACCCCGCGATTGGGGGAATTGGCAAGGGCCACTTAGTAAAAGAAGTGGATGCTCTTAGTGGTTTAATGGCTCAAGCTATTGATAAATCAGGAATTCAATTCAGAACGCTTAATGCATCCAAAGGGCCAGCAGTACGTGCAACTCGAGCGCAAGCTGATCGTTTATTATACAAATCTGCAGTAAGACAAACGTTAGAAAATCAACCTAACTTGACGTTATTTCAACAAGCGGTTGATGATTTAATTGTTGAAGGTTCTCAAGTTATTGGTGTCATCACTCAAATGGGCCTTAAATTTAAAGCTCAGGCAGTCGTGTTAACGGTAGGAACATTCTTGGGTGGAAAGATCCATATCGGACTCGAAAACTTCTCAGGTGGTCGTGCTGGCGATCCACCATCTATAGCCTTAGCAAATCGTCTGCGTGATCTTCCATTTAGAGTGGATCGTTTAAAAACAGGGACACCTCCTCGTATTGATGCACGCACTGTTGATCTTTCATGCTTGGAACAACAACATGGTGATACCCCGATCCCAGTATTTTCATTTATGGGAAAAAAAGAAGATCACCCAATGCAGATCCCATGCTTTATCACATATACCAATGAAAAAACGCATGATGTGATCCGTAATAATTTAGATCGTAGCCCTATGTATTCTGGCGTGATCGAAGGTATTGGCCCACGTTATTGCCCATCGATTGAAGATAAAGTAATGCGTTTTGCCGATAAAAATAGTCATCAGATTTTTATTGAACCAGAAGGGTTAACAACAACAGAATTGTATCCTAATGGGATTTCAACTAGCTTGCCATTTGATGTTCAAGTGAAAATTGTGCAATCAATGAATGGTTTTGAAAATGCGCAGATCATGCGTCCTGGTTATGCAATTGAATATGATTTCTTTGATCCTCGTGATTTAAAACAAAGCTATGAAACCAAATTTATTAATGGTTTGTTCTTTGCGGGACAAATTAACGGCACTACCGGTTATGAAGAAGCCGCGGCTCAAGGGCTGATGGCGGGCTTAAATGCTTCGTTGTACACCCAAGGCAAAGAGTCTTGGAGTCCTCGCCGTGATCAAGCTTATATGGGCGTATTGATTGATGATTTATCTACGATGGGCACGAAAGAACCGTATCGTATGTTTACTTCTAGAGCTGAATATCGATTATTGTTGCGTGAAGATAATGCCGATTTACGTTTGACCGAAAAAGGTCGTGAACTTGGTTTAGTCGATGATGCTCGTTGGGCGCGATTTAATCAAAAAGTTGAACATGTTGAGCAAGAACGCCAGCGTTTAAAAGATATTTGGGTTAATCCAAAGTCGGACAATATTGAACAACTTAATCAATTATTAAAAACCCCTATCACTCGCGAAGCTAACGGTGAAGATCTTCTTCGTCGTCCTGAAATGACATATGAGAAACTGACCAGTTTAGATGTGTTTGCTTCACAAGTTGACGACCAACAAGCGACTGAACAAGTAGAGGTCCAAGTTAAATACGAAGGGTATATTCAACGTCAACAAGATGAAATTGAAAAATCATTGCGCCATGAAAATACTAAGTTACCGGTTGATTTAGAATATTCTGATGTAAAAGGACTTTCTAATGAAGTGGTATTGAAGCTTAATAATTCCAAACCAGAAACGGTTGGTATTGCCTCTCGTATTTCCGGTATTACACCGGCTGCGATTTCAATCTTATTAGTTCACTTGAAAAAACAAGGCCTCCTAAAAAAAGGTAATGCGGCATGAACTCCAGTTTAGTTAATCATAATCTAAGAGATAAACTAGATTCATTACTGTCTCAAACTGATTTGGTCGTGAACGATTTACAACGTGATCAACTAGTTGGTTATGTTCTGATGTTAGATAAATGGAATAAAGCCTATAACTTAACTTCCGTCCGTAATCCTATGGATATGTTAGTCAGGCATATTCTTGATAGTTTAGTGGTGAGCCCATATCTTACTGGTTCACGTTTTATTGATGTAGGGACAGGACCTGGTTTACCGGGGATCCCACTGGCTATTTTAAATCCAGAAATGGCGTTTACTTTACTTGATAGTTTAGGTAAACGTATTCGTTTTATTAAGCAAGTGGTGCATGAACTAGAAATAAGCAATGTCACACCAATACAAAGTCGAGTTGAAGAATTCGATCCTGAGCACGGTTTTGATGGCGTTATCAGTCGCGCATTTGCTTCGATAACTGATATGGTTGAGTGGTGTCATCATTTACCTAAATTAGATGGTGGTATTTTTCTTGCGCTAAAAGGGCAATTACCTGAAGATGAAATTGCTCAATTACCAAAAGCTTTTGCTGTTATTGATATCAAAGTTCTTCAAGTTCCAGAGTTAGAGGGTGACCGTCACTTGGTCTTGTTGGAAAAAAAGGAATTATAACGAGGTAGTCGTGGGTAAAATCATTTCAATTGCGAATCAAAAAGGTGGCGTTGGTAAAACCACAACGTGCGTCAACCTTGCTGCATCAATGGCTGCAACTAAAAGAAAAGTGCTTGTTATTGATCTTGATCCTCAAGGTAATGCGACCATGGCCAGCGGTGTTGATAAATATGCTCTTGATTATACCGCTTATGATTTATTAGTTGATGAAGTCCCATTTGATGATGTGGTGCGTAAAAATACATCTGCTGGTTATGATTTAATTGCGGCCAACGGTGATGTTACTGCGGCTGAAATCAAGCTTATGGAAGTATTCTCTCGTGAGTTACGTTTAAAGCACACATTAGCTAACGTAAAAGATAACTATGATTATATTTTTATTGATTGCCCCCCTTCGCTTAACTTATTAACAATTAATGCTATGGCAGCTTCACAATCAGTGTTAGTGCCTATGCAATGTGAATACTTTGCTTTAGAAGGTTTGACTGCTCTAATGGATACCATTAGCAAATTAGCAGCAGTAGTTAATCATGATCTTAAAATTGAAGGGATTTTACGTACCATGTTTGATCCTCGAAATCGTCTTGCTAATGATGTTTCAGATCAACTTAAAAAGCACTTTGGCGATAAAATGTATCGCACAGTGATCCCACGTAATGTTCGTTTAGCGGAAGCGCCAAGTCATGGAAAGCCCGCTATGTATTACGATAAATATTCTGCTGGCTCTAAAGCATATCTAGCTTTAGCTGGAGAAATGCTGCGTAAAGAAGAGCTTCTTATTACGACTCCATAATAATTTTTCATATTTATATACCGATAGGGAAACCATTCCGATGTCTAAACGTGGGTTAGGTAAAGGTTTAGACGCGCTACTTTCTACTAGTTCTTTAGCGCGTGAAAAACAACAAAAAGTCGCCTATAGCCAAGCTTTATCTTCTGAAGGGCAATTGGCTAAAATTGCCATATCTCAATTATCGTCTGGTAAGTATCAACCTCGAAAAGACATTCAGCCAGAAGCCTTAGAAGAGCTATCTTCATCTATTCGCTCGCAAGGCATTATTCAACCTATTGTTGTTCGTCAAATATCTGAAGATAAGTTTGAAATTATTGCAGGTGAACGTCGATGGCGTGCTGCAAGATTAGCAGGTCTTACGCAAGTGCCTTGTGTGATTAAAAATGTTGAGGATCGTGCAGCGATTGCAATGGCGCTGATTGAAAATATTCAACGAGAAAATTTAAATGCGATTGAAGAAGCTCAAGCACTTGAACGCTTACAGCAAGAGTTTGAATTAACGCACCAACAAGTCGCTGATGCGATCGGTAAATCACGCACAGCCGTCACTAATTTAATCCGACTTAATACACTTGATGAGGATGTAAAGCATTGCGTTATATCAAGAAAAATAGAAATGGGGCATGCTAGAGCCCTGTTATCGCTAGAGTTATGTGATCAAAGTAATGTTGCAAAAATTGTGGTTGATAAGAAATTAACCGTTAGACAAACTGAAGCTCTAGTTAAAAAACATTTAGAGCCTAAAATTGAAAACCGGCCAAGTGATGATCTTCCTGCTCAGCAGTTTGCGGAACTATTATCTGAGAAATTAGGTAATAAAGTGGTTATTAACCGCAATGCGAAAGGTAAAGGTAAAATTACCATCAGTTTTGATGATATGGAGCAAGTTCTCAGGATCCTTAACACAGAATTGGAAATTAATTAACTCTGTTATAAGAATATCGCCAATCATTTAACAGAATGTAAAAATAATCATTTTACGCCTTGCTATTGACTGTAATCAAAGTTGAGTAAGGTGTAGTATGTTCTGCGCATACAGCTGAGCCAAAAATAAGTGTAATTGGGTGTTAATAGAATGTTTTTTTTAGTTTTAACTCAGTTTATTGTTGTTGGTGCATTAAGCTTAATCAGTTTGTATGTACAGGGAGATATGGCGAGTCAATCTGCCATTTTTGGGGGGCTGGTGTACTGTGTGCCATATATTGTAACGAGTTTATATTTAAATAAACCCGGCGCAGATACGGCAGCAAAGGTTATGGTGAAAGCCTATATAAGTATGGCTTATAAATTTGTAATTACAGGCGTGCTATTTGTATTTTTCTTTAAATACACTCAGGTGCATCTTATTACTTTCTTTATGGGTTATATATTGGCCTTTGTTGTGCAATGCATTATGTCATTTGGTTTTATCAAACGTAATTAGACAGGATATCTAATGGCTGGTTCAGGTGAATTAACTCCAACGGAGTACATCTCACACCACCTTACTAACTTAAGTGCTAGTAATGGCAGCATCGTTCATATGGGCGAAGCTTCCGGCTTCTGGACGTTTAATATTGATTCACTAATTGTCTCTGTGCTACTCGGCAGCTTGATGATGTGGGTCTTTTATCGCGTGGGCAAAAATGCCACAAGCGGCGTTCCGGGCAAACTACAGTGCTTCGTTGAGATGGTCGTTGAGTTTGTTGATGCCTCAGTAAAAGATATTTTCCATGGAAAGAACGCATTAGTTGCACCATTAGCATTAACCGTCTTCGGATGGGTATTTCTAATGAACCTAATGGATCTTATTCCGGTCGATTTTCTACCTCATGCCGCTACTGTTCTTGGCATTCCTTATCTACGTGTTGTACCAACAGCTGACGTTAACATTACGATGTCTATGGCGTTAGGTGTGTTTGTCTTAATTTTGTTCTACAGCATTAAGATTAAAGGTATTACTGGGTTTGCAAAAGAGCTTGGCTTACAACCATTCAATCATTGGGCTTTTATTCCAATTAACCTAATTCTTGAAGGTGTAACATTATTGTCTAAACCAGTTTCATTGGGACTGCGTTTGTTCGGTAATATGTATGCAGGTGAATTGATTTTCATTTTGATTGCAGGGCTTCTGCCTTGGTGGTCACAATGGGTTCTCTCCGTGCCATGGGCGATCTTCCATATTTTGATCATTACCCTACAGGCATTTATCTTTATGATTTTGACGATAGTATATTTATCTCAAGCATCAGAAGAACATTAATAAAAAATTTTTAACATAACATTCAGATAAAACTTGGAGTTATACAATGGAAAACTTAAACATGGATCTGCTGTACATTGCTGCGGCTATCATGATGGGCCTTGCGGCAATTGGTGCGGCAATCGGTATCGGCATGCTAGGTGGTAAATTCCTAGAAGGTGCTGCTCGTCAACCAGATCTTATCCCTCTACTTCGTACACAGTTCTTCATTGTTATGGGTCTTGTGGATGCTATTCCTATGATCGCTGTTGGTCTAGGTCTATATGTCATGTTTGCGGTCGCCGGATAGTTTTTCTATTTAATTCGGTATTTGTTTTTAAATTGCAAACAAAGGAGAGTATGCGGTGAATATAAACGCAACTCTGTTAGGTCAAACGATAGCGTTTGTTCTATTTGTGTGGTTCTGCATGAAGTATGTATGGCCTCCACTTATGGCAGCAATCGAAAACCGTCAGAAAAATATTGCTGATGGTTTAGCCGCCGCTGACCGCGCAGCTAAAGACTTGGGTCTAGCACAAGCTAATGCTTCGGACAAACTGAAAGAAGCTAAAAAAGCCGCTGCTGAGATCATCGATCAAGCGAATAAGCGTAAGAATCAAATTTTAGAAGAAAGCCAAAATGATGCGAAAGTTGAGCGTCAAAAGATCTTAGATCAAGGCCGAGCTGAAATTGAAACTGAGCGTAACCGTGCACGCGATGAACTTCGTAAGCAAGTAGCCGTACTCGCTATGGCTGGCGCTGAGAAAATTTTGGAACGTTCTATTGATCAGAGCGTACACCAAGATATTCTTAATGATATTACTGCAAAACTGTAACTAGAGGGGCAGCACATGTCTGATTTGACTACAATCGCACGCCCCTATGCTAAAGCAGCTTTTGAATTTTCGGTTGAGAAAGGCGCATTAGACCAATGGTCTGAAATGTTGACCTTTGCTGCTGAAGTTGCAAATGATAAAGGTATGATTGACTTACTAAATAGGTCAATTGCAGCTGAAAAAATAGCGGATATCTTTGTTTCTATTTGTGACCAGTTTGATGAGCATGGTAAAAACTTTATTAAAGTTCTTGCTCATAATGGCCGTTTAAAGGCCTTGCCTAAAATCTGTGAAGAGTTCTTAATTCTAAGAAAAGAGCATGATCATATTGTTGATGTTGAGGTAATTGCCGCAACACAATTAACAGAAGGTCAGCTAGCAGAAATTGGTAGCAAACTTGAGCAGCGTCTTGAACGCAAAGTTAAGCTGAATTGCAGTGTAGATGCGACTCTACTTAGTGGAGTTATTATTCGAGCCGGAGACTTAATCATCGATGATTCAACTCGCGGTCGTTTGAACCGTATGAACGATGCATTAACGTCTTAATGGGGATTGGAGCATGCAACTTAATTCCACAGAAATTAGTGAACTGATCAAGCAACGTATTGAGTCATTCAATGTTGTAAGTGAAGCTCGCAATGAAGGTACAATTGTATCTGTAAGTGATGGTATTATCCGCATTCACGGCCTAGCGGACGTGATGCAAGGTGAAATGATTGAATTACCGGGCGGTCTTTACGCGCTTGCACTTAACCTTGAGCGAGACTCGGTTGGTGCAGTAGTAATGGGCCCGTATGCTAACCTTCAGGAAGGCATGAAAGTTACGGGTACTGGTCGTATCCTTGAGGTACCTGTTGGTCCTGAAATGCTTGGTCGTGTTGTAAACACACTTGGTGAACCTATTGATGGTAAAGGTCCAATTGATGCAAAATTAACTTCTCCTGTAGAAATGATTGCACCAGGTGTTATTGACCGTAAGTCTGTAGACCAACCTGTACAAACGGGTTATAAGTCTGTTGACTCAATGATTCCAATCGGTCGTGGTCAACGTGAACTTATCATCGGTGACCGTCAGACTGGTAAAACGGCAATGGCAATCGATACCATTATCAACCAACGTGATTCTGGAATTTTCTCTATCTATGTAGCAATTGGGCAAAAAGCCTCAACAATTGCGAACGTAGTACGTAAACTTGAAGAGCACGGCGCATTATCAAACACGATTGTGGTTGTTGCGTCAGCTTCTGAGTCTGCGGCATTGCAATACCTTGCGCCATATGCAGGTTGTGCAATGGGTGAATACTTCCGTGATCGCGGTGAAGATGCTTTGATTGTTTATGATGATTTATCTAAGCAAGCGGTGGCTTACCGTCAAATCTCTTTACTTCTAAAACGTCCACCAGGCCGTGAAGCCTTCCCAGGTGATGTTTTCTATCTTCACTCACGTCTACTTGAACGTGCATCTCGTGTAAGCGAGCATTACGTTGAGAAGTTTACCAATGGTGAAGTGAAAGGTAAGACTGGTTCTTTAACAGCGCTTCCTATCATTGAAACACAAGCTGGTGACGTATCTGCATTCGTACCGACTAACGTAATCTCGATTACCGATGGTCAGATTTTCCTACAAACAGAGCTATTTAATGCTGGTGTTCGCCCTGCGGTTGACCCTGGTATTTCAGTATCTCGTGTAGGTGGTGCTGCACAAACTAAGATCATTAAGAAATTGTCTGGTGGTATTCGTACCGCTCTTGCACAGTATCGTGAACTAGCAGCATTTGCTCAGTTCTCATCTGATCTTGATGCAACAACTAAGAAACAGTTAAACCATGGTCAAAAAGTAACTGAGTTGATGAAGCAAAAGCAATACGCTCCATTCTCAGTGTTTGATCAAGCTTTGGTGATTTTTTCAGCTGAACGCGGTTATCTTGGTGATATCGCAATTAATAAGCTGGCGGATTTTGAATCTGCATTACTGTCGTATGCTCATGGTCAATATGCTGATTTCGTTTCTGAAATCAACAAGACGGGTGCTTATAACGATGAAATCGAAGCAACGCTGAAAAAGCTTGTTGATGATTTTATGGCAACCCAGACCTGGTAATTCGGAGGTGATGTTTTCGATGCATGCTCGCTTTTGTAAAAAACGTAAGCAACGAAGTCGCATCACCAATAACGAATATCCATTAACGGGATACCCTTTAGCGGGTCCTTATTAACGGAGAGTAACGATGGCCGGCGCAAAAGAAATTCGTACCAAAATTGGTAGTGTTCAAAGCACACAAAAAATTACGAAAGCAATGCAAATGGTAGCAGCTTCTAAAATGCGTCGTAGTCAAGACGCCATGGAATCTTCTCGCCCATATGCACAAACAATGCGTAAAGTGATCGGTCATGTAGCAAACGCAAACTTAGAGTATAAGCATCCTTATCTCGCAGAGCGTGAAGCTAAAAAAGTTGGTTACATCATTATTTCAACCGATCGTGGTTTATGTGGCGGTTTGAACATTAACTTGTTTAAGCGTGCTCTAAATGACATGAAAGATTGGACAGAGAAAGGTGCTGGTGTGGAAGTGGCTGTTATTGGCTCTAAAGCAACCACTTTTTTCAAAGGCACAGGCGCAAAACTGTCTGCCCAAATTTCTGGATTAGGGGATAACCCAAGTCTTGAATCTTTGATTGGTAGCGTTGGCGTGATGCTACAGAAATATGATGAAGGTGAATTAGATCGCCTTTACGTGGTATTCAATAAGTTTGTGAATACTATGGTACAAGAACCAAAGATCGATCAATTGCTACCTTTGCCTAAATCGGATAGCGATGACATGAAACGCACACATTCTTGGGATTATATTTATGAACCCGAGCCGAAACCATTGCTAGATACCTTGTTGAAACGTTATGTCGAATCTCAAGTTTATCAAGGCGTGGTTGAAAATCTTGCTTGTGAGCAAGCGGCGAGAATGGTGGCAATGCAAGCTGCAACAGATAATGCAAGCGACTTAATTGATGACTTACAACTTGTGTACAACAAAGCCCGTCAAACGGCGATTACACAAGAATTGTCAGAAATCGTATCAGGTGCAGCAGCGGTTTAATGTTGCTATTAGATTAGTGCTTAGGTAATTAAATAGTTTAGAGGATTTAACGATGGCTACAGGTAAGATCGTACAGATCATCGGTGCAGTAGTCGACGTAGAGTTCCCACAGGACAGTGTACCTCGCGTATACGATGCCCTGAACGTTACTGAATCAAAAGAGCGTCTTGTTCTTGAAGTTCAGCAACAACTTGGCGGTGGCGTGGTTCGCGCAATCGTAATGGGTAGCTCTGATGGTTTACGTCGTGGTTTGGAAGTATCGAATTCAGGTGCTCCAATCTCAGTACCAGTAGGAATAAAAACACTCGGTCGCATCATGAACGTGTTAGGTGATGCTATCGATGAGTGTGGTGAAATTGGCGCAGAAGAGCATTATGCTATTCACCGCGCGGCACCAAGTTATGAAGAGCAATCTAACGTAACGGAATTGCTAGAAACCGGCGTTAAAGTAATCGACTTAATTTGTCCATTCGCTAAGGGTGGTAAAATTGGTCTATTCGGTGGTGCTGGTGTAGGTAAGACCGTTAACATGATGGAACTTATCAACAATATCGCATTGCAACACTCAGGTTTATCTGTGTTTGCCGGTGTTGGTGAGCGTACTCGTGAAGGTAACGATTTCTACTTTGAAATGCAGGAAGCGGGTGTTGTAAACATCGAAGAGCCTGAAAAATCAAAAGTAGCAATGGTTTATGGCCAAATGAATGAGCCACCTGGAAACCGTCTGCGCGTAGCATTGACTGGCCTGACTATGGCGGAAAGATTCCGTGATGAAGGTCGTGATGTACTATTGTTCATCGATAACATCTATCGTTATACCCTTGCGGGAACAGAAGTATCGGCTCTATTGGGTCGTATGCCATCTGCGGTAGGTTATCAGCCAACACTAGCTGAAGAGATGGGTGTTCTTCAGGAACGTATTACCTCGACTAAACAAGGTTCAATTACCTCTGTTCAGGCGGTATACGTACCTGCGGATGATTTAACCGATCCGTCTCCTGCTACGACGTTTGCTCACTTGGATGCAACAGTTGTACTTAACCGTAATATCGCTGCAATGGGTCTATACCCTGCGATTGACCCATTAGATTCGTCATCTCGTATGTTGGATCCATTGGTTGTTGGTCAAGAGCATTACGGTATTGCTCAAGGTGTTCAAACGACGCTACAACGTTATAAAGAGCTAAAAGACATCATCGCGATTCTAGGTATGGATGAACTATCTGAAGAAGATAAGCAACTTGTATCTCGTGCTCGTAAGATTGAACGTTTCTTAACTCAGCCTTATCACGTAGCGGAAGTATTTACTGGTGACCCTGGTGTGTATGTTTCTCTTCAAGAGACACTACGCGGCTTTAAAGGTCTAATTGCTGGTGATTACGATGACATTCCTGAGCAAGCGTTCATGTACTGCGGTAGCATTGACGATGCTGTTGAGAATGCTAAGAAGCTGTAAGCTTAAAAACTATACCCAGTTAGCGCTGGGTATAAGCGATAAAGTGAATTAGGAGGCAACATGGCTATGACCTTTCATCTCGATATCGTGAGTGCAGAAAAGAGTTTATTTTCAGGTACTGTCGAATCGTTCATGGTGACCGGTAGTGAAGGTGAGCTGGGTATTTATCCTGGGCACACTCCACTGTTATCTGCTATTAAGCCTGGTATGGTGCGTTTAGTTAAGCAACACGGCCACGAAGAAATTATTTATGTTTCTGGTGGTATGCTGGAAGTTCAGCCTGGTACTGCAACTGTACTAGCTGATACCGCAATCCGTGGTGAAGATTTAGATACTGCGAAGGCGGAAGAAGCCAAGCGTAAAGCTGAAGAACATATTCAAAATCAGCATAACGATATTGACTTCGCCCAAGCAGCTAGTGAGTTAGCCAAAGCAATGGCTCAATTACGAGTGATTGAATTGACGAGAAAACTCCGCTAAATCAAGTATCAGTCAAAAAATACTTTAGCAGTCAAAAGATAAGGCGACCCGTGTGGTCGCCTTTTTTGTGCTTGTTTTATCGTATTATTTTGTTCTGAAATGTATTTATGTATTAAAAGTAAGATAAACCATTGAGTGGTAGATCAATATATAGGTTATTACTTTCACGTTTTTTACAAAATATAATTCGTTTAAGGTAAAATCAGTCGCAATTCTATTAATAGGAAATCCCATTTATGAAATTCAGTGCCGTGATTCTTGCTGCGGGTAAAGGCACTCGCATGTATTCTAATAAGCCTAAAGTTCTTCATACATTAGCTGGCCGTCCGATGGCAAAACATGTCATTGATACTTGCACCAGTGTTGGTGCTCAAAATATTCATTTGGTGTATGGCCATGGTGGCGATCAAATGAAGAAAGAATTGGAACAAGAATCGGTTAACTGGGTTTTACAGGCCGATCAGTTGGGCACGGGACATGCAGTCAATCAAGCTGCGCCAGATTTTACCGATGATGAAAAAGTATTGATTCTGTATGGTGATGTACCACTAATTTCAACAGAAACGGTTGAAAACTTATTAGATGCACAACCAACGGGTGGTATTGCGTTATTAACGGTTATTTTAGATAAGCCTGCTGGTTACGGTCGTATTATTCGTAAAAATGGTCCTGTTGTGGCGATCGTTGAGCAAAAAGATGCCACTGAAGAACAAAAGCTGATCAAAGAAATCAACACTGGTGTGATGGTGGCAACCGGTGGCGATCTCAAACGTTGGTTGGCAGCACTTAAAAATGAGAATGCTCAAGCAGAATATTACCTAACCGATATTATTGCTGCAGCGCATGATGAAGGTCGCGCAGTTGAGGCGGTTCATCCTGTTAATCCAATCGAAGTTGAAGGGGTTAATGATCGCGCTCAATTGGCTCGTTTAGAGCGCGCTTATCAATCTATGCAAGCTCAGATTTTATTGGAGCAAGGCGTGATGCTACGCGATCCAAGTCGTTTTGATTTGCGTGGTGAACTGCAGTGCGGAATGGATGTTGAAATTGATGTAAACGTCATCATTGAAGGTAATGTATCTATTGGTGATAACGTGATGATCGGTGCTGGTTGTGTTCTAAAAGATTGTGAGATTGATGATAATAGCGTGATTAGTCCATATACCATTATTGATGGTGCGACCGTTGGTGAAGAATGTACGGTAGGGCCTTTTGCTCGTCTTCGTCCTGGAACGGAGCTTAAAATCAAAGCACACGTGGGTAATTTTGTTGAAATTAAAAATACGCGTTTAGGTGTGAATTCAAAAGCTGGGCATTTAACCTACTTAGGTGACGCTGAAATTGGTGACCGAGTGAATGTTGGTGCGGGGGTCATTACTTGTAATTACGATGGTGTGAATAAATTTAAAACCATTATTGGTGATGGTGTGTTTGTTGGATCTGATGCTCAGTTGATTGCACCCGTCACTATTGCTAATGGGGCAACTATTGGCGCAGGAGCGACGATCACTAAAAATATAAATGAAGGTGAACTGGTTATTACTCGAGTAAAAGAACGAGTGATTGCTGGTTGGAAGCGTCCAACTAAAAAATAATATATTCCTCATGTAACATGAATACAAAAAATGCCGCGACTCTCTGTGAAGCAACCACTGAGCGTTGCGGCATTTTTATGTTGTTAGCTATGCTGTACTGAAAGCTAAAGAGTGTCTAAACGATTAACCTTCTTCAGTAAGAGCCGCTGCCATTGCCTTTTTCGATGTCGCCATGAAGTAGCCAGCTAATAAACCAATAGTACATAAAATGGCGGTAATACCTGTTGTTGGGAGAGCTTGGCTGGCATAAGTAGCGACTAATGCACTGGCTAAACCGCTAATACAAATCTGTAAGCTATTTTGTAAACCTGCCGCGGTTGCTGGGCTGTATTTACAGCTTGATAAAGCACGGTTAACCACGATTGGGTACAGCGCACCATTGGCAACAGCAATAAAGCAAAATGGGATCAATACTGGCCAAATAGTTGTAATCGTCATATTGGAAGCAATGAACATGACGATGGCAGAAACGCTGAACAGAGCCAGTAATACCTTAAGAACTTTTGCATCACCTAGCTTCGCAACATAGCGCTTACCAAAATATCCCCCAGTCATAAAGGCAATGGTTTGTGGCACAAAACTTAAACCAATATCTTTAGCGTCATATCCCATCGAGGTCATGATTTCAGGCATGCCAGTCAAGTAGGCAAAGAAACAGGCGGAAGCCATCGCAAACATCAGCACATTACCTAAGTACACGTGAGAGCTGAATAATGCTTTAATATCTTGTTTTACTGAGGTTTGTTTTGGTTCTTCTGCTTCATCTTTTGCTTGAGTTAAAGTGACACAGGCTAACACGGCACCAACTACGGTTAAGAAAATAAAGATACTTGCCCAACCAAAGTGAGCCATTAAGAACACACCAAGTTGCGGTGCGATTGCCGGAGATAGCGCCACCAGCGGCATAATTGAAGCAAAAACTTGCTGGCTTACTGAGCTAGAGTAACGCTTTATCACCATCGCTTGCCAAATTACCGCCGGTGCACATACGCCCATTGCTTGCACAAATCGTAATGTTAATAATTGCCAAACTTCTTGGCTAAAACTTAATCCTAATGATGCTAAAGCAAACAGTACTAACCCGACAGATAGCGTATTTCGATGACCAAATTTATCCGATGCCAATCCCCACAATAACTGTCCTGATGCCATGCCTGCTAAGAAAATCGATAAAGAAAGCGCAATCGATTCTGGACCAGTTGAAAAGTGATCTTCGAGTATTTTAAAAGCCGGAAGGTACATGTCGGTTGCGACAAAGCCTAGCATCGACAATGCTGCAAGGTAAAAGAGTTGTGTTTTTGCAATATTCATATCAGTGCCACTAAAAAGTTAATCTATTCTCACTAGTATAAATTTTCCTTATGACAAAATTAAACGTTATAATTTTGAATTAGCGTTCAAATTTTTTGATGGATAATTGGTGGTGTCAAATGTATTCAAAACAATCTCTGCAAATGCTCGATACCATTGCGCGACTTGGGAGTTTTACCGCTGCCGCCGAGCAGTTACATAAAGTACCCTCTGCGATAAGTTATGCGGTTCGTCAGGTTGAAAATGAGTTAGGTGTGAAAATATTTAATCGTTTAGCGCGCAAGGTGGAGCTTACTGAAGCTGGGCAGCATTTTATTAATGAAGCACGCCAATTATTACGTCATATGGAAGAGGTGAAGGCGCAAACTAAACGAGTGGAAAATGGTTATCACAAAACCGTTAAGCTTACTTTAGATAATATCGTTAAACTTGAGCAACTAAAGCCTTTAATTGAAGACTTTTACCGTACTTTTGATTTCGCTGAGCTGCAAATTAATATGGAGGTTTTTAATGGATCATGGGAAGCTATTTCGGAAGGTCGTGCCGATATTGTGATTGGAGCCACTTCCGCTATTCCTGTTAGTGGTGATTATGGGGTGAAGTCGATGGGTGAAATTGATTGGGCCTATGTGATGGCAGTTGATCACCCTTTGTCGAATAAAAGTGAATTAACCGCTGACGATTTAATGAACATTCCCGCGATTTGTTTAGATGATACCTCTACGCTATTACCTAAAAGACACACTTGGCATTCCATGCAACAGCGTCGATTATTACTGCCCAATTGGTTTAGTGCGATTGAATGCCTTAAAAACAAGGTTGGAATGGGTTATATGCCTCGCCATATGGCTAAGCATTTTATTGCTCAAGGAGAGCTAATTGAAGCGCAGATCAGTGGTGATAAACCATTAAGCGCTTGTTGTTTGGTATGGCGTAAAGATGAAGGCAATAAGCTGGTGGAATGGTTGATCGATTATCTTGGAGACAGCGAACAGTTGTATAAACAGTGGTTGGAATAAAGCGTATTTATAATTTTTAGTTCATCAATAAAAAGGTGGGCTGCAAGTAAGATAACAGCGCCACCTTTTAGGTTTTATACATTCACATTTCTAGGATAAAAAGAACTTATACGATGGACTATCGTTTTCGTCTTTATACTGATAACCCAATTCTTTTAGATGAGCGGAGAAACGTTCTAAGTCGGAATCAGCCAGTTCAAAACCACATAATACGCGACCATAATCGGCGCCGTGATTACGATAGTTAAATAAACTGATATTCCAGTGCGTGCCTAAGGTACTTAAAAAGTTTAATAGGGCGCCGGGTGACTCTGGAAATTCAAAGCTGTATAAACGTTCTTGCAGTGGTTGAAGTGGTTTTCCTCCAATCATATAGCGCACATGCAGTTTCGCCATTTCATCATCGGATAAATCCGCCACTGGATAACCACCCGCGCGTAAATCTTCTACAATATGATCAAGCTCTTGCTGACCTTCTTGTAGGCGCACCCCGACAAAAATATTGGCTTGCTTATCATCGTTATAGCGATAGTTAAACTCGGTTACCGCTCGTCCACCAATAAGATTACAGAACTCAAAGAAAGCGCCTTTGCGTTCAGGAATGGTCACGGCCAATAAACCTTCACGTTTCTCACCCAACTCACAGCGTTCAGACACATAACGTAAGCCGTGGAAGTTGGTGTTAGCGCCAGAAAGGATCGCTCCTAGTTGCTTATCTTTGAGTTGATTTTGCTCTGAGTATTTTTTCAAACCCGCTAATGCGAGTGCACCAGATGGCTCGGCGATCGCGCGTGTATCTTCAAAAATATCTTTGACGGCCGCACAGATTTCATCGCTGGAAACGGTTATATGGCCATCTAAATGTTGTTGGCACAAACGGAAAGTTTCATTACCAATGATTTTGACTGCTACGCCATCGGCAAACATGCTGACTCGCTCTAAAGCCACTGGTTTACCGGCATCAAGCGCCGCTTTCAAACAAGCAGAATCTTCAGGTTCGACGGCAATTACTTTGATTTCAGGCATTAACTGCTTGATTAAAACTGCAACGCCAGCGGCTAATCCACCACCACCAACGGGCACAAAAATATAATCAAGGTGACCATTTTGTTGCAGCATTTCCATGCCAATCGTTCCTTGGCCTGCGATCACCAAGGGATGATCAAAAGGCGGCACATAAGTGTAACCGTGCTCAGCAGCTAAACGCTCGGCTTCACCTTTGGCTTCATCAAAATTATTACCATGTAATACCACTTCGCCGCCGTAACCACGCACCGCATTTACTTTAATATCGGGGGTGGTTTTTGGCATCACGATAATCGCGCGAATGGATAAATGCTTACCCGATAACGCGATACCTTGCGCATGATTCCCTGCTGATGCTGTGATAACGCCCGCTTGTTTTTGTGCATAATTTAAGCTGGCAACCATGTTATAAGCGCCACGCAGTTTAAATGAATGAACCGGTTGTCTATCTTCACGTTTAAGCTGGATATGATTACCTAAACGCTCCGATAAGCGGGTGAGTGTTTGCAATGGCGTGACTTGCGCGACGTCATAAATTGGCGCGCGCAAGATATGGCGCAGGTATTCTGCGCCAGTATGCGGAAGGTTTAGCTTAGTTTGCTCACTATCTTCGGCCATGGGATTACCCCTCTAGCTTAGATTTATCACGTACCGCACCTTTATCGGCGCTGGTGGCAAGCATAGCGTAAGCTTTAAGTGCATAAGACACTACGCGTTCACGAGCAACGGGTTTCCAGCCTAATTGATCTTGTGTGGCACGACGCTCAGCCAGTTCTTGCTCGCTGATTTCAAGTTCAATGGTACGGTTTGGAATATCGATGGTAATGATATCGCCTTGGTTGACTAAACCAATCGTTCCACCATCGGCAGCTTCCGGTGAGGCATGACCAATCGATAAACCTGATGTACCGCCAGAGAAGCGGCCATCGGTTAATAGCGCACATTCTTTGCCTAAACCCATCGATTTAAGATAAGTAGTTGGGTACAGCATTTCTTGCATGCCTGGGCCACCTTTTGGACCTTCATAGCGAATAACCACGACATCGCCCGCTTTTACTTTGCCACCTAAAATGCCTTCAACTGCACTTTCTTGGCTTTCAAATACTACGGCTGGGCCTTGGAATGTTAGGTTGTTTTCATCCACACCGGCGGTTTTTACAATGCAGCCATCAAGGGCGATATTACCGCTGAGTACGGCTAAACCGCCATCTTGGCTAAAGGCGTTAGCTTTGGTACGAATACAACCATTCTCACGGTCATCATCGAGTGTGTCCCAACGACAATCTTGCGAGAAGGCTTTAGTGGTGCGAATACCAGCAGGACCAGCGCGGAAGAATTTTTTTACATCTTCCGATTGGGTTTGCATGATGTCGTAATGGGCTAATTGCTCATCCATCGTCATGCCTAGCACGGTATTGGTTTGGTTATTGATAAGGCCAGCGCGGTTTAACTCCCCTAAAATTGCCATGACACCACCCGCTCGGTGCACATCTTCCATATGATATTTTGGAGTAGAAGGTGCGACTTTACAGATGTTTGGAATGAGACGAGAGATACGGTCAATGTCTTCCATGGTGAAGTCTATTTCACCTTCTTGAGCAGCAGCAACTAAATGCAGTACGGTATTGGTTGAGCCGCCCATTGCTACATCAAGAGCCATGGCGTTTTCAAATGCCGCGCGTGATGCAATATTACGTGGCAGAGCAGATTCATCATCTTCTAAATAATAACGCTTAGTCAGTTCAACAATACGATGACCAGCATTTAAGAACAGTTGTTCACGATCGGCGTGAGTGGCGAGCATAGAACCGTTACCCGGCTGACTTAAACCTAGCGCTTCGGTTAAACAGTTCATTGAGTTCGCGGTAAACATACCAGAACATGAACCACAAGTTGGGCAAGCCGAGCGTTCTACTTGCTCACTTTGTTCATCGGATACTTTTGGATCGGCGCCTTGGATCATGGCATCAACCAGATCAAGCTTGATGATTTGATCAGATAATTTAGTTTTACCTGCTTCCATTGGGCCGCCAGACACAAAAATGACTGGAATATTTAAGCGTAATGACGCCATTAACATTCCCGGAGTGATCTTGTCACAGTTGGAAATGCACACCATGGCATCGGCGCAGTGCGCATTAACCATGTATTCGACTGAATCGGCAATGAGTTCGCGTGAAGGCAGTGAATACAACATGCCGCCATGACCCATCGCAATACCATCATCTACCGCAATTGTATTGAATTCTTTTGCAATACCGCCCGCTTTTTCAATTTCAGCTGCCACTAATTGACCCATGTCTTTTAGGTGAACATGGCCAGGTACGAATTGAGTAAAGGAGTTTACAACCGCAATGATCGGTTTACCGAAATCTTCTTCTTTAACGCCAGTGGCGCGCCATAAAGCACGAGCACCTGCCATATTTCGACCATGAGTGGTGGTAGCGGAGCGATAAATTGGCATAATTAAATCCTTTTAATACAATAGTTTTTAATGCGATATAGGAGGTGTATACCTCCTATATAGATGAGTTTTTACCTTACAACGTGCTTATCTTTAGGTTTATTTACCTTGTGGGTAGACTGGATCGAGCCAGCCCCACTTATCTTCTGTTGAACCATTAAATAGGCCAAAGAAGGTTGATTGAATGTGTTCTGTGATTGGGCCGCGTTTGCCTTCACCCACAGCGATTTGATCAACGCTGCGTACGGGTACTATTTCTGCTGCGGTGCCTGTCATGAACACTTCGTCTGCTAGATATAATGCTTCGCGCGCGATGTTTGCTTCAATGATGTCGTAACCTAAATCTTTGGCTAGTATAACAATTGAATCACGCGTGATGCCGGGTAAAATCGAGCTAGTAGACGGTGGTGTGACTATCTTGCCATCTTTTACTACAAAAATATTTTCACCCGCGCCTTCAGATATGTACCCACTGACACTGAGCGCAATCCCTTCATCATAACCATGGCGACGAGCTTCTCCACCGACAAGTAGTGATGAAAGGTAGTTACCACCAGCTTTTGCTGCGGTTGGGATTGTATTTGGCGCAGCACGATTCCAGCTAGAAATCATGGCATCGACACCATTCGCAAGGGCCTCTTCGCCTAGATAAGCTCCCCAAGGGAAAGCGGCGATGATCAGCTCCATTTGCGAATCAACAGGTGGACAAACACCGAGGCCAACATTGCCAATAAAACCAAGCGGGCGGATATAAGCGGAATTAAGCTTATTGGCACGCAGAGTTTCACGACATGCTTCCATAATTTCATCGACTGAATACGGGATAGGGAATCGATAAATTTTGGCAGAATCTTTTAAGCGTTGCATGTGTTCACGATGGCGAAAAACAATCGGTCCGTTAGGAGTATCGTAGCAACGAACGCCTTCAAAAACAGAGGTGCCATAGTGCATTGAGTGCGTTAATACGTGGACATTAGCTTCTGCCCAAGGAACCATTTCACCATTAAACCAAATAAAATCTGCTGTGCTTGTAGACATTTTCTTCTTCCTTTAAATAAACACGTACTCATTTATTCAGATAAATGAGTTTGTAATAGTTCCGTTTCAACGGTGATGATATCCCATAGTTTTTCGATTTGGTTGATCAAAATGCTAATTGGACGGTTGCTGTCGACAATGATTTCAACACTGGCAATATTGCTTTCGTGGTTAACCGTCGCGATCACTTGTCTGATAATAAAACCACGATGTCGAATGACGCGCAATACCCGTTCTAATAAAACAGGCTTATCATCGGCTTTTATGTTTAATTGATATCTGTCCATTAGTTATTCTCCAACATATCTTGGTTTGCTGCGCCTGGTGGCACTAATGGCCAAACGTTTTCTTCTTCAGAAATTAAAACGTGTAGTAAATAAGAGGTTTTACTGGCTAGCATCTCTTTAAGTGCCGGTTCTACTTCTTCTTTGCGTGTAATGGTTTTACCTGGAATATCAAAAGCTTTAGCGAGCATGATGAAATCAGGGTTATCGTCTAAAATAGTTTCACTATGTCGACCATCAAAAAACAAGGATTGCCATTGGCGTACCATGCCTAAACGTTGGTTATTCAGTAGGACTATTTTGACGGGAATTTGACGGCGCTTTAAGGTTCCAAGCTCTTGAATATTCATCATTATTGAGCCATCACCAGTGATAAGAATAGACTCATCATTAGGACGCGCTACTTTAGCACCCATGGCGGCAGGCAAACCAAAACCCATAGTGCCAAGGCCAGCCGAGGTTAGATAGTTTTGTGGTAAGCGAGGTTGAATATGTTGCGCTGCCCACATTTGATGCTGGCCTACGTCGGTAGAAACCACTGCGCTATCTGGCATCATATCGCTTAACTGTTTGAGTAATTTAGGCGCGTAGATAAGATCGCCCGGATGGTTATAACGCCATTTGAATTTAGTGCGCAGTCGGTCGCAGTGTTCTACCCATTCAGATATGTCATTAGTTAATTCTAGTTGTGGTAATAATACATTGAGATCGCCTCGCAAGGATGCATGAGATAAGCGAAGTTTGTTAAATTCAGCTGCATCGATATCTAAATGAATCACTTTCGCGTTCGGTGCGAAGGTATCAAGCTTGCCAGTCACTCGGTCATCAAAACGAGCACCGACCACAATTAATAAATCCGCTTCTTGCACCACTAAGTTGGCCGCTTTCGTGCCGTGCATACCTAGCATGCCTAAGTAATGTGGGTAATGGCGCTCAATGCTGCCTAAACCTTTTAACGTGCTAACGGCGGGCATTGGATTGTTGGTTAAAAATTGACGGACAGAATGCGTTGCTTTAGCAAGTTGCACGCCACCACCGACATACAAAACGGGCTTACGGCTTTTAGCTAACACTTGTTGGGCTTGTTCTATGGCTTCAGGGCTAGCAATTGGAATCGCGGGTGGTGTGAACTCGGGTAATATTTTTACTGGAGCTTGAGCAAGCTGTACATCTTTAGCAATATCAACCAATACCGGGCCAGGCCGCCCTGACTTTGCCACTTCAAATGCTTCGGCAAGGGTTGGAGCAAGATCGTTGATATCGGTGACAAGATAGCTGTGCTTGCAACAAGAGAGAGACATACCAATGACATCCATTTCTTGAAATGCATCAGTACCGATATGGGTGCTAGCGACTTGCCCAGTAATCGCAACAATAGGAATGGAGTCCATTAGTGCATCAGCAAGACCTGTGACTAAATTGGTTGCTCCTGGGCCTGAGGTTGCCATGCAAACAGCGACTTCTTGAGTGGAGCGAGCCATACCTATTGCAGCCATGACTGCACCTTGTTCGTGGCGGCACAAAATATGCTCAACACCACCATCATACAATGCATCATAAATTGGCATAATGGCCCCACCAGGGTAACCAAATATGGTTTTGATGCCTTCTTGTTGTAAAGCGCTGACCACCAGCTCCGATCCATTCATGCTTGACTCTCCCTTGAGCTAGTTTGTTTCCTTGTTAGTTCCCATTTTGACATTCCGCTGTCCTATTTCTAATTGTATTTTTATTGGTTATTAAATTGTCCGATGATAAAAAAAGCCCCCGGACTTGAGTGCGGGGGCTTATTAGTGTTGGTGTTTACTTATCGCTCACTAATCCCCGCGCGGATCGAATAATGACCACGAGAATGACAATAATGAGAAGGTTGAGTCGAGCGATAATATTCATTAGTTTTCCATATCAATAAATAACGAATCGAACTTGTAAATAAGACGTTAGTAAACTTGTACTGTTAGTGGTATCACAGACTCTGGTTATATTACAAGCAAAAACTCACACTTTTTTCACCATACGATCGGCGTCAAACCTTGTATACACCTATATACAAACAAAAAAAGCAGCGAGGGTTGCTTTAATCAATGGTGAAATAAATGGAATTAGCAATCATACATAGTCGCGCTTGTGTCGGCGTTGAAGCACCGGAAGTCACAGTCGAGGTGCATATCAGTAACGGTATGCCTGGATTTTCTTTAGTGGGATTACCCAAGACAACGGTGAAAGAAGCTAAAGACAGAGTTCGTAGTGCTATCTTGAATTCAAATTTTGAGTTCCCCGCTAAGCGCATCACTGTCAATTTAGCACCTGCCGATTTGCCGAAAGAAGGAGGGCGTTTTGATTTACCAATTGCATTGGGGATTTTGGCGGCCTCGCAACAAATTGCGATCAATAAGCTCGATCATTATGAATTTGTTGGGGAGCTGGCTTTATCTGGTGACTTACGTCGAGTTAAAGGCGTGCTTCCGGCGGCATTAGCTTGCAAAAATATCGCTCGTTGTTTAGTGGTGCCGAATGACAATGGCGATCAAGCCGCGCTAGTCGGGAAAGGTTTACATAAATCCGCCTCGAGTTTATTGGAAGTGTGCGCCGATTTATGTGGGCAACAAAATTTACAGTTATTTATTTCACCAGAGAAGGCAGAAGTAAAAACCAATGACCGTGACCTACAAGACATCATTGGCCAACAACAAGGTAAACGAGCGTTAGAAATTGCCGCGGCAGGTTCCCATAATTTACTTTTTCTCGGTCCTCCAGGTACTGGAAAAACCATGTTAGCCTCTCGTTTATGTGATTTATTACCGGAAATGGAAGACGATGAAGCGCTAGAAAGTGCATCGGTCGCTTCGTTGACTGACATTGATATTAATCACCATAACTGGAAACACAGACCATTTCGATCGCCTCATCACTCTAGTTCAATGGCGGCGCTGGTGGGAGGTGGTTCAATTCCAAGACCAGGAGAAATATCCCTCGCGCATAATGGTTTGCTTTTTCTCGATGAGATTTCCCAAATCCCAATAATTAAATAATATCATTTATATTATAATTGATTGAAATTAATTGAATTTATCTTAATTTAGTACTCGCAATTTATATTGACAGTGATCAGTTTGATAAATACCTTAACTATTAGTTGTCAATCTATTGGGTTTCATTTTGAATACAAGCATATTGAGAGAGCTTTCTTTATTAAATACCTCACTGTCGCGGGAGTACTCTAACTACCTAACATCTGCTGCTGAATCCTCTGTATCAGAAAAGTTGAGGCCACAACTATTGAATATTTATGCTGCATACTGCTATGTAGTGGAGCAAGGCAACTACACCGCATTTAATATCCTAAATGACTTAACCTCGCTCAATACACATTTTCAGTCGTTCATTGGTTTCGTTTATGACAGCAATAACATCACTCCCAGAAGAAAATACGCCCTATGCAATCAAGTCAAAAATCTTTTCCTTTACATTGCTCAGAATAAGCAACTCGACCTCGATGACGTAAAGCTGTCAAACACCAAAATTTCAGAAGATGCCCATAACTGCCTAACGCAATTTCGACAGCTTGAGATAGATAAAACAAAAGCTGACTACTTAAATGGCTGGCAGGTAGTATCAAAAGAAGGTAAATGCTTCGAGGCACGTCTTGATACGCTTTATGTGCACTTTGGCGAAGAGTTTACCAATAAGGTTCATCTCGCTCTAAAAAACTATGCTTCTAAACAAAAATCATCATCTCTTACGGCTATGTTGGCGAACATCACCCCCTTTTTTGTCGGTATATCCACTGTTTATAATGAACGGGACGGTTTGACGATAGAAACCTATCTGAGTCGCAAGCATGTTCAGCCCTTTTTCCATAAGGTGTTTAAAGTGCTATTTGTGCGCTCCCAAGCGGCTTTGAACAGTCCAAAGGTTTTTCACAACAGGTGGCGTGATACTATTGCTTATTATACAGAGTGTTTTATCAACACTGGTATTTTTGATGAGCCTCATAAGCCGTTTATCGTTCCAGCTTGGAAAGACCCGAAAGATACAGCGCCCATATTTTCGATTGGCGGTGATGCAACGAAGAAAGAAAGTCATCGATGGTTTGCTAATATCCCTCTAAAAATTAAAGATGAAGAAGCTGTTTCAATTATTCAGCAACGTGTAGAGCGAGATATGGCGCACATCAGGCATGTGTGTCTCTTGAAGTTTGAGGAGCTTTTGGAGCGAGAAGATAGAAATAAAGCTTTTCTCAAAACAGGTCTAGTTAAACCGCTGAGCAGTAATTCACACAACTATGACTATTTCAATACTGTCGGTGCAGATAGGCTAAATAACACTGTAGCAACGTTTTACACACACGGTATAGGTGCAAAACAAACCTATCTGTCATTTTTGGGCTTTCACGGTCATGCTAAACAATTTAACACCGAATTAAACTTACCCACTAGCTCAACATTGAGTGCTCTTTTAACGCTGCTAGTGATGGAGCACCCTGTGATAACACCTTCTTGGCTAGCAAAATGGGAGTTGTTTGATGCTTATGGCAATAAAGTGGGCTACAAGCAGGTTGGTAATCAGTATATTGCAGTAAGCTATAAATCACGCAAAGGAGTCAACAATGCGCAGCAAGACGTTGTGCTTAATGAGTTGTCTAAATCTGTTGTTGAGTTCTTGATACAACATACTCACATGGCGCGTGAATACTTAAAAAAGAAAGGGGATGTGAATTGGCGAAAGATGATTCTAACTGCTGCCTGTTCTAATGCGATATGCCCAAGTAATCTTAATGAAACTCTTCACTCTGCGAATGATTTCTATGACTGGTTACGAGATAAATCGCTCTTTGATAAGAACAGTGATATCACCCTAGAGGATGCACAAACCATTTCTGATATACATTCATTGCGCTCGATTAGGCGACACTGCGGTTTCCAAATTTATCTGGAAACACGCTCAATGGATGCGGTGGCAGAGGCGCTGGGCCATGAAAGGAAAGATGCCAAGCTACTGACTTCATATCTTCCTAAACCACTGATAGATTTCTTTAATGACCGCTGGGTGCGTCAGTTTCAGAATGCTATTTTGCTTGAGGCTATGAAAGATTCTGTTTACCGCCTTGATGCAGTTAACATGAGCGCTGAAGACATCGCGGAATTCCTAAACAACCATGGAATTAGTGCTCTCCCAGAGCATTTCGACCACGGTTTTGCTCGACAGGGCACTACTGAAAATGAAACCTCTGAATCTTCAGCATTCGACCAGTTGACCTACACTATCTCTACTTCTCTTTTGCAGCTATTAATGGCAATACGCTTTGTTGTTGAGAGTAGCGATGATGAGCGCTCATTTTTAGATATTGTTTTTCACTGGTATCAGTCGGCGGTGTTTATCCTCGATACCCTAAATTCAGGCAAGCATAGTGCTGATACTGATTTAATGGATATGCTTGATATTGCGACTAATAACAAGCTTGATGCTGATTCAGTTAAAGGAGCATTGCTATGTTAAGTGTCGCTATCGACAATACCTCCATTGCGAGTCTCATTGAAGACATCGTACTAGATCACTCCACTCTGAACGGTCTAAGCACAGAAACGCTTGAGCAAATTGTAAATTTCTCAGTAGCTAATGATGATTATCGAGCATTAGATATTATCACGCATATCCACACGGGCATTTACGGTTACGATGATAGGCAACCTGAATGGCTGGAGTCTAAATTTACTGCACCTAAATGGGTACTAACATTCGGCAAAACCCCAAAAACAATCCATTGGGATAGTGTGTATCTGGATGATGGAAAGAGGCTTACAGACACAAAGCATTGCAAGTTATTAAACAGTTTTAAATACTGGATCACGGCGGCAGATAACCCACTTGAGAACGGCGGGAAGATTATCAGTCCAAAAACGGCTTATACAAAGGTTTGCAGAGTTGTCGCCCTAATCAATGCTATCTTGCTGCACTCGAAGGAATTGAAGCTTGCAAAATACCACCTCCAAAATGTGAATGATGATTTTTGGCTGAATATATTGATGAAATTCGCTGAGTATGGGAGTTTTTATGGGGTGTACGAGTTCGATAAACGTACCAAAGAATTACTGGACGATGCTTCTCAGGTTATTTCAGATACAGATGCTCAAAAGTTTAAAGAGAAATACCCCTATATTTCACAGGATATGGCTCACGATGAAATTCTCTTATCCCTAGCCGAGAGAGAGAAGGCGTGTGCTTGGCTTTTTGATCAAGGTTATTATCAAAAGAGCGGGTGGTTTCATTATGATGGCAATTCTGCTGTACTCAGTAAGCTGTTATTTGATGGCAAGATTCTCTATCACGGCATTAATACTCCCAGCTACCCCGAACTTCTCTTGAAAGCTCCAAACCGAAACTCAGAATATCGAGCTGTTGAGAATAAAGATACATCATCAGGTACGAATGCGCAGACTATCTCTGTATACATTGAAGCAATTAGATTGATTCATACCAACCTTGAGCGTGAAGATGCTGTAAATCCTTCAGTCCTGTCCGAGCGTGTCAGAGCTGGCAGCCTTAGCCAGTTAGTTGACTTAAAAAAGTTGGGGCGAACACGCACCTTGTCGCCTAAGTTTGTGTTTAATTTAATTCGTCAATGCTATGAGTTTGCCAAAGAGCATCTACCGACCGACAAAGGTGCTGTTACCTTACTAGACGAAATACTAACTCTGCTTGCTAAAGCAAGATGCAAATCTGCTGCGAGACAATCCAATCCCCATCGCCCACACCAAGATAGTCTTGCTTGGGATGAGGAATTGCATCGAGACATGTCTGGCTCGGAACGAGGTTACTGGTTTCAAACTGAAGCCATCAATTGCCTGAGTGATGAATATTTAAGAAAAGGAATAAAGCAGGTTCAAGGCTTTGCTGAAAATACTGAAAAGCGACACGAAAGGATTCGAGCCAATGAAAGTTTGTTTGATTTGTTCTCTGTACTCCAAGGCGCTATACAGGTCTTGGTGGGAGCAATCATGGCAAGACGACAAGATGAGTTAATCAAATTAAAGTCACATGGCAACCTATCTCCCAATATAGATCCTTTTTCGAAAGAAGGATTAAAGACAGAGTACAGCCTGATATTTAAGGTGAAGAAGACAGGCTCAATGGGGGTAAATGCCACTATAGAAAGAGCAATCCCCTTATCTATCGCTAAGTTCATTTGGCAACTTGAGCAATTTAACATTAAAGCTAACGAATTGAATTTAGCCAAAGGAAAGTTGTCTCTGTTTAACAATTTAAACAAAAATTCTTGCCAGTTAAGTCCGATAATTCACAGCACCTACAACACACACCTCGATGCTTTGTGTGATTACGTCGAAACGGACTTGTTGCAGTATGACAATGGTGAATACCGCCGCAATTATGTTCGTCAGCACCAATTAAGACGCTTCTTTGCGATGGCATTCTTCTGGTCTAAAGGGTTCGATGGTATGGATGCTCTACGTTGGATGCTCGGACATTCTGATATGGAGCATCTGTATAATTACATCTCTGAATCAGAGACGGGGGCTGTGCTCAATGGGGCGAAAGCTAGCGTAATTGTTCGTGGTGTTGTCGATTCTACCTCGGAACTTGCCAAGCTCGACGGAATAGAAGAGGTTCGCAAGATTATTGCAGAGCGACTTACTGGTGATAGTTCAACGCCGATTACTATAGAGACAGTGAGCGAGGCAGCAGAAGATTACGATGATGAGTCTTACCTAACCGTTCCTCATATTAGCCAAATTCAAAAAGAGCAGGACATTGAAACAGAGGTTATTCACCTTCTGGAAGAGGGTCTAATCACACTGGAGCCAGAGTTTTTTACCATTGAAGATGCTGATGGAAATACAACTCAAACCTTTAATCTAATTTTAAAAATCAAAGACCGTGATTAAGGATTAGGCTAATGAAAGTTTTAGAGAAAAACCAAACCAAGATACTTGAAACAGAAAAGCTGTTAAGGGAAATTATCACCACCCCTGCTGAGTTTAAAAATGATGAGGAACTACTAAAAGCGCTCAAGTCTCAATCTGGTATCGCTAAATATCAGAATCAAGAGCGTAATATCACATCATGCTCATTAAACACGGTCAAAAGCATCTCAGAAGCATTTCTAGATAGAGGCTTCTTATCCTTAGATGAGCTTCGTATTAATGCAAAACTGGCGATAGAGGCTGCACATCACGATGAGAAAGCTTCTAAAGGTAACAAACAAACTGTCGTAGGTTTAAAGCATAAAGTCGCAGAGCTAGAGTCTGAGTTGGATGCAGCGCAGCGCAGCAATTCTTTACTGACCGTTATGGTCTCAGAGCTGCGCTCCAGGTTAAAGCAACTAGCGCAGCATGAGGGCACAGTAGAAGAGCGACAGGAGCTTTACCGAGAGCATAATCGGAAGATTAAAGCGCAGATGAATTACACATTGAATGGAGAGATTTGATGGCGGTTCGTAAGCTTAAAGGCTTTGAACAATGGAGCCACCTTGGGTTTGATGGCAAGCTTATCTTTCGTAAGCCTTTAGACATCCCTTTCGTTACTTACAGTAATCATGTGCCTTGCTATGAAGCCAATGCCTACATTCATAAGTTGATAGTAAGAAACTTAAAAAGTGACACGATTCGTGGATATGCACACGACATTATTCACTTGGTGCACTTTATTGAAAAACAGCCACTATTGAGCCGATTTAGCCAGCTTACTGACGCAACGTTCACCCTTTTCATTCAATCACTACAAGTGGAGAGGACACCGCTCGGTGAGCTAAAACGAAGAAATAACTCGGTTATAAAGATCGCCCATACCTGTTTAGATTTCTTGCAGTTTGTCCAAGACTTTCATGATTTAAGTGCTTTTATAGGCAAGGATAAAGGCAATTCAATTCAGATACTTGAAAAGCATTACAAACGCAAACAGGAAGGCTACAAAGGGTTCATTGAAGGCACTAAAATTACGCACTCTGCTGTGCCAACAAAAGATGAAATCAAGAAACGCCACCCTGTTTCGGAAGATGATGCCTTGCGTGTATGGGAGTTTATAAAGACTCAGAAAAACAAAGATAAGCGCAGAAGGGACATGGCGTTATACACCGCAATGGAGCAACTAGGCGGTCGTGTGTCTGAGCTTCATTTGATTAAAATGACCGATTATGAGGAAGCTAGACGCACAGGTATGCTCACTCTCACCACTCTGAAGCGTAAGGACGATAACACCACTCGAAAGATTCCTGTTCCACACCTTTTGTTATCAATGATTGCTGATTACATCAAAGTTCGTAAGAAAGCGATGAGGAAGAAAAAGGTTCACCATGACTACCTCTTTATCAGCTTAACCACAGGTCAACCCTTATCTGCTGACTCATGGACAACGTACATGAACGCTTGGAAAAAGGAGCTTGGCATTGAGGGTGAGTTACATCCACACCTGTGGAGGCATGCATTCATTACAGACAAGCTTAAGGAACTTATTCTTGCCACTAAAGAAGTGAATGACAAAGATGATTTCCGAAAACATATGCTTCATACACAAACATTTAAAATGCAGCTTCAGCAGTGGACAGGTCACACAATGCTTAGTTCATTAGATACCTACATTGACCTAGCTTTTGCAGATATTCACGGCTACACAGAGGTTTACAATGCAGTTTCTCTAAAGTCGAGTGTTGAGCTTGCTAAACGTCAGATCGAGTTGTTAGAAGAACAGATAGCAAGGAAAGAGCTAACATCTACAGCAGCGCTCGTGGAGGTCAAGATATTGTTAGAAGCTTTTCAGTCAGATATTGATAAAAGCATCATCTCATCGTGATAATAAAGTCAGTTTACTTCGCAGGCTAAATCACAA
>NZ_VHKO01000080.1 GCF_015223435.1 Vibrio hibernica
GACGGATTATGACATTCCAAAAGATTAAAAAATAAAACCATTGCCCAAGTCAAATAACGGAAAAGGCTTGGGACATGGTCTTTAAAAATACTATTGACTTTAGGTCAGAGGGACTTCTCTGCTCTTACCATTCGCTCACGTTAATCTGCTGGATATTAGCAAGCGCCTTCTCAACCAACTGATGAGCCTTTTCTACCGTTGTGGATTCTGCGTAGCAACGCAGCTCCGGTGCGTTGCCAGAAGGGCGTAAATGAAGAATATCACCACTATCTAACGTCATACGTAAACCGTCGGTCGTGTCTACTTTTGCCACCGCAATACCCTCAAAACCCAACGTATTGATTAAGCGTTGTTCTTGACCTAACGCTTTAACAATGATTTCGTGGCTTTTTTCTGTTGCAAAATTTTGAATGCGGTCGCTGTCGGTATAGCGAGGTTCCAGTGCATTGACAAGCTCCGCTATTCCAGTTTCTCTGGCCGCCGACAAAAGTAGAAGCGCAGGCAAGACAGCATCGCGTGTTGGCAGTGCTTTTAACACCTTTCCATTCATCTTGACATCGCTGCCAAGCAAAAAGCCACCATTCGCCTCAAAGCCAGCAACGCTCTGGTAGTTTTTCGTTAGCTCACCAAAAGCTTCTATCACATATGGCGAACCAATTTTGGTGCGAGTGACTGTCTTAAATTGTGATGATTGGTCAATTACTGTATTGCAACTCACTGGGAGGGCTAAAGCCTCTATTTTCATCGCTTCAGCACACAGCAAACCAAGAATGTCACCGCGAAGCCACTCACCATGTTCATCGGCAACTAGCGGTCTATCACCATCGCCATCTGTTGAGAAGATAAAGTCCAGATTGTGCTCTTTTGACCATGATCGAGCTTTTTGTTTATCAACCTCTGCCACCGCCTCAGTATCGATAGGAACAAACTCATCGGTGCGCTCTAGTGAAATCACCTCAGCACCTAGTATTTCAAATAACCTTTGATACAAGTCACGACCAGCACTGGAGTGTTCATAGATTCCTACTCGCTTACCTTTGAGTAAGTCTTGATCGAAAAGCTCGGTATATCTCGTAACATACTGCTCAGCAGCTCGGTTCGATATTTGTAGTGCTTTTAACGTTGGTAGTTCAAATACAATTTCAGCATTGAGGATGGCTTGCTCATCAGCTTTTGTAATTTCACCATCTGGTCGGTAAAATTTAATGCCATTGCGGTCAAAGGGAATATGACTGCCTGTAATCATGATACAAGGTATTGAATCTTGCATTGCAGAGAATGCAAGTGCAGGAGTTGGGATAACACCGTAGTAGACAGCTTTATATCCCATGGCTTCAACAGCAGCAATAGTTACTTGTGCCATGGAAAGGCTACTTGGGCGATTATCAATCGCAACAGCGACAGTCTGAAAATCAAAACTACCTTTAATACCACTGGTAAAGGCATAGGCAAACGCAGCGCAGGCTTCGGGAGTAAATTGCTCAACTAAACCACGTGCACCGCTGGTTCCAAATTGAATACCCGACTCTCTAATGACCTTCTTTGAAATCAACATAACAAACCTTAAATAAAAAACGAACCAATCATATCTTGACCATTAAAGGCGAGGACGCGACCCGGTTAATAACCAACTCCATATTCTTCTATACGGACGATATCATCTTCTTCTAAATAATTACCTGATCTGACTTCAATCAAGTGTAAGTCAACCTTACCAGGATTCTCGATTCGATGAGGAGAACCAAGAGGAATATAAGTTGACTCGTTTTCGCTAACTAAATACGTCTTATCAGCATTGGTCACCCTAGCTGTGCCTTCAACGACTATCCAATGCTCGGCTCTGTGATGGTGTAGTTGTAAAGCTGTTTTCTCACCAGGTTTAACTCGTAGGTGCTTTACGTGATAACGGTTACCCTGAACTATTTCATCATGAGACCCCCAAGGACGATAGACTTCACGATGTTGCTGAGCTTCACTTCGGCCTTCTTTTTTCAGTGCATTCACAATGCTCTTCACATCTTGTACTTTATCTTTGCCCGCGACCAGAACCGCATCTTTGGTTTCAATCACCACAAGATTTTCAACACCGACGGTGGAAACGAGTTTATTTTGAGAATAGATATAGCAGCCCTGAGTCTGCTCGGTCAAAACATCCCCTTGGATCACATTACCTTGTTCATTCTTTTCGGAGACTTCCCACAAGGCACTAAACGAACCAACATCGCTCCAGCCAGCATCCATTGGAACAACCAATGCATCATTGGTTTTTTCCATCACTGCATAATCTACCGATTCATCAGGACAGGCTAAAAACGCCTCTTCATCCAGGCGGATAAAGTCCAGATCACGACGCGAGCCATTAATGGCTAATTCACACGATTCTAGAATATCTGGCCGGTGTATTTTTAACTCCTCAAGGTAGCGAGAAGCTTGAAATAAAAACATACCACTGTTCCAGTAATACTCTCCACTCCCTAAATAGGATTTTGCTGTGTCTAAATTTGGCTTTTCAACAAACTCAGCCACCTGATAAGCATTGCCCTTCTTTTCGCCTTGTTTGATATAACCGTAACCCGTTTCAGGTTTTGTCGGCACAATACCAAACGTCACCAAATTACCGTTTTGAGCTGGCTCAACGGCTTTTTGAACCGAATCAATAAAGGCAGAGGTATCTTGAATAACATGATCTGCGGCCAGCACGAGAAGCAAAGGATCATCCCCAGTTTTTATCGCTTGAAGCGCTGCTAGTGCGATCGCTGGCGCAGTATTACGTCCTGCTGGTTCTAAAATAATGCCGCTGCACTCTACAGCTTGCTGGCGAAGTTGTTCTGCGACTAAAAAACGGTGTTCATCATTACAAATCAGCACCGGGCTTGAATGCTCGATCCCATCAAGACGCTTTAACGTTTCTTGAAGCATTGTTAAATCGCTGGCTAAACTAATAAACTGTTTGGGAAATAGGCTACGGGACAAAGGCCACAAACGGCTTCCAGAGCCTCCTGCCATAATTACGGGAAGAATCATTAATAATTACCTTTCAGGTTGTAGCCTCAACTCTCAACTCTCAACTCTCAACTCTCAACTAAGAAAAGTTACGGCAGACTTGTGATTAGGGCTACTAACTTAATTTTCAATTTAGTCACACGGAAACCGCATGAACATCACCGTCACGTAAGGCTTTCAAGAACCTTACTTAGGTAGTTTTCGTCCATTGCGCAGTTCATGCGTTTACGTTTAATACCACCTTTAAAGGTGGTGTCGCTCTTTAATAGGTTCAAGCACATCTGCCTGAACCTTGCAAAAGCCTCTGCTCGATCGTCCGCTCTAATACGAGAGTTGTCCTCACAAAATGTGGTATCAAGCGACCAATGCATGACCTCTACACCCCAGTGAGAACGCGTCGCTTCAAGTAACATTTGAGCTTCCAATTCTTTAGAGCATATGTAGTATCGAATACTCGCATCTTGCTCTGTTACTATTACCAAAATCGATGATGCCGCCCCAGCCATCGTGACCGACAAAAAACCACAAGTTGTCAGCAAAATAATGTCTGATAATTTGTGTTCTATTTTGCTTTCTTGTCGATAGTCTTTAATGATTTGGAAATGCATAAATGGGTTGGTTAACAACGACCTTCATGCGGTTTCCCTAAATTTAGTCACTTATAGTAAAATATAGCGCTCAAAGCAACTTATAGAACTAAAGAAAGTACGCTTTAGTGTTGTCATGAACTTCGGTTGAGCTAAGAAGCTCAACAATGTTCCACCATCGATAATCGCAATGCTGTTCAGAAGGTAAGTCTGAGATTTTCCCATTCCAGACGACTTTATACCCTAATACAACATAATGAGTGGAGAAAGCATCACCACTAAAATTATCGGTGTAAAGGTGCTCATATGGGCCTAAGAAGGACGCTTGAGAGAGCATGATTTGCTCTCCCAATTCGTTTTCAGTCAAACGACAAAATGCAGATTCGAAACGTTCATCTTTTAAAATTCGCCCACCAGGTACAAACCAATACCCCTGAGCAGGACGATTGTTGCGATAACCGAGTAGAACCTGGCCTTTCTCACTTTCAACAATCAAATCGACAGAAATCAGAGGTGTTGATGCGACGACTGTTTTAAAAGTTTGCAGATCAAGCATCATAATTATTTTCTAAAGCTATCCTGATTTTCAAGAAACCATTGATACGTTTCGGTAAGGCCAGCTTCCAGATCAACATTGTAGCTCCATCCCAAACCAGCTAGTCTCGAGACATCCATTAGCTTACGCGGTGTGCCGTCTGGCTTAGTCGTATCAAAGACAATATGACCTTCAAAGCCAACTACTTTGGCCATAGTCTCGGCCATTTCGCGGATAGTGCAATCTACTCCGGTACCGACGTTAATGTGAGATAACATCGGCTCGGTGTTCGCTTCATAAGTGTCGTTCTCAAGCTCCATTACATGAATACTTGCCGCAGCCATATCGTCGACGTACAAGAACTCTCGCATTGGCGTGCCGGTTCCCCAAACAACGACTTCTTTGTCGTTGTTTAGCTTGGCTTCATGGAAGCGACGCATAATCGCGGGGATCACGTGAGAGTTTTGAGGGTGGAAGTTATCATTCAAACCGTATAGGTTTGTTGGCATCACACTGCGGTAATCGCGGCCATATTGACGATTGTACGATTCGCACAACTTAATGCCTGCGATTTTTGCTATCGCATAAGGCTCGTTTGTCTCTTCAAGAATACCCGTCAGTAGTGCTTTCTCCGTCATTGGCTGTTCTGCAAGTTTCGGATAAATACACGATGAACCCAAGAACAACAAATGTTGAACATCATTGCTGTGAGCGGCATGAATAATGTTGCTTTCAATCATCAAGTTCTGATAAATAAACTCAGCAGGGTAGGTATTGTTGGCATGAATCCCCCCTACCTTTGCCGCTGCCAAGTACACCTCATCAATGCGCCCTGAAGCAAAAAATGCATTCACTGCCGATTGGTTAGTCAAGTCTAGCTCACTGGATGTACGCATTAATAGTTCTACATCATCACGTACTTCAAGCTGACGAACAATTGCAGAGCCAACCATCCCACGATGGCCTGCAACAAATACTCTTTTCTTTTTCATCTGGTTCATAGTGCTTAGCTTTCCAAAGAAATCGACACGTCAAAGCCGTGCTGTTTCAAGATAACATGCTGCTTAGCTTGAGCAACATCCGCTTGAACCATTTCAATACACATTTCTTCGACTGTGATTTCTGGAACCCAACCAAGTTTTTCTTTTGCCTTCGTTGGATCGCCTAACAATGTTTCAACCTCTGCAGGGCGAAAGAATTTAGGGTTCACTTTAACAATGACATCACCCACATTAACCGCTGGTGCTTTGCTTGAGTCGACAGCTGTGACCGTTGCGATTTCTTCTACGCCCTCACCTGTGAACTCTAGTTCAATTCCGGCTTCTTTGGCAGACATACGAACAAATTCACGCACAGAAATTTGTTTACCCGTTGCAATAACGAAATCATCAGCTACATCTTGTTGCAGCATCATCCACTGCATACGAACGTAATCTTTTGCATGCCCCCAATCACGAAGTGCATCCATATTGCCTAGCTGAAGACAAGATTCTAAACCTTGCGAGATGTTTGCAATAGAACGCGTAATCTTGCGGGTTACAAATGTTTCACCACGACGCGGCGATTCATGGTTAAACAAAATACCGTTACACGCATACATGCCGTACGATTCACGATAGTTTACCGTGATCCAGTACGCGTACATCTTAGCAACAGCATAAGGAGAGCGAGGGTGGAAAGGCGTAGCTTCACGTTGAGGAATTTCTTGTACTTCACCATAAAGCTCTGAAGTCGATGCTTGGTAGAAACGCGTTTTCTTTTCTAGGCCGTTGATACGGATAGCTTCAAGTAGCCGAATAGTACCCATTGCATCGACATCTGCCGCGTATTCTGGAGATTCAAATGAAACAGCAACATGAGACATAGCACCTAGGTTGTAGATCTCGTCTGGCTGGATTTCTTTTACTAAACGAATGAGGTTTGAAGAATCAGTTAGATCGCCGTAATGAAGGTGTATTTTATCACTATTTTCGATGGCAGAGTCGATACGCTCAGTATTGAACGATGACGCTCTGCGAATGAGGCCATGAACCTCATAACCTTTTTCTAGCAGTAGCTCTGCCAAATACGAACCATCCTGGCCTGTAATACCGGTAATAAACACTTTCATATTGCTTACACTCTCTTTAATAATTCACTTTATACCCTGAGAAGGGAGTGAAAGTGCCTTCCTTGGAGACACTCTCAACCAACTTAAGCCTTCTCAGAACTTAATTTCTTATAACCGCTCATATATCGAAGCTTGTTAGTCGCTGTTCTAGATTTAACACTTTTGAGCTATCAGCGTGTTAAATGTAGGAGTAAAGTATGTGTGGCTGATGCTGTTTTACCCAAGCGCAAAAATCTGAGACCATAGGTCCTCTACCCACAGCAATCTATTTCAGTAAGAGGGGCTGAACCTATTTAAACTCATGCTTAACCATCCGCTTTAATCCCTCTTCTAACGAGTAAGGAGGAGTAAATCCTGAAGACATTGCAGCTGTTGAGTCTATAGTCGTATCTGCACAGAACTTCTGAATTCGCACTGAACTGACAGGAAACTTCTTACCAGTGATCTTCGATAAAACATCAAAGGCATAGCCTCCAATAAGACCGATACTGTATGGCACTTTCATATTATTGGCTGGGATATTCATTTCTTCTCGTACGATTGATGCTATCTCTGAAGAAGACAAATCGTCCTTATCTGCGTAATTATACACATAATAACCTGGCTCTTTCTCTAATTGTACTTTTATGAACTCAGCCACATTACCAACATACCCCATTGACTTACAATTCTTTCCGTCGCCGATCATTAGGAATCGACCAGAAACAATCTGATTGATCAGATTGTACACGTTACCTCGATTGTTTTCCCCAAATACTACCGCTGGACGAATCGTAATTAAAGTCGATGTTGAGTTATCTGCATGCCAAGCATTGAATATCTTTTCAGCTTCTAGTTTAGTGCGCCCATATTCATTAAATGGTCGCGGTTCCAATTTCTCGTCTGGTGTGCCCCGATTCAAACCGTATATCGCAACGGAACTCGTAAATACAATGTTTTTAACGTTATTTACCTTGGCTGCCTCTACTACATTTAGGGCTCCAATAACATTAACATCATGATACAAAGACAAAGGTGTAACGTTATCTGCATGCTCAGCTGCTAGGTGACAAATAACATCCACGTCTTCACAAGCTTTGGTTAAAGCGTCAATATCACGAACATCACCAACTATCGTCAAATCAGTATATTTATCACTAGTGTTTTTGTCATAATTTACAATTTGCAAGCCACTTGAATTTGTCAATAAGTCTAATAACCTAGTTCCGATAAAACCACTTCCGCCCGTAATTAAAACCTCCTAGATTCAAATTGTAAGTGCATAACTTGTTTTGGCTAGATTAAGTGGTCAGTTGCTCATAAACTAACTGCTTTTTCTCCGGCAAGAGATTTTACAATGAGACATTACAAACAACTGACCTATGCGCAAAGATGCCAGATCGCCGTTCTAAAGAAAAGCGGTTTTACGCAACAAAGTATTGCTGAGCTAACTAATTTATCGCAATCTACGATTTCAAGAGAGCTTTCTAGAAATACAGGTAAGCGAGGTTACAGACACAAACAAGCTCATGAGCGGGCTTTGTTTCGCCGAAGAAGTGTAAGAAAACCGCTTAAGATGACACCTGAAATGATAGCTTTAATTACCCAGAAGCTTAATGAGAAGTGGAGTCCTGAACAAATAACGGGATGGTTACGCAAAGAAAGTGAACTGTCTG
>NZ_VHKO01000081.1 GCF_015223435.1 Vibrio hibernica
GAGTATATAGTAAAAACCATGTACATTCGCGTGTGAGTGAGTGGCAGGTCTTTATTTATATGACTTGAGGCTTTTACCTTAAACGTACACACTATGTATAATGGTGTGTACGTTTTTTATATCATAGATGTTATTTCTTAAAAGCGTTTAGCAGGGAGGGCTGTTGCTTCTGTGGAAGTTTCAATAATTTCTGATGCCGCATTGGCAGTATTAGTTGTCTGAGCATCGAGGCAGGGTTACCGCTGCGGAGACTCCTTCCAGTCGTTCCTCGCTCCATGAAAGCGCCAGGGGCGCATTCATATGTAGTCTCATATGCTTCAAGCATAATAAACTCACTTCAATAGTTCAGCGAGATAGCTATTCCGGCGATGAGAGTTACTTGGCGCATGTGTGATGGTTCTAAAATTCTCAATACTCCCGACAATATGAATTTCTGCTTCGGCTCTGGTGATCGCGGTATATAACCAAGCCCTGTCTACGATCTTGCCATTTTGCAGAGCAATGATAATCCTCGGAAATTGAGACCCTTGAGCTTTGTGAAGAGTGATTGCATAGCCTAACTCCATGCAATCAAGAATTGACTGTGTGACCTCAACCTTATCACCCGTATCTAACGTTACTTCACCATAGCTTGCACCTGATGATTCAACGCTGGTTAGTGCGCCGAGAGAACCGTTTTGAATGCCTTTATCGTAGTGGTTCTGTGTAAATAGAATTGCATCGTTCAATCTGAGGTTTTGAAAGAATCTCTCACCATGCATTTCGAACTCAAGCCTGTCTCCATTAGGGTTGACTGCTTCTTGAGTTAGCTTATTAATGTCTGCAACGAGCGCTTTGGTCGGTGCCATAACACGGCTGTTTTCGGGGGATTTCTGATACAGGTCACAACAGACTTGGGCAATATCGCCTTTTGCCGCTTCGTGGAAGTAAATAGCGCCCGTACTTAGTTGATCAGGAACGATACCTTGATTAATGAGTTTGGAGTATTCAGGAATACCTGTTGAGCCTTCCTGACGCTTCACGATATCCAGCATGGTGTTAGCAATGGCTTTAGATGTAACGATGTCAGCAAGCACCTTACCGCAGCCAATTGGTGGAAGTTGATCAGGATCGCCAGTTAATATGATCCGCACTGACGGATGAATGTGGTTGACCAGGCGATACATGGTTGGCAAGTCGATCATACTGGCTTCATCTATTACCAGAAGATGCTTTTGTTGCCCTGAGGTTGGTTCGATAGGATCTTCACGCAACAACTTAGCAATAGTTGAGGTGAATAAACCGATAGACTCGTGCAAGCGCATAGCGGCTCTACCACTCAACGCTACTGCACGTATTTCAAATCCCATTTGTTGATAAGCACGAAGAGCTGTTCTAAGTACCGTTGTTTTGCCTGTACCAGCCCCGCCAGTGATGCAACTCACTGCATTATCTAAACATGTTGTTACTGCTTCAATCTGTTTCTTGGTTAGCTTGTATGGCAATTCATCAACCGCAAAGCAATATGCAGAATTTGCATATTCGTCAAAAAGATTGTTTTGATTGGCTAATGCTTTAAGTCGTTTTGCAACGACATTCTCCATCAGCAACTGTGCCGTTGGATGGTAGGTGCCAGTGACAGGGTTAAGGATGTATTGCGCTCTATCGTGACCCGCTTTGAACGCTTGGATCACAAGCTCCTTATCACTTAACAGTTTAGTTAAATAGGGTCGCAAACTTACCTGTGTTGTATAGGTGTGGCCTTTTTCGATTTCTTTTCGAATAGAAGTTTCAAGAGCCGCGCTTAATCTGCGATGATCACTTTTTGCGATCTTAAACTGGTCGAATTCGACCAGTTTATCGACATCCTTAAATGACATACCAAAGCCAATTAGGACATAGGGGTTTTGTTTTATGGCCTCAATGGATTCTTCTCCATGATGCTTTAATAAACGCTGCTGAACACTTGCTGGTATCTTGTGCTCGGTCATCCAGTTACAGTAGGCCAGATTTTTATATTTGGCGTAACCTTCAAATAGCGCGTTTATAGAATCTTTACTCAGGACGCTTCTAAGCCGCTCTCTTGATTCAGGAGTATCTTTTCTAACTATCGAGTGAAAATCCTTACCAAGTAGCTGCCAAAGCGCCCTGGCTTTACTTTCGCCGATACCTTTGAAGTCAGCCTCTCTGGCGATAAAGCGAATCAATTGCTCGCCCGTCTCTGGAAGGCTGCATTCGATATGCTCAGGAGATTCGTAGGTATGTTGTTGCATCACGAAATCACCCGTTTCCATTTCCTCTACTAAACGAGTGCCTTTAACTGACCAATGCTGCCCCAGTGCTGGTTGTGCAGGGATGGTATCGGGGTCAGCTTTAATGGTGACGTAATACTTACCGCTGTTGGTTTTGTATGAGTTTTTTGCCAGTGGCACACCACTGAATATCACCATACTGGTTGAGGTATAAGGGATGCTGGTGACGCGCATTTGGTCTTCGTGCAATTGGTCAGGAGCCTGTTGACCAATTGGAGCTTGGGTATTCATCGTGGCATGAACCCCATTTCTGATAGGGTTTCAGACAATTCCCCAAATCGCTCTAGCTTACTCTCCAACTCCTTAACTTTGGCTTTTAGCTCAATATTTTCAGCTTCTAAGGTAGATACTCGTTTAGAGTCGAGCAGCTTGCGATTTGCTGTGTTGTCGTATTGTTTTGGCTTGTCAGCATTGTTCTGCGCTGATTCACTTAGTGGCGGCAACACCCCTTTTTCACGCAAGCTATCTTCTAGCGCCTTGAGGGCATTTCTAAGTGCAGGATTCTGGTTAAGGGCAGACTTTCCGCAACCCACGCCTTTTGCTACTTCGATGCGATTAAGCTTGCCTTTAAAGGCTATTTGCTTAAAGTCATCATCAGTTTGAGTGGCTTGCCATACCTCAAATGCTTCAAGGTTTTGTTGTGCTTTTTGCTGCCCATTTGCCATTATTCATCTACCTCGCCTAACAACTTACGTAGACCTGTCGCAAAGCCTCTAGGGAAGATTTCTGTGTTGTACTCCATGTCTTTCACTTGGCCTGCTTGCGTAGTTTGCCAGTCATGTTTTTCCATGCACTCGTCAGAGATGGCGTAGGCTAAGGCTTTCTTCTCAGATTCGGTCAAGATGCCAGATAGTGAAGGTAACACTTCAACACTCGGCTCTGCACTTGTATCAAACTGACGAACAGGACGTTTATCAATGGTGATATTCGCGTGCTGTTTAAGCAGGTTGACCTCTTTGCGGTAACGGTTACGCTCAGCAATAATTTGACCAAACAAAGCTCGCACCGCAGGATCTGGAATACGTTCTAAAAGCTTATTGTCTTGTGGAATAGACTTAGATCGCGATGTTGCAGATAACGGCTTTTTGGTGGTTGTTTTACTCTTCGCTGCCCACGCCTCAATGAGTTTGCGGTAGTGTTCATTTTTCGTTGCGCGTAATGCCTCGTAGCCAGGGCCACCTTCGGCTGCTGATACTCGCCCCATTTGTGTAATGGAGAAATCACGCTGACCCGATTCTGCGTAGGATTTCAGAATATCGTTGAGCTTGTCTAAATTTTTTTGGGTTCTCGGTACTTTTCCGTCTTTCAAGTCAGCCAAGATCACATCAATATTAATGTCCATTAACCCTCCAATAGCGCAGTTTGGGTAAGATTTTCAAGGCGCAGCGCTTTATCGGTTAGCGCTTTCATGCCAGCATTGAACAGTTTGTTTTCTTCAAGGTATTCACCTGCTTCAATGTAATTGGCGACCTTACGGAAGCCCTCTAATCTGTCATGAGGATCAGCGATTTTTGCCATTTGTCGTAACATGGCATTAGCCGCAATGAGTTGCTGTTTTTCGTCCATTTCCAGGAAGATTGGTTCAAAGCCTTTTTTCATAAGCACTCGGCTCAATTGCATGGAGCGCTTTTGAATGGCAGGGGTTTTACGAAGCTCGTCCTGCAAGTCAGGGTAGAATTCAGCATCGTCACACAATAACGACAGGTGCAGTAATTCAGAGTCGGTTTCAACGAATTTTAAGGCGTAGCTGACATCTTGCTCCGCACCCACGGCAATTAGCTTATCCTTGGTATCATCATCAGCTCGCGACTCTTCGATACGAATGATTTTATTAATCAATTCAAAACAAGCTATCCAGTCTTTCGCGTACTCATCGGCCTCGACTTGTTGCTTCTCATAACGGCGTTGTAAGGCTTGTAGCTCACCGTGCTTGGTAAAGGGGTTACCTTGCTCTTCACAAAAGAATTGCTCGTCTTTAAGTGCTTCTAGCTCACCTTCAATTTCAACGGATAGGTTAGCGGCTTGATGCGCCTTGTAGCTCAATTGATTGAAGTGCGCATTAAGTGCAGGCAGGTATCTGGCCTCTGTAATAAACCAGCGACAGCGAATACAGTTTTCAGGGCCATGTGGCACGCTGCTATAGGTTCGGCTAGCAGCGCTTTTTGCATCTTTAACTAACTCACCACCGTTCCAGCAACCGCCCAAGGTGCTGATTTCATCGGATTTGACCGTGTTGCCACCGACCAGGCATAAGCCGCACGCACGTTCTTCCCAGCCAATTGGGTTGCGGTTAACCAGTGCGGCCTGAATGCTATCTTCCTTGTGATAAACCATTTTGCATTGGATTTGTTCCATCGAAGCATCTTTGAGGAAGTTGCGAACCGATTGCTTGGATTTATCTTCCAATTGAGCCTCGGCTTCATCCATTTTTTCAGCCATCACCGAAGGGGTAATCTTGTTGTAGTAGATGGTCATCAATAGGCGAGTATGGCCTGCCAACAGCTTAGAAATGACAGGCAGTGGCAATTGCGTGTCCATCGTATACGCCGTAATAAGAGAGACACGTAAGCTGTGTAGGGGAAAGAGTGTGGCAACTTTAGAACCTTCTTGAGTACCTTCAGGGTAATCCACAACCAGTTTTAGCCGTTCGCCGTTATCTAGGGTATTACCACGTTCTGCGAGTTGGTTTTCTAGTGTCAGTAGTAGTTGATACCAGAGTTGATTGGTTCCACTATCTGCACGATATGGCTTGAACTTATCTTCTCCTTTAGCAGACGCTTCTCTGAACAGAAAAGCAACTTCCCCCATACTCTCTAGCGTTTTGTGCGATTTCATTTTACCAGTGTGCTTTGTCAACAACTTAGTGCAGTCGGTGGGGCTGTCAATTGGGTTGTACTTTTCCTGCCAATTACGCAGTTTTTCTAGCCAATACAACACCTCCTCGTTTTGCCAAGGAATGATGTAGCCCCGCTCAAGTTCGTCTTTGTTTTGGTCTGCGGTCTTGTTGGTGTTGATGTATAGACCTGTAGAATACAGCCCTGTCATGGTATCATGAATACGGCGGAAGATGCCTTTTCCAAACGGACGCTTTTCACTACCAAGTGCAAAATCATGCTGGGTGTTCACTACCCATTGACCTTGCACATAACGCCATGTGTCGGCCTCACCACTATCTAACATGCGCACCTGATAGGTTCGCAATGGTAAGTGAAGCTTCATAAATATCACCATTGCTTTGACGGGCGACCAGATTTGGTGAACGGTGATTTTTTTACCTTTTCGAGTCACTTCTTTGGTGCGCCACACGCAGTCAGGGTCAGTTTTGTCAATCAACTCAGACTCGACATCAAACCAGTCACCATCACCACCTCTTTCTGCTTGCCCAGACTGCTGCTGCGCCCATGTCCAGTGTTTGAAATGGCGGTAGTGATAAGCAGGCAACAAGGTTTCACCATCCTTAAGGTTTTTCTCAATAGCAGCGAATTCTGCTTTATCGGGAAGTGGGCAGATAATTTGACGCAAGCCCTTAATGTAGCGATAGGGCAAGGGATTACGGACGGTTTCTGTAGGAGTGTTATGCCGTGCTATTTTGCTGAGCGGGTTTTGAACAAGTATCACTAGATTACCTTTGTCATCTTCTTCCGAAAACACCCTTTCGATAACAAACTCGATGAAATCACAGGGGATGTTTACGCATCGTTGAACGTTTACCGCGTGATTAATACTTTTTCTTACTTGAGTTTCTAGTTCTTCTTTAGAGCATATATGCCCATGACTCCCCTTAAAAAACAAATGTATATTTCTAATTGCATAAGGCGCACATTCAGTGAGATAGGACTCGAAAAAATAACTCAGAGCTAGGAGTTTATAGTGAACTCCAGTAGTTTGCGTAGTTATCCACTCAGCAGCCAACTCCTGCCATTGTTGCCACTCAGGGCCAAGCGTGGTGAGCATCCATGAGAAGGTTAAGTCCGATGCACGTCCGTCCTGTTTTTTGCCTTTTTTAGCCATTATTTACCTCTCAATTTTGGATGTTTGCCTGTGAAGTAGCCCTGTGGGTCAATATCGTCAAAGCCATGCTCAGCCAGCTCTTTCCAGTCGAGTGCTTTGACTTTGGATTCTGGATTTGCCAGTTGTAGTGTGGCCTGAGTCAGTTCATCAGAGATTTCTTGTTGCCCTTTGCCAGTATAAGGAATCTGGGATTCCAGTGATTTATGGTGCATACAGCGGCGTATCACCAACGGATTCAGTCCTGCACGCTCTAATCGTCTGCCATAGCTATGTCTATGACCATGAGGGTCTAGCCCTTCAGCTTTGTTTGGCTCTAAGCCAATGCGCTTTAGTCCTGCCGCATAGCTTTGATGAAAAGCGTTGAGCGTGTATGGGTTCCCAAGGGCGCTGTGATGGAATGAAATGAACGCATACGGATGATAACAGTCTATGCTCGCTCGATATTTTTGGTAGTTCTTCCACAGTGACATAAAGACCTTGCCATAATCCGTTGGGAACCACTGAACTTGAATGTAGTTATCTCGATGGTCAACGACTCTTGTTTTCCAGCCAACGTATGCCGTGCCTTTCATTCGTTTTCTAGGTATACGAGCATATTCCTCTTTTAAATAGGCTTCTCTGGTTTTTGTGCCTGAGCGGCTACGCCAACCGTCAGGGGCTTTTCCATCAACTTCGTTGTAAATTCGAACCACCGCTTTGTCGGGTTCATACGGATCTTCAAACACGTCGGTCACCCAAAGCAATGCGGCTTCACTTTCACGCAAACCGCCACCGTGCATCAAAAGCAGCATAAGCTTATCTCTCAGCGCAACTCGTGGATCTTTTGCTCCACCAATACCATCTTTATAGAATGACTCCCAATGACTATCTGGGAATGCTATGGCATCGTCCTCGGTTTTCGTTAATGGGGTGCGTCCCTTCATTGTGCGAGCTTTTCGGATGGTTTTATTAACGGTTTTATCTTCAATATGACCAAGGAAGTCATTTTGGTTTTTGCGATACCAAGCAGCGTAATTAAGGCGTTGCTCATGAGGCGTAGCATCGCGTAACGGATTCATTGGCTCTGTGCCATGCTTGTTAGCCAGCCAATCAGTGAATGCAGTTAATCGATGAATGTGTTTATTGACGTTTTCGGTCGAACTTGGCACCCAATACAAGCCCGAAGGATCTAGGCCATCATCCCCGATGGTGCCTGTGTAAAGACGCTTTGCAAAGGTTTGGAACAGTATTTTTGGATCTTCAAACAATCCCTTGTTAGCTTCCATGTAATCTAAAAGCAACGAAGTGGCTTGTATAAAACCATTCATTAAAGCGTTACTCGCACCATCCGCCTCCATCTTTAGCAAGTAATCGGTAACTGAACCGACTTCACCTTGTTCGGTGAGCAAGATGGGGAGCTGACTTTTAATACCAGTATTATCTTCTACGATAGTTGCTTTGACTTTAACCGATGACAATCTGTATTCCTTTGTACATAATAAACATAGAATACACTATAATGCTTAAGGGTTTGTTGTCAAATAAAAAGGCAGATTCCTCTGCCTTAATACATATTATACATAGTTTTAGGTACTATATATAAC
>NZ_VHKO01000082.1 GCF_015223435.1 Vibrio hibernica
CAAAGAGACTTACTATATTAAGTATGAGGCCGAATTAGTTAATTAACTATATATTATTAAAACTTAAAATAATTGACCATGATTTAAGATCGATGCTATTAAACAGCATTGCGCTTTTTATTGTCTTATCATCTAAATAAATCATTGTTCACCACATCATTATCCATGATGTACCCTTGACCATACCGTGATGCTATTTCAGTGGTTTTCCAGCGGCCTTGCTTTAATATTTTTGAAACTGGTGTTCCTTTCATCCACATACGCTGCGCTGCTCCAACTCTAGGTGAGTGAGTGGTAAATGATGCGCTGTCCGGGTGGTTTATTTCGCATAAATCAAAGAGTTTGGCGTACATTTTACGACAGACCGAATAGGTGACAGCTATACGATCATTGCCCGATTTATTGACTAAGGGTTTATTGTGTTTATTAACCTGTATAAATAAAGGGGCATTTTTCTCAGACTCACAGATCCCCGCTTTATTCATGTAATCCTTTATGTCATTTATCACATCAGCATGTATTGTCGCATAATCAGGTCTGCTCGATTTATTGGTTTTTGAAAATGGGATTAGTAATTGGTTTGTTTTAAAATCAATATGACCGACTTTTATTCTGGATAACTCAGAAAACCGTAACAAACAACTAAATGTTACACCAATAATAGCCAAATCTCTCAGTTCTTTTATGTTGTTAGAGTGTCGATACTGGTTTCGGATCAATACCCAATCCTCTAATCCAAATGGCGTGGCTTGTTTGATTAAAACACTGTTCTCGGCTTCTTGGTTTGCGTATTTCTTAATTAATGCGTTGATTGATTCATCACTGCAAGGTTTAGTAAATCCACTGGAATGATGCATGTAATTAATGGCCCAAACATCACCTTTTACCGTATTCCGGTTATTTTTTTCAGCTCGAATCCTAATAAAGCGCATAAGGTGTTCGTGCTCTACAGGGATTGAGTCATAATTATTATCCATACAGTAATCAGTAAATATTTTCCATTTACTCATCAATTTAGCCCAAGAGGAATCGGTTAATCCTCCTTGGTGCATTTTTAACTCATCTTGAAACTTTAATGATATCTTACGAGCGATTCTCTTTTGCTTTGGCGTTAATACTCTTTTGGTTATCTCACGTAGATGATGCGGCCTAATCTCATTCATAAATTCAAGATTAACTAACATTTCGTCAGTTTCTTTCTCTTCATTATCAATGTTAGTATTTTCAACTATTAAACCATTCATGCGCCGAACCCTTTAGATTTTAACTGTTACACTGTCACACATAACAGTGAAGTATTTACTGTATGCAAAGCCAGTATAGAGTACCCTTTCTCAATTCTCAAGGTCAGGAAAGCTAAATTCTTTGACCTTGAGAATTTAACAAAGAAAGAGTAGGGCGAATGTTCAAAATTGGGATGAAATCAGAAGGGAGCAATTAATACCAAAACTATATCGATTACTTTTGTTTTCCTTCGACACTAAATAGAGAATGTCGATTATACCTTCACGTGGGTTTCAAATAACCCTAATCAGATCAACCAAACATTGAGGACTCGAATGTTATCATCATTTATAATTTACTTGTCATTATTATATTTCTACCGAATCTACTGCCTTGTTTTTAATCGTATTGTGCGTTAATTACTGGTGCCTATTATGAGAATAGTGTTATCCCAATTTTCTTTAGATCTTCTGAATAATCCTGCGACACCTTTACTCGTATGAGTGTTATCTCGGCCTCATTGAGCGTGTCATTTTTAAATGAATCATTCCGTTTGGCTGAGGCCGTATTATGGCTTTTATCGTCCAGTTCAATCCTACTTTACTGGTTTTTGTTGCAAGCAAGATCTCTTTAATGGATAAAAGTGTAGGTTTGATTAAAAGCGCATAACCAGCCTAAATATCGAACAAATTAAGTTTAACTATTGTACGTTCAGCTTGTTTGTACTTAATTATTATCCACATTAAGATCGATAATGTAACTATACTACTTTACTGGTTTGCTATCCTACTTTACTGTATTGGTATACTACTTTACTGGTTTACTATCCTACTTTACTGTATTGGTATGCTACTTTACTGGTTTCCTACTAACCTTTATTTCTTTGTTGTATCATTAGATCATCAATTGTTAGTTGGGATGTTTAATGAAAGATCTTACCCACAAAAAACCAAGTGACAGTAGTTTATTGTTAACTAAGGAAGAACATCGAAAAAATAGTTTTATATCTTCCCTTCTATTTTCGAGAGCGACAATTTTTCACCCATCCAGTCGTTTGACTAATGATATGAAAAATCGATTGGTTGAGGTTGCTAGTCACGGTGGGACCGATCCAAATAGACCACTAGAAAGCGTTACAATGAATAGTTACGGCAAAAATTTTAGAGTCGATTTGCATGTTGATTACTTATTGCAATCACACAGAGATATTCTTGAAGCTATTCTGGCCTTCGCAAACTCTATCGTTTTAGATGAAGAGTCCTACGTCAAAGGTAAAAGACTTACTTGGTCAAACATTTTCAGCACCATCACTGACGGTATCCCTTCATCTGATCAGCCCTCCAATGAGTTTGATTCTATTATTGATCGTGACTCTACAGTGTTATCTATCAGTTTTTACGAACTGGCTACGCGTATGGGTATATCCCCTACTCGAAAGAACTACGATACTAAAAAAGGCAAAGTGATATCACTGTCAGCGTCCGATAAACTTTGATCAGAAATAGCGGCTGTTGAGATACTTTTTGGATGGTTTAGTCATAAAGTTTGATCATTTTTGAGGCGCATGACTACCAACCAGGCAGTAAGAGTGACAATAAAGATTGTTTAATATCTAAAACGGTTTTTGGACAATTCTGAGTTACGATCCGTAGAACACTCAGACTTTTCGCATAACTTCTAGTATCGCTAGTTTTGCCGTAGCCTACATGCGGCTGAGCAAATTATCTTATCCACTACACATAAAAATGCTTAGCTAAAATTAGCGAAGAATGGATGCAAGCCAGTATTTTTCGTCCATATTTTAAGGGGCTTGAGCATGTTAAGCCCCATAAACTCTATTAAAAAGAATATCTCCGTAACCAGTTATTAATGTTCCAATGGCTACTAAAATATATGTGAAGTATTGGACAAACGGCATCCAACTTTTATTTTTTTGTTCTATGTGAAGGTGACAAAAAAGAAGGTTTCCATTTACTACAAATATATATTTTCTAACAGCTTGAGCTTTAATCTCAGCAAGTAACGAAAAAACTAATAAGAGTGTTCCGCTTCGTTGAAACCATTGATCCATATTTGTTGTAGTATCAGCTACAAAAATAGATAAGAATGGAAATAAAAGAGCTAGAAAAACACATGCAAACCATTCTTTTAACGCTCTGTATATCTCCAATTGCTGACAGTTAACCCACTCCTTTGCATCATTTTTTAATGATGAATAATAATCCTTTTTGTCCATAAAAACTCCAAACCTAGATTTTTATACTAACGCTGTGCTCAACAGCAGCTTGTTAGGCTTTATTTTTCTTGCACACAAATTGAACCAAGTCATATTTACTGCTTCCAGATACAAGAGAAGTCCACTTGGATTTACTAGACCAATCTTTAAGTGGTTTAGTTGGTTTTTCCTGCACCCCGTCTTCAATGCTACCAGCAAGTTCAAAATACTGTTTTGATGCACAGTTAATTTTCAATTCAGTAAAACTTGTATATTCATTGCCTTTTCCTATACGGTTGGTTAGAACTTTGCTTACATTTGGCTCCATTTTTTCATGAGTTAAAACATAATATGTGCCGCTATCTCTAGCAGTGGGCTCGCGATACAGTTCTTTTGCATCACAAAAGCTTGTGACGCTTATTAACATGATTGCTGTGTAAAAAATTTTCATTAAGTTCTCTTTAGGTTTCTAGGTTTTTAACGCTTTGCTCACAGGAAAATCAGCGCAGTAAGTAATTTACCCGAGTACAGCAACTTGTTATTCATTTATCCAGCCATAATGTAGAAATTGTAAGCGAAGATCGGTAATCAACACTATACGACTTTCAGCCAAACCTCTTCGCAAAATTTAATCACAAGATAACCTGCATGATTTCTAGTGGTGTTTACCGATAAGGTTTAAAACAACAACTCTGGAGAGAAAGTTGAGGATAGATGTTATGAGGCACTTATCACAACTCTATCAGTACAGTTAGTGGCATAATATTTACTCAATCATCATATAGCGAGATTCCCAAATGCCAAAAGATAAGAAACTTGTTAACTTCTCTGAAGACTACGAGCTAAACAACAGATTAAGAAACAATAACAAACGTCAAACTGAAGAGAATCGCCAAAAATTAAAAACTATTGGTGACAAAGCCAAAAAACAATTAGACAAAACGCGACTGACACATGAAGAGTTAGACAAAGCTATTGAACGCAATAAAAAGGAGCTCGACTAATTCAAAGCCCCTTGTTGTCGATACACTTTCATATCAATCGACAACAGGTACACTTTTAGCAAAGCACAGTGATCTACTGCACACTATATGCATTAGATAAACTGAGCCAAATAACTCAGTATAGAAATGTTACGAGGTCAACTGTAACGCATTAATGTACTAGTACACATTAATGGGGCTCTTTCGAGATTAAAAGTGCCAACTGTACGATGATTGAAATATTATAATTTGATTGCCACAGCAGTTCCCGTGGCGCTGACGCATATCATATTCACATTTTTTCCAGATATATCATTAACAGAATAACTAATGCCAATAACAGCATTTGCCCCTTTTCTAAATGCTTGGTGCTTTAACTCATCAGTAACGGCTGTTCGACCGTTTCTAATTATATCCTCAATGGATTTGGATCGACCTCCAAAAACATCCCTAAAACCAACAAATATGTCCTTCACAACATTTACACCATAGACACAATCAGCGTAAACAACGCCATAGCGTTCAATAACGTCCATATCAACTAAGTTAGTTTCAGTCGTCAATAATATAGGGGCTGTAATATTGTCTTGAATAGATTCGCTCTCAGCAATGGTTACATCATTCATGAAATTATCAATAGCTTGTTTTTCATTCTCAGCATTAATCTCAACATCCTGTTCGACAAATCCAAGCTTTATCAGCTTATCAATTCCTTTGTTAGCAGCAAATGTACCTAATTCAATCGCTGCAATCTCATCACCTTTAAGCAATATTGCGTATTTTTCCATACTTTCAGACTCTCAATATTATTTGGCTATTTGTCTAAGTCACTGGACATCGTGAGAGATTACTAAAATTCGATATGATTGATACTACGAATGTCACAATATTAAAGTTGCTGACTTGGAATGGGCATAAGCATAACTTTCGTCATATGAATAATATTTGTGCAAATTAGTACTGATTGAAAATGCGAAATTGTTCGACGCACCTAATAATTGGCGCCCCACTTAACCAACAAAGCGCGCTAAACCTAAAACCAAAAATGCTAAGCCCCCAACGCCCAATTTATTTTTTGTTATAAAAAATCAGCTGTCAGTGATCAATTTTTCTATACGTTCTTGAACTTTAACCATTTCATGGTGAAGCTGAGTACGTTCCATGTTTTTTTGTCGCTGATGCTCTGGATTTTGAGAAGCATAATAATCATACATTTTTTCTTTATTTTTTAACGAGTCTAATAAAGCTGAATTAGCATTAATTTTTGCCGACAGCTCTAATGATTTCGCTTGTCTAGATAATGCTAATTCTGATTTTTCTTGAGCTTCAGCTGATTTTTTTAATTCATTTCTGGTTAGTGATAATTCTTCTCGTTGCAATGAAAGTTCTTTTCTCTGTAAGAGAATTGCGTAAATCACACCGAGAAAAGCGAAACCAGAAAAGAGAGCATTTACAGCCCCAAACATATCGCCAAATGTACCTCTTACATCGTTAGGAAAATCGATAAGAAGGTAATAGTTTATTCCCCAAAGAGAAACAATGATTAAAGCACCAATAGAGAATACAATATTTTGCTTCATCATAATGGGATAACACCTTTTTTTATAACGCCCCAAGCAGGAGCCAGCTTAAAATTTGACCTGTTAGGCATTCGTTCTAATGTCATCCCAGAGTGCTTTAGCTACTTCCTTCATTGCCCCAATAACTTCAAGCAAATACTCATGTAAGCCCTGCTCACTTTAGGGTGAGTAATCTACAAATACCAGCATGATAACCGACGAAAGTGCTTGCTTGAGCAATGCGTTAACACTATCTCTTTTTAAAGACAAAATGCCCAAAATAAATGGGTAGATTTTTTTACGCTCTACTTGACAGTGGGAGTCATACCAACGCCGTGCTCAACGGTAGTTTATAAGTATGCTGCCGTAGTTATTACTAAATTTTTGTCTGCTGCACTACATGTTAACGTCATTGCAGCGTCATTTGTCCATACTTTTTCTATGCGAAGAACATTTGTGCTTACAACTGTTTGAGTTGGATAATTAGCTTTTATAGAGTCAACAATAGAATCAACTTTGCTTATACATGACACATAATCAAGGTTTAGTGTTTTGGATGATACAGAACCTTGTTTTGGATAAGAGCCGCTTTGTACCATTCCTTTAAGCTGAGCTGGTGTATATGTTTTTTGCGCGCTGGCAGATGCACTGAATATTCCAAATGACATAAAAATCGCAATTACACCCAACTTTTTTAATTTCATTATTCTTTCCTCGTATTAGCCTAACAATTTAATTGACGGAAAAAATCCGTATAGTCTTTCCGTCTATCTTCTCAGTCACTTTTTGTAACAGCAAGCTAAATAACTAAATGTATTCATAAAGTAAGATTTATCTCATACTCATTCAGCATAAAGTGCGGAAATAATCCGTATAGTTCACCAAAGCCACTCGAGATAAAGAGCTGTGTATTTAACAAGCCCCTAAAACAAACCGAAAATCGGAGCTATCTCTCTGATTCATGCATGCCTAGCTTTCTAACTAAAAATCCAATTATTTTAATTTCAAGCTATGCAGGATTAGCAATATGTAGCATGAGGAAATATATGGAAAAAGAAAATCATTGTAGTCGTTGCAAGGTTACTGCCTAACGCATTTTGGGGGCATGCTCGTGACAGAAGTGATTGGCCTGAAACGAGCGTGGACATTTCCGAGTTACGATCTATAAATCATTCTAGTTTTTCGGGTTACTTCTTGTATTGCAAGCGCACGATCAGCCTAAATGTGGCTGGTCAATCATGTCCGCCTCAAGGTAACGTCACTTTAGCAAATGTCCTATATTAGAATTTTTGCATTATTAAGGTAATATATTATCTAGGTGTAGTTCTAGAACCGTACTAGATATGAATACCCGTTTTCTTACCTTGTAACTAGAACCATTTAGATGGACGATACTTCCCTCAGTGTTTTTACCCTGTAGTTCTTTAGCATTAATAATGCAGCTAGGCGATCCACTTAAAAAAACAAGCTTGTACGTTTCTGGAATTGGATGAGTTGTAATGATATTGAGCTTTCCCTGATGCTTCTTAATTCGATTCTTAACATCATTTAAATAGTTCTGACTTTGCTTACTTAACATATTTTTCCTTATAAATATTGATAATCAGTTAGTTTGGTTAAAACAATTTTTGAATTGATTGCACATTTTATTCGGACATTAAAATACCTCCTTATTGAAAAAGAATAATTTTTTTAGAAGATGTAAGGGTAGTGGCGAGAGTGGTT
>NZ_VHKO01000083.1 GCF_015223435.1 Vibrio hibernica
TTTGAGAAATAGCGTTTTTTTCTGTTTTTTGAGGATGCTTTTTATGGTGGAATGATAAACTCGATCGCTGCATTATGGATGACTAAAGGAGTAAGTTTTTTGTCTGAATTAAAAACAGTCGGGCTTTTTGCCATTACTGCACTAGCAGAGATTGTAGGTTGCTATTTGCCATACTTATGGCTAAGAGAGGGTAAGTCAATATGGCTTCTTGTCCCTAGTGCACTTAGTTTGGTTGCTTTTGTATGGTTGCTGACTTTACATCCAACCGCTGTTGGCAGGGTTTATGCTGCCTATGGTGGTGTGTATGTAACGATGGCAATCCTATGGTTATGGGCTGTTGATGGTATTCGACCAACAACATGGGACATATTAGGTACTTCAGTGGCACTTCTAGGCATGGCTATTATTATGTTTGCACCAAGAAGCACATAGACTATCAGCTAAAAGTTACTGATACTGAGTGGCCTACTGTATTATAAGTAAATAATATAAATCGTATTAGATATATCCTTCTGAGAGATTCTTTGTAAGATAACTTATAGCTTTATTTAACGAACGACCAAAGAACGACTGCTTACTTAAACACTGGGTAACATAGGCAACCAAAATACTAAAGCTAAAAGCGTTACGAGTAGTACAGGTGGCGTGATTAATAAACCAATCTTCATATACTGCCCCCAGCTTATTTTATAATCCTTTTCCGCCAGTACATGTAGCCATAACAAGGTTGCTAAGCTACCAATTGGGGTAAATTTTGGCCCCAAGTCATTACCAATAACATTGGCATAAATCATCAGCTCACGCGTTGCAGCGGGAACTTGGGCGCTATCAATCGCCAGCGCTCCTATGAGCGTTGACGGCATATTATTCATGACTGAGGCTACGATAGCTGATAGAAAGCCTGTACCGACCGTCGCAACGACATTACCTTGCTGTCCTAACCCGTTTAGTATTTGCGCGCCATATGCCGTGAGTCCTGCATTACCCAAGCCATAAACCACTAAATACATACCGATTGAAAACAAGACGATTTGCCATGGAGCCTTGCGTAGGACATGGATCACAGAAAACTTGGTATCACGACCGCCTTGCCACCAGCGGCCTGCGATTGCCATAAGCACTAGCGCCGCGATACTAGTCACCAATGAAATCACAAGACCTAATGACTCGGTGGCAAAATAAGCGATAAGTAGTAAGGCCAATAATGGAAAGGCCGCTCGAAAAACCAAAGGGTCTTTGATAGCAGATTGCGGTGAGCTTAGACTATCCATTGAATAATGCTTTGGAATCTGTCGCGCATAGACAAGCCATAATACCAGTAGCGTTGCGATAACAGATACGATATTCACTGGCACCATCACGAGAGCATAGCGACCAAAACCAATATCAAAATAATTAGCGCTAACGATGTTGACTAGATTAGACGTTACTAATGGCAGACTTGCCGTATCGGCAATAAAGCCAGTAGCAATGATAAAGGCTAAAGCTGATTTGGGTGCAAAATCAAGGCGCAGCAAAATGGCAATGACAATAGGAGTAAGCAATAACGCCGCCCCATCATTAGCAAAAAAGGCAGCAATGAACGCACCTAAAATAACAATCATGGGAAACAGTCGCCGACCATGACCATTACCTAATCTTGCAACGTGCAATGCCGCCCAGCCAAAAAATCCAGCCTCATCTAATATCAATGAGATGATGATGAGCGCGACAAAGGTAAAGGTGGCATCCCAGACGATATTCCAGACGATAGCCACATCTGATAATTGCACCACCCCTAGAAGCAGGGCAACTACTGCGCCGCCCATTGCACTCCAACCGATACCCAGTCCTTTTGGCTGCCATATGACTAAGGTCAAGGTGACAATAAAAATCGCTAATGCGAGCATAAAGGTGCCTTAATAAAACAATGGTATTAGAGAAGGTTAACGTTAGATACGCTTGAGTTTAGAGTGATTTTTGATTTACACGCTGTGATACTTCCTCACGACTTTCCACCCGTTCAGAATAACGATCGGTTAGATAAGTGGAGCGACCACGTGTGAGCCACGTAAACTTCACTAATTCCTCACACACATCAACGATACGCTGATATAAAGGCGAATTAAGCATACGATTATTGTCATCAAACTCTAAAAAAGCTTTCGGAACAGACGACTGATTGGGTATGGTAATCATACGCATCCAGCGCCCCAAGATACGCAGCTGATTGACGGTATTAAAGCTCTGACTGCCGCCACTGACTTGCATTACTGCCAGCGTCTTGCCTTGAGTCGGTCGAACGCCACCTAATGACAGTGGAATCCAATCAATCTGCGCTTTCATGATGCTAGTGATACTGCCATGGCGCTCAGGGCTAACCCATAGCATGCCCTCAGACCACGCTGCTAGCTCACGTAACTCTTGTACTTTCGGATGATTAGCATCAGTACTATCAGGCAATGGTAAACCCGTAGGATCAAAGGTACGCACCTCGCAACCATACCAACGCAATATCCGACTCGCTTCTTCACTTGCTAATTTAGAAAACGAGCGTTCACGTAAAGAGCCGTAGAGCACCAATATTCTTGGTGGATGACGGGGATCATTTGCACCAATCAAAGCATCAATATCAATCGGTTGCAGCTCTACTGCATCTATATTTGGTAACTCCGTTAAATCGACAGAGAGGTCTAGACTGTTGTCTTTAGTAGATTGGACGATTTCGCCATCTTCTTTGGTAAAACGACTCACTGGATGGTGCAATAGCTCAAATACCCGCTCTGAAGGTCGGCATAATGCTGCGCCTTTATCAGTCACCACAATAGGACGGTTTATCAAAATAGGATGCGCCATCATTGCATCAATAAGCTTATCATCAGACAATACAAGGTCGTCTAAACCTAACTCATCATAAGGCGTACCTTTACGGCGTAGAAGCTCACGCGGTGAAAGTTTCATCAAGCCTAACAGCTCAATCAAATATTCACGAGTAGGCGGTGTTTTGAGGTATTCAATGACGTTCGGTTGCTCGCCTGAAGCCTTCATGATGGCCAAGGTATTGCGAGACGTACCACAATTAGGGTTGTGAAAAATGATAGGTGTCATAACGACCTTTTTATAGTGTTAGAAGGGTTTGTATTCTTAAAAGAATAGTAGCTTAGCTGTTGGGTTTGTCGGATGGGTTGATATCACAGGCACTCAAGCTGTCCAAAAGAGAGCCACATAACTCTGGGTGACCTGCACAGCAGTCTTTTAACAAGAATTGAATGACATCTTCGACATGCGTAAGAGACGCACGATAAATAATCTGGCGGCTTTGTCGTTGTGAGCTTACCCATCCTGCCCGGGCAAGCACGGCTAAATGAGCCGACATCGTATTATGTGGCACACCAAGATTGCGAGCGATTTCACCAGCAGGCAGACCATCAGGCTCATGACTAACCAAAAGTCTAAAAGCTTTTAATCGAGTTTCTTGAGAGAGCGCAGCAAAGCTGGCAGTAGCATTTATTATTTCCATAAGTCCAATAATATAGACATATAAAAATAAATCAAGATATTTTATGAGGTCTTCATAAACTGGCTTTCTCAAGCTATAACTGTCTAAATCGAGTTGAGTATTAAGAAACCCCTTGCACAAAATCAATCAAAGCGGGAGTATTTTCTCTAGCACTACGTCCAGCACCAATTAAAGTAGCTGAACCTGGACTTGCCCAATCGCCATAGCCAAATAGCCATAAACGAGGCTCTTTTATAGATTGGCCTTGTTTTACTTCTACCTTACCATCATCCTCTAGCACACCCAAATTGGCTATATGGTCAAGCTCTGGTTTGAACCCAGTGCACCAGATCACCGCATCGATTTGTTCCTCACGTCCATCGTTCCACACGACACCTTGCTCAGTAAATTGGCTAAACATAGACACCGCTTTTAAAATACCTTTATCACGAGCCGCTTTCACTGGAGGCACCATAACAATGTCACCAATTCCGCCCACCGGTGCATCTCCATTATTACCCATAATCCGAGCCGTAGCTCTCTCAAATAATACGCGACCATCGACATCATCTGCTAAAAATAATGGCGGCTCACGCGTGACCCAGCTTACATCGGCAACCTCAGCTAGCTCAGCATAAATTTGCGCGCCAGAATTGCCGCCACCGACTACCAGTATCCGCTTGCCTTTATACGTCTCAATACCCGCATAGTTTGCAGAATGACACTGCTCACCGCGATACATCTCTTGACCCTCAAGCGTTGGTATAACGCTATGACTCCATGTACCTGTCGTATTAACCACTGCTTTAGCCAACCAAGTAAATTTTCCATCCGTCACTCGCAAACAGTTGTGTTCACTATCTCGTTGTACATTGGTCACCTGATATGGTCGATACACAGGCAGCTGGTAGTGCTGCTCATAATCAGCAAGATAACTGAGCACCTCATCTCGATGCGGGTATTCATTATCTTTAGCCTTTGGCATGAGCCTACCAGGTAATGAGCTCATTACTGCTGGAGAAAACAACCTTAGTGATGGCCAAGTATGACGCCACGCTCCACCACTTTGGATTTGATTATCGAGGATAATAAAATCAAGCTTAGCACGTCTCAGGTAATACCCTACCGCCAAACCTGCTTGACCGCCGCCAATTACTATCACGTCAAATATCTTAGTTGACATCACTATCCTCAGTATCAGTTCCTGCTACTAAAAAAGTAGGCTGCTCATTTTGGGGTTTTGTTAAAATCTCTGTATCTGTTAGACGTGCATAAATCTCGATTAGATTACCATCAGGGTCTTTTAGCCATAATTCATGTAACGGTGTGCCTTTCCAAGTGGTTCTCGGTGGTTTAAAAACAGTTAAGCCAGCATCTTTTGCGCTAAAAAAAGCATCAATAACTTCTTGCTGGTTATTCACATTTACCCCTAAATGATAAAGCGTGTCATGATTAAGCTCTTTACCATCAGAGACGACCAGAACCATATTTAAATTGAGGTCTTGGCGGATAAAGGTAGCATAACGATGGGTCCACTCTTTTGGCCACGTGTTTAATAACCAGCTATAAAACGCCGTACTCTTCGCTAAATCATTGACTCGAATACTAGTATGAGACTCTATAGAATCGATACCAGATGGCATTTTTATTAGCTCCGCCAATACTAAAATTCGTTGTCGCAACTGATCTCTCACCATTCTAAAACGCTCAAGTGCTTCGTCTGACGAACTTGAACCAATTGCAGGATCGATTAGCGGCCAGTGCAGCCGTTGAACATCTCTTGAAAAAATAGGACAGACCTCTTCAGCACACAGAGTTATAACAGCATCTACAAGGTGGGTGTCTAGCTCCTCAACTGCTTTGGCATGTTGTTGACTGATATCAATACCTAACTCTGCCATCACCTTAATGGCATAAGGATTAAGGTTAGATGGTATAGATCCAGCGCTCGTAACCTGGATGCTTTCTGGCAGATAATATCTGGCCAATCCTTCAGCGATTTGGCTTCGGGCCGAATTAGCGACACAAAGAAATAGGATGTTTTTCATAGTAAGCCCTGTAAATACACACGATTGATTTGCTTGCTTTGATAAACATGCGACATATGCTTGATAATATAAATTATCTATACCAATCAGATGGTTCATCAGGATTCTAATGCACAAATCACATAAACATTTTCATCGAACTTTTTTTAAAAGTATAGTATTAATTGTTTCTATATGTCCAATAATATAGACATAATGAGATAAATCAAGACTATCCTGTCATTAGCTTTAAGTTGTCCGTCAATTCTAGCTCGATATATTTAGGATTTACTATGATATAGCCTGTAAGCTTTTAATTGAAATAGCTAGCTCATGTATAACTGTTTACGATGCACTTTAGGGTATATCCCAGCGGAACCATCTGAAAAGGCTCATTAATCAATTAATAGACTACTCATAGTAGACTGCTGTAGTGGAACCACTTAATGAGCAATGATAAGTTTCGGTCTTTCCTTGGCCACATCAGCGATCAAATGCCGTGAGCACTTGGTCATACCTTGTATCTCAGAATAGCTATGACCTGATCTGAGTAGACTGGCAATGATCTTACGCTTCTCCGTATCCTTTCTACGTCCTGAATACTTACCTTCTGCCTTAGCACGAGCAATACCTTGCATCTGGCGGTTACGGCGATCCTCATAATCTTTTCGAGCAATGGCTGCGAGCATATCCAGCATCATTGAGTTAATGGCTTGCAATACACTGCTCATAAATTCAGTGCTGCTTTCAGATTGAAGCGCCATATATGAGGTCGGCAGCTCTTTTGATACGATAGAGAGCTTTTTTTCTGATAGCATTCTTTTGAGCGTATCCCAATCAGCTTGGTTCAAACGTGCCAAGCGATCAATCTGCTCAACTAAGATCACATCGCCCTTATGAGCATCTTCAATCAGCTGCATAAGCTTGGGTCGCACCAAGATAGCTCATGATTCGTTTTCGACATAGAAGGCGGCAATTTTGTGGCCATGATCGTTGGCAAATGCTATGAGCTCGCTTTTGGCACGCTTAGCATCTTGTTCTTTGGTTGAAGCTCGTAGATACGCTCTAATAAACATAAACACCTAAAATAGTCTGTTATAAGTGGTTCCATTATACCAGTCTGTTTTAAGTGGTCTGTTAATAGGTTTGAAGGGTGAAATAGGTGGTTCCCTTGGGGTATACCCTTATTTACTGACCAGTTTTATGAGGCCCCTATAATGCTGCCACCCCAAACAACCGACCAATCAATGATGTTGCGACCATAGCGAGCACACCCCATATCACAACTCTAGACGTAGCAGGAATAACAGGGGCACCGCCCAAGCGCGCTGATATTATGCCAAGTAGCGCTAAGCCTACTATCGTTAAAGTCGCGAGTGACCAAACCAGTGTTTGTGCTGGCAAAAGTAAAATACCAATAATCGGTAATATGGCGCCCGCAATGAATGACAATCCAGAAGCAACTGACGCATGAATCGGCTTAGCTTGACTCAGATCTGTCAAACCAATCTCATCTCGGGCATGCGCCTCTAGTGCATCATGCTCAGTCAAAGCTATGGCAACTTGATGCGCTAAGACATGATCCAGTCCACGTTTCTCATAAATTTTGGTGAGCTCAAATAGCTCGCGCTCAGCATTATGAGTCAGTTCATGCAACTCTTTATCCAGATCCGCTTTTTCGGTATCAGCTTGAGACGATACTGAAATATACTCACCAGCTGCCATCGATAGAGCACCTGCGGTTAACGCGGCGATCCCTGTCAATAGCAGTGTTTGACTATTTGCACTTGCTGCAGCGACACCGACTAATAGACTCGCGGTTGAAATCAGTCCATCATTGGCACCAAGTACTGCTGCCCTAAGCCAATGATTGCGATTGCTTAGATGAGCTTCGTCGTGAATAGAATGATGCATAGCATAGATACCCTCAAACGATTTAGACATAAATTAGAATATGTCAGTGTAGCCTATAATGACACACCAATTTCCACATAGTTACCTTGCTTGCTTTAAAGCGATTATTCGATAGGTTATTAGTAAAAAGACTATTGTTTGACTGCCGGCATAAAATAATAACAAAGGCAGCGCGCGACTGTCTGAGCCCACCATAAACACATGAATACTGATGAACA
>NZ_VHKO01000084.1 GCF_015223435.1 Vibrio hibernica
AAAGATGAACAAAGCCGCGTGGAATAAAGATTACAGGGAAAAAGTTCTTTTTACATCAGATTAACAAAGTATATTCGCGCCCTTTGGTTTTTCCAGGTTAAGGGAAAAATGGTTAAAAGTACTTAAGTATCAAAGAAAACTTCTCACGGAACTTTGTATGTGGCGCATTTCAATTGTCGCCCTTCCAAGGTTTCTTTTACCTCCACAGCTTAACCAAGCCTATACTCATTTTCTAATGCGGTATCAACTAATGCACGATAAGAGCTGTAATACCGAACAAGCCGCAGCAATACATTGACCGTAATCCCATCAGTGGCTTTAACTAACAATGCGCAACTTGAAATTAACGCGGTTCAAAAAGCGATAAAAACATAAATATCAGAATGTTAGTTTTTTTTATTTTTATCACCTCCCTATAAAAAACTTTAGATTTATGCACAGGCCAAACCATAATCAACTATGTGTACATGTTTGCCACTTTAGCGTATTATTCACGCATTCATATTCCACATTAACGGAGGCTAAGTTTCTTCATATTGTCAAAGTGATATCGTTTAATTCGATAAAATCAAAACATAACAATATGCGGAACAACCGAGCTTACATAGAAAAGCTTTGTTGATAGGGATATTAAACTTACTAAACGTTCTTTGAACAACAATTATAAAGCAAACTTATAATGAAAAACTCAGTTGCTCTAAAACAGGCTCACCCACCAGAACTTTCCGATACAATCGTTGAAGCAGAGTCAGATCATCAGGCTCTACAAACCCTATCATCAGAAAGTAAATCGACACTCCACATATACGCACCCGAATCGTGTTTAGATACCCTTCGTTGTGTTTTAGCTCGACATGACATAAAACACGACATAAACAATTACTCAATCAGAGACTTTAAAGGTGAAACTTTATGTCACTTTAGAAGTATGGAACTATCTGAAGAAAACCGTGCTTTTTTGATCTATGCAATAGAGCTTGGTGCTTGGGTTGAGCCGTTAGCTAGCTACTTTGATAGAACGCTTGGTTATACTGAAACAGAACTGCTCCACAGTGGATACTTTCTGCACCAAAAAGCCTTTTCAATTCTGTCAAACAAAAGAAATGTTAATGAAAAGCGCTTTATAGACTTACTGTTCGTTTCCATGATCGGTTTGATTGCGATTCCTATCGGGCTTTTAACTGCCGCATTAATCAAACTTGAATCACCAGGCCCTGTCTTTTTTAAACAACGACGAACCGGCCAATACAATCAAGAATTTGAAGTTATCAAATTCCGTTCAATGCGTAACGACGCAGAAAAGAATGGTGCTCAGTGGGCAACGAAGAATGATGCTCGAGTAACTAAAGTCGGTAACTTTATTCGCAAGACACGTATTGATGAACTGCCACAGTTGATCAACGTATATAAAGGTGAGATGTCGATGGTAGGCCCACGTCCTGAACGTGAGGTGTTTATTGAGGATCTAGAAAAAGAGATTCCATACTACCGTTTTCGCCATGCAGTAAAACCCGGAGTAACAGGTTTAGCTCAAGTAAAATACCCATACGGCGCCTCTGTTGAAGACGCGGTTTGGAAGCATAAATTTGATATTTACTACATCAAACACCAGAACTGGCGTATGGAATTGAAGATTCTCTTCTTAACCGTTAAGACCGTTGTTTTTGGAATGGGGAGATAGAAGTGAGTTCAAAATTCTCCGTATTATGCTCTCTATACTTTAAAGAAGAGCCTGCTTACTTAGAGCAATGCTTTGAAAGCTTAGCTTGGCAAACACTTGAAGCCAACGAAGTAGTTGTAGTTCATGATGGTCCTTTAACTGATGCGCTTTATGAAACGTTAGATAAGTGGAAAAAAAAGCTTCCTATCAAAGAAGTTATTTTACCTAGCAATGTAGGCTTAGGAGAAGCTTTAAACGCGGGGTTGAAAGAATGTAGCTATGACTTGGTAGCCAGAGTTGATACCGATGATATTAACCACTTAGATCGGTTCGATAAACAAGTTACTTATATGGACTTAAATCAAAGTGTGGCAGCATTAAGCTGCGATATAAATGAATTTGAAACAGACCCAAGCTCACCTTCTCGAATTAGAACTGTACCTAGTTCAGAAAGCATTCAAGCCTATTCGTTGAGGCGTAATCCTGTTAATCACATGGCTGTGATCTTCCGAAAAAAAGCAATCATTGATGTTGGTAGCTATCAACATCTTCACTTTATGGAAGATTATTATCTCTGGCTCAGACTTCAAGCTAAAGGTTACAAAATTAACAACCTCAACAGCACTCTAGTTAGTGCTCGAGTCGGTAATGGCATGTTAGAAAGGAGACGAGGTATAAGGTACTCATCAAGTGAATTGAAAATTATGATGAAAATTTATAGCCTGAAGTTATCTTATAGCCCAATGATATTTTTTAATTTTAGTTTAAGAGCAATTCTGAGAGTATTCCCAGCGGATATAATGAAAGGAATATATCATTTAATCAGAGATAGAGGTTAATACTAGTAACACAATCAAGAAACCTATTAACTCTAATTTGTTATGATAGAGTAATTTAACAATATTAATTATTTAAATTGCTCTATCATTTGGTATTATTCTATTAATAAATCGTTGTCTGATATTATTATGACCCGATTTCAGATAATAAGTGCGACATTCATGGAAAGGTGTAGAAGAGGAAGCCAACTGCTGAAAGTGGTACGCCCGCAGGGTTCCCGCATGAGTTGCAAATTTGTTAAAACACCTTAAGTCCCAAACAAAACTCTCTCTCGGAACTCAGTATTTAACGCGCATTTCAATTGTCGCCGTTTTAAGGTCCCTTTCATCTCTACAAGCTTAATAAAGTTCATGTACATTTGACGAATTCGGGACAGGTTTTCGGATGCGTGCTTGTAGGTGATTCGACTGTCATCTTCATTCATTACGGCATCCAACCACCAGTGCATACTTTCAACGCCCCAGTGACCTCGACATAACTTACCAAATTCTTCGGCTTTCATTTTCTTAGAAGAAATGAAGTATCTAACCCCCAAACTGCCTGAAGGCTCACCATTTTTCCGTTGGTAAGTCGTTGCTATACATAAACTTTTCAAGCCTTTCCATTTAGCCGAAAAGTCACCAAACGCCTCTGTGAATGGAATGACTATATAGCTTCTTAGCACCTTGCGGCCACGCTGTCTGACTTCTTCCTCTTCATAAGCATACTCGGAATAATCGCTTAATTGCCCCAGTGAAAAATTATCAGTAAAGACTTTATGAAGACTTGGTTGATTATCTTTCACAGACATTAAATAATCACCTTTTCTACCCACTATCAACTCTGCAATTGAACGCTGGCAGCCCATAGCATCAACGCTAATGACCCGACCTTTAACTTTAATTAATTTGAGAAGCTCGGGGATGGTCGTTATTTCGTTCGACTTCGAACTCGTTTTTAGTTGCCCTAAAACTAGACCAGTATCAACAGAATAAGCATTCACCATATGCGTTAGGCATTTCTTCTTGCTGTGATCATACGTGCCTTTCAAAGACTTGCCATCAATAGCTATATATTTGGTTTCTAATGATTTTTCATATTGAATATCGTTACACCATCGAGTAAAACAAAGAGAAAATTCATCTGGGTCAACCAGTCCAATTCCTTTATATGTAAAAGAGTAAAGAGGTATCGAACGTCAAAACAATAAAAAGCTAGTTACTAGCGATGAGACGTTTAAATACAAAATAGGTTATGACTAATACCTATACTTCCAATTACTATAGCTAAGTAACTAATTAGTCACTACCAAATAAGTCGCGCGTATATACTTTATCTGCAATATCATTCAGCTCTTCTACCATACGGTTAGATACCACTACATCTGATATTTGCTTAAATTCGTTTAAGTCTTTAATTACGCGTGAATGATAAAATTCATTTTCTTCAAGTACAGGCTCATAAACTACAACCTCAATACCCTTTGCTTTAATACGCTTCATTATGCCTTGAATAGCTGAGGCTCTAAAATTGTCAGAGCCTGTTTTCATTACTAAGCGGTAAACGCCTACTATTTTCGGTTCACGCTTAATAATTGAATCCGCAATAAAATCTTTACGAGTAGTGTTAGCATCAACAATGGCACCAATAATATTGTTTGGTACATCTGCATAATTGGCACGAAGTTGTTTAGTGTCTTTAGGCAAGCAATAACCGCCATAGCCAAACGATGGGTTATTATAATGATTACCTATACGTGGGTCTAAACTTACCCCTTGTATAATTTGCTTGCTGTTTAAGCCATGCGCTTCGGCGTAGCTGTCGAGCTCATTAAAGTAAGCCACTCGCATAGCAAGATAAGTATTAGAAAACAGCTTAATAGCTTCAGCTTCTGTTGAGTCAGTAAACAGTACTTCAATGTCTTGTTTTATAGCGCCTTGCTTTAATAAATTAGCAAAGACTTCAGCACGTTCACTTTGCTCGCCAACAACAATTCGTGATGGATGCAGGTTATCGTGTAAAGCTTTACCTTCGCGTAAAAACTCTGGTGAAAATATTAAATTATCTACACCTAACTCTGTTTTAATATTTTGCGTAAAGCCAACGGGTACTGTCGATTTAATTACTAAAACAGCACTTGGATTATGTGATACTGCATCTTTAATAACGGCTTCAACCGAGCTGGTATTAAAGTAGTTATTTTCAACATCATAATCAGTTGGCGTGGCAATAACTATAAAATTTGCATTTTTATAGGCTGCATTTTTATCAGTAGTGGCTGTAAAATTTAAATCACGACGTGTTAAAAACTCACTAATTTCAGTATCAAAAATTGGAGATTTTTTATTACTTAAAAGCGCTATCTTTTGTTCATCAATATCAAGCGCAACAACTTCATTATGTTGTGCTAATAACATAGCGTTAGAGAGGCCTACATATCCTGTACCAACTACTGCAATTTTCATTTTATTTCCCTAAAACAACTGGTTTTTTTACATTAAACTCTTAACTTTAATCACTACCGGATTTATATTTACACCTGATAACTGACATCTAACTATTGTTCTTTATTGATTACTTAAATTAACTACATTAGTTACGTTTTCAGTATTATCTTTAGGTTCGTTTTTAAGCCTGGCATTCCATACTAAATCACAAATACCGTCGGTGGGATTAAAGCCGGTTGGTGCATCGAGTAATAGCTGGCGAATTTTTTCATGTTCAAAATTATGACATGCAATATCAAGCGCATCAATAAATACATTAAGCTCACTGAGCGGTAGCATCACTTCATGTGCGGTCATTATACGCTCATGCGGTGTTTGCTCTACGTTATCGCCTATTAATAGTTCTTCATATAATTTTTCACCTGGGCGAAGGCCTGTACATTTTATTTCAATATCGCCATGAGGGTTCGTATCGGTTTTAATTTCGAGGCCTGATAGTCTAACCATTTTAGTGGCGAGATCTTTTATTTTTACTGAATTGCCCATGTCGAGTACAAATACGTCACCACCTTTACCCATAGCGCCAGCTTGTATAACAAGCTGTGCCGCTTCAGGTATAGTCATAAAGTAGCGAGTAATATCTGGGTGAGTTAATGTTATTGGGCCACCTTCTTTTATTTGGCGGCGAAATAGTGGTACTACTGAACCACTTGAACCGAGTACATTGCCAAAGCGCACCATACAAAAACGCGTTTTATGTTTAATACCTTGATCTTGTGCTAAACCTTGCAACATTAGCTCGGCCATACGTTTAGTCGCGCCCATTACATTGGTTGGGCGTACTGCTTTATCGGTAGAAATCAATACAAAGGTATCTACGTTAGCCTCAACAGCTGCTTTGGCCGCGTAATATGTACCAAATACATTATTACACACACCTTCTACAACATTGTGCTCAACCAATGGCACATGCTTATAAGCAGCTGCATGATAGATGGTTTTTACACCAAAAGTTCTCATTACCGTTTCAAGGCGGTTAACCCGTTGTACTGAGCCCATAATAGGGATTAATTCTATTGCGAGATTTAGGCGGGTAATGTATTCAGCAAGTTCTTTTTCTATAGAGTAAAGCGCAATTTCGCTGCGTTCAAAAAGCACTAGTTTCGTGGGTTTAATTTTAACTATTTGCCTACACAGCTCTGAGCCTATCGAGCCACCCGCGCCAGTGACCATAACCACTTTATTCGCTATGTTTGCAATCATTAGTTCGGGTTTAGGGGTTACAGGATCACGACCCAGTAAATCTTCGATACCCACATCTCTAAATTCAGTGAGTTGCGCTTTACCTTCGACTATATCGGCCATTCCTGGGATTGAAAGCACTTTGATAGTCAAAGGCTCAAGTTGGGCGAGCACTTCTTTACGCCTTGCACGTGTAGCACTGGGCATTGCCAGTAATATTTTCGTTGCTTTACGTTTTTTTATTAATTCATGTATATCGTCAAACGCACGTATAGGAATACCCTGTACTATAGAGCCATACTTTGTCACATCGTCATCAATAAACGCATTTACAAAATACTCTGGCCCCGCATTTAATGCTGTGGCTAATTGACGCCCAGATGAGCCCGCACCATAAATAATAACCGGCTCTTTGTTACTCGTTGTCATTTTACCAATAAGTGCACGCACTAAAACACGCGCCCCCCCCCCACAGTCAATAAACATAACCAAGCAAAAATAAACGGCATAGTGCGCGGAATATCTATTTTAATAAAAAAAGCTAACAGCACCAAGCTTACTGTAGTTATAAATGTGCCTAACACAATAGCCCATAACGCTTGCGAGTTCATGTACCTCAGTACAGCGCGGTATAAACCTAAACTAATAAACGCATACAAAGCGGTGGGGATTAACATCAATAACAACAGCCAATTATCAGCACTTTTTAATGGCTCAAAGCTATCAAGCCTAACAATAAGGGCTAACCAAAAAGCGACTGCTATAAAAAGCGAGTCAATAAAAAGTGTAATAAGGCGCTTTTTAGGCCTAGAAGCACTTAAAATAGAACGGATAAAACTATCCACGGCAAGTTCCTTTTCGATTCCGGTCCAGGGCATAACCCAATATGATGTTTGAAATTAACAATATTGTAACTATAACAAAAAACTCATTAATGTAAGTAGCTTTAAATGATGATTTATTTGTTAAACGCTTGTAGAGCCGTTAGAGCTTAAGCGCTTGATTGAGACAGTTAAAA
>NZ_VHKO01000085.1 GCF_015223435.1 Vibrio hibernica
TATCAAGCATTGGCTAATTGTGCTCTTTTCGCGTAATACTTTAATAATTCATCTCATTTATCTTGGAGCTGCTTCTTATTAACACTTAAAGGAGGTTTTTTAGATGATATGCCCTCCAAACGTCCAATTTATTTTTTGTTGAACGAAGCCGCTACGCGACAGAAACCATTATGCTTGGTGGTCTTATCTCTAATTATGAACGAAAAACGGTCAGCGGTGTGCCTGTGTTGATCGACATCCCTATCTAGGCGCGTTGTTTCGGTCTGATAAAATAGAAAAGATGCAGCGAGAGCTTAAGATTATTATTCGAACTACGATTTTATAATGTAAATAACCGGACAAAATTGGCTACTTTGTCCGGTCAAGTCTGTTCGTTCTATCTACTTTCAGTTTTGGTGATGAGCTACATTTTCAAGGCGCTCAACCAACCATACTTTAATAATTGATTGTCTCGTTACACCAACTCTATTAGCTTCTTTATCTAATGATTAAAGCATCCACGTTGGGAAATCAACATTAACCCGCTTTTGCTTTTGCATTGGGCGCTTTAGTTGAGACAAATCCAAACTGCTTAAAATATCATCATCTCTTTTCAAATTTTGCATCAAATTCATCCGCTTTCATATAGGTTTACCTCCGCTTTGCGTGAACGCCTAACCGATATTATCTGTATCTTGGTACCTCGGTATGTGATCACACCAGACCAATGCTTACTATCCAGTAACCCGATAATCAAATATCTCGGTTCATCCATTATATGGGCAGGGATCTCGATTAAATCTGAATCATTCCATAAGCCTTGAGCCGTATGAAAATCAATACCATGCTTTCGAGATTAGACCTGCTTTTGTTTTCATCAAATTCAAATTTAATCATGAGTAGGATTTATACCTTTTTTACACTAATGGCAACTTTTTACGGGGAGTGAGTAGAGCCAGCTTTCTGTATACATTTAAGCCGATATGCGCTCTAGTAAGCCCTTCGGAAACAGAAAAAATGCTATCAGGTTCCTATAATTAAATAACCTTTAAACTACTCTGGTTATTTCGGAAGTACTTACCCTTTAACATCAGATAGATAAGTTAACCTGCTCAATATACTTACACTGCCATCAATTTAACCTAGCCATTTATATCATATCGATGAGTGTATATACTTTAAGTTAATGTGTTCTTTACCTTAAGGTCAAAATGATAATGGGTAGTATCAGGCATTCGAAATGTTAATGAAAAAAATGGCTCCACCTCATGATATGCAAATAGGTGAAAAATTTGAGACACAAAAACATGGCTACGTCACTGTAGTAGAGTACTACAACACCTATACCGTTATCGTCGCTTTTGAAAATACAGGTAATATTCGCTCTATCACTGCGGCTAAACTGCGTAATGGTGAAGTTTTAGATCGTTCTGTTCCACCGCAATCCTCGCTTGTTGGAGAGAAAATCAAGTCCGCCAAGCATGGTACTCTTACTATCATACAAGTCGAATCTGAAAATATTGTCGTACTCGAAAATGATAAGGGCGAAGAGGTTCGTATGATCATGGCAATGGTACAAAAACTGCGTGATAACAATGAACCCAAAGAGGCAGTTAAAATACCAACCACACTAAGTGCACTTACCAAACGAAGCAAAAAAACGAAAGATGTGAATAGCCTACTTAAAAAAATGCTTTCCGACTATGGTAAATAAACAAATAACTCAATTTCCGAACTTCTTCTAACTTTCTCCTTCCAAATAACATACGAGATCTCGCTCACACATCGATAACTAAGCTTTAACATCTCACTTTAGCCACTAATAAATTGCACTCATTTATTTGATGCACATCACAAGGTCAATCTGACTTTGTGACTTGCATCTAATTTAGTTTTTAGCCATTTCGTTATCATTTTTTATCCAATAACAGGAATAACAGTTATTCCTAATTTAACGCTCAGAGAATTAATATTATGAAAAAAATTATGGTTGTATGTGGTAATGGTCTTGGTACATCACTGATGATGGAAATGGCAGTTAAAGAGGTTATCGCTAAAATTGGTTTCGATGCTGAAGTTGAACATGAAGATTTATCTTCAGCTTCATCAAGCAAAGCTGATATTTGGGTCGCCGCTACTGATATTGCCGGCCAATTAGCTGAGCAAGGTAAAGAAAATATCGTGAGTCTTACGAATATTTTTGATAAGGCTGCCATCGAAGAGCAGTTGAAAAAATTCATATAAGGATATAACGCAATGGCAAACTTTTTTGAATTCATGCTCGGCTTATTAAAAGAGCCCGCAATCATGGTAGGTCTTATTGCTTTTATAGGACTCGTCGCGCAAAAAGCCGACATTTCTACCATCCTCAAAGGTACGATCAAAACCGTCATGGGTTTTCTGATTTTAGGTTTTGGTGCCGGAGCTCTTGTTGGTGCACTTAATAACTTCTCTACGGTATTTATTGAAGCATTTGGAGTAAGTGGTGTTATTCCTAACAATGAAGCCATTGTTGCACTAGCACAAAAGGCTTTCGGCTATGAAATGGCATTAATCATGTTTTTTGCTTTCGTGGTGAACATTCTGCTCGCGCGTTTTACACCATTAAAGTTTATTTTCTTAACCGGTCATCACACCATGTTTATGTCTATGCTGGTTGCTGTAATATTATCAACCGCAGGAGTTCAAGGCACTGTACTGGTCGCAATAGGCTCAATTATCGTAGGTTCGATGATGGTGATCATGCCTGCACTGGTACAAAAGTACACAGAGAAGGTGATGAACACTGACCAACTTGCAATGGGCCACTTTTCTACATTTTCTTATCTCATAGCGGGTTTCATTGGTTCTAAATTTGGTGACACTTCTAAATCAACAGAAGATCTCAATCTACCTAAAAGCTTAATGTTCCTACGTGACACACCGGTTGCAGTTGCAGTCACAATGGCACTGTTCTTTCTAGTCTCATCTACCTTTGCAGGTGGTGAGTTTGTTGAAACAGTATCAGAAGGTCAAAACTGGTTTGTATTTACTCTCATTCAATCACTGACATTTGCAGGTGGTGTCTACATCGTACTGCAAGGTGTAAAGATGTTGATAGCTGAAATTGTACCTGCATTTAAAGGTATTTCAGACAAGCTCGTTCCAGGTGCTCGCCCCGCACTCGACTGTCCAATGGTATTTCCAGTCGCACCTAATGCTGTACTGATTGGGTTTTTATCTTCCTTCGCTGCCGGCCTTGTGGCAATGGCAATACAAGGTGCACTTGATTGGACAATCATTGTCGCCGGTGTCGTCCCTCACTTCTTCGTAGGGGGTGCATCAGGTGTATATGGTAACGCGATGGGTGGTTTACGTGGAGCTATCCTAGGTTCATTCACCCAAGGTCTATGCATTTCATTCCTACCAATGATGTTACTCCCTGTGCTTGGCGGGCTAGGCCTTGAAGCCACAACCTTTGCAGACTTTGATTTTGGTGTTGTCGGTCTCATTCTAGGATGGATTGTGTCATGAGTATTTTTAATTTAATTGGTGAAAATGGCATTGTTATCTCTACAGAAAGTAATCTGAGCGTTAACGATGCTTTAGATATCACTTGCTCGACATTAATCGAGCAAGGAAAAGTAGAAAAAAGCTACTTAGAGGCGATTAAACAAAAGCATAAAGAGATTGGTGCTTATTATGTATTAGCACCTAAGATTGCAATGCCTCATGCTCGACCAGAAGATGGCGTCAATACTGCTGGTTTACAAGTCACTGTATTTAAAAATGGCGTAAACCTTGAATCGAAAGATAATGGTGATGTTTACTTTTCTGTCACCCTAGCTGCAATAGACTCAGATAGTCACATTCAAACTATTGTTGCTCTATCTGAACTATTTCAAAATGAGGCTGATGTTGACGCAATTATTGCTGCACAAAATAAAAAAGACATTGAAGCAATATTAAAAAAATACTAATCATTGATTAAACATCATAATCAGATAAGCCCTCGGAAATGAGGGCCTTCTCAATTACAGGGCACATCCTGTTGTATCACCCTGCCCTACTACTAATTCTGCTAATACATCAAGAAATCCATTCACTACTTAACAAGCATAACCATCGTTTAGCTGAGTAACAGGTAATGACGACAATCAGGTTAACCCTTAAATAATGTTGGCGTTTTCAAGCTCATTCAATTCTTCACGAGTGGTAATATGTGAAAATCTTAAAACTTTTATATCATCGACGTTTAATTCGGTGCCCCTTCTGGTTCAATAAATAGACCCATAGCCCATTTCCATTTCCATTTCCATTTCCAGAATTAAAACAGACAGAACCAACGGATTCTAAGTTTTTAGTATTATCACTCCACCTTTCAGGGTACTTTGCTTAAATGCAACTAAGTTCTATTCAGTACATCCAAAACTTTTTTAGATAAACAAGCTCTTCACGGTGTATTCAATCAGGGCTGCTTTACCTAAGCCTTGTTATGCTCGTTATAGAGAAACACCTAATTACAAAGGCTTAAGTATTCCTATATAGCGTTAGTTATTGTCCGCTCTTACACTGCAATGCAAAGTAATATTTATTATCCAAATCTTTAAAATGGATGATTTCATTTTTCTTTTCATAAGCAATGAGTGCACTCGTTTGAATGAATGTTAATATTTCATTAAATGCCTGAACATTAACCATAATACAAGTATCTATATCAAACCAAGGTGGCTCTATGGTCAGTTCATCACTTGCTTCTACCGACTCTTTTTGTATTTTCAATGAAAGCTGAGAGGGCGTTTGAAGGCTGTATAGTAACTTCAAATTATTTTTTTCATCAGCCTCAGTAATATTTAGGTGAATTAATGTCTCTAACAAATAGGTTGGCTGTACGATAGGGACAAAGTGATCATACCGCCGTAATTGCTGCTCCCTCGCTTCTTGATCAAGGTTCGGAGAGATTGCTTTAAAGCTGCAAGACCAGCCTGAATTCTGGATAACCAACCTATCTGTATGAAACTGTAGTGTGACAGTGGATTTTAATTGTGAAAGCACCCCAATTAAATATTTTAAATGCTTAGGCGTTAGATGCACACACCCTCCTTTTCCCTGTGAGGAGTCAATGTCAACTTTATAACTCAAAAAGCTCTGCCCCTTCCCTGACAAAATCTTAAATACCATGTCATTGTCATCGCCTCCGTTACCGCCTTTTCTCACTACAAGCGTTGTAAATTCATCATTTTTAATACTCGAAAAAGACCATCCATTTACCTTTTTAGAGTGATCCAAGTGCTCCTTTAATACTGTTGCTTGCACCGCCACACAATGGACTGGCTCTTCGGTATCAAAATAGTATTGGTTTTGGCGATCATAAGGTGAAGCAAGGACCTTTAGTGAATATTTAATATGATTGATGGGAGTAAACTCAGTACTATTTTCAAAGAAATCTTCTTGCTCAGAACAAGATTCATAAACCGATTTCATATTGAATACATTCGGTTTAATCAGTGTCATCTGTATATGCCCTTCAAATGAAATCAATTTCTCTAATAGTGAACAAAAACTTTTTGCGGAAATCTCAAAACTCGCCTCACCACTGGCAGTGGAATCAATAATTGACCACGAATATTCCGCATGCACACCGGAAAAACACCTCAAATGATTAGCCAAATTCAATACTTTTTTATAAGGGTCAATGGTTAATAAAAGGTTGCAGTGCTCATTATCAATTAAGGCATCTGCAATGAATTTAATAAACTTGTACCGCCCTTTTTTTATCTAAAATGACCCATTGCTCGATATTCATAACAATGAACTTGGTATTGTCGAAGATAAAGCCTTATTCATTCTTAAGCCTTCGCCAGAAGAGTTTCCTTATTTAGCTGAGAACGAACATGCAACAATGCTGGTTATGAAAATGCTCGGCTTTGAGATACCTCCATTTGGGTTAACCCGCTTTAAAGGAGGCGATCCAGACAGTGAGCGTGTTTTCATTATTCGTCGTTATGATCGCTTAAAATCGGGTGAAGAGGCCATCCACCAAGAGCAATTGGATGCGGCAATGAATGTGAGAGAAAAATACGGAAAAATAAAAGATGATGGTGAAGGGTATGTGAGCTACGAGCAGGCTTGTTTATTTTTAATTGATAACGTTGACCACAGTTTACCATTCAAAATAAATCTTTTTAAACGGATACTTACAGCTTACTACCTTGGTAATAATGACCTACATTTGAGAAACATTGGCTTAATATTACCTGAGAGGAAAGTAACTTCTCTTGCTCCGATTTATGATTATGTTTCGTTAGCACCTTATTCTGGCTATATTGCTAACGAAAGCTCGTTAGCATTACCATTGTTGGCGAGTGAAGAAGGAAATAACGGCAACACCAGTGGTTATCAATCGCATTGCACCTATACGGGATATGGCTTTCTGACATTTGCAGACAATATTGGTATTAAGCCTAAATTGGCAACAAAATTAATCAATGAATTATGCGATAAGCAAGCCGCTATTTATGAGATTTACCGCAACAGTTTCATGCCAAAAGAACAGGTAGAAAAAGTGATCGGCTGGATAGAAAGCTGTACCGGTTATTTAAACCACCTTAAACACATTGAAATTGGGTAGTGCTGCATAGTTAATCTGGCTAATAGGTTTATGACAACTGTTCCCTATGTAACTTAATCATCACCTTCAAAAGCTCTGACCATCTAAAGCTTCAAGATAATATCTTTTTGCAACTTCATTTAGCTTTAGGGTAATTTGATAGGACAGAATGTGAAAGTACTGGGTTAAAAAGGTGTTACATTGAGCCTGAATTGCTACAAGTGCTGGAAGAATCCAGTGTTGAATTGATTGTAAGCGCTCAATAAACGCCACATTCCTTTAATTTGAATTATTCGGCTCAGTACCTTTTCAACGAAGGTATTA
>NZ_VHKO01000086.1 GCF_015223435.1 Vibrio hibernica
ATACTGGTTAAAGGTTATTTTTATTGTCGGTATCTAAATGGTATCATCCTATGAATTATTATTATCGGATATGTTTGTGAAATGATGAGAAAAAAATTACTCAGTCTCTATAAACCATCTTGGATATTAGCCATTCTTGTTGCGGCTAATGGCTATTGGTTTATCAAACCAGCAATACAACATAGTTTAGACATTCTCCCTAGCTTATTAGATTGGCAAGGAGGCTGGTCGAGTCTTATTGATGAAATTGGTTTAACCCAATTACCTAGATTAATACTCGGTGCTGGCTTAATTATAATGTCTATCGGCTTGGCATTAAAAGCTCGCCTAGCTTGGGCATTCTCCCTTCTTTTGTTGATCATAGTCGCGGTTATTAGCCTTTTATCGTCAAGCCCAGGGCTATTATTATTAACTTATACTGTGATTGTTAGTGCACTATTATTGCTGTACTGGAAAAGTTTTGATGGTTCAAGTATTGCGGCTGGTAGTCTTTTTGCCTTAACCAGTACGGGCGCATTAATGTTGTACGCAATTTTTGGTACATTATATTTAGGGACTGAATTTAGTTCTCCTATTACTGACCTTTCCACGGCATTTTATTTTTCTATCGTAAGCATGTCGACAGTGGGTTACGGTGATCTTTACCCAACCACTTCTACAGCAAGATTATTTACAGCATCAATTATTGTGATGGGCATTACCGTATTCGCGACTTCCATTAGTGCGATTATTGGGCCGGTTATTGGTGGTAACTTAAAAAGAATTGTTAAAGGTAGGATATCAAACGTGATGAGAAAAAATCATTTTATAATTTTAGGTGTGTCTCCAACAGCGCACAGTGTCTATGCGGGTTTAACTGAACGTGGCGAATCTGTCACTGTTGTTGTTCCTGCCAATGACGAACATGAGTATCCTAGTGATGCTGATATTGTTACTGGTGAGCCTTCCTCTTCTGATGTTTTGATTGAAGCGGGTGCAGAGAAAGCTCAGTATATTCTGGCATTGCGTAATGACGATGCTGATAATGCTTTTATCGTATTAGCGGCAAAAGAGGTTGGCGGTAAGAATACTAAGACGATTGCTTTGGTAAACTCTAGTAAACATATTCCTCAAATTAAACGAGTAAAGCCTGATGTAGTCTTTTCTCTGCAATTATTGGGAAGTGAATTGTTAGTGAGAACCTTAAAAGGCGAAACCATAGACAATAAATTGATTACTAAACTATTTTTTGGTGAAGAAACTGAAGTATCGGCTGATTAATTTTATCTGTAGATTTCAAATCAGAACACTATAGAAAATAGAAAAAAGATAGTAAAAAAGGCAGCCTAAAGGCTGCCTTTTTGATATCAGATAAAGCGAGGTTTATTGTAGCTTGGCTTTCAAGTGCTCAATAATATCATTGATTGCAATTGGTTCTTTAACGCCATCCCGACGATGTTTATACTCAAAATTGCCTTCTTCAATACTACGATCTCCGATTACAACGGTATGCGGAATACCAATTAGCTCGATATCTTTAAACATCACACCTGGGCGCTCTTTACGGTCATCAAACAGTACGTCAATACCCATTGCTGTAAGTTCAGCATAAAGTTTATCTGCGGCTTCTTGTACGCGTGGCGACTTTTGCATATTCATAGGAACAATGGCGACTTGGAATGGTGCAAGCGCATCTGGCCAAATAATGCCTGAGCCATCGTGGTTTTGCTCAATAGCAGCGGCGACAACACGGGTTACCCCAATACCGTAACAACCCATTTCAAGAATGACATTTTTGCCGTCAGGGCCAAGTACACCACAGTTCATTTTTTCAGAGTAGTTTTTACCAAGTTGGAAGATATGACCAACTTCGATGCCGCGTTTTAGCATCAGTGTTCCTTTACCACATGGGCTTGGATCACCTTCGACTACGTTACGTAAATCTTCAACTTGGCCTAACTCAACATCGCGGCCCCAGTTAATACCGAAGTAGTGCTTGCCGTCGATATTAGCACCGGCGCCAAAATCACTCATGACTGCAACGCTGCGATCAACGATGAATGGTAGTTCAAGACCAACAGGGCCTAGTGAACCCGGACCTGCGCCGATTAGCTGACGAATTTCTTCTTCGTTTGCCATCTCCAGAGGAGCGGCTACTTGTGGTAAGTGTTCCGCTTTAATTTCGTTTAGCTCGTGATCACCACGAATAATCAGTGCAACAATAGAGGCTTCTATTTCATCAGAAGCTTTAACAAATAATGTTTTTACCGTTTTCTCGATAGGTAAGCTGTGCTGTTCAACCAATTCTGCAATGGTTTTTGCATTTGGTGTATCTACTAATGTCATTTCTTGAGATGGAGTTGCAGACTCTTCTTGTGGTGCTAATGCTTCTGCTTTTTCGAGGTTAGCGGCATAATCAGATTCTGTTGAGAAGGCAATTAGATCTTCGCCGCTTTCGGCCAATACATGGAATTCTTGAGAACCATTACCACCGATAGCGCCGCTATCTGCAAGTACAGGACGATAGTCTAGGCCCATACGATCAAATGCTTTGCAGTAGGCATCGTGCATCGCATCATAAGATTTTTGTAACCCATCTTTATCGATATCAAAGCTGTAAGCATCCATCATGCTAAATTCACGTGCACGCATAACGCCAAAGCGAGGGCGACGTTCATCGCGAAATTTGGTTTGGATTTGGTACAAGTTCAATGGTAGTTGTTTGTAAGAGCTGACCTCACCACGTACCAGACTCGTGATCACTTCTTCTGCGGTTGGGCTAAGAACAAATGGACGAGAGTGTCGGTCAGTAAAACGAAGTAACTCAGGGCCCATTTTTTCAGAACGACCAGTTTCTTCCCATAACTCAAACGGTTGAACAACGGGCATTAATGTTTCAATTGCACCTGCATTGTCGATTTCTTGACGAATGATATTTTCAACTTTACGCAGCACACGTAGGCCGGTTGGCAGCCATGTATAGAGACCTGAAGCTAATTTACGGATCATACCTGCACGTAGCATTAGCTGGTGGCTAATGACTTCGGCATCGTTTGGGGTTTCTTTTAAAGTCGAAACTAGGTATTTGCTGGTGCGCATTATGTTACCCGCTTAAGTTATTGAATGATGTGTCTTACCCATATGGAAAATTCATCGCATATGGCAAATTAGCCCAATATAATATCAGCCTGAGCGCATTCTCAAAAGGATTCTATGGTTGTTACCCGAATGAAATTGCGATTTATTGTATCGATAGGAGTGGATAAATCACTTTCAACGGTAAATTTGACGTTTAAATCGAATAAATTCACGGCGTACTCTTTATTATCGGTTTTGTTTTTTTTATAAGCTGGGCGAGGATCTTGTCCTAGCACTTGTTCAATTACCGTTTGGATTTGTTGATGCTCAGAAGGCTTATGTTGGCAATGCTTTGCTAATGAAAGCTGAGCTGATTCTGAAAAAATAACACTGAGCACATCTGGTGCTTTTTCCGCAAAGCCGCCTATTGCATCAGGTAATGCATCTGAATAAGGAATATACGGTTTAATATCGATGATTGGTGTGCCATCAACTAAATCAACGCTGCCTAATTCTAACCAAGTCTGGTTTCCTTCTTGTGTGATGCCTTTTAGTTCTACCGCTGACATACCAATTCCATTAGGGCGAAAAGTCGCGCGTGAGGCAAATACACCAATCCGTTCATTACCACCTAAGCGAGGAGGGCGTACGGTTGGTTTCCATCCTGCTGCGAGATTTTGATCAAATAAGAACAGTAACCAAACATGGCTAAATTGTTCAATACCACGTACGGATTCTGGGCTATTGGCCTCACCAACTAACTTTATTCTTGCCGTCGCACTTGGTGCTAACCGAGGCTGTCTTGGAACGGCGAATTTTTCTTTATAAGGGCTTTGAATTAGACCGATGGGTTCAATAGAGTAGGGCATAGAATTGTCGATACTTATAGTGAGTGAAATAGAATGAAAATACCACATGGCAATATTGGATGTTGATTTTTTATGGTTATTAGGCATTAAAAAGGGTAGCCGAAGCTACCCTTGATGTGTTGTTAGTATTTAGTCGAAATTACCAACCTTTCACTACGCCACCTTTAAATAATTTTTTCGCAGCTTCGTATACTTCTTCAGTTTGGTATGCTTTTACGAAGTTTTTCACGTTTTCACTGTCTGCATTATCATCACGAGCAACAATTAAGTTGGTGTATGGTGATTCTTTGTCTTCAACAAAAATACCATCTTTTTCTGGCGATAAATTGATACTGCTTGCGTAAGTAGTATTGATAATTGCAATGGTCACATCTTGTAGAGAGTTAGGCAGTTGTGGCGCTTCTAGCTCAACAAAATCCAATTTTTTAGGGTTATCGATAATATCAAGAGGCGTAGCTTGTAGGCCAGACTCTTTGCTTAGCTTGATCAAACCTTGTTCTTGAAGAAGCAATAATGCACGACCTTCATTGGTTGGATCATTTGGAATCGCAATGCTGTCGCCTTTTTTCAACTCATCAAGTGATTTGATTTTCTTTGAGTAGCCCGCGATAGGGTAAACGAAAGTGTTGCCAACGGGTTTGATTTTGTAACCACGATCTTTGATTTGTTGATCAAGATATGGGGCATGTTGGAATGCGTTTGCATCAATTGAACCATCATCTAATGCAGCATTAGGGATAACATAATCAGAAAAAATCGTTAGTTTTACATCTAAGTTATATTTTTTTTTAGCAATTTTCGCGGCAACTTCTGCAACTTGTGCTTCTGCGCCAGCAATTACGCCAACATTAATCGTATTGCTAGCTGCATTTGCTGCGCCAGTAACAAGTAGTGATGTTGTAATAACAGCAGCACTGAATAAACCTTTTAATTTCATATTGAACTCCATGTATTTTATTTTTAATAGGTTGTTTATATTAAATCTATTTTTATTATCTATGGTCAACACGAGTAGCCACTCGATCGCCAACCATTTGAATAATTTGCACCACAATGACCAATAACACTACTGTTATAAGCATGATATCGGGTTGGTAGCGTTGATAACCATAACGCATGGCAACATCACCTAAGCCTCCGCCGCCAACAGTACCCGCCATCGCTGAGTAGCTAACGAGTGTTACTAGCGTAATGGTGATCGTATTGACAATAGAAGGCAGAGCTTCTGGCAGTAATACTTTCGTAATGATTTGCATTGGTCGCGCGCCCATAGATTGCGCTGCTTCAATTAATCCTGTTGGAACTTCCACTAACGCACTTTCCACTAAGCGTGCAATAAAAGGAATCGCGCCAACAGTGAGCGGAACAATTGCCGCTGTTGTGCCAATGAATTTACCAATTAATAATGTGGTAAACGGAATAATCGCGACCATTAATACTAAAAAGGGAACTGAACGGCCGATATTTACAATCGCGCCAAGCACTAAATTAATAAACTTGTTTTCAGTTAAGCCACCTTTTTTGGTGATATGTAAAATCACGCCCATTGGTATGCCAACAATAAAACCAATTAGGCCCGCGACGCCAACCATGTAAAGTGTTTCCCAGGTTGCCCCCCAAATAAGACGAAAAGTACGATGGTCGTAATACCAATCCATGATGTGATCATAAAACATAGCCAAGTACCTCGACTTTAATATTGTGCTCTTTTAAGAAAGTGACTGATTGTTCTACTTGAGTCTTGTCGCCGAAAAATTCTGCAACCATTAAACCAAACCGAACGCCACCGGTGTAAGCAATATCAGCATTTAGAATACTGACATCAACACTGAATTGACGAGATAACTGGCTAACGGCAGGGATATCAATCGATGCACCAGTAAACTCAAGACGAATAAGAGGGGCGGAACCTTCTATTTGAGTTGTGTGTAGACGAGCTTTGTAATCATCGGGAATTGAGAGATCAAGCGTTGAACGAATGAAATCTTGTGCCAACTTGGTTTTAGGGTGAGCAAAAATATCGCTGACTAAGCCCTGCTCAACCAATAAACCGCCCCCAATAATAGCCACTTTGTCGCAGATGTTTTTCACTACATCCATTTCGTGAGTAATGATCAAAATGGTTAGATTTAACTTTTGATTAATGGTTTTTAGTAACTTTAAGATCGATTTTGTGGTTGCTGGATCAAGCGCGCTGGTTGCTTCATCACATAATAATACTTTGGGATCCGATGCTAATGCACGAGCAATCGCGACTCGTTGTTTTTGTCCACCACTTAAATTGGCCGGATAGGTATCGCGTTTATCTGCCAGTCCAACTAATATCAGTAATTCAGACACTTTGGTTTCAATTTGCGTGGCTGGAATTTTAGATAACTCAAGTGGTAGCGCTATATTATCGAATACCGTGCGAGAAGAGAGCAAATTAAAGTGCTGGAAGATCATACCGATATTACGACGGGCATGACTTAATTGAGTATTTGAAAGTTGAGTAAGATCGACGCCATCGACAATAACATTGCCAGATGTTGGCGCTTCAAGCATGTTGACGCAGCGAATCAGAGTGCTTTTGCCTGCGCCAGATGAACCAATCACACCGCATATTTCCCCTTGAGGAACGGAGAGGTTGATGTCTTTCAGGGCGACGATCTCTTTACTTCCCTGATAAAAGATTTTGTTAACGTTTTTTATTTCAATCATTTAATGACCTAGATTGTATCCATACAATAGTTTCATTTCGGATAATGCGCGGAATACAGTTGAAAAGTACAGCGTGTTTGTAATCTGTAGACGATGCTATGGTTTTGTGTTCGACAAGTCAATGGATATTTATACATCTAGACGTCTATA
>NZ_VHKO01000087.1 GCF_015223435.1 Vibrio hibernica
CGTGTAATTTAGACGTATTTTTCGAGTCTTAATGTTCATAACTAGGTTCCTATATTGTAGTCAATTATAGGCTATAGATACTTCCAAGATCATTAGACCATTACACCACTTGTGTGGTGGTGTAAGCAAGATGATGTGCGCAGGGACGTTCCTGCTAGCCTATTACACCCATAGCAATACCAGGAACTTGTTGCAACTCAGCCACCCTGACAATGCTTCAACCACACTGGGCGAGGTATGGTACACCATGCCTGCCTTTAAACGCCGCGCATTTAAAACGATTCAGGTCGAAATGTGTGGCCATGAGTTGGATATTCCCAAATACGCCTTGGACTTTTTCGATAAGTTACGTGAAGCATCTATGCTGATTGATACGGGTGACCATGCCACCCTGCTGCAAACGATCGTTACCAATAAGGTACAGCCAATCAATCCTTCTACACTCCGTGCCTTTGCAGACTGGATGGAAAAACACTTTTCATTTACTGACCAAACGAGTCGTCGATTGCGTCCGGTAATAAGCCGCTTTCGCGAAACCGGTGCCCAGTTAACCGCATTCCATCAAGGAGACATGGCGAACAACATCATGCTGAACAACACGCCCAACACTCGCAAGAAGCATTACAGTGAAGGCAATAAAACAACCAATAATGGCATGCTACAAGATGCCATGGCGATAAGAGAAGAGCAGGTCAAAAGCAGGGTGACCACCCCGCAAGCGAGGCAGAACCTGGCAATTGATGTTCTGGTTATTGAACAAGAAAACAGCATCAAACTGCCCAACCTCAGCCGAACATCAAGCGGGTCAAGCTGTAGCAATCCGTTTGGTGAAAAGTCAGAGAAATATACCAAACAAGCCCGACGCCACGGATTAGCCAAAGAGGGGGAGCGATTAGCCTGCGCCGATCTGTTAGCTTGCTTTGGTTGCCCCGAACAGGTGATTGTTCAGTCGGTGGCTGATATCTGGTGCCTGCTCTCGTTCAAAGCATGTATCGAAGAATCGCTGTATCTGCATCTGGATGCCAGTCATTACCGCAACAACTTCGAAGCGATTATTTCCTTCATCGACCAGAAAATACTACCCAACCTCCATGCCAAGGTATTCAAACAAGCCGAGACACGTCTGGATGACGATGGCCTGCATCCTGCTTGGGGCGAAGCCGATTCCATCCTCAACCTCATCCCTCGTGCCGATATGGAGATGAAATAATGCAAACCGACCATCTGTATGAAGCCAACTTTCCAGCACAGCACAAAATCCACGATACTGATGTGGCTAGGCTGTATCAAGAGCAACGTTTTGACGAACTGGATGCCGTCATCATTTGTAAAGACACAGCGGGTGCGGTCACGGCCACCTTTAGCGATTGCGATTGCTTTCCTTTCTCACGAAAAAAAGCAAACAACAACATCCGATTCACAGAGTTTGAACAGGCGTCAACGCTACAGCGGGAGCTAAAATTGTTCACCTTTGATTGGCTGTTTAATAAAAGTCCGAAACAACGAAAAGCCGCCAGTTTCCCTAGCGTTCGTACCCGTGTAGCAAATCTAAAAATCGCCTACCGTTTCCTTGCTTTTAATAATCTCACCTCTCTGGCAGCACTATCAACAACGAGCCATTGGCAGGCGTTTACCGCGTACCTTGTCGATAATAAATACTCACAGAGCTCCATCGAACAGTGTTTTATTGCTATCAACAAAGCTATCGAATTCGCATCATGGCATCAATTAGCGCTAGGCTTTACTGCGCCGATTAAGGCATCAGTTGAAGCAAAAAAACTCTGTGACCGACAACAGCAACAAACGCTGGTGATCCCAGAGCGCTTATGTGATGCGATTTACGGTAAAGCGATTGATCTTATCGAAGAAGCCCTCCCATTTAGGACGTTAATTGCCCAAACCGAAAACGCTCTACAAGATAATTACCTTGAAGGTAAACGTACCCTCGATGAAAAGGTTACCCAAGGAGCCATGTACACATTTTTGAAAACTGATGGCGGTATTGATAACCACAAATATGCATCGGCACTTCAAGAGAATCAGCCCCACTCCGTTCTCGATATCATTGCACCATTAGCCGAAAAATTGCCGAATGTTACGTTAAACAACGGAGCTGATTTCAAACGTTACCTTGGGCAACTGATTACCAGTAGCTATATCGTGTGTGGAGGATTCAGTGGCATGCGAGACTCCGAACTAGACAAGCTCACTCCTGACAGTTATTACAAGGACACCTTTGAAGGACGTGACTACCACATGCTGCAATCGCACACCTTTAAACTGGGTGAAAAACGCGAAACCTGGGTCACCGCCGTATCTTCCCAAAACGCTATTGAACTGATGTCCACCCTCACCGAGCGCTGGCGCTCAGAAGTCGTTTACCCTGATCCCAAGTACACGGATTCACTCTGGATAAATCACACCGCTCGCTCAAAGCCACCTGTGTTGATTACTAACTGGAATGCCCGCTTGCAACGCTTTTGCAAGCAATTCGATATGGTGGTCATCGAGGATGATTATCAGGAATGCCTTGAGTCAAACCCGCGCTCATTGGACAAAATAAAAGCATCGGTGACTGTTGGCCAGCCTTGGCCTTTAACCTCACACCAGTTCAGGCGCACACTGGCGTTTTATTGTATTAAGAATCGTTTTGGCACCTTAGTCGCACTGAAGCAGCAGTTTAAACACCTATATTTAGCCATGACTGAGTGGTACACCAATGGCGGAAAGCTGGCGAGCTATCGGGACTTAATGGTAGACGAAAAGGTAAAAAACCTGCTCAATGACATCAATGCAGAATCAACGGCGAACAAGATTTTTAAGCAGTGGCATTCGGACGAAAAGCTCGCGGGAACTCACGGTAAAGCAATCATGAAAATGCGCGGCGAAATACCGAGTATCTATAGCTCTTGGGAAGTTATCTATAGGGCGGTTAAGGACGGCAAGCTAACACTGCACGGCTCATTGCACAGTTATTGTAAAAATGGCTACAACTGCGATATGAACAGTGTTGTGGCACCACAGTTCTGCGTAGATTGCGGCTCTTCCAGTAGCATCATTGACGAGCAACAGGCTAAGTGGTGGCAGAAAAAGCACCGTAGTCTAGTTGCTTATATGGAATCTGGAGAAGAAATTTCGGTAAGTGAACATAGCCACTATGTCACTCAAATAAGAGCCGCAGAGAAGGTCATGGCTGACTTTGATATGCCCTTTGTTCCTTTTGAACCTGATTTGAAGGTAGCTAATTTATGAACAAGAGCGAAAACACACTATTGGCATTAGAAGCGGCTCTAGAACGCATTAAACAGGGTAAGCCTAAACGTATTCCCGCTCACCGTAAACTTAGTGTAAGAGCTGTCGAGGAAGAAGCGAATTTAGGTAATGGTAGCGGTTATTACTACCCTGATTTTGTCGAAAAGGTTAAACGGACCAAAATTGAAATTGCGGCAGGAAAAGGTGAAATAGTCCAACCAGAGGTCCAAACTGTGCGCATCAAACTCAAAGAACAAAAGCGCATCAAGGATAATTTCAAGACCAAGTATGAGATGGAGCGAGAAAAATTAGCTCTGTTTGCGGCTGCACAACACCACCTAAACGATAAGCTTGTTCAAGCAATGGCTCGTATTGATGACCTTGAATATGAGAATGCAGAGCTTCGAGAAAAGCTTGCCAAACTAAAAAGGAGTACGGTAGTGCCCATAAAGTAGCGCTACCATTGCCCACTTGGACGACAACCAAGTGGGCTTACCAAACAATCACACTTTGTCCTAACCAACGCTTTGAAACTCACTTTTGGACAAAACCTTGCCAGTGCTTTTGCTTAATTAGAAAATCATCAATAACTACAGGTATGGCAAATTTCTTGTGAAGAGCTAGTGCAATGAGTAGCATCGCACTAGCGAAAGTATTGGTTTAAGTGCCGTTATGATAAATCGACCACCTACGCACAAAGTGTCGTTATGGTAAATCAAGATCAAATTTACTAGCGAAACTTGGCGTTTAAAGAAACTTCTGCATCTGGTTCACGTGTCCAGCGGTTACGAAGGTCTCTTCGAATAATTTCAATAGACCAGAACCAAATTAGATGCCCAACAATTTCAGAGATCCATTCATAAGCAGGGAGATCTAATAGTGAAGGTGTCAAATTCATTAATGGAAATGTAATCATATGAACAAAGAATTGAGCTAATGCACCAGCTAATAAACCCTGCCATAACTTAAATTTTGGAAAGACTTCTACAACAACACAGTAGCCCACACCAAAAACAATGGAGAATAAAATATGAGTAACACCAACCCAGTTGAAAGCATGTCCCGCAAAAGTGTAAACAACTGAATTTGGATCCGCGATATGTAACCAATCGCGAAGAAACACATATGGAGGATTCAAAAAATTACGAGAACAATCAATTTGACTTGCTGCACGGATTAGATGTTCATTAACACAACCGGCCTGCCACATATCCATTGGACTCCGAGGAGCTAAAGGTACTTCCGCTCCCCATTTTACAAATGCAGAAACAACTCCTGTAATCAGACCTATAAGTCCAGCTAACCCATAACGTCTGCGTTTAGGGTCAGTTTGTACGAAAAACCATTTTAAAAATTTCATCTAAAAGTCACTTAATCATCTAAATATTTCATAATAATATGCGGCTAATTAAAAAAAAACATAAAATATTGGGAACTAATATTGCATTAGCCGACCGTTCTTAATATGAAAACACCGAACAAAATCGGTGTTCATTATTCCTATTATGGTAAATAGCAAAGTTTGCTATCAGAAATAGACCTTAGAATCCCTCAAACGCTCTTAGCGAAGATTTTGGACACTTGAACAAGGCAATATGCTTCCATAACGAATGACATGGATTCCCCCTCCCGAGGATCTGCCACACTTACGTGGTACTTGTTAGCACTGGAGGCACCATGTCTGATTATTCTTATTTTGGCGGTATCGATTTAGCTAAAAACCACTTTAGTATTCATGTCGTTGACTCACAAGGTAAAGTGATTCTTCATAAATCGGTTACTCGCTCTAAACTACTGACCACAATAGCAAATATGCCACCCATGCGTATAGGACTCGAAGCGTGTGGCGGTGCACATTATTGGGCAAGAACGCTTAATAAATTAGGACATGATGCTCGCATTATGGCGGTTAAGTATGTTGTTCCACATAGAACTAAAGGTAAGAACGACCTCAATGATGCCGTGGCTATCTGCCAAGCAGTCCAACATGCATCGACCCGTTTTGTTCCTGTAAAGTCTCCAGAGCAACAAGCCATACTCTCTGTTCATCGAATGCGTGAGCATTGGGTTCGCGAACGCACTGCTTTAATGAACCGTATTCGCGCCTTGCTTTCTGAGTTTGGTCTCATTATTCCTGTTGGACGCTCTTCTTTAATGAAGCAAGTGCCTCTTATGCTGGAAGATGCCGAAAACGAGCTTCCACACTTAGCGCGAACCGTTATTGCAGACGCGTACTATCACCTTGAACAGCTCAACCAACGTATTGTAGATACTGAACAAGTGTTCGAGGCTTTTTCAAAGGTCAGCGAAAATGTTCAGCGAATTATGAAAGTCAGAGGCATTGGTCCACAAACAGCAACTGCTATCCTGGCTTCTATAGGTAACGGCTCTCAATTTGATAAAAGCCGAGACTTCTCCGCTTGGCTAGGGTTAGTACCAAAGCAGTATTCAACAGGCGGCAAACCCAGATTAGGCAGAATTACCAAACACGGAGACAAGTATCTACGAACCTTGCTCGTCCATGGTGCTAGAACGGTCATTGCTAATCTAGGGGATAAACAAGACAGGCTCAGCCAGTGGTGCCGAGGCGTATTGGAACGACGAGGAATGAACCGAGCTATTGTCGCTCTTGCAGCAAAGAATGCTCGAATTATCTGGTCGCTATTACACAACCAAACGGAATATGAGAATTACGCTGCTTAAGAAACCATTAACCCAAGCAGCGTAACAAGAGTACACCCACCGGGTCATAGCAGACGCAATGGATGGAGATAGGTTAAGACCACTAGCGGAGAGCCTGTTAATGCGGCGGACACATCAGATGTCATCTAACGAATAAGGCACCGCAGTCGCGCAAAGTCATCAGGGTCACGATGTTGCGAATCATCGATATAAAGACCGAATGTAGAGCGGCAGTCCAAAACCCATCACTTGAAGTTTAGCGGATGTTTGACAACCGGGGGAATCCATGTAGCCTTGTAAGTTTGTGACGCTTTCAGAGCGATTTACAGGACATAAAAAGCAATTTTGATTTGGAGAACGAACCGCGCAATGATACCCATTTCCAAACTTTGTGAAATGTAGGTGACACATTAGCTACGTTTGAGCAAAATTGTCCTATCAGCGAACACGAATTTAGTAACCGAAAGTCATAAAGGGGCAAAGGTGAGCCAGCTAGGAAGCAGCTGACTCTAAA
>NZ_VHKO01000088.1 GCF_015223435.1 Vibrio hibernica
TAAGATCCATCGTGACTGTTTAGCTTAATTGTAGATTTCATTGTAAAACCTTAACTTCTATTTGGCACCTCCCCCCAACTTATTTGTGCTAACCTCCTTAACAGGAGGTTTTTTTTATTTAATATTACTGAAAAATTATCATTTATATCAATAGAATAGCGATTATATTAAAAATGAAAGTGGTAAACCGTCGTTTGCAGATACTGCTGCCCAGGTTGCAAAATACTGTCGCTAAATGTCCATTCAGGATGATTCGGCGCATCGGGTAAGAACTGCGTCTCTAATGCCAAACCATCAAAACGTTCATACGGCTTATCCTCTCTTGATGGGCACCCAGCTAAGTAATTCCCCGTATAAAGTTGCATTGCAGGCTTTGTTGTCAGCACTTGCATGGTCACTTGCTCATCGGGTGATACTACTGTCGCGACATGTTTAAGTTCACTTGCGTCTTTAGGATCGAAAATAAAAGAATGGTCATAGCCTGCGGCTAATTTTTGCTCATCATCCATTAAAAAGTCTTGGCTGATTTTTTTTGCTATACGGAAATCAAAACCAGTATGTTCAACGGATTTAATTTGTGTCGGAAGTGCATTCTCATCGCTCGCCAGAAACTGCTCCGCAAATACCGTTAACGTATGCTCCAAACAACTAATGCCACTTTTCACGCCTTGTAGATTAAAGTAAGCATGATTGGTTAGGTTCACCGGACAAGCCTTATCAACATGAGCTTGGTAATCGATCGAGACTTGATTATCTTCACTTAAAGTAAAGGTAATTTTCGTTGTCATATTTCCCGGAAAACCTTGGTCGTTATCCTCAGATTCAAGCTCAAATACCACTTGATGTTGAGTATGATTTAACACCGCCCAACGCCGTTTATCAAACCCATCTGCGCCACCATGAATACAATACTTTTCATGATTTTTTGATAGTGAATAAGCTTGGCCATTAAGCTCAAACTTTGCATCAGCAATACGATTAGCATAACGCCCAATCGTTGCGCCTAAGTAGCCTTCCTGCTGCTGGAATTTCTCTATTGTATTCACACCCAGCAGTACTTCTCTCTGTTCATCGCCAATAGGTAAGGTGCAACTCAACCATGTTGCACCAATATCCATAAAGGTTGCCGACATGCCAGAATCATTAGACAAAGTAATGATTTTGGCTGACTGACCATCTAAATATAGGTCAGCCGTCATGGATTCATGTAGTGCTTGCGTCTCTTGATTCATCGCATCATCCATTTTCATATTTATGCTACTGAGCCGATGTTTAATACTCCTGAGCCATCCATCGCTTTGCAAATATAGATCGTTTCTTTTAGCCCCGTTTTCGCTTCATATTGCGCTTCAACTGCCGCTTTAACCGAATCGACTAAAGCCGGTGGTACAAGAGAAACGACACAGCCACCAAAACCGCCGCCTGTCATGCGAACGCCACCTTCCGTGCCAATAACCGCTTTCACGATATCTACAATCGCATTCACTTCTGGGCAAGTAATTTCAAAGTCGTCTCGCATCGAAATATGAGACTGTTCCATTAATGCACCAAGGCGAACAAAATCATGGTTTTTTAATGCTTGCGCAGCTTCAACCGTGCGGTCGTTTTCTGTGATCACATGACGAGCACGTTTAGCCACCACTTCATCAAGCTCTGATTCACGCTGATGAAACTGCTCAATGGTGACATCACGCAATGCTTTAACATTAAAAAAGTCCGCCGCAGCTTCACATTGCACTCGACGCGTATTGTATTCGCTATCCACTAAACCACGTTTTTTATTTGAATTTATGATCACGATCGCCATGTCTTCTGGCATTGAAACCGCTTGAGTTTCAAGTGAACGGCAATCAATTAACAATGAGTGGTTACGTTTACCCTCAGCGGAAATAAGTTGGTCCATAATGCCGCAGTTACACCCGACAAATTGGTTTTCTGCTTCTTGTCCATTTAGGGCGATATCTTGCTGAGAAATATTCAAATCATAAAGCGCTTTAAACGTTTGTCCGATCACCACTTCTAATGCAGCAGAAGAGCTTAATCCTGCGCCTTGAGGCACATTGCCACTAACGGCAATATCGGCGCCGTTAAATTCAAACCCACGTTTTTGCAGACAATCAATCACACCTCGAATGTAATTCACCCACATAACATCGTTATCAAATTCAAGCAGCTTAGAAGTATCAAATTCATTCACTTGATTATCGAAATCGACTGCCACCACTCGCACGATATTGTCATCACGTTTCGATGCAGCGACGACGGTTTGGTAATCAATCGCGCAAGGTAAAACAAAACCATCATTATAATCGGTATGTTCACCAATTAAGTTCACTCGCCCCGGTGCTTGAATAACATGGGTTGCAGCATAATTAAAAGCAGATTCAAAAGCGCCATGCACGGCGTTAATAAGTTGCTGGGTACGTTCATTCATAATGTTTACCTAGATTTTAATAATTTGGTTGTTAGCATTGTTTATAATGTTGACTGCTCAAGGCACGTAGTCGCTCAGCGGCTTGCTCGGCAGTAAAATCTCGTTGGCTTTCTGCTAACATTTCATAACCCACCATGAATTTTTTCACTGTGGCAGAACGAAGTAATGGTGGATAAAACAGGGCATGTAATTGCCAATGATCGGTTTCTTTATCTTCAAACTGATCATCGTTTTCAAAAAATGGTGCATAATGCCAGCCCATTGAATACGGGAATGAACATTGAAATAAATTATCATAGCGACAAGTTAACTCTTTCATCGCCAACGCGAGATCATCACGTTGCTCATCCGTTAATTCACTCATACGTTTAATATGTGTTTTTGGCAGTAACATGGTTTCAAACGGCCATGCAGCCCAGTAAGGCACAACGGCAATCCAATGCTCAGTTTCAACCACAGTTCGGGCGCCATCTTGTTGCTCACTTTGCACATAATCTACCAGCAAGTTAGTCCCATGCTGTTGAAAATATTCACGCAAGTGTCGGTCTTTACGCTCTATTTCATTAGGTAGAAAGCTATTAGCCCAAATTTGTCCATGCGGATGCGGTTGCGAACAGCCCATCGCCTCCCCTTTGTTTTCAAATGCTTGCACCCAGACATATTCTTTGCCGAGTTCTTCAATTTGAGTATTCCACGTATCCACTAGATTACGGATCTGACCAAGCGGGAGTTCAGGCAAGGTTTTGCTGTGATCGGGGGAAAAGCAAATCACCCGACTGAGCCCACGCACACCTTGAATTTTGAATAAAGGATTGCTCGATTGTGGCGCATCAGGCGTATCTGGCATTAATGCCGCGAAATCATTTTGAAAAACGAAAGTGTCTTTATAATCAGGGTTTACATCACCTGAAATTCGCGTATTGGTTGGACATAAAAAACAGTCCGCTTGATACGGTTTAATGCTTGCGATTACTGGTTTTTCATCTTGACCACTCCACGGGCGCTTAGCGCGATGAGGAGACACTAAAATCCACTGCCCGGTAAGTGGATTATAACGGCGATGAGGATGATCAACCGGGTTAAATTCTGTCGTCATTGTGTTTATCTCTTACTATTAGTCTGAATAAAAACGAAGGTTATTGGTCGTAACCTTTTGGATTTTTTGATTGCCAACGCCATGTATCAATACTCATTTCAGCCACATCACGCGTTGCTTTCCAACCTAAGTCTTTCTCTGCTTTTTCTGTACTTGCCCAACATTGAGCAATATCACCCGGTCGACGAGGGTGAATTTCGTAAGCAATTTTATGACCACAGGCTTCGGAGAATGCATTCACCATATCCAATACACTGCTGCCTTTGCCTGTGCCTAAATTATAAATATGCAATCCTGCTTTATTCGTTAGCGTATTAATCGCGGCTAAGTGCCCATCAGCCAGATCCATAACATGAATATAATCACGTACTCCAGTGCCATCAGGCGTGGCGTAATCATTACCAAATATGGATAATTTTTCACGACGACCCACCGCCACTTGAGCGATAAATGGCATTAAATTATTAGGCGTTCCTTGAGGATCTTCACCCATAGTGCCCGATGGATGCGCCCCAACTGGATTGAAATAACGCAATAAAGTAATACTCCAATCATTTTCAGCATCAAACAAATCACTAAAACATTCTTCAATAATATATTTGCTACGTCCGTATGGATTGGTCGTGGCACCGGTTGGAGAGGATTCTGTAATCGGCACTTGCGCGGGATCGCCATACACAGTGGCAGACGAACTAAAGACAATATTTTTCACGCCAGCTTTACGCATACTACGGGCTAATACTAGCGATCCATTTACGTTATTATCGTAATACTCCAGCGGCTTAGACACCGACTCACCAACAGATTTTAAACCCGCAAAATGGATCACAGCATCAATCGGTTGATTAGAGTGTTCAGCAAAAACTTGGTCAAGGAAGGCTTCATCGCGAACATCGCCTTGATAAAAAGACGGCTGAGTGCCTGTTAATGCTTCAATACGATTTAGCACCTCTAACTTACTATTGGTTAAGTTATCCAAAGCAATGGGTTCATGCCCAGCTTTTATTAACTGCACACAAGTGTGGCTGCCGATATAGCCTAAGCCACCGGTAACTAAAACTTTCATATCTTCTCCTGACGTTAGTTCGCTGATAAATATTAGTTCGCTGGTAAATATTCGTTAGCTAGCAAATAAATATAACCTACAAGTAGGCATCTATCGTGCTGATCGTTTATGATATTGAAGTTTAAGTCACCTGCACTCTGGGTAATCTAAACCAAAGTGACACTATCATTAACGATTACACATCTTGCTAAATAAGCCACTTTCCTATTTGTGCTGGGTAGGATAGCAAAAATACCGACTCTACTTCTGTGATCAACCGCAAATAGTGTAAACGTTTACAGTGATTGTACAATCGTTAAAAAAATGCGATAGAACAACCCAAAATCAGGTTGAAGGATTAAAAAGCCAATAGGCTTTATCGTTCCCAGCGACGCATGAGAAAGTACCAAGCACCGGAGACTACAAGACAGTTATTTATTACGCGCGGTTCATTACATTCGCAACCATGCACACCTTGGCATCAAGTCTGCTCAAGTGGTTGAATTTGCAGGTTGCAGTCGTACCTTTTTAGAAGAATTATTTCGCGATCAAGTTGGCCATACCATCCATAAAGAAATCCATCACGTTAAATTCGAAAAAGTGAAACTCTTACTCATTCATACCCAGCTCAGCATCCCCGATATTGCCCAAAAAACAGGTTATCCATCTCATCAGTATTTGTATTCTTTATTTCAACGAGAATTGGGGGTAACGCCCAATCAGTATCGATTACAGATACCTAAAAGTGAGATTATTGCCAAGTGAGTAGGTGAATATTTAACTTATGGTTTGATGTTTCCAGCACGTTTTTGGACAAAACCTTGTTAGACCTGATGCTCTAAAAAGGTTCTGTCAGATTAGGAAAAGTATGTTGAAGCCATAGTCGTTTGTTAGATGCCCGATTACTGAAGCTGATTTAGTAGTGGTAACGACACGAAATTATCGTTATCGCTTCATCATCGACCGCATAAACAAGCCTATTAGTATCATCAATACGGCGAGACCAAAAACCAGATAAGTTCTCTTTTAACGGTTCAGGTTTACCGATGCCCTCAAAAGGAGAGCGCTTAACATCATTGATAATTTTGTTGATGCGCTTTAGTGTTTTCTTGTCTTGGGTTTGCCAATACAAGTAGTCATCCCAAGCGTCATCAGTCCACGACAGTAGACGTTGACTACTACTCATCAATTAACTCTCGTGCTGTTGTTTTACCTGCACGATACTGTGCTACCGAACGGTTTAGGTGTTCAGCATTTTTAGGGGAGCGCAGTAAGTGAACTGTCTCCATAAGGCTGTTGTAGTAGTCTAAAGACATCACCACTGCATCTTCAGAATCACGGCGTGTAATGACTGTTGTATCAGCATCATTAACTACACCGTCTAAAACAGCTTTAAGACTATTTCTAGCTTCAGTAAAAGATACGATTCTCATAAGAACCTCCATATGTACATTTAATGGAACAAGTATAGCCTTCACCATCTTAGTTGTACAGTAAATTGAACATGTGGTATTAATAAGGTAACTTACAATTTAATAGACGGATAAAATCCGTCTATCATTCCATTCAATTCTCAGATCAACAAGCTAACCATCTCAATTTATTCATAAAATATGAACTTACCTCATATTCAATCAACATAAAATGCGGAAATAATCCATATAGTTAACCAAAGCCTACTCATGAAGAAGAACTGTGGGTTTAATTAGTATCTAAAAATCCAATTATTCAAGCTTCAAACTATACAAAATTGACAGCATTTGGCATGAGAAAATATATGGATAAAGCTAATCATTGTGGAACTAGTAAGGATGCGTTGTAACTCGTTTT
>NZ_VHKO01000089.1 GCF_015223435.1 Vibrio hibernica
ACTTGGCACTCGTCGCTACCACTGCCAACAGGCGCAGTTTTCATTAGAAACCATATTGGATATCCATGCAGAAAAAGTGATGGAAAGTAATGGCATGGCGGTATTTCAATGCACAATAGAACAACAAGGTAGCGAAGTCGCCAGTGCCCAATTGAATGCTTTTGTCCCCTCTAAAACACAATTACAGGATATGCTGGGTCAACCGGCTGTCGCAAAGAAACAATCAAAGGAAACCTTATGACTCAACATGTTCTAGTAACAGGAGCCAGCAAAGGCATTGGTAAAGCAATTGCGACTCAATTGGCGCAAGATGGCTTTCATATTGCCATTCATTATATGAGCGACGAAACGGGTGCACTCGGCACGTTACGTGATATTGAGCAAGCAGGCGGACAAGGTCATCTACTTCAGTTTGATATCAGTAATAGAACCCAATGCCGAGAAAAATTGGAAGCGGACATTGAACAATATGGCGCCTATTATGGTGTTGTCAGTAATGCTGGGATCACCTGTGATACCGCCTTTCCTGCCATGATGGAAGAAGAGTGGGATAGCGTGATCCACACCAATTTAGACAGTTTTTATAATGTGCTTCATCCTTGTGTTATGCCAATGGTACAAAAGCGCAGTGGTGGCCGCATCATTACCATTGCTTCTGTGTCTGGCATCATGGGCAACCGTGGTCAAACTAATTACAGTGCTGCAAAAGCGGGTGTGATTGGCGCAACCAAATCTCTGGCTTTAGAACTCGCCAAACGCAAAATTACCGTGAATTGTGTTGCGCCGGGGCTTATTGATACCGGAATGGTAGATGAACATGTTAAAGAGCATGCTTTACCACAAGTGCCTTTACGCCGTATGGGAAAACCTGAAGAAGTCGCAGGATTAGTCCGTTATTTGATGTCGGATAATGCTGCGTACATCACTAGACAAGTGATTTCGGTCAATGGAGGTTTAATATGAGTCGTCGTGTTGTCGTAACAGGAATGCCTGGCGTTACCGCCTTTGGTAATTATTGGGCTGAGATTTTACCTAAGCTGCAAGCCTGCGAAAATGCGGTGCAGTTTATGGAAAGCTATGTGCAGTATGACGGTTTGAATACCAAACTTGCCGCGCCCATCTTACATTTTGAACTACCAAAGCATTACACTCGAAAGCAAATACGCTCAATGGGTCGAGTGTCTCAAATGGCTACCTTAGCCTCTGAAAATGCATTATTACAAAGTGGTCTGGTTGGCGAGAATGGCGAGAAACATGAAACCTTAACGAATAGCCAAACTGGCGTGGCTTATCTATCGGCAGCACTTCAGCTGTAGGTGCTTTTGGCGTGATGCTTAATGATAAATCCACCCGAGCGATAACCGCGACCACCTATGTACAACTGATGCCTCACACAGCGGCGGTTAATGTCGGCTTATTTTTCGGTTTACGCGGGCGAGTGATCCCAACTAGCAGTGCCTGTACTTCTGGCAGCCAAGCCATTGGATATTCTTACGAAACCATTAAACACGGCTATCAAACGATTATGGTTGCAGGCGGTGCAGAAGAGCTGTGCCCTACCGAATCTGCTGTTTTTGATACTCTATTTGCCACCAGTTTAAAAAATGATGCGCCAAAAACCACTCCACGGCCTTATGACACTGACCGTGATGAACTCGTTATTGGTGAAGGTGCTGGTACATTAGTACTTGAAGAATATGAGCATGCCATCGCTCGTGGGGCAACCATTTATGCTGAAATCATTGGTTTTGCGAGTAATTGCGACGCAACCCATGCCACCCAACCACAGATGGAAAATATGCAACGTTGCATGGAACTAGCTCTCCAAGATGCCAATATTCCAGCTTCTCAAATCGATTATGTTTCTGCTCACGGTACCGCAACTGACCGTGGCGATATTGCAGAAAGTCACGCGACCGCTAACCTATTTGGAAATCAAACACCAATCAGTTCACTCAAAAGTTATTTTGGTCATACGCTTGGTGCTTGCGGCGCCGTTGAAGCATGGCTTAGCTTAGAAATAATGCGCACTGGATGGTTTAGCCCGACTCTAAATTTGGATAACATTGATCCACTGTGTGGTGACCTAGATTATATTCAAGGCAAAGGTCGAGAAATACAATGCAATACGATTATGAGTAATAACTTTGCTTTTGGTGGTATCAATACTTCGATTATTTTTAAGCGCCATCAAATTTAAACCATTCCTTCAATAATTTATCATTTAAAGCAGGTTAGCGAAGCGCCCTTTGCTAACCCAATCCAGCTCATAGAATTTATCTATATTTTTTATTCCACTTTAGATTCAATACATCCCTCTATCACTCTTGACCTCGGAGTGCTATCTAAGGTTTATACTCGCTATAACGCCAAATAAAGAATAGATATGTATAAAGTTGGTGCGTTAGTAAAACTCTGTAGAGTAATAATGATACATTTCGATCTTATCGTATTTAGATCAGGATATTCATGTCTCTTTTAAGATCTAGGATCGCTTTTTTTCCTTCTCTTCTCGCCTCTTTCCACATAGGCAGTTATACTCTTGCCTTTCAAATTTTGTCTGTGGATGTCCACAGCTATCGCAGGTAAGAGCTTAAAATATGCAAGAATATATGGAATTTTTTCAACAAAACATGATCATGTGCTTAGTTTGGGTCGGTGTACTTGCTGCCTTGATTATGAGTATCTATAAGTCATCAACTGCAAAATATAAGATCGTAGATGCTGGAGGTCTAACCTACCTAATCAATCGTGAAAATGGTGTAGTGATTGATATTCGCTCTAAAGATGAGTTCAAACATGGCCATATTGCGGGCTCAGTTCACATTTTACCTTCTGAAATTAAATCTGGCTCGCTTACTGCTATTGAAAAACACAAAGCCACCCCAATCATTGTGGTATGTAAGCTTGGACAAACCGCAGCAGAAAGTGCCAATTTGTTGGTTAAAGCTGGCTTTGAAAATGTTAGCCTATTAAAAAATGGCATGGGTGCGTGGAATGAAAATAACTTACCTTTAGTTTCAGATAAAGCAGTAACAAAAAAAGGTAAGAAATAGTTAGATAACAGATTTTTAATTTATACCTACAAGGATTTTAATCATGGCTGAAGCAGCACCTCAAGAACAACAGAACTTCACAATTCAACGTATTTTTCTAAAAGATATTTCTTTTGAAGCGCCAAATTCACCACAAATGTTTCAAAAAGAGTGGGAACCTGAAGTTAAACTTGATCTTGACACTCAAAGCCGTGAGCTAGGTGAAAGTGTTTATGAAGTTATTCTGCGCTTAACAGTTACCGTTAAAAATGCTGATGAAGTTGCTTTTCTATGTGAAATTCAACAAGGCGGTATTTTTACAGCTGAGCAGATGGAACAAGGTCAACTTGCACATTGCTTGGGGGCATTCTGCCCGAACATCCTGTTTCCATATGCACGTGAAACTATTTCGAGCTTAGTGATTAAAGGGACATTCCCACAACTGAATTTAGCTCCTGTTAACTTTGATGCATTGTTCATGAATTATTTACAACAGCAAGCAGAGCAAGCACCACAAGTAGAAGCATAAGATAATAAATGCGAAGTGTGAAAATGCTTCGCCTAAAGATCTAACCATAAAGCAAAAGCGAAATTATCCTGCTTTTGCTTTTTGTTTCTTCGGGCCTCATTCCTTGGTTTCTCATCTTTCATAAAAGGTTTCAATCATGCCAAATACACACTCTCATCAAAATGCTGTTATGACTGTTATTGGTGCTGGATCATATGGCACTTCACTTGCCATCGCCTTAGCCCGAAATGGGTCGAAAGTGGTTTTATGGGGGCATGAAGCCAAGCATATGGCCAAATTACAAGCTGACCGAGCAAACCACGAATTTTTACCCGGTATTATATTTCCTGAGTCGTTAATTATTGAATCCGACCTTGCAACTGCAGTTTCATTTAGCCGTGACTTACTAGTCGTTGTTCCAAGTCATGTCTTTGGATTAGTACTCAATAGCCTGAAACCTCACCTATCAGTAAACTCTCGAATTTGCTGGGCAACTAAAGGGTTAGAGCCTAAAACTGGGCGTCTGTTAAAAGATGTTGCACAAGAGGTTCTAGGTGAAAACATTCCACTGGCAGTACTTTCTGGCCCTACTTTTGCCAAAGAATTAGCAGCAGGTTTACCAACAGCTATTTCAGTTGCTTCACCTGATGCTGAGTTTGTTAAAGATTTACAAGAAACTATTCATTGCGATAAGAGCTTCCGCGTTTATGCCAATAACGATTTTACTGGTATGCAGCTTGGTGGCGCAGTCAAAAATGTTATCGCAATTGGCGCTGGCATGTCTGATGGTATCGGATTCGGAGCAAATGCACGAACAGCATTAATCACCCGTGGATTAGCTGAAATGACCCGCCTCGGCATAGCATTGGGAGCACAGCCAGAGACGTTCATGGGTATGGCAGGCCTTGGTGATTTAGTATTAACCTGCACCGATAATCAATCACGAAACCGCCGTTTTGGCTTAGCTTTAGGGCAAGGCAAGGATATTGAAAGTGCTCAAAAAGAAATAGGACAAGTGGTTGAAGGCTATCGCAACACAAAAGAAGTATGGCTATTGGCTAACCGAATGGGTGTAGAAATGCCTATTGTTGATCAAATTTATCAAGTACTGTATCAAGATAAAGACGCACGCCAAGCCGCACAAGATTTATTAGCAAGATCGAAAAAAATGGAAAGATAAACGGATAACTTCACCTGAAAATTCAAGCGTGATAGGTTAATGGAATAACAATATATCGTCGCCCGTGCGCTGCGAAAAATAGAATCGAGATACATAGCATCATGAAACAGTGTGAAAAACAGAAAATATGGAAAGCCATCGTTAAGGAAGCAAAACAGCAAGCAGAATTAGAACCAATGCTCGCAAGCTTTTATCATTCCACTATTATTAACCATGATAGCTTAGGGGCCTCCCTTAGCTACATCCTAGCCAATAAACTCAAAACAGCTTCTATGCCAGCAATGGCAGTACGTGAAGTGGTAGAGCAAGCTTTCCTTTCTGATTCACAATTAACTGAATCTGCAGCATGTGACATTTGTGCTACCGTGACTCGAGACCCCGCAGTATCTATGTATTCCGTCCCCTTATTATATTTAAAAGGGTACCATGCCCTGCAAGGCTACCGCGTCGCAAACTGGCTATGGAAGCAAGGCCGAGTCACACTCGCAACTTATCTTCAAAATCAAATTTCAGTTGCATGCCAAGTCGATATCCATCCTGCTGCAAAAATAGGTCAAGGCATTATGCTCGATCATGCAACAGGTATAGTCATTGGGGAAACCGCAGTGGTTGAAAATGATGTATCAATTTTACAAGATGTAACATTAGGCGGCACAGGTAAAGATTGCGGCGACCGTCATCCAAAAATCAGAGAAGGTGTTATGATAGGCGCTGGTGCAAAAATACTTGGAAATATTGAAGTCGGCATCGGTGCGAAAATTGGATCATGCTCAGTCGTATTACAAGCCGTTCCTCCTCACACCACCGTTGCAGGTGTCCCTGCAAAAATTGTAGGTCACCCACAAAGTAATAAACCATCTCTGGATATGGATCAACAATTTAACGGTAACTCTCCAATACTCCTTGATGGCGCGGGGATCTAGAATCGGACTCCACTAATCCCATAAATTAATATCACCTCTTATTTTGGAGGTGATACTCACACAGCATCGAATCTGCGAATATCCAGTATTTATCAGCTTTTACAGCAGCTTAATTTAAACTGGATTACTACTAGCTCAAAGCCTCTAAAGAGCCTGAAAAACCCCAAGAGTTGCGCACATTTTCAATGTTGGTTGCTCCAACGCTTTGATGCCTTATTCTGCTAATTATACTTAACCACTAGTCCTCCTTTCTGCATAAATGCAGGGGGCTCCTAGACCAATATAGTCGAGCCGACCGTACTTCTGAAGCCAAATTAAAATCGTAGGCTGGCCTTGAATATCATAC
>NZ_VHKO01000009.1 GCF_015223435.1 Vibrio hibernica
ACGATTTGATTGAGGGTGTCAAACACTTTCTGCAATCTTTTTTCGTTACCCTTTTTGAGAAGGTTGTGACCTCTGACTCGTTGCGGCCGTTAGGCTGTGTGCTCCGTGTCAGTGAGGTCGTATTATAGAGATCAAGTTCACATTGGCAAGGGCTTTTTCATGAAAAACTTAAAAATAAGTGTTAGATGTCTATTTTGTATTCAAAGCCTTATTTATACCTATTTACACTCAACTTTCTCACAGCTTATCCACATAAAAACTAAAAATGGCTTAATAAAGGCTAATTTCATTCTATAAAAAATCTTTAAGTATTAGGAATTCGTTTCTTTAAGTTCTCAATTAATCGATATGCATTCTCTATTATAGTAATTCTTCTTTTATTTTACTTATTCCGTCTTTATATAACTCGATGACCATTAACCCAAACATGCTTAATCTTCACGGCTTTCCAAACATAACTGCTGACATCAAGTGTGAGTTACTTTCGGAAAATCTTACTTTACTTAAGTTATAGCAGACTAAATCAGCCGAATGACCAATTTCAACCTTTCTAACCTTATCCAGTCCGAGGTGTTTTACTTCATCTTCACTTCCCCCACTTTAGTGTCGTTTCTAATTTGGGCGCATCAGTACAGTGCTGCCTACTATGCGATAACCAGCCTCATATAACCTGATTTCGATGATGCTGAGCCATCGATACCTATCTAATTGCCATTCCTGCTTTATAAAAAAAGAGCCTCCATTGATTGGGAAGCTCTTTTAATCTTGATTGGAATTAGATGAATTACACTTTATTGCTTGGCTACAATATGGTCATCTTCCACACTCAAGCTCACCGTTTTACCCGGAATCAACTCCCCAGATAACATCGATTTTGCTAATGGATTCTCCACCATTTGCTGAATCGCGCGTTTCAATGGTCGCGCACCATAAACTGGATCAAAGCCTACTTGTGCAATCAGTGCCAAGGCATCTTCGCCCACTTCTAAATGATATTCTTTATCCGCCATACGTTGACTTAATCGTTGCAATTGAATTGATGCGATCGATTTAATCTGCGCTTGGCCTAACGGATGGAACACCACACTCTCATCAACTCGGTTTAAAAACTCTGGACGAAAATGTTGCATCACCACTTCCATAACATCGGCTTTCATGGATTCATAATCCGACGTGGCAGCCTTTGCTTGAATTCGATCCGACCCCAAGTTAGAAGTCATGATCACTACCGTATTTTTAAAATCGACAGTACGACCTTGGCCATCGGTTAAGCGACCATCATCTAATACTTGTAATAAAATATTGAACACATCAGGATGCGCTTTTTCAACTTCATCCAGTAAAATCACCGAATAAGGTTTACGGCGTACCGCTTCGGTCAAATAACCACCTTCCTCGTAACCCACATATCCCGGAGGGGCACCAACTAAACGTGATACTGAATGTTTTTCCATAAACTCAGACATATCAATCCGGACCATGGCATCTTCGGTATCAAACATAAAGTTCGCTAATGTTTTACAAAGTTCGGTTTTCCCAACACCTGTTGGTCCTAAAAATAAGAATGAACCAATCGGTTTATTCGGATCAGACAAACCTGCACGGCTACGACGAATGGCATTAGAAACCACTTCTACCGCTTCTTTTTGCCCTATCACACGTTCATGTAACACGGTTTCCATTGACAACAATTTGGCTTTTTCTGCTTCCAGCATTTTCGACACAGGAATACCGGTTTGTTTAGAAAGCACTTCTGCAATTTCAGCATCAGTTACACGATGCTTCAGCAATGTCATTTCAATCATTTCGACTTGGGATGCAGCCTCTAATTGCTTTTCTAATTCTGGGATTTTGCCATATTGCAATTCCGACATTCGTTGCAAATCACCCGCTCGACGCGCCACATCCATATCTAAACGCGCCTGCTCCAACTCTGTCTTAATATGCTGGGTACCAGAAAGTGCGGCTTTTTCGGTTTTCCATACTTCTTCTAACTCAGAATATTCACGTTCTTTTTCACCAAGTTCTTGGTTTAAGATTTCTAAACGTTTGGCACTGGCATTATCATCTTCATTTAGTAATGCTTGTTGCTCGATTTTTAATTGAATGATACGACGATCTAAGCGATCCATGGATTCAGGCTTTGAATCTATTTGGATACGAATACTTGATGCGGCTTCATCAATTAAATCGATCGCTTTATCAGGTAATTGACGATCTGAGACATAACGGTGCGATAGCGTTGCCGCTGCCACAATCGCAGGATCGGTAATTTCAACATGATGGTGCAACTCATAACGCTCTTTCAAACCACGTAAAATCGCAATGGTATCTTCCACGCTTGGCTCATCCACCAGCACTTTTTGAAAGCGTCTTTCCAATGCTGGATCTTTCTCGACATATTGTCGATATTCATCCAAGGTTGTCGCGCCGACACAATGCAGTTCACCACGAGCCAAAGCCGGTTTGAGCATGTTGCCTGCATCCATTGAACCTTCGCCTTTCCCTGCGCCGACCATGGTATGTAGTTCATCAATAAACAAAATCACATTGCCATCTTCTTGCGACAATTCGTTCAATACTGCTTTTAAGCGCTCTTCAAATTCTCCACGATATTTCGCGCCTGCAATCAATGCGCCCATATCCAGAGATAAAACACGGCGGCCACGTAAACCTTCGGGCACTTCATTATTGACGATACGCAGTGCAAGCCCTTCAACAATCGCGGTTTTACCCACACCCGGTTGGCCTATTAATACTGGATTATTTTTAGTTCGACGTTGCAATACTTGAATGGTACGACGAATTTCATCATCACGACCAATAACAGGATCCAGTTTTCCTTGCTCAGCACGCTCAGTGAGATCAATTGTGTACTTCTCTAATGCTTGGCGCTTTTCTTCCGCATTTGGATCATCCACATGTTGACCACCTCGAATTTCATCAATGGCCTTAGTGACATTCTCTTTATTTAAGCCAAATTCTTTAAATAATTGGCCTAGCGGGCCTTTATCTTCCACCGCAGCGAGCAAGAACAGCTCAGCAGAAATATAAGTATCTTTACGCTTTTGCGCATATTGGTCACATAAATTCAATAAATTGGCTAATGGCTTAGACAGTTGAACATCACCCGCCGTACCCGTAACTTTAGGCAATTTATCTAACGCCTGGCTTAATTTCGAGCGCCATTGAGTTGCATCAACCCTCAGCATCGTAAATAGTGGGCGAATAGCGCTACTGTCTTGATCGAGTAATGCCTGCATCAAATGCACAGGTTCAATCAATTGGTTATCGCGGCCCAGGGCAAGTGACTGCGCATCAGAAATGGCAAGTTGAAATTTACTGGTGAATTTATCAAAACGCATAATAAGCCTCCGACTCGATCAAAGTATCCCAACAGGAATACATCAAAAAGACGTGTAGAATAGATACATTAGTTATGGTTTATAAATGGATGCAAAGAGGGATTATTTCAAGTATTCGGGAAGATTATTGTCTCAAAAGTATTATTCAATCCAAATGAAGGTAGCTTGTCTGCCTGTCACTCCATCACGACGGTAGGAATAAAAAAGCTCAGATTCAGAAAAAGTACAATGATGATTACTAAAGATCTGCGTAACACCTAAGTGATTTAAGCGTTGAGTTGCTAACAAATTCATATTCGCTAGCCATTTATTTTCAGCATCTGATTTTATTACAAATGCTTGGATCGCTTGCGGATCAAATGCAATAAAAGCGTCAAGTACGTCTTGACCAACTTCAAATGCCGAAGCACCAATCGCAGGGCCAAGCCAAGCCATCACGTTTTCAGGTTTATCAAACTTTTGTAATGCTTGTTCAATAATACCATCAGCTAAACCACGCCAACCTGCATGTACAGCAGCCACTTGTGTCCCTTCAATATTAGTCAGTAATACAGGAAGACAATCGGCAGTCATGGCACTACAAACAACCTTTTTTGCATCAGTAACACTGCCATCGGCATCAATCACGGTTGAGCTTGCTTCAGTCAGTTTAACAACATGAGTCGAGTGAGTCTGATTTAACCACACAGGTTTGCTTGGCATCTGGCAATCCTGTGCAATCAATTCGCGATTCAAAGTAACAATAGAAGCATCATCCCCAACATGCATACCAAGATTCAACCCTTGATATACACCTTTTGATTCACCATTTAAACGCGTAGAGCTAAACGCTTTAACATGTTTAGGTGCTGGCCAATTAGGGATAATTGATTTCATTCCTACAGAGGGGCTTCTTCTTTATTATCTTTTGCATCTTGACGCAATGCTTCTGCCATTACGATCATGTCATCGGGCACTGGCGCATGAAACTTCATGACTTCACCAGTTTCTGGGTGAGCAAATTTCAGCATCACAGCATGCAACGCTTGGCGGTCAAAACTGCGAATCATATGAGTTAATTCTGCCGAAGCTCCGCGAGGAATACGCGCTCGACCACCGTAGGCGATATCCCCTAGCAATGGATGTTGAATATAAGACATATGCACACGAATTTGATGAGTCCGGCCTGTTTCAAGGCGTAAACGAATTCGTGTATGTTCACGGAAGTGCTCAGCCACACGGTAATGAGTTACCGCCTCTTTTCCCGTTTCGTTCACCGCCATCAGGGTACGCTTATTAGTATGACGACCGATTGGTTTTTCAATTCTCCCGCCCGCGGTCATAGAACCAATGATAATTGCTTCATATTCACGAGTGATTGTACGTTTCTGTAGTGCACGAACCAAACGGGTTTGCGCTGGTACCGTTTTTGCCACTACCATCAAACCAGTAGTGTCTTTGTCCAAACGGTGAACAATCCCCGCTCGTGGTACTTTTGCGATATCAGGATAATGATGCAATAACGCATTCAAGACGGTGCTATCAGGTGTCCCTGCGCCAGGATGAACCACAAAATCACGTGGTTTATTGATCACCAAAATATCGTCATCTTCATAAACAATATTTAAGGGAATATCTTGCGCTATCCAACGTTCTTCATCTTCAAGTTCGGCTTGAAGAGTCAACTCCTCGCCGCCCATCATTCGAACTCGAGGTTTGGTTACCACTTCCCCATTGACTTGAACTTTGCCGTCAAGCAACCATTCTTTCAATCGAGAACGTGAAAAATCCGTAAACAATTCAGCCATCGCTTGATCTAAGCGTTGTCCAAGTTGCGAGTCTTTTACTGTATCTGTGCGTATTATCTGCTGGGTCATATCGAACTTTTTAAAAAACCATAGGACTAATATCCATCATTATGGATAAAATAGAGTTATTCATCATTGTATCTGTTAAGTTGTCAGAAGTAACGGACACAACAATATTTAATTTCAAGATTTAATCTCAAGGAATGTACTCCTCACAATGAAACGCCAATATATTATAGGTCTAATGACCATCATTTTACTTGCAGGATGCGCCGATAATAAAAATGCCGTGCCTGATATTCCACCTTCAGATTTGTATTCTCAAGCTCAAAAAGAATTACAATCTGGTAACTGGACTGAATCAATCCAAAAATTAGAAGCTTTAGACTCTCGCTACCCTTTCGGCCCTTATTCAGATCAAGTGCAATTGGATCTTATCTTTGCCTATTACAAAAATGGCGATTATCCACTGACTTCAGCCACCATTGCTAGATTTATCCGTCTGAATCCAGGACATGAACGTTCTGATTGGGTGCTGTATATGAGCGGTCTAACCAATATGGCGCAAGACTCTAATTTCATGCACACATTATTTAACATTGATCGCTCAGACCGAGATCCGGAACCGGTGAAAGCAGCGTTTGTTGATTTTAAGCACCTACTTGAACGTTATCCTGATAGTCTTTACGCGGCTGATGCTCGTATGCGTTTATTGTCGCTGAAAAACCGATTAGCAGAATATGACTTAGCGTCTGCAGATTTCTACTTGCGCAGAGAGGCCTATATTGCCGCGATTAACCGTTGCCAAGAAATTCAAAAAACCTATCCAGATACCAAGGCTGCCCATAAATCGTTAGAAATCCAGTTGAAAGCGTATAAAGCAATCAAGCTTGACGATGGAGTGAAAAAAACCGAAGAATTAATTGCTTTAAATAAAGAAAAGTAATGCAGATTAAAGCCTTGAATCTTTGAGATCCAAAAGCAGCGTCAGCTGCTTTTTTTCTTTTTGAAGAGTATTGATTAAGTTATGTGAGACACATAAACAAAAACATGACCACAACTAAGAAATGGCTATTAAATCAAAGACAAAATCACACCCTAAAAATATAAATCTCTAGTAACCATTCATTCAAATCTACCCCTTTATCGATAAAATACAAACTATTTCACTCCCTCTTTTTCACACGCTTTGTTCAGGATCACATTTAACTCTTTGCTAGAAAAACACTAGAAAAAAAGTTGATCGAAATCACATTATTATTTTATCCAAAAGGTAATCTGAACGTAACAAATTAAGCCACAAAAGGAAAAACCTATGAAAGTAAGTATTATTGGTAAAAATATCGACATCACTTCTTCTATTCGTGATCACATTGAGGCTAAATTTAAAAAACTAGAAAAATGGCAAATCGATTTAATTAGCTGCCAAGCTAACATTAGTATTGAACCCGCTAATCAGAAAAAAATCGAAGCGACAATCACCGTACCTAAAGGTCAATTGAATGCCTCTGCAATGGATGAGGATCTTTATAAAGCCATTAATGAAGTAGAACAAAAACTAGAACGACAACTGAATAAGCTCAGCCATAAACCAGAAGCAAAGCGTAATAAAGTGCTTAATGACGAATTAGAGCTAGAAGAGACAGAAGAATAATTTTAACCACATTACAGAAAACCAACTTTAGCGCCTAATTGGGCGCTATTTTTTTGCTTGACGATTTTGTATCGCTTGCCTTATGGTGTGTGTTCTATATATACCAATGAGTACCTTAAATGCATTCACATAATCTGTTCTTTTTTGGCTTCTTTTTTACCTCTTAATTGATGAGGCTAATGTCGTTTTGAAAAAAGAAACCAAAAACGGACAGAAAGCCTCCCAACTGGGGGGCTTTTTTATAGGAAAAAATCATGACACAAGCGAAATATTCTCTAGACCAAATCAGACTTCGACTCAATGAACTTGATGATCAACTCCTCAATATTCTTTCAGAACGTCGTTCATTAAGTATTGAAGTCGCCAAAAGCAAAGTCGAAACCTCTAAACCGGTTCGCGATGCTAAGCGTGAACAAGAGTTGCTGGTCAAGCTCATTAATAATGGAAAAGATAAATATCAGCTTGATGCCAACTACATCACTAAAGTATTTCACACCATCATTGAAGACTCGGTACTACTGCAACAAACCTATTTACAAAACCTTGCCAACCCAGAAGATAGCCGTCAACCATTGGTTCGAGTCGCATTTCTAGGCTCTAAAGGTTCTTACTCTCATCTTGCGAGTCGTGAATATTTTAGCCGAAAGAATAATGAACTCATCGAACACAACTGCAATAACTTCAAAGAAGTCGCCACAACGGTTGAAACTGGGCACGCTAGCTTTGGCGTACTGCCAATTGAAAACACCAGTTCAGGATCGATTAACGAGGTTTATGACCTATTACAACACACTACATTATACATTGTAGGTGAGTTAACCCTTCCGATTGAACACTGCTTATTGGCTCAAGAGAACATCCGATTAGAGGATATCAAAACCTTATATTCTCATCCTCAACCACACCAACAATGCAGTGAATTTTTAAGTCATCTTAATGGCGTCACATTAGAATCTTGCGCTAGCACTGCCGATGCAATGAAAAAAGTGAAAGAACTCAATCGTAATGATGTGGCTGCAATCGGTAACGCAAGTAGTGGCAAGCTTTATGGTTTGCAAAACATTCAAGAAAATATCGCCAATCAAACAGAAAATCACACTCGCTTTATTGTGGTAGCTCGTAAGTCGGTCGAAGTTTCAACACAAATCCCAGCCAAGACAACCATCATAATGTCGACGTCACACGAAGCGGGTGCTTTGGTTCAAACGTTATTGGTTTTACAACGTTATGACATCAATATGACGAAGCTTGAATCTCGACCAATTATGGGCAATCCATGGGAAGAAATGTTCTATGTCGACCTAGAAGCGCATTTAGATTCAGAGAAAATGCAGCAAGCTTTAGAGGAACTCACTAAAATAACTCGTCATTTAAAAGTACTCGGTTGTTATCCGATCGAGAATGTAAAACCAACTTCCGTAAAATTGAGTTAATGCCTTGATAGAAAATGCCAATATGAAAGTGATCGTCGCCTCACTTAACCCAGCAAAAATTAAAGCGGTAGAAAGTGCGTTTACGGATAGTTTTCCAAATCAAAACTTTAGTTTTAAAGGCGTTTCGGTTGAGAGCGGCGTGCCCGATCAACCAATGAATGATAAAGAAACCAAGCAAGGTGCATTAAATCGAGTTAAAAATGCCAAGCTTGCGATTGAGGATGGTGATTTTTATGTCGGATTAGAAGCAGGAATTGAAGATAACTTCACTTTTGCTTGGATGATAATTGAAGATAATCAATCCGAAAATAAACGTGGCGAATCACGCTCTGCCTGCTTGATGTTACCGCCAGAAGTACTGACCAAAGTCGAGCAAGGAAAAGAACTTGGGGATGTGATGGATGAAGTATTTGCCACTGAAAACATCAAACAAAAAGGAGGTGCAATCGGCCTTCTCACTCATCATCAATTAACTCGAAGCTCCGTTTACCATCAAGCATTAGTTTTGGCACTGATCCCGTTTGTAAACCCTAATCACTTTTAAATTTATCGGGACTAAAACAGGGTTTAGCCATAAAGTTATCGCTTATCTTGCGCAGCAGTCTGCAACAATTGTTGTAGCTGCTGTTTTTTTTCAGGACTACTGTGCTTTAACTCAGTAGAGCCACGTGTAATGGTCGCAATGCCAACCTTTAGCATTTGACTAATTTGGCGCTGTGATCGCTCACCTTTCATTAACTCATGCAAAATATTCATACGAGCAAGTAATGCCTCTCGCTCATCAAACGTCAATAATGCAGACAGTAAAAAATCCAATTGATCTTTTTGAGTTGCTAGCTCTAAAGCTGTTAATACGTCCTGCCAACCTTCAAATTCAGGCTTGTTCTGGCTATCATAATTGTCAGTATCATTCGATGATTGCATGATTAATATTTTTCCTTAATCTCATTTGACGTTAAAAAAGTGCCGTCTTGACCAAGTAAATTACGATAATAGGTTTCAAACATCAAAATATTCTGCACGTAACCACGGGTTTCATTAAAAGGAATCGCTTCAATAAAAGAATAAGCATCCACTTTTTCGGCCGTACGAGATCGCCACTGCTTCACTCGACTTGGGCCCGCATTATAAGCTGCGAAAGCAAAAATTCTATTATTATCATAGTCTTTTAATAAATCCCCCAGATAAGCACTTCCAATTTCAATATTCTTTTCAACTTTATATAAATCATCTGCATTTTCATAATCTAACTTATGCACATCAGCCACATGTTGCGCTGTCGTTGGCATTATTTGCATCAAACCACGAGCACCAACAGGTGAAATGGCTTCAATATCAAGCGCACTTTCTTGCCGAGCTAATGAGATTAACGTAATCATTGATACTTCATTTTGTGTCGAGAAGTGCTCAAACCACCCACGGTGTGTAATCGGAAAACGTAAACTGGTATAACTCCACATTTTAGCTTCAATCGTCGCGACCACAGTGAAGTTGTACCAATGTTTTTGTGCTGAATATTGCACTAAAGCCAATTTTTGATTTTGAGTGCTATGCCATAACAACCAACGCCATTCTCGTTTCGCCGCTTTGATTTTATCAACATCAATCATCTCTTCAATGCGGTCTAATGCCGCTTGTTTATCAGAAATATCAACCTGTTTCCCAGTTAGAATTTGACTTTCATAACGAATAGGCTCACCTAATAAATTCGCGGCAGCTACGCTATAAAAATCACGGTGACCTAAAATTTTCTTTAACCGTTGTTTCGCTTGTTTATCTTTTCCTTGCGCAAATTCGACACGTCCTAACCAATACTGCCAACGAGTGCTATTTTGCATGGTTTGAGGTAATCGTTTAATCCACTTATCTACCGATTGCCAATCATTGAACTGTACTGCCAACCTTGCTCGACGCTCCATTAACGAGACAGAGCCACCTTGTTTAATTTTTGTATCTCGCCACTTCGCCAATTGGTCAGAATCGGTATTGGTTAGCCACGAGCTCGCGTAATTAGCCAAATTAGTTTGTATTGCTTGGGGTAATTTTTGTGCTGACATCACTTGATTAAACACACGTACCGCTTGCTTAGTATCTTTACGAATAAGCTGTTTAAATGCTAATTCCGTTAGGGTTTGATTGAATGGATTGACTGGATTTGATTGACTAAATGCGACCACGCCTTTAGGTTTTTTATACAGATGTTGTAATATGGTTGATTGAGAACGAGCCGAATCTGTCGCGAGCATATTATCTAAATAACCAAATAGTCGGGTATTATTGGCTTTAAACATCAATAACATACGCTGTAAAATCATATCATCACTGCGATAACCCGCTGTTGTCCACTGCTGAAATAAATCATCGCAGGCTGAAGAGACACTTCCTCCCGTTAACCATAAATTTTCAGCGCCTTTGTAGGCACTGGCTTTATCATCCGTTTCTAATTTAGCCGTATAATAATAACAACGATATTTTTGATCGTGGGGTTCTTCTGTTTGATATTTTAATAACGCCATCCAATTCTCATTTTTTGCCAAACCATCAAGATAAGCGGCCTTAATGCTGCTAGAAAATGGGAAATCTTTATATTTTAGTGTGAAGTCATCAACTTGCGTTGGTGTTTGCAAGCCTATATCCACTAAAAAGGTACGATAATCGACATAAGGCGTTAAAGGATAACTGGCAATTTGAGGACGAAGTTTCAGATAGGATTCAACATCTTTTTGATCGAGAAAATCTTGGGCTTGTTGGTAAAGCGCTCGCTGTTGCTCTAAAGGAGATAGTGCAGCCCCTTTCTTATCATTAGCTTGCTCGCTGAGTAATGGCGTCGCTTTTGAAATATTACTCGCCACGGTAGGCATGGCTAAAAAAAATGAGCTAAAAAACACGCCACGAAGCACACTGAGTAAGTTTAAGGTGATCTTATTTGAATACGACATGAATGCAGAAACTTCCCTATAAATATTATTGAACAATCAAAACCAAGCTGAATGATAATCATACTTATGTTTATCATCCTTAGTGTGAATCTTATGTGAGAAAGAGTAAACTAACGCTTTCAAATTATTATCAATAATAGGATATGTAAGACTATGGCTGAATACGTCTATACCATGTCTCGTGTGAGCAAAGTTGTGCCGCCGAAACGTCAAATACTAAAAGACATCTCTCTGAGCTTCTTCCCTGGTGCTAAAATCGGTGTACTTGGCCTAAATGGTTCAGGTAAATCAACGTTACTTCGCATTATGGCGGGTATTGATCAAGATATTGATGGTGAAGCACGCGCGCAAGTTGGCCTTAAAGTCGGTTACTTACCCCAAGAACCGGTTCTTGATGAATCAAAAACGGTACGTGAAATTGTTGAAGAAGCTGTTTCTGATGTTGCTGACGCTTTAAAACGCATTGACGCTGTTTACGCTGCCTACGCAGAACCCGATGCCGATTTCGATGCACTAGCGAAAGAACAAGGCGAATTAGAAGCCTTAATCCAAGCCAAAGATGGTCATAACCTAGAGAATTCTTTGGAACGCGCAGCCGATGCATTGCGTCTGCCAGAATGGGATGCCAAAATTGAATTCTTATCCGGTGGTGAACGCCGTCGTGTCGCAATTTGTCGTCTACTACTCGAAAAACCCGACATGTTATTACTTGATGAACCGACTAACCACTTAGATGCAGAATCGGTCGCATGGCTTGAGCACTTCCTTGTTGATTACAGCGGTACTGTTGTGGCAATTACCCATGACCGTTATTTCCTAGACAACGCTGCGGGTTGGATCTTAGAGCTTGACCGTGGTGAGGGTATTCCATGGGAAGGTAACTACACTTCGTGGCTAGAGCAAAAAGATGAGCGCCTCGCACAAGAGTCGTCAACTGAAAACGCTCGCAAGAAAACCATCGCGAAGGAATTGGAGTGGGTACGTCAAAATCCAAAAGGTCGTCAAGCTAAATCAAAAGCACGTATGGCTCGATTTGAAGAATTAAATACCTCTGAGCATCAAAAACGTAATGAAACCAACGAGCTGTTTATTCCGCCGGGTGAGCGTTTAGGTGACAAAGTGCTTGAAGTGAAGAACTTAACCAAATCATTTGGTGATCGCGTTCTTATTGATGATTTATCTTTTAGTATGCCAAAAGGTGCCATCGTCGGTATCGTCGGTGCCAATGGCGCGGGTAAATCAACATTATTTAAGATATTAAGCGGCGCCGAACAACCCGATTCAGGTACTGTCGAATTAGGTACAACCGTTAAATTAGCATCGGTTGATCAGTTCCGTGACAGCATGAATGATAATAACAGCGTATTCCAAGAGATCTCTGAAGGCGCCGATATTATCAAGATCAATAACTTTGAAATTCCAGCGCGTGCATATTGCTCTCGTTTTAACTTTAAAGGCAACGATCAACAAAAACGCATTGGCGATTTATCGGGCGGCGAACGTAACCGTGTGCACTTAGCTAAACTGCTTAAAGCTGGCGGTAACGTATTACTACTCGATGAACCAACCAATGACCTAGACGTCGAAACACTGCGCGCACTTGAAGAGGCCCTACTTGAATTCCCTGGTTGCGCCATGGTTATCTCGCATGACCGCTGGTTCCTCGATCGTATCGCCACTCACATATTAGATTACCGTGATGAAGGCCAAGTAAACTTCTTTGAAGGGAACTACAGTGAATACACCGATTGGTTAAAACAAACTCTTGGCGCAGCAGCGGCAGAACCGCACCGCATCAAGTACAAACGTATGACCAAATAGTCACTAGCAGTAACCCAAAATACCAAGGCCACATTTTTAATTAGATGTGGCTTTTTTAATGCTTGAAAATGAATAATGAGAACAGCGCTGTAAAAACAAATTACCATTATCTCTAACCCTTTAGCTTTTGAATTCGTTCAGGTAAACCTAATGGTATTCATTTGCTTATTTCATCAATGTGAATCACTAATATGCTGTTTTTCTCTTTTAAGCCCCCCGCCTCACTTACTAAAAACAGCGATATTATCACCGTTCCTACTTTTGCTACTGCTGGGTTCATCCTCCTCTCTTTCATTTGCATACTATTTAGTGCGTATCATTTGGCGCATCAAATTCCAAAGCGCACAAACTCTGCGCCTACCATGATCACAATGCATAATTTTAATCATCAGTCTCCTGAACATAAGGATGAAACAGTAGATGAACATATATCAGCACCTAAGCTGAAAACAAAAACGAATACATTGTTAGCCACCTTTCTAGTCTCTAATATCAATAAGGACACGTCTAATTTAAGCCCCGCGGTTAAAGCGACTTTATTTCGAATGATCCCAAATGATCTTCCCATGGCCTATCAAAGAATATCATCACCTTATGGCGTTCGAATCCACCCGATAACAGGTCAATCAAAACGCCATTTAGGTATGGATTTAACCTGCCCCAATGGTGGCACTATCTATGCGACAGCCGATGGCGTAGTAGAACTCACTCGCCCGAGTAATCAAGGCTATGGCAACTTAATTAAAATACGCCATGGGTTTGGTTTTATGTCGATGTATGCTCACTTACAACGCTTTTTAGTTAAAACTGGCCAGTTCATTGAGAAAGGTGATCCTATTGCTTTATGTGGGAATACAGGGGCATCCACAGGTCCACATTTGCATTACGAGATTCGTTTTCTAGGACAAACACTTGACCCAAAAGATTTCTTAAATTGGCACCCCGATAATTTCAATCAACTATTTAAGCAGCAAGATCATATTCATTGGTCTTCACTGATTAACCATATTAATGGCCTGATTCAGCTACAAGGGTTACTAGAAAGAACGACTAAATCGCCATCAATAAAAGAAAGTGGTGAAGTAGATAGAGGGAATTATCATGATGGATTACAAAACTTTGGACTTGATGAAGATGGCTGGGAGAATGTAAAAACCAGCGCAATCGCGATCAAATGAACATTTAATCACAGAACAATAAAAAGCCAACTTTTAACTACGAATAAATAGTCAGAAAAGTTGGCTGATTTTACTATAAGAGAAAGGCCTTAAATCTATTTAATTACCTTACTTGGCTCATATTTACTTACCACGGTGCATGGCATCATTGGCTTGTTTTAACAGGTTTTGACTTTCATTCATAAAGCGTTGTGAGTAATCACCGTACCACTCAGATACCGTTTCAAATTGCTGCACGAATTCAGCTTTATCATGGTTATCTAAAATTTTAATCGCTTCACCAAAACGTTGATGGAACCGCTTAATCATGTCGATGTTATGCTGAGATGACATGATAATATCGCCATAAAGATTAGGATCTTGTGCAAATAGACGCCCAACCATCGCCAGTTCTAAGCGATAAATTGGTGAACTTAACTGCACTAAGGTGTCCAGATTTGGGTTCTCTTGCGATAAATGCAGACCATAAGCAAACGAAGTAAAGTGACGTAATGCTTGGATTAAAGTCATGCCATTATCATGTTCTTTGGCATCAATAGCGCAAATACTCGCGCCCCATATTTCAAACTGCTTGAGTAACCATTGGTAGGTTTCAGGTAAACGACCATCGCTGCAAATAATCACTTGTTTCGCCATGCTTGGAATATCCGGACCAAACATAGGATGCAAACCAACTACGGGGCCAGCATGTACTTCAAGCATTGCAGCTAAAGGATCCGCTTTGATTGAAGTTAAATCACATAAAATACAATCATCAGGTAATTTCGGCAATTTCCTGATCACAAAATCCGTTAAGTGGATTGGCACGCTCACCACCACCATACCAGCGTCTTTCAACAACGTTTCCGCATTATCCCAATCTTGGCTGCCCAATATTTTGACTTGATACCCAGATAGCTCAAACATACGCTTGAACACACCGCCTAGTTGGCCGTTACCGCCCACAATCACAATTGAACGTAATTGTGGATTTAAACATTTAAAGCCAGAATCTTTTTCGCTAGCATAAGACTCACGCATAGTGCGACGCAAAATATCTTCGATCAACTGAGGTGGAACGCCACGCTTTTCGGCTTCAGCACGACGAGAAGCTAACATAGCCGCTTCGCGATCTGGTGCATAAATAGGCAGACCATGAATGCTTTTTACTTCACCTACTTTTTCAACCAGTGACAAACGCTGAGCCAAAAGCTCCACAATTTGCTTGTCCACTGCATCAATTTGATCTCGTAATTCATTTAATTCAACAGCCATTCACGTCTTCCTAATTCCTTTAGATGGTATTCATTTACCCTTTTAGGCGATTCTCTAAAAATGGTACCAATTCTTGATGCGCATGACGTAATAATGTTTCAGTCGAATCCCAATTAATGCACGCATCTGTGATCGAGACACCATACTGCATTTCGGAAAGAGGAATATCTGACCCTTGATTTCCTTCATTTAAGTGACTTTCAATCATTAAACCAATAATAGACTGGTTGCCCTCGCGAATTTGATGAATAACATCTTCCGCCACTAATGGTTGACGACGGTAATCTTTACGAGAATTTGCATGGCTACAATCCACCATCAATGCGGCTTCTAAATTATACTTTGCCAGCTCTTGCTCACATTCATTCACCGAGACTGAATCGTAGTTTGTTTGCACGCCTCCACGTAAAATCACATGTCCATTAGCATTACCTTGTGTGGTAAGAAGCGCGACTTGACCATCACTATCAATCCCCATAAAACGGTGGCTAGATGAAGCGGCTTGCATTGCATTAATAGCGGTACCTAAGCTGCCATCAGTACCGTTTTTAAAGCCTACCGGAACCGATAAACCACTGGCCATTTCACGGTGAGTTTGAGATTCCGTAGTACGTGCACCAATCGCAGCCCAACTGAAAGTATCCCCGATGTATTGCGGACTAATTGGATCTAGTGCTTCGGTGGCCAAAGGGATTTCCATTTCGGCTAAGTCAACCAATAATTGACGAGCAATATGTAGGCCACGCTCGATATCAAAAGAGTTATCTAGATGCGGATCATTGATCAGCCCTTTCCAACCAACAGTGGTACGAGGTTTTTCAAAATAAACACGCATTACAAGGTAAATTTGATCATCCAATTGTGCCGATAATGCTTTAAGTCGCTTGGCATACTCTTTTGCAGCATCAATATCATGAATTGAGCAAGGGCCACAAACAATCAATAAACGATGATCTTTTTTATGAATAATATTTGAGATAGTTTGACGAGACTCTTGAATAAATTGACGAGCGTTATCACTCAAAGGGATTTTCTGCTTTAATTCGTTTGGAGTAATGATAACCTGCTCATCAATGATGTTAATATTGCTTAATTCACTTTTATACATAACCGTACCTGTAAACTTTTTAATACATTAATATGATAGCGACACTACGCTGTATGGAGTTAAGTTATCACGGTATTTTTTATATTCAAACAAATCAAAATAACAAAACAAGTGTAAAATTAAATCTACACACGTAAAAATAAATTTACATTCAACTGTCGTTTTTCATCTTATAAACTTAAGTATTGGATTTATGGATCTTATTCTCTCGCTATTACAACAAATGTGCGTGTATTTAATGCTGGCTTATATGCTGAGTAAAACGCCTATCTTTCTGCCTTTATTCAATATTTCATCCAGACTCTCGCATAAATTTAGTTGTTATGTTTTATTCTCATTATTTTGCATCATGGGCACCTATTTTGGCCTTAGCATTAATGATGCAATCGCCAATACTCGTGCTATTGGTGCGGTAATGGGAGGGTTATTTGGTGGCCCTATCGTCGGTTTCGCCGTTGGACTAACCGGAGGGCTACATCGTTATAGCTTGGGTGGTTTTACCGATGTAGCCTGCGCAATATCAACCACGACAGAGGGATTGATTGGCGGTTTGTTACACCTTTATCTCGTTAAAAAAGATAAAACCGAGTTATTGTTTAATCCCATGATTGTCCTTGCCGTTACCTTTGTGGCTGAAGCAAGCCAAATGTTGATCATCATTACCGTCGCCCAACCTTTTGAGCAAGCTTTCGCATTAGTTTCTAATATTGCCGCACCAATGATCATTGCTAACTGCATCGGTGCTGCGTTATTTGTCAGTATCCTACAAGACAGAAAGACCATCTTTGAAAAATACTCAGCAACCTTTTCTCGTCGAGCCTTAACCATTGCAGAACGAACGGTGGGAATATGGAATTCAGGGTTTAATTCCACCAACGCCGAACATGTGGTTCGTATTATTTATGAAGAAACCAACGTTGGTGCGGTTGCCATCACCGATAAAGAAAAAATTCTCGCCTTTATTGGCATCGGAGATAAGCACCATAAACCAAATACTCCTATCTCATCCGCTTGTACTCACCAAGCAATGCAAGAAAATCGAGTAATGTTTTTAGATGGGAAAGATAACTCTTATCGATGTTCTATTTCAGCGGATTGCAAACTGGGATCGGTACTGGTTATCCCACTACGCGCCGGCAAAGAAGTGGTTGGTACTATTAAATTATATGAACCCAAACGTAAGCTACTCTCCAACATCAATCGCTCGATGGGCGAAGGTATTGCACAACTCTTATCTAGCCAAATTCTATACAGTGACTTTCAACAGCAACAAACCTTGCTGGCTCAAGCTGAAATCAAGTTGCTGCATGCTCAGGTCAATCCTCACTTTTTATTCAATGCCTTAAATACGATTAGTGCAGTGATACGTCGCGACCCTAATAAAGCACGAGAGTTAATTCAGCATCTGTCCCACTTTTTTAGAAGCAACCTAAAACAAAACATTGAAACCGTCACTTTTAAAGATGAGCTCGCTCACGTCAATGCTTATCTGACGATAGAAAAAGCACGCTTCACCGACAGACTAGAGGTTGATATTGATATTGCAGAAGAACTACTCGATAAATCACTACCAAGTTTTACCTTACAACCTTTAGTCGAAAATGCGATAAAACATGGTGTTGGAAATTTATTAGAAGGCGGCCTAGTACGAATTTATAGCCAACGACATTCCCTAGGTTATCGTATCGCAGTAGAAGATAATGCCGGCTGTTTTATCACGCCAAAAGCTGAACACCAAGGATTGGGTATGGAAATTGTAAATAAACGACTCACTAATTATTTTGGTGATGTCGCTGAGTTAAAAACTCATTGTCAAAAAGGCACATTGACCCGAATGAGTTTTCTTATTCCTAATAACAAAATTGGAAAATAATAAAGGGATAGATAGCTATGTTAACCGCAATCGTAATTGATGATGAGCTGTTTGCTCGTGAAGAAATGACAGAGTTGCTGCAAGAAACCGGCGTCGTTGAGGTTATAGCGCAAGCTAATAATGCCATTGAAGGGTTAAAGCAAATTAATGCATTAAAGCCTGAAGTTGTTTTTGTCGATATTCAAATGCCTCAAGTGAATGGCATTGAATTATTGGCAATGATGGATCCGGATACCATGCCACAAGTCATTTTTGTCACCGCTTTTGATCAATATGCGATTCAGGCCTTTGAAGACAATGCCTTTGATTATTTACTCAAACCTGTCGACCCTAAGCGTTTAAACAAAACGATCCAACGCTTACTCAAAGCCAGGCAAAATCAAGAAGCAATTCATACCCAAGCACAAATTGAAGCACTAACGCCAAAACGGCTACAACAAGTCCCTTGCATTGGTCACAACCGTATTATGATCATTCCACTGCAAGATATTGAAACCGCCTTCAGTGATCTTTCTGGTGTGCATATCCAAACCGCGCAGCAAACGGCCAGTAGCCAATTAACGCTCAAGACACTAGAAGAAAAAACAGAACTATTACGCTGTCATCGTCAATATTTAATCAATACCAAAGCGATTCGAGAAATCCGGTTACTTGATAATGGACTGGCTGAAGTGATCACTCATAGTGGGCATATCACCCCAGTCAGTCGTCGTTATTTAAAGCAATTAAAAGAGGTGTTTGGCATTTTATGAGTTCTTATCTGTCTCTCCATAAGGATATTTAGTATGACCATATCGGATCGCTAAAATCGCAATGGTGATGATCAATATCGCTCCAGATAAACCTAACATTCGGTATGTATCTAAATTTTTCATATCTAAAATCATATAACGAGCCAGTGCTACTATAACAATATAAAGTGGCATCCTAACCGGTAACCGCCCAGATTTTAAATACAGACCAACCATAGCCAATACTTCTAAATATATAAAAAGCAAAAGTAAATCAGACAGACTTACGTGCATATTAGTGATGACCGACCAAACTTCTATCCCCATCGCAATCACAGTTAATACTGCGATAGTAAATAATCCTAAATCTTCGACCACTACAAGCGCCTTGTAACCAGCTCCTCTAACTCGATTCATATTTATTCTCCATTTAGAACCCGCGTAACTGAATACGGCGTAAGAATTCCGTCATGATGCGATCATAAAGTAAATCTCCCAGCCAGAGATCTTCTACTTTGTTATCAATACTCGGGTTATCATTGACTTCAATTACATAGACTTGGCCATCAATTTCTTTTAGATCAACACCATACAAACCAGATCCAATTAAGTTAGAAGCTTTTACAGCGGTATCAACGACATTCTTTGGTACTTGTTTTAAATCTAAAGTATCAAAGCCGCCAGATGTTGTACGCCCGCTATTATGGTGTTGATAAATCTGCCAGTGTCCACGGCTCATATGATAACGACATGCATAAATCGCCTGACGGTTCATCACGCCAATTCGCCAGTCAAAATCGGTTGGCATAAAGGCTTGCGCTAAAATCAAAGCGCTCTTAGCAAATAATTCTGCCGCTTTTTGCTCTAATGTCGCTTCATCCGTGACTTTTACAACCCCAACAGAAAAAGCGCCATCTGGAATTTTGAGTACTAATGGTAATTGCATGTGCTCTAGCAAGTTTTGTTTCCAATCAGGATCAAAGCTTCTCAAGATCATCGATTTAGGCGCAGGCACTTTATGCCGTTCTAACAATTCAGTTAGAAACACTTTGTTCGTACATTTCATGATCGACTCAGGATCATCGATCACAACTAAACCTAGTTTTTCCGCACGCTTTGCAAAACGATAAGTGAAATTACTTATGTTGGTCGTGGCGCGAATAAATAAACCATCAAACTCACTTAAACGAGAAAAATCATCCACCGTAATGGTTTGTAAACTCATGCCTAAACGATTAGCGGCTTTTTTAAATCGATTTAATGCCACAGGATCCGACGGAGGCATTTTTTCATCTGGATCCACCAGCATAGCAACATCATAACGAAATGATTTGCTCGGCTTAGGCGAACGCCAAACTTTGGTTGAAAATAATTCGAGTGATTGAACAAAAGTATCTTGCTCTTCATTGTTAAGGTCTTGGAATGGGAACGGTTGGACTTTAACTAACTGCCAATGCTTACCATGTTTTTTCAACTCAATATCAAGTACTGGGATCATAAAGTGTTCAAATAAGCGACGAGCGACTTTCTCAAGCCCTTTGATATGACTGCGGCCAAAATAAATTTTACTGGCTACTTTCTCTGAATCAGAAAAATGCTTATTAAGATCCTGCTCAGGAAGTGAAATCACAAATGGTTGATTGACATCATTAATCGCCATCACACGAGGAATAACACGATGACCACGCGCTTCAGCCAATAGCGAACAATAGTAACCATTGCTCATATAAGAATAATCGCGGCACAAGTTGATCACTTGTACACTTTTATGCTTTTCAGTGCGATCTGATAAGAAATTAGGTTGTAAATAACTATCAACTGTCACGACTTGATCAGAGGGAAAATATTGCCCCCAATCGCTGTCTTTATCCGTCACAATAACAAAATTTGCCATGAATACATTTACCTCTAGCAAAGGAACAATTTCTCGTATTTAATCGTTATACCCATCGGATTTAAATCAATTCCATTGGGCGGATTGCGTTACAACAACGCTGAACAACCGTTATTTATAGTGGATATTAAAGTGGATAGCACAATGAAATTTCGCCGCGCAACCCAACAAGACTTACCTGCATTAATTACATTAGAAGCGCAAGTATTCAGTAGCGACGTCATTGCACCAAGACAAATGAAACGCTTTCTTCTGTCTCAACATAGCATGGTATTTGTTGCTGTTGCTGAACCACACATTACCGGCTATGCACTTCTTCTTTTCCATCAAGGCACTCAACTATCGCGCCTTTATTCTATTGCCGTTAACCCTGAATTCCGTGGCCAAAAAATTGCTCAACAACTGGTTGAAAAGTGCGAACAATCTGCATTAGAACAAGGCTCTACCACATTACGCTTAGAAGTAAGAAATGACAATCTGGCGGCTAAAAATTTATATCAAAAACTCGGCTATAAACCACTTAAAACATTAATCCATTATTACGATGATTTAGCCGATGGCATTCGCATGCAAAAACGCTTAACCGCAAGCCTACCAAAAATATTATTGCCCATGCCGCTGTACATTCAGACCACGCCATTTACTTGCGGTGCAGCGTGTTTACTGATGGCATTTTCAACCTTAAATAAAGACTTCGAACCTAACCGGAAGGAAGAACTGCAACTTTGGCGAGAAGCGACTACGATTTTCATGGCAGCCGGACATGGTGGGTGCAGTGGACATGGGTTAGCATTAGCCGCCAAAAAACGGGGGTTTAATGTCGAACTTTGGACTCGTTCAGATTCCACGCCATTTATCGACAGTGTACGAGATCCTAATAAAAAAGAGGTAATTGACATTGTGCATCAAGATTTTTGCCAACAGGTCGATGCGTTAGATATTCATCATATTATTGCCCCACCCAATAACCAGCAAATAGAAGCTTGGATTGAACAAGGTAAATGCATATTACTGTTGATCAGCACTTATCGCTTTAATGGCTATAAAGAGCCACATTGGATTATTTTATCAGGCATGAATGAACAATTTTTCTTTATCCATGATCCACATACAGAAGCAAAACATGATGTTTCATCATCTGCGTCTATTCCTATCAGTAAAGCAGGATTAGCTCAAATTTTAGGATTTGGGAAACAAAAACATACGGCGTGTGTGGTGGTAGGAGAATAATATTGTTTCTTAAAAATTTGGGGCTAGCAATTTAGTAGCCCCGCATTTTTATTCTTTGATTAAACTCACGACAGTCCAACCTTCCACTGTTTTATGAGTACTATCATTTGATAAAATATGGATATCACCTTTAGGATCAACGGTAAATAGCGACAACCGATGCCCATCGGAATACTTCATCACATAATCTTCCCACTTAAATTCTTCTGTTAGTTTAGTGTGTTTTACCTCTGCACCTTGATTAATTAGGCTGGCTAATTTTTTATAGCTGACATCTTCACCAAACAAAGTTCTGCCGTGTTTATCCTCTACAACTTGGTGCTTCTCATGTTGATTATCTTTGGCTTTTTCATTTAAGAAAAATACTCGTCGAGCACCAAAATCGCTCATAAAGTGTTTAGCTGCAACGATATTAAAATGCTTATCTGGCGAAACGGCAATCAAGTTACCAATACCAATTAAATCTAAGTATTCCTCTGCATGGCTTGAGGTAGGGTTGCCATAATACGTTTCTAAACCTTGCATTCGAGCTTTCCGAATATACTCCCAGTTCGAATCCGTTATGATCACTCGGTCCCCATATTTCTTTAATGCCATTGCGAGGCTGCGGCCAATATCATTCGCACCAACAACTAAATATCCTCTTGGTGACGGTTCCGATAACTTCAATGCATTCGCTAATGGACGAGCGGTAATACTTTGCAATACAACAGTGCCCACGATGACCATAAAAGTGAGTGGCACCAATAAACTGGCTTCTTCCACGCCAGACTCAACTAATTTAATCGCAAATAACGATGAAATAGACGCCGCCACGATCCCACGAGGGGCGACCCAGGCAATAAAAGCTTTTTCTTTAAAATTGAGACTACTACCGATGGTTGAAAGGAAAATAGCAATGGGACGAGAAATTAATTGAATCGCGACGAACAAAATTGCGGAACCAACGCCTAGAGCAGCAAAATCACTCAATTCCATGCGAGCGGAGAGCATCAAAAATAGACCTGAAATTAATAAAATCGTCAGGTTTTCTTTGAAATGTAAAATGTTTTGAATGTTGACACCTTTGGCGTTAGCAAGCCACATTCCCATGACCGTTACTGCCAATAGGCCAGATTCGGATTCCAAACTATTCGAAATTGAAAAAACACCAAGTACTAACGTTAACACCGCAAAAGGTTGTAAATATTCAGGTAATAACCGACGACGTAAAATCTGAGATAATAATGCGCCAGTAATTATCCCAAAAACAATTCCAATTAATAAGATCAAGCCAAAGACAGCAAGACTGTGTACCTTACTACTGGAAACAATGAACTCGTATACGATCACAATAAACAATGCGCCGATAGGATCAATCAAGATACCTTCCCAACGCAGAATGTTAGCCAATTTAGCTTTAGGTCGTACCGTACGCAGCAACGGAACCACCACTGTCGGGCCAGTAACTACCGTTAAACTGCCAAATAACAAGGCTAGCGGCCAGCTAAAATCAAGAATATAAAAAGTAAATACGCTCGTTAACCCCCAAGAAATTAAAGCGCCAATCGTGACAATATTCATCACGGTGCGGTTAACCCCTCGAATTTCTTGTAAATTCAGCGTTAAACTGCCTTCAAATAAAATCACCGCCACCGCTAAAGAAATCAAAGGAAAGAGTAAATCACCAAACATATCATTCGGAGCAAAAACATGAGTAATTGGTCCAATAATAAAACCGGCGATCAATAAGAACAAAATTGCAGGTAACTTCATCCGCCAGGCTAACCATTGGCATCCTAAACCAATCAAACCAACCGCCGCTAGCATCAAACCTATTTGTTCATTATGCATAACTATTCCTTAACACTCTTTACATACTTAAAGTACATTAATTGGATCCATCCAACTTGCTATCATTCCAACCACGCTGCCACTCCATTCTGAATTTTTGTGAATCGGGCGTTCCTTCACATACACCTTCATAATAATTACCAGACACGCCAATTTGATAAGCATGTTTAGGATTACAATATTCTTTATTGCCTTTTAAATAGCCTTCCGCATAGTCATTGACATTCACATTACCAAGTTTAGATAACTGACTCCCGGTACGATTTTGTTTTCCCTTAATCCCATCGGAATAACCAAGAGATGCCCAATCTCCTGCTTGCACATAATCTTCTGCCGTATTCGCGCACGCTGTTAACAACAAAGCGGAACAGCTCAGTAAAATCATAGCGGTAAAATGAGAATTATTTTTTATTTTCATGACATCCCTTATCTGAATAATTTTGTTATATCGCACTTATTTGGATCACAACTATTACACAGGTCACATTCAAAGCAAACGAAAACCAAGCGGTTTCATACCCACATAAACCACTTAACTTCGCCTATCACCACTCAATTTAATATTCGACCACTCAAACAAATGTTATATGAATGTTATTAGGGGCAGATTTATTATATAGCCTGAATTTTCAAACAACCTTAAGCAGGACAATAATTATGATGATGTTCCTTTTTTGTGTAGCAGCATTAATTGCAGGCTACTTTATTTACGGAACTTTCGTTGAGAAAGTATTTGGTATCAATGAACAACGCACCACTCCCGCTTTTTCTAAGCAAGATGGTGTTGATTACGTGCCAATGTCGAATAAAAAAGTCTACTTAGTTCAACTGCTGAACATTGCAGGCGTCGGTCCAATTTTTGGCCCAATAATGGGTGCCCTTTACGGCCCTGCAGCTATGTTATGGATTGTTCTAGGTTGTATTTTTGCTGGTGCCGTTCACGATTACTTCTCTGGCATGCTTTCTATCCGTAATGGTGGCGCATCGGTTCCAAGCCTTACTGGCCGTTATTTAGGAAACAACGCCAAGCACTTTATGAATATTTTTGCTTTGGTGTTATTGCTACTGGTTGGTGTTGTATTTGTATCCGCTCCTGCAGGAATGATCACAAACCTAGTAAATGAGCAAACTGATACGACGGTTTCTATGGGCTTAATGGTTGCGATTATCTTTGCTTACTACATTGTTGCCACGATTGTACCGATTGATAAAATCATTGGTCGTTTCTATCCACTATTTGGCGCCTTGCTTATCTTTATGTCCGTTGGTCTTATTGCTGCTGTCGCCTTCTCTAGCGACCATGCAATTTTAGCTGGCTATAAATTTAGCGATATGTTCACCAACATGAACCCAAATGACTTACCACTTTGGCCTGCGCTATTTATCACAATTGCTTGTGGTGCAATTTCTGGCTTCCATGCCACTCAATCACCACTAATGGCTCGTTGCTTAGAAAATGAAAAAAATGGCCGTTTTGTATTCTTTGGTGCCATGATTGGTGAAGGTGTCATCGCATTGATTTGGTGTGCAGTCGCTTTGTCTTTCTTTGGTTCAATGGACGCGCTACAAGAAGCAGTGGCAAATGGTGGTCCTGGTAATGTGGTTTACAGTGCATCATTTGGTTTACTTGGTGTATTTGGTGGTATTTTAGCGTTCTTAGGTGTGGTAATTCTACCTATTACTTCTGGCGATACGGCATTTCGCTCAAGCCGTTTGATCTTAGCTGAATACTTCAAAATGGAACAAAAAACACTGAAAAGTCGTTTATTTATGGCGATGCCTTTGTTTGTGATTGGCGCCATCTTAACTCAAGTCGATTTTGCGATTATCTGGCGCTACTTCGGTTTTGCTAACCAAACAACGGCGGTAATGATGTTATGGACAGCATCTGCGTATCTATTACGCTTTAATAAATTCCATTGGATCAGCACTATTCCTGCAATATTTATGACGGCAGTGTGTATCACTTTCATCTTAAATAATAATACTTTAGGTTTTGGTATGGGAATGCAAATTTCAACCATCATCGGTATTGTGGCGAGCTTATTAATTACCGGTTACGTGATTAAAATATCGAAAGGTAAAGGCGACCCAGAATTTGATCAAGCGGAAGAAGACAAGTTAGTCAATTACACTGAGTCTCGTGATTAAGATTTGATTCACCAAAAACTCAAAGGCCGATGGATAATTAAATCCATCGGCCTTTCTTTTTTCAGTTTTGTATTATCAAGAAATGAGTAAATTTTTTCTGAAAGTGGATGTTAGTCTATATTTTTGATTTGTAACTCTTTTGGTACTTCAAAAAACATATTCTCTTCACGTCCTAACACTTCTTCCACATCGGTCGCACCAAGTTCTTTAATACGTTCAATGATTTGATTCACTAACTCTTCTGGCGCAGAGGCTCCAGCGGTCACGCCAACTTTATGTTTTCCATCAAACCAAACCGGATCAATATCTTCTGGGCAATCGATCAAATAACCTTGAGTGCCTAGTTTCTCAGCCAATTCTTTTAAGCGGGTAGAGTTAGAGGAGTTTTTCGAACCCACAACTACCATAATATCAACGCTGCCAGCTAAGATACGAACGGCATCTTGACGATTTTGAGTGGCATAACAAATATCATCTTTACGAGGACCTTGGATTTTTGGAAAAGCTTGACGCAAAACATCAATCACATCCGACGTCTCATCAACCGATAAGGTTGTTTGACTCACGTAATGCAAGTTAGTGGGATCTCGAACGACTAAATGCGCAACATCTTCAGGGCGCTCAACCAGATACATTCCACCCGTTTCGCTTGCATATTGCCCCATCGTGCCTTCAACTTCAGGGTGACCCGCATGGCCAATTAACACTACTTCCATATTTTTGCGGCTAGCACGAGCCACTTCCATATGTACTTTGGTTACCAGTGGGCATGTCGCATCAAATACGGTTAACTGACGCTCTTTGGCTTCGTTACGCACTGCTTGTGATACACCATGAGCAGAAAATATAACGATATTATCGTCTGGAACTTCTGAAAGCTCTTCAACAAAAACCGCACCACGCTGCTTTAGCCCTTCAACAACAAAGCGGTTATGCACCACTTCATGACGAACATAAATCGGCGGCTGATACATTTCTAATGCACGTTCAACGATACTGATCGCTCGATCAACACCAGCACAAAAACCACGAGGGTTTGCTAATAAAATTTTCATGTTTTGAGTCATGTCCTGAGCCATCTCTGCGTATCAATAATGGCGCTATTCTACCGATAACAAGTTTGCTGACAACCATTCAAAGGCGAAACGCTTTGAATTATTCAACCTCGAGAATATCCACTTCAAAGTGAACATCTTGTCCTGAGAGCGGATGATTAAAGTCAACCGTTATAGACTCACCAGTGACTTCACTAATAATACCTGGAATTTCAACACCATCAGGACCGTTGAATCCCATAATAGTACCTACTTCTAACTCTTGACCACTGAAACGAGTGCGATCCATATGGTGAATATTATCTGGATTAGGTAAACCAAAGGCATCTTTAGCTGCTAGCTCAATCACCTTACTTTCACCCGCAGTTAAACCTAATAAACACTGTTCAAAGTTTTCGCTTAAGCTACCATCACCCATAACAAACTTAGCTGGCTTGCCCATATTATGGGTACTATCTGCCACCGAACCATCTTTAAGTTTTATAGTGAAGTGCAGGGTAACCGCGCTAGTATTAGTAATTGTAGACACAAAAAATCCTTATTTATTTAATGACAAGTGAAATACCGTTGCTTAACTTTAAATCATGCCATTGGAAAATGATGTTAGATCGATTAAAAAAATGCACTGCTTTATAAGAAAAAAAGCAATGCAATATTTTATCTATAATAGGTAACCTGAACTCTGGATAATTTAAGCTAAACAACTTGTTCTTTTAGCGCCTAACTTCGTTAAAATTAACGCAATAGACCAGCTATTGACTCATAATTTTGCCTAGTTATGCATCTAAAATCCCTGCGCTGTTCTGTAAATGATTAAAAAAGACTATAAATTAATAGGTTATAATCTTCCTTATCCAGAGTTCAGGTTAAGTAACTTCTGTTATTTCTCTGATCGTTGATCGTTACTTGCGATCTCGATACGAGTAACACGCTGCAATCCACGTGGTAATTTGGCTCCACGACGGCCACGCTCTCCACGGAAGTTATCCAAATCAATTGGTTTTAATCCAAGCTTACGTTTACCTGCGTACAAGGTCACCGTTACGCCATAAGGAATAGAGATTAATTGAGTGACAAATTCTTCGCGCGCTTTCGCTTTAGCCGAAGGAATATTGATAATTTTATTCCCTTTCCCTTTCCCTAATTGCGGTAAATCTTTAATTGGAAACAGTAACATTCTGCCTTCATTGGTGATCACTAAGATCTCATCTTGCTCAATATCAAAAATCTCACTTGGCGGCAAAATTTCAGATGCTTGAGGAAGATTGATTAGTGCTTTACCGCTGCGATTTTTGGACAATAAATCTGTGCCTTTACACACAAATCCATAACCAGCATCTGAGGCAATTAACCATAATTGTTCCTCTTCGCCCATGATCACTTGGCTAACACTAGTACCAGCATTGATATTCAAACGGCCCGTAATTGGCTCACCTTGGCTACGCGCCGAAGGCAATGAATGAGATTCAAGCGAATAACTACGCCCATCAGTACCAAGGAAAACGGCCTGTTGATTGCTCTTACCATGCGCTTGCGTTAAATAAGCATCACCAGATTTGTAGCTTAACGTCGATGCATCCACATCATGCCCTTTAGCATGGCGGATCCAACCTTTTTCTGATAACACAACCGTGATTGGCTCACTTGGGATTAAATCACGTTCCGTTAAGGCTTTTGCTTCTGCACGTTCAATTAATGGAGAACGACGATCATCGCCATATTTTTCGGCATCTGCTTCAATTTCTTTTTTGATCAAGGTATTTAATCGACGATCAGATCCTAATAATAACTCTAACTTTTGGCGCTCTTTTTCTAATTCATCTTGCTCGCCACGCAATTTCATTTCTTCTAATTTAGCAAGATTACGTAAGCGAGTATCTAAAATAGCATTGGCTTGAAGTTCAGTGATCCCAAAACGTGCCATCAACACATCTTTCGGCTCATCTTCAGTTCGGATTATATCTATCACTTCATCAAGGTTGAGGTAAGCCACCAACAAACCTTCTAAAATATGTAAACGATCTAATATTTTATCCAAGCGGTACTGCAAGCGGCGACGAACCGTCATGCGGCGAAAATCAATCCATTCTTGCAAAATCTTAATTAACCCTTTGACTTCAGGACGATTATCCGTGCCTATCATATTCAGGTTAACGCGGAAATTCTTCTCAAGATCGGTTGAAGCAAATAAGTGATTCATTAACTGATCGCAATCAATGCGATTAGAGCGCGGCACAATCAATATGCGTGTTGGGTTTTCATGATCGGATTCATCACGTAAATCATCCACCATTGGCAGCTTTTTGGCGCGCATTTGGCTTGCGATTTGTTCTAACAATTTTGCGCCAGAAACTTGATGCGGAAGCGCGGTAATGACGATATCCGAACCTTCTTTATGCCACACTGCGCGCATTTTAATACTGCCACGACCGGTGCGATACATTTTTTCAATATCACTTGGTGGTGAAATAATTTCAGCTTCAGTTGGGTAATCTGGCCCTTTCACAAAGCCCATCACTTCGGACAGTTCTGCTTTTGGATTTTCGAGTAAATGTACGGTTGCACCCGCAATTTCACGCACGTTATGAGGCGGAATATCAGTCGCCATGCCCACCGCAATACCCGTAATGCCATTTAATAAAATGTGGGGTAAACGAGCGGGTAACATCTTAGGCTCTTTCATGGTGCCATCAAAGTTAGGCGCCCACTCCACGGTTCCTTGACCGAGTTCCCCTAACAGTACTTCTGCAAATTTCGATAATTTCGCTTCGGTATAACGCATCGCAGCAAACGATTTAGGATCATCAGGCGCCCCCCAGTTTCCCTGCCCATCCACCAACGGATAACGATAAGAGAAAGGTTGCGCCATGAGTACCATCGCTTCATAACAGGCAGAATCACCGTGTGGGTGATATTTACCTAATACGTCACCAACAGTACGAGCCGATTTTTTGTATTTTGATGCTGCTGACAAACCAAGCTCCGACATCGCATAAATAATACGACGTTGAACCGGTTTTAAACCATCCCCTACATAAGGTAAGGCACGATCCATGATCACGTACATTGAATAATTGAGATACGCATCTTCTGTAAATTTGCGTAACGTTAACTGTTCAACACCGTCAAAGGTAATTTCAGAACTCATTGATAGACCTTGTTTATTCTGTTTTCCACACTCAAAAATTGCTGATAACACAGCTTCAACTAAGCAGGATTATTATTCTACATCAGCTTTATCGCCATAGGCTTGTAGCCAGGCACGACGATCTTCGGCACGTTTTTTACCGAGTAACATATCCATCATTTCCATGGTTTTTTCATCGTCATCTATCGTAAGTTGCACCAAGCGACGAGTATTTGGGTCCATAGTAGTTTCGCGTAATTGAAGTGGGTTCATTTCACCCAGACCTTTGAATCGTTGCACATTAACTTTCGCTTTTTTACTACTCAAACGATCTAAAATGCCTTCTTTTTCACTCTCATCTAATGCGTAGAACACTTCTTTACCGCAATCGATACGAAACAGTGGAGGCATCGCAACATATACATGACCAGCACGGACTAAAGATTCAAAATGACGCATGAATAAAGCGCACAATAAAGTGGCTATATGAAGTCCATCTGAATCCGCATCCGCGAGAATACAGATCTTACCGTAACGTAAACCATCAAGATCTTCTGTATCAGGATCAATCCCTAATGCGATGGAAATATTATGTACTTCATCTGAAGCAAGCACTTGATCAGAAGAGACTTCCCACGTATTTAATATTTTCCCACGCAGTGGCATGATCGCTTGGAATTCGCGATCTCGCGCTTGTTTAGCAGAACCACCCGCCGAGTCACCTTCCACTAAGAACAATTCGGTACGGCTGAGATCTTGCACAGTACAATCGGTCAATTTACCTGGTAGGGCAGGCCCTGATGCGATTTTTTTACGTACCACTTTTTTACTGGCACGCATACGACGATGGGCACTGGCAATACACGTTTCAGCGAGTAATTCGGCAATTTGCGGTTTTTCATTCAGCCACAAACTAAAGGCATCTTTCACTACACCCGAGACAAAAGCGGCGCACTGACGAGAAGATAAACGCTCTTTGGTTTGACCAGCAAACTGTGGGTCTTGCATTTTAACCGACATCACATAAGCACACCGGTCAAATACATCATCACCGGTCAGTTTCACGCCACGCGGCAGTAAATTTCGGAACTCACAAAACTCACGCATCGCATCCAGTAAACCTTGGCGCAAACCGTTAACATGGGTTCCACCTTGCGCGGTTGGGATCAAGTTAACATAACTTTCGGTAATTAATTCGCCGCCTTCTGGTAGCCAAATAATAGCCCAATCCGCGGCTTCGGTTTGAGCAGAAAACACCCCAGTAAAAGGATCTTCCGGTAGTAAGGTATAACCCTTAACCCCTTCCATCAGGTAATCTTTTAAACCATCTTCATAATGCCACTGATAAGTTTTATCATTTACCTTATCGATAAATTCAACATCAAGCCCGGGGCATAAAACGGCTTTTGCACGTAAGTTATTAATTAAGCGACTGGCTGAAAAATTTCCAGAATCAAAGTAAGAAGCGTCGGGCCAGAAATGCACGCTGGTTCCGGTATTACGACGACCACAAGTCCCCGTCACCTCTAGTTCGGATACCTTATTACCATTTTCAAAGGCAATTTCGTACACTTGTCCATCGCGCTTGATCGTGACATCTACACGCTTAGATAAGGCGTTCACTACCGAAATCCCAACACCGTGTAAACCACCTGAGAATTGATAGCTTTTATTAGAGAATTTACCGCCCGCATGGAGCTTACAAAAAATAAGTTCGACACCGGATATTTTTTCTTCTGGATGAATATCTACCGGCATACCACGGCCATCATCCATCACTTCGATAGATTGATCCGCATGTAAAATCACTTGTACTTTAGAGGCGTGACCAGCCAAGGCTTCATCGACACTGTTATCGATAACTTCTTGAGCTAAATGGTTCGGACGAGCAGTATCCGTGTACATTCCCGGTCGGCGGCGAACCGGCTCAAGCCCATTAAGAACTTCTATCGCACCAGCATTATATTGTTCAGTCATAATAAAAAAGCATTACTCTAGAGAAATAGTGGCAATTCAAAAATTGCGGAATGGCTAATACGAGATGATAAATGATGAACTACCATCAAGATTAACCAGAAGACGACAGGCCACAGTTTTAAAGGGGATATAGTCTGGAACCTACGTCATATTGTCAAGTTAAGTCAAATGAAAACAAAAAGGTTAACAGGGTAAATCACATTACAACTGTAAAAACTCGATGATTTGTTGGGGATAACGTTCAAAATTAATGAAACTATGATCGCCACCTTGCTCCACGGTCAGTTTACTTTTTGCATATTTACTGACAGCTTGATTGTAATCTAGCACTTCATCATCGGTTTGCAGTAGAACCCAGAAATCTTGTGGTGATAGCAAGCTATCGACTTCCAATGATTTTAGATCTTGGATATGTTTTGATTCCAACACATAGTTTTCATGGGTATAAGGGTTATTTTGAGGGCCAAGAAAATCACTCAATAACTCATACGGACGAACTGCTGGATTTACAACCACCGCACGCAAGCCATATTTAAGATTCAACCATGTAGATAAATACCCACCTAACGAGCTTCCCACTAGGCCAATATTATAGTCAGAGGCATATTGTTGTACTAATGAGCTTAAATATTTTGCCGCGTCGGCAGGAAAACACGGTAATTGTGGGATCATCAGCTTAATATCTGGTCTATATTGCTGACAATAAGCTTTCATGATGTTGGCTTTTAAAGAGAGAGGTGAACTATTGAAACCATGGAGATATAAAAGCATGGAAGGTTTAGACACTGAAAACTCCTCGAAACACATTAACGGCCAATTGCGACCTTCGGCTATTCTAGCCGATAAATTCGAGATCAATACCCTTCTGCGTCAAAATCTGGCAAAAAATCTTCTCCCTCCAAACGGTAAACTTGAGTTTCAATCTTCCCATTTGGCAATAAGGTAAGCGAACGCCAGCCTGGAGCTACACGATCTAAAGCAAACTCAGTAGAGTTGGGCTTAAATTGAATGCAAGTCGAAGGGCTAGTAATGACACTTACACCATTGTAGGGCTGATTAAAATCTTGGTGGACATGACCACATAAAACCACTTTAACTTTAGAGTATGGCGCAATAACTTGCCAAAATTCATCACTATTATGTAAACAATGCTTATCTAACCACTCACTCCCAACCAATCGAGGGTGGTGATGCAATAAAACAAGAGTATAGCGATCGGGGTTAGAATCAAGCACCTGATCTAAATAGGTTAATTGCTCTGTTGATAATTCACCATACGGGCGGCCTTCGACTTGGCTATCTAGTAAAACCACTTGCCAGAATTTACCCGCAAGAACGTGGGTAGAGGATTTAATTTGAGCTGAAGGATAAATGCTATTCATACTCGGTTTATAATCGTGATTTCCTGGCAACCAATAACAGCTTTTGCCAAGTGTTTGAATGCCTTGATTGAATCGCTGATAAGACTTATCAGTATGATCTTGTGATACATCGCCTGTCATAATCAAAGCCTGATATTCAAACTGCTTCGATTGAACATGGTCATTTATATCTTGGACAACAGCGGCAAAACTATCTAATGTATTCACACCAAGTAAACAGCCTTTTTCATCCGAAAAAAGGTGAGTATCAGTGATCTGAACAAATGTCACAATATCTTGATTAGATTCGATAGTATCAATGGTATTCAATGCATTAAACTCAAATTAAAGGTTGTACATCCGTGACAATAAACTCAAATATTACACGATAAATAATTACTAAATTAATATGCCACTATTAATAAATAGGAGTACGACTAATACCATGTCGTAAACAAAAGGTTAACCATTCACCTAAAAATTGATTTAGCTGAAACTTTTCATCTCTTTGCATCATATTTTTATTAGGATAATCATATATTGCCTGCACCCGAGAAATCTGCTCGCTAGCACACACTTCCGCAACTCTAGCATCATGATAAAGACGAACTTGCATACGAGGAAGTGGAAACACCGGACGCATATCACATTGGCATACATCAACCAAGGTGGTGTATCTTGTCACTTCTTTAATTTCAAGTTGATATGACATTTTCGAAACTTGATACGAACGAGTTTCGCCCACATCTGGATCATGTGGGATTAAAGCATTCATTTTGGCATAATTGGTTTCATAAACTCTCATTAAACCAGCCAGATCAACATGATAAGCTTTACGCATCTAACCTCTATTTATATCAATATAACTTGCGTTTTTATTTCAATTACCTTACTACTAATTCGGTAACCAGCGTTTTTGTAACTCTTTATAGTGTAACTCAAGCCACAGTAAAGCGATGATAGAAGCACCGTTCTCAATCGTACCATCACTCATCATTTGATAAGCTTTCTCTCTCGACATCACATGCACCAAGATATCTTCATTTTCATCAGCCAATCCATGTATGCCAGATGCCGTCATAGCATCAACTTGCCCAATGAAAACATCTAATATTTCAGAGCATCCCCCAGAAGATGGATAATAATGGCAAATGGATTCAATATTAGTAACATCGACACCCGCTTCTTCTTTCGCCTCACGTTGAACGACCTCAATAGGGTTTTCACCGTCACCGTTCATTCCTGCAATGATTTCAAATTGCCAAGGCGAAGTATGTTCGAGTGCGCCAACTCGAATTTGTTCAATAATAATCACTTCATCAGTTACAGGATCGTAAGGCAGTAAAGCGCTCGCATGACCTCGATCGAACATTTCTCTTTCTAACGACTGACTCCAACCCCCAGCAAATAAACGATGAGAAAAAGTATACTTCACCATTTTAAAGAAACCGTGAAAAATCGTTTCTTTGCTCTCAATTTTAACATCATTCGGCTGAAATCTTGTCGTTGAAACGTCATGTTCTCTCATGTTTTTTAGTCTCGCAGTAAAGATGTATGGGCGTATTGAACATTATATGTTGAGATATAAAATAGCTAATAATCAAACCACGACAAATCACAATCGACAAGCTTTGTTGTCACTTTTTTTTAAAAACAGTGAGTTTTGTTTGGCCTTTTTGTTTTTTATTGTCCAAACGGACAGTAAATGGTAAATTAATGTAAAAGATTGCATAACATTTTAGCGACTTAGGTTACAATCGTATGCATATTGTTTATTAATTATATAAGCGGGAAAGAATCATGAAAAAGCTGCTTCCACTTATCGTCAGTCTCGCACTAAGTGGCGTAACCACTGCTCACGCTGATGATTTGGCACAGATTTATAATCAAGCAAAAGAAAATGATCCTCAGTTATTGCGTTCAAAAGCAGATCGAGATGCTTCTTTTGAAGCCATAGCATCAAGCCGTGGTACCCTTTTACCTCAAATTAATTTAACTGCTGGCTACAATATTACCCGTAATATTGACACGCATGACAATCACCAACCCAGCTCTGCTATTTCAGAAAATAACAATTTTACAGCTGGTGTCGATTTCTCTCAAGAGCTTTACCGCCGCGATAGTTGGGTAAACTTGGATATCGCAGAGCAAAATGCTCGTCAACAAGATTCAGCCTACGCAGCAGAACAACAGAATATAATATTGCGTGTTTCGCAAGCCTATTTTGGCGTACTACAAGCTCAAGATAGTCTTACGTTTATTCGCGCAGAGAAAAAGGCCGTTGGTCGTCAGCTAGAACAAACTAAACAACGTTTTGATGTTGGTTTATCAGCCATTACTGATGTGCATGATGCTCAAGCGCAATACGATAGCGTATTAGCCGATGAAATTATTGGTGAAAATAACGTTACCAACAGCTATGAAGAATTACGTGAAATCACAGGTCAAATGAACAAAGATTTGGCTCAGCTAGATACTAAACGTTTTTCAGCTAATAGGCCTCAAACTAATTCAAATGCTCTAGTTGATGAAGCACAACAGAAAAACTTATCACTATTGACTGCTCGTATTGCTCAAGACATTGCCAAAAGTAATATCTCATTAGCAAACTCTGGTTATACACCATCTTTAACATTAGATGCAGGCTACCAATATTCAGATGTTGATGATCATACCACCCGTGGTAACTACAAAAGTAATGACTACAATGTTGGTGTTAATCTAATTGTTCCTTTGTATCAAGGTGGAACCACTACCGCTGATGTGAAAACGGCTGAATACCAATATGTTTCAGCTAGTCAACAACTTGAATCGACTTATCGTGGTGTTGTAAAAAATGTACGTGCTTACTACAACAACATTAATGCATCTATTGGCACCATCCGTGCTTATGAGCAATCTGTTATTTCTGCAAAATCAGCATTAGAAGCAACAGAAGCCGGTTATGAAGTGGGTACTCGTACTATTGTTGATGTACTAGATTCAACTCGTCGTTTATACGATGCTAACCGTCAATTATCTGATGCTCGATATAACTACATTCTAAGTGTCCTACAGCTAAAATTAGCAGTAGGAACATTGAGTGAACAAGATGTGTTAGATATTAATGCCGGTCTTAAAACTGCATCAACATCTAAATAAACATCTAAACAAATATCGATAAAAAAACGCCACTTCAATGAAGTGGCATTTTTTTTCAAACTTATCCGAACTCTTTTTTATAAAGTATGAAAGGAGAAAGTACCCTAACCTTTACCACCTCTAATCGCATTAATGATTTCAGATGTCGAACAGCCATCTTCAAAATTTAATACTTTAACTTCGCCACCCGCGGCAATTACTTCATCACCACCCGCAATCTCTTCCGGCTTATAATCCCCACCTTTAACAAGAATACTCGGGAGAACTTCTGCAATTAAACGCTGTGGAGTATCTTCAGAAAATGGGACTACCCAATCTACTGCGCCTAAGCCTGCTAATACTGCCATACGGCGATCTGTTGGGTTTACTGGGCGACCAGGACCTTTTAAACGTTTTACTGAAGCATCAGTATTAACCGCAACAATTAGACGATCGCCTAATTCAGCAGCATGATTTAAATACGATACATGACCGGCATGTAAAATATCAAAGCAGCCATTCGTCATGACTACCTTCTCGCCACGGGCTCTAGCACGCTTGACCGCTTCAATTAATGTTGACTCACTAATCACACCATAATCAGTATCTTTACTGCCATGAATAGCTTCAGCTAACTCAATAGTCGACAGTGTTGAAGTACCTAATTTTCCGACAACTACTCCAGCAGCGGCATTGGCCAATGCGCATGATTCTTTTAAATCTTTTCCTGCTGCAACCGAGGCTGCTAAGACCGAAATAACCGTATCACCGGCACCCGTCACATCAAAAACCTCTTGAGCTTGCGTCGGTAGATGAAAAGGTTCTTGTCCTCGTTGCAGTAATGTCATGCCATGCTCGCTACGAGTCACAAGCAAAGCTTCAAAGTCAAACTTCTCAATTAATGCTAAGCCTTTTTCAACTAAGTCTTGTTCATCCTTCGTCTTCCCTGCCACTAATTCAAATTCAGAAAGGTTGGGAGTGAGTAGTGTGGCTCCACGATATCGTTCAAAGTCCGCACCTTTAGGATCAACAAAAACAGGAACCTTAGCGGAGCGAGCCTTTTGAATCATCACTTGTACGTCGTCCAAAGCACCTTTACCGTAATCCGATAAAATTAATGACTGTACGTGCGGTAGATATTGCTCCATTCGTTGCATTACAAGGGCAGAATCGACGCCAGCAAAGCTTTCTTCAAAATCAAGACGGATCAGCTGCTGACCGCGGCTCATCACGCGTAACTTAGTGATAGTTGGTAACTCAGGAATCGATACGAAATCACACTGTACATTTAATGATGATAATTTATCAACAAGCACTTTAGCCGGTTCGTCATCTCCGGTTAAACCAATTAATTTTGCATTACCACCTAATGCCGCAATATTCATTGCCACGTTTGCCGCGCCACCTGGACGTTCTTCGTTGTTTTCAATTTTAACCACAGGAACCGGCGCTTCAGGAGAAATTCGAGCCGTTGGGCCATACCAATACCGATCAAGCATGACATCACCAACAATCAACACTCCAGATTTAGCATAATTGGGCAAAATAGGTTTCATAATACTCTCCGATGGTTCAGTTTATAGTTCGCGTTATCAACACCTATAACTAAGCCATAAATTTATAACAACATAATATAGTTAATTGGTGCGGATCATATCACATACACCAAGAACGAAAAGCCAGTAATCGGTTAAGACTCAGCAGGTAACGGTAACCATGATTGCCATTGCGTTTGAATACACCGCCTTTGTTCCACAAAACGGGACTCATCCACATCTGCACTTTGTTTTAGTAAATTACGATGATGAATTTCATCTCTTAGAGTTGTGTAAGCTTCTATCAACCGTTCAGCTTGCATCACTGTGATTAAATCTTGTTGCGCCATAACGCCAAGAATTCGAACATTGTCCGACCATTGTGTTAACTCTGGGTATTGATGGCTATATTGCAAGACCCAATATTGCACCAAAAACTCAACATCGGTTATCCCCCCTTTATCTTGTTTTAGCATAAAGCGACCTGCTTTTTTAGCTCCAAGGTGGCCGCGCATTTTTACGCGCATATCCGCAACTTCTTGTTTGAGCTTACCTTGATCTCTTTCAAGGCTCAGTATCGTAAAACGAGTCTGACTAAATGCTTGTTCCAGTTGTGCATCACCATAAATCATCCGTGCTCTAACTAAAGATTGATGTTCCCACGTCCACGCATCTTTATGTTGATATTCATCAAACGTTTCCGCAGTGCAAACCAATAAGCCTGATGCACCCGATGGTCTTAAACGAGTATCTACATCATATAAAATACCCGATGGCGTACGTGCTGAAAATATATGAATGATGCGCTGAGCAAGCCGTAAATAAAACTGCCTACCATCGATTTCTTTTGCCCCATCAGTGGTAATGCTTTCAGGGCAATCATGTAAGAAAACCACATCAAGATCAGAGTCATACCCTAACTCCCAACCACCCACTTTACCGTAACCAATAACCGAAAATCCTTTACCATCTCTCCCAATCAAATGGCGAGGTTCGCCAAATTTCTGGCTCACTTGTAACCAAGCTTGCTGCACGACCGCATCCATAATCGCTTCGGATAAATACGTTAAGTGATCGCTCACTTTCATAACCGGAAGCACACCGGCAATATCTGCCGCTGCAACTTTTAAAATACAGATCTGTTTGAATTGGCGCAGCGCTTCCATTTGCTGTTCCATATCATCTTCAGGGATACGAGCTAAGAAATCTCGTAACTCTGAACGATAATCAGCTAAAGCAATAGGATTATAAAGCTGCTGAGGATCAATCAATTCATCCAATAAAATAGGATAACGTCCCAACATTTCAGAAATCATAGGGCTCGCAGTACACAAACGGATCAGCTGTTTCAAAGCGCCCGCATGAGCTTCCAACAATTCTAGATAAGTAGTACGCGTAACAATTTTAGTCAGAATGTGTAAAACGCGTGGTAAACCAAATTGCGCATCAGGATGAGATAAAACAGTTTCAAATATCTTAGGCATCAGTTGGACTAATACTTCTCGACCACGTTGTCCTAATGTTTTCTTCGCTAAATCTTTTTTAAACTGACTAATTATAGCGGCCAATTCTTCCGCTGATTCAATACCAAGATCCGTGATTAAAATATTTTCCACAACATCCTGTTGTAAAGCCATATCCCATATTTCGATAAAATGCGTCGCAACCATCGATTCTTGGCTTTCGTCCTCGCCAATAAGATCAACAAAAATCGCATGAACTTGCTGCATATGATGAGTAATCGACGCCATCAATTCATCCCAGCACTGAGCTCCCATCGCACAGACTAAACGCTCTTGATCGAGTGGATTATCCGGTAAGGTTTGAGTTTGCTTATCATGCATAGCTTGAATAAGATTCTCCACACGGCGTAAAAATAGGTAGCTTTGACGTAGCAATTCAACCTCATTAGATTCAAGTAAATGAAGTTCATCAATCGCCACTAATGTTTCTAACAAGCCACGATCACGTAAACTTGGTTCTCTGCCACCTCGAATCAACTGGAACACTTGAGCGATAAACTCTATTTCTCGGATCCCGCCAGCCCCTAATTTAATATTATTCACTAAACCACGGCGACGAACCTCTGCTCGAATCATCGATTTCATTCGACGCAGCGATTGAATCGCACTAAAGTCAATATAACGACGGAACACAAATGGTCGTAGCATTTGACGAAGTTCTTGGTATTGAGGGTACATTTCACTTCCCATCACCCTCGCCTTCACCATCGCGTAGCGCTCCCAATCTCGACCTTGTTCTTGGTAATAATCCTCTAAAGCGGCGTAGCTCATCACTAATGGGCCGCTCTCACCGAAAGGTCTCAAACGCATATCCACACGGTAGCAAAACCCATCTAACGTTGGCTGATCGAGTGATTTTATAATCCTCTGACCTAGTCGGGTAAAAAACTGTGCGTTATCAATACTACGACGCTGGCCTTGAGTTTGACCATTTTCAGGATAGGTGAAAATCAAATCAATATCAGAAGAAAAGTTAAGCTCGCCGCCCCCTAACTTACCCATACCAATAATAAGCATAGGTTGCGCTTGTCCTTCGTCATTACAAGGCGTTCCCCACTCCTGGCAGCATGCTTGATATTGCCATCGGTAAGCTTCAAAAATCATGGCTTCTGCCAGTTGTGATAAATGCGATAAACTGGTTTCCAGATCCCAATGCACGCTCGTATCATAAGAAAGCAAGCAATCTCGCCAAGCGATAATAACCATCTCTTGACGGCGAAAAAGACGTAACTGACACATGAGTTCAAGTTCATTAGTACAAGTACTTAATCTCAGCGCTAATGCCTGTCGATAGTGATTTTCTCGGTCATTTTTTGTTAACAATTCAGGTAATGCGGCCATCAATGCTTTATCGCCTTGTAATGAATCAAAAATAAAATCACTCAAAGGCAAAACTTGTTCTAATTGCTGCAATATATTTGTAGGCCAATTAATTAATATTTCTTGATAACTTTGCTGTAAAGCACTCATGGATTTTTGGCATTGTTGCTGTAATTGAGTAGAGAGAACCATGATTTTTCCTTGTATGTATTATACCAATCGTCGTAATTGCTTTAAGATTTAACTCACTAAATAGAGACAATGATGCAATATGGTCAATATCAGCACCCTATCGTGTTGGCGACCACATTAAATCCACTCTAGAAAACAGTGAGAGTCGCTTTACATCTATTCCTAAAGGAACATCTATGCATAAATATTACAGTGATGTTGATTTTAAACCGTTGAGTTTAATGTCATTACTGCTTTCGATTGTTTCTTTGATTCTGGTTTCGTATTTATTATTTATACCTGTATCCGAAGATACTCGACATACTTTATTAGGCATTGATACGACTATCTGTTGTCTATTTTTATTTCAATTGAGCTTAGATTGTTATCGTTCTAAGCACCGCCTTAAATACTTAAAATTGCACTGGTTGGATTTCCTTGCAAGCTTACCTGCGATCGAAATTTTCCGTTATGCCCGCCTGCTGCATGTATTTAGGATCATTCTGATTTTACGTTTTAACAAAAAAGTGGTTCAGCAAATACTAGAAAACCGTAAAGAAGCGACTCTTGCAACTATTTTTACACTGCTGATTATCTTACTCTGCTTAGGTTCAAGCTTTATGCTGTTATTTGAAGAGAATGATCCAAGCAGTAATATTAAGACTGCTGCAGATGCATTATGGTGGAGCATAGTAACAATCTCTACGGTGGGTTATGGTGATCACTATCCGGTGACATTTTCCGGGAAGATACTCGCATCCATACTGATCGTTTGTGGCGTTGGTATTTTTGGTATGATCTCAGGCCTTCTTGCTTCGATTATCGCTTCACCAAATAGTAAGCAGCACACCCAAGACAAGAAGAACATTGAGTTAATCTTACAGCAACAACAGAAATTAATAACCCAGATCGAACGACTCGAATTACAGCTACAAGAAAAGCATGAAAAAGGGATCCGATGATCCCTTTTTCATGCCTAAATAATATTCAGCCATATTTAATCATGCCAATACGGAGTAAGTTCTAAACAGTGAGTCCGCGTTTTTTCCATTGCATGTAAAATCGAATTTTCTTGTCGTTTAAGCCAACGGTCTAATTGGTCTTGCTGCTCAACATTAAGTTCTTCATGCAGCTGCTTTAATGGCGTTAGATTCAACAAATCATCAATACCTTGCAGTAAGTCAACCCAAGGTAAACGAAATTGGGTTCTCAAGTTAAGATCAAATAATGAGGCAAAAGCGAGACCGGTATAAAGAGTTCGACTCAAGCGTAATTGTTGATCAATATAATCCTGACATAAAAAAGAACGTTCAACAGGAAAAGCTTCAACTAATTCAGCCCAACTACGATCAAGCTGCTTTTTCGCAAATAATGTCACGCTTTGACTCATTTTTTGCTTAGCTTTATCATCAAGGAATGAATTCCAATCACGCGATAATATCCAACGGCTTAAATCAAGCAGAACAGCGGTATATCGAGCAGACTGGAAAAGCTCCAGCATGTCATCTCTGTTAGGTAACGCCTCTTTCTGAAGGATGAGTTCATTGACTAAATGTTTTTGGCTATCAAGTTTACGTAAAATATAGCCTTTATCTTTTGTTAGTTCATTAAGGTATTGATCATTTTTAAGCCATGCTAGCTCATCATCCAACCACTTAAATTCTTGACGTAAAATAGCACTGGCACGGCGGGGAATAATTCCACCGTAAATGTGGAAAAGTTGACGAATAAACTCAATCGCTTCATTGATTTGCTCTAATGCAGCAATCGAATCATGCTCTGCATAAATTTGCTCATGATAAAGCCAATGAGATAAAGCATGTTCAAGTGAATCCACAAAACAAGCCTCTACCGTATCGCTTGGTTGTGTTTCAACTAAAGCAAAGCTCATAACCGGATCGCATTGATAATCTTGTTGAGCTAAACGATAACCACGAGCCGCTTTACTTAGATTCCCTAGGCGCATACCACCTTTGTCTGATAATAGCCGGGCCAACGTAAATAACGATTCAGTCTGACCTGATTTAAGCTCTAACTCAACTTCGCAAATAGGAGTATGTTGGTCGCCAACAATGACGGCACCTTGATCGAAAGCAAGTTCGATCTGACTGCCATCAGGCATACTCAGCAACCATTGTTCACGTTCAAAATTAGTTTCAAATAATGGTAATAATTCGCTTTGTAAATCGTGCCAATCTCGATTTTCAGGCCAGATATCAGTGGGATGAAGTGAAAGGTCAGGTTCATTACTGGTATGTTCAGCGTTGAATTCTGGCCTTTGATGTAAGCCTGCAACAACTCGACCGGATGTTTTCACCGTTTGAACATAGACATCATCATCACTACGACGAATGCGCAGACCAATATCATGCTGTCTTAGCCATTGATCTGAAGTATCAAAATAGAGATTAGACAGTGCTCGACAACTATGTTGAAGTACCTTCATTTTTTCTATTTTTAATTTTAGAATATCGGAAAAATCAGGTGAAACAAAAAATTTCAGTTCTATCTCAGTTTCCATGTTCAAATCCGTAGTTGATAACACTGAAAGGATATGGCGGAATGCATAAAGGAGCAAGTAAGAAATAACCGCAGTTGTTTTTAAACATGCTCTAAAATAGTATGAATGCCAGTAATATTAAGTTAACATGCGCGACTTTATAGCGCTGCCAAGCATTTGACCACTAAAGTTTTAAGGTTAAATGTCCTATGAGTTATATTTTTTGTAGGTTGAATAACCATGCCAGTAAATACAATTATGGGGCTATTTGCAAAGTCCCCTATTAAGCCTTTGCAAGAACACGTTGTCCGTGTAAATGAATGCTGTTCACACTTGATTCCTTTTTTTGAAGCTTGTGCTCAAGAAGATTGGGATGAAGCGAACAAACAACGTGAAACCATATCTCGTCTTGAACGAGAAGCGGATTCACTAAAACGTGAAATTCGTCTTAAGTTACCTCGTGGGCTATTCATGCCAGTCGATCGTACTGACATGCTTGAGTTGCTTACTCAGCAAGACAAATTAGCTAACCTTGCCAAAGATATTGCAGGCCGCGTTATTGGTCGCCGCTTACAAATCCCTTCTACACTCAATGAATCCTTTATTGCTTATGTCATTCGTTGCCTCGATGCTGCTAAACAAGCTCAAAAGGTAATTCATGAACTTGATGAGCTACTTGAAACAGGCTTTAAAGGCCGTGAAGTAACGCTTGTTGCAGAAATGATTAATCAATTAGACGAAATTGAAGATGATACTGATGTTATGCAAATCGCATTACGTCAGCAACTCATGGAAATTGAATCTAAATATAATCCTATCGATGTCATGTTCCTATACAAAATATTGGAATGGGTTGGTGGTATTGCCGATCAAGCCCAACGCGTTGGTGCTCGATTGGAAGTCATGTTGTCTCGTTCATAAGTTCGACTCAATCAAAAATAATCAAAACAGTACAAAGTAACTTATGCAGTTGGTTCAGGGTGTGATTCCCTGTGTTCAGCCAACTCGAATTGTTACCTCAAAAAACTAGGTATTACGATGGATATCCTCGCAAACTACGGCACTATTATTATTTTAGTTGCAGCGTTATTTGGTTTCCTAATGGCTATTGGTATTGGTGCAAATGATGTTGCTAATGCTATGGGCACATCTGTTGGTTCAAAAGCACTAACAGTCAAGCAAGCAATTTTTATTGCCATGATTTTTGAATTCGCTGGCGCCTACTTAGCTGGTGGCGAAGTAACTGATACTATTAAAAATGGAGTCATCGAAACTTCCTTTTATACCTCACATCCAGAAGTTTTAATCTATGGCATGATGTCTGCTTTATTAGCGGCGGGAACTTGGTTACTGCTCGCCTCTTATATGGGCTGGCCTGTATCTACCACGCACTCCATTATTGGTGCTATCATCGGTTTTGCTTGTGTCTCAACAGGTACTGAAGCCGTAGATTGGCATTCAGTACAAGGCATTGTGGGTAGCTGGATCATTACTCCATTTATCGCCGGGCTTTTTGCTTACGGTATTTTTGTTAGTGCTCAACGGTTAATCTTTGATACTGAAAACCCAGTGGCAAATGCCAAGCGGTTTGTACCGGTTTATATGTTTTTGACCACAATGGTCATCGCACTGGTTACGATCAAAAAAGGGCTAAAACATGTTGGCTTACACCTTACTCATGGTGAAGCTTGGATCTATTCTATTTTGTTTTCGACCTTAGTTATGATTGGTGGCTATCTTTACATTAAACGTAAGTTCGCCAGCCAAGTAGAAGATCATAGCTTTGCTGGTGTAGAAAGTATCTTTAGTATTTTAATGGTTATTACCGCTTGTGCGATGGCATTTGCACATGGCTCAAACGATGTAGCGAATGCTATTGGGCCATTGTCAGCAGTGGTGGCAACCGTGCACAATATGGGTGAATTGACGGCGAAAAGTGAAATTGTTTGGTGGATTCTGCCACTCGGCGGTTTAGGTATTGTGGTTGGCCTTGCCACTATGGGCCATAAAGTAATGGCGACTATTGGCACGGGTATTACCGAGCTGACACCAAGCCGTGGTTTTGCGGCTCAATTAGCGACAGCAACAACGGTTGTACTAGCTTCTGGAACGGGTCTTCCTATTTCAACAACACAAACATTAGTAGGTGCAGTATTAGGTGTTGGCTTTGCTCGTGGCATCGCAGCCCTGAATATGGGCGTGGTACGTAATATTGTCGCATCATGGATTATCACCTTACCTGCAGGTGCCGTATTAGCAATAGTATTCTTCTACGCAATCCAAGCCGCATTTGGTGGCTAAGCCTTCGAAGGTTAGTATACTGTCAAAGCAGTGTCATAATTGTGCTTTAGACATAAAAAGAGGGAGCTTTCGCTCCCTCTTTTCTTGCACGCTAAGCCGAAACTTCTTACTATTTCGTTATCTGATTATTAACTGACTTATTTGACGTACTTGGGCTCATCTGTGCTTAATTAGCATTATAAAAGAGCAAGGCGTTTATTAATTAAAAGGAACAAAATGTGAAAAAGCTTTTTTGCTTAATCCTATTAACATGTTTTTTTGCTCCATCAACATACGCACGTGATTTCTATATCTCTGACAACCTTTTCACCTATATGCATTCTGGCCCTGGTAATCAATATCGAATTATTGGAAGTGTCGATGCGGGCGATGTAATTAAAATATTAAGCTCGAACAAATCAGCGGGTTTCTCTCAAGTGATTGATAGTAAAGGTCGTAAAGGTTGGGTAGAAAGTAAATATGTTACCTCTGATGTGAGCATGTCTATTCGCTTACCTCAAATTGAGAAAGAGTTATCAACGGTAAAAAATGCATTAGCCAATGCTCGTAAAACGTCAGACACAGAAAAAGCAGGCTTAGTCAGCTCCCTTAAGGTGAGCAATAAGCAAATATCGGATCTTGAAACAAACTACCGCAATCTAAATCAACAACTCTCAGACTCTCAAGCAGAAGCTCGAGAACTACGTGCTAAGTTAGATACGCAAAAAGATGACTTGCTTATACGCTACTTTATGTATGGTGGTGGTGTTGCAGGACTAGGGCTGTTATTTGGTTTGATCCTTCCTCACATCATTCCACGTCGCAAAAAAAATAATGGTGGTTGGGCTTAATCGTCTTACGCTAAAACTAACAAATTATAGAAATCACTATAGCCAGATTAGGTAGTCAACCTAAGTCTGGCTTTGTTATTTACACAATAAAACATCACTTTTTACGTTAAATTACTCCGCTCTATTTTGCTGCATCAAACGTTCTACAATCGGTTCATTCGCTTCTGGAAATTGGTAATCACGGATATCTTCAATTTTCACCCACTTTCCTTCCTGCCCTTCTTTACCATAAGCCTCACCAGAAAAATCAAGCACACTGAAAAAATCAAAGGTCAGTTTTTTATCTGGGTAATCATAGTCTAAATGTTCAAAGTGGGTTAATTGGGTAACGTTAATATCAACTTCTTCATACAACTCTCTAATCAAGCCCTGTTCCGCGCTTTCATTTAACTCAACCTTACCGCCGGGAAACTCCCAATATCCACCTTTATGAAGCTTTTTAGGTCTTTTAGTGATGAATATCTTATCTTGATTCGAATTAAAGATAATACCCGCGACAATATGTAATCTAATCATTATTACTCCGATTAAAAAAGGCCGCCGAAGCGACCTTTACTTGATACTCATAAATTAGGTATCGAATCAATATCACCCATAAATCACATTAATTATGCAATTTTACCATGACATTGTTTATATTTTTTTCCAGAACCACATGGACAAGCTTCATTTCGACCAACCTTACGTTCTTCACGAACGACGGGTTGGGAAGCTTCATCTTGTGCTTCACTATCATCTAGGCCTTCTACACTTGCATGCTGATACTGTTGACGACGAGAAGCTTCTTCGGCTTGAATACGACGTTGTTCTTCCATGCGATCAACCTCTTCACGCTCCTGAACTCGAACTCGGCTTAGCGTTGAGATAACATCGAATTTCAAACTATCTAATAACTCACCAAACAACTCAAACGACTCACGTTTAAATTCTTGTTTAGGATCTTTTTGAGCATAGCCGCGTAAATGAATGCCTTGGCGCAAGTGATCCATTGCGGCAAGATGCTCTTTCCAAAGCGTATCAAGAGTTTGTAGCATCACTTGACGTTCAAAGTTACGCAGTACTTCTGCACCAACCACTTCTTCTTTATTTTTATAAATAGCCGATGCTTCATCAATAATACGATCACGTAAAACTTCTTCATACAGCTTATCGTCTTCATCTAGCCAAGTTTGGATAGGAAATTCGAGATCAAAATCAGCTTGTAGGCGAGCTTCTAATCCCGCCACATCCCACATATCATCCAGTGATTGTGGTGGAATATATTGTTCAAATACAGAGGTAAGCACATCAATACGATTTTGGCCCAACATCTCACTAATGTCGCCAGCACTCATTAATTCATCACGTAATTCATACACCACTTTTCGTTGATCATTGGCAACATCATCATAATCAAGTAATTGCTTACGAACGTCAAAGTTACGACCTTCTACTTTGCGTTGTGCTTTTTCAATTGATCGAGACAGCATACGACTTTCAATCGCTTCACCTTCTTCCATACCGCTTTGAATTAAACCAGCCATACGATCAGAGGTGAAAATACGAAGTAGGGAATCTTCCATTGAGAGATAAAAACGCGAAGAACCCGCATCACCTTGGCGACCAGAGCGACCACGAAGCTGATTATCAATACGACGAGATTCATGACGCTCAGTGCCAATGATGTGCAAACCGCCCGCGTCAAGTACCGCATCATGCACTAATTGCCATTTGGCTTTTATTTCAGAGATCTGAGAGTCCGTAGCTGCCGAACCTTGTTTATCCGTAAGTTTTTCAACTTCAGCTTCCCAACTGCCACCTAATTTAATATCAGTACCACGGCCAGCCATATTGGTTGCAATCGTTACCGCTCCTGGAGTACCCGCTAGCTCAACAATTTCAGCTTCTTTTTCGTGAAACTTAGCATTAAGAACACTATGTTTAATTTTCGCATCTTTCAATGCATTCGATAACAACTCAGATTTTTCAATCGAAACGGTACCGACTAGGATTGGCTGTCCTTTCTCTACACGTTCCCTAATATCTTCAATAATAGCGGCAAATTTATCGACTTCAGTGCGATAAACAACATCCGGCATATCATTACGAATCATTGGACGGTTAGTGGGAATAACCACCGTATCCAAACCATAGATGGATTGGAACTCAAATGCTTCTGTGTCGGCAGTACCCGTCATGCCCGAAAGCTTATCGTACAAACGGAAATAATTTTGGAAGGTAATAGAAGCTAAAGTTTGGTTCTCATTTTGAATTTTAACCCCTTCTTTCGCTTCAACAGCTTGGTGTAAACCTTCAGACCAACGACGTCCAGGCATTGTTCGGCCTGTATGTTCATCAACAATGATAACTTCATCATCTTTCACAATATAATCGACATCTTTTTCAAATAATACATGGGCTCGCAATGCCGCTGTAATATGGTGAAGAAGGCTGATATTTGCTGGAGAGTAAAGGGTTTCGCCCTCTTCCATCATGCCATTACGAATCAAAAGCTCTTCAACAAACTCTTGACCCGTTTCAGTCATATGAACTTGTTTCGCTTTTTCATCAATGGTGTAGTGTTTATCCCCACGATATTCTTCCGTATCTTCTTCTTCTTGGCGCTCTAAATTTGGGATCAATAGATTGATTCGTGTATACAAATCAGAACTATCTTCAGCCGGACCTGAAATAATAAGAGGAGTACGGGCTTCATCAATTAAGATAGAATCCACTTCATCGACAACAGCAAAGAAACGCTCACGTTGTACGCGATCTTCAGGGCGGAATGCCATGTTGTCACGTAAGTAATCAAAACCAAATTCGTTGTTAGTGCCATACAAAATATCACATTGATACGCGACCTGCTTTTGCTGAGGGATCATGTTCGGAACATTGATTCCAACAGTCATGCCTAGATATTCAAATAATGCTCGATTAGTTTCAGCATCGCGAGCGGCCAAATAATCATTCACAGTGACAATGTGAACCCCCTTACCCGCTAATGCATTAAGATATGCAGATAATGTAGCGGTTAACGTTTTACCTTCACCAGTACGCATTTCTGCGATTTTCCCACCATTAAGAACCATGCCGCCAACGAGCTGCACATCAAAATGTCGCATACCATAAATTCTTTTTGATGCTTCACGTACCGTTGCAAAAGCTTCTGGCAATAGTTGATCAAGTGTTTCACCATTTTGATAGCGCTCACGAAATTCAACCGTTTTATTTTGCAGTTGTTCATCAGTTAAAGCATTAAAGTCAGGTTCAAAACTATTTATCTTATTTACGATTTTACTTAGCTGTCGTAGAGTTCGATCATTGCGACTACCAATGACACTGGTCAGTAATTTAGTTAACATTATTTATGAATCTCTCTTTCTGATCCTTGGGATCTCTGCTTTCAGTTTCTCATCACTTAATACTTAAAAACTAAGAATACTGATATAAATGTTGTCTATTTATTAGCATATGGTGCTGAAGCACTGTATTTTCAAGGATAAATTTTTAGTAGGTACATAGTATGGGATTCTTGAGCTATCTTCTATCTAGAAACGTCTTTGTTTACGGGGTTTATCACTTTTTTTGATCACACATCATTTTTTTTTATTATCTGACTAAAATTAAGTGGTAATCAGTTAAAATAAACCTTAACTGATAATGATTACACTCATTGCCTCCTCAATTTAAAGGGTACTTATGCGCGATCATCGTCCTACTTTAACTAAAGATTTACTGATAGATTACCGTATGGGGAAGTTAAGTCAGCACGTTAATGACATACTGAAGATCAATAAAGCTCTTCAATCCATTTTAACGCCCGTATTTCGCCCTCATTGCCGAGCGGCAAACATCAAAAATAGTCAGTTATTGATAGAAGTTGCTAATGCCTCATTACAAATGAAACTGAACTATGATCGTATTCATATCTTATCTCAATTACGAGCAAATGGTTTCTCTAAACTAAGTGGCATTGAATTCAAAATTAACCCAGATCTTTACCGGACAGACTCCATAAAAGAAAAACCTGTCACGCCTTATAAGTCATCGGGTTTGAGTGAAAACTCAGCACAATCAATACTTATGATCGCAGGATTAGCACCGCCAAAACTAAAGCTTCGAATTGAAAGTTTAGCTAAATTAGCAAAAAAATAGCACCCATCTCAAATAGATAACGTGATTAAAAAGGAAATCAACAGACGAAAAAAAACCAGACTAATTAGACAGTCTGGTTTTTTTCAAATTCTAACTAAATTTATTAAGCTAATACTGTATTGGTCATTTCACCAAAAGCCACTGGTGAACCCGCTGATTCTTCAAAAGTTGCCCATTCCCAAGCTTCTTGGTTCGCTAGTAATGCACGCAATAGTTGATTATTCAGTGCATGTCCTGTTTTATAAGCTCGAAGCTCGCCAACAATACTATGCCCAGACATATACAAATCACCAATCGCATCTAATACTTTATGAGTCACAAATTCATTACTGAAACGTAGACCATCTTCGTTCAAGATTCGGTATTCATCAAGGACGATCGCACAATCAAAACTACCACCTAAGCATAAATTCTGAGATTGAAGGTATTCAATATCACGCATAAAGCCAAAAGTACGAGCACGTGAAATATCTTTGATAAATGCTTGCGAAGAAAAATCAAACAGCATGTGTTGTTCATCAGCTTCAATTGCAGGATGATTAAATTCAATCTCAAAATCCATACGGAAACCAGCATAAGGAACCAACTCGGCCCACTTATCACCATCTTCAACACGTACTGGTTTTTTAATACGAATAAAACGCTTTGCTGCATTTAATGTTTCAATACCTGCAGATTGCAGCAAGTATACAAATGGGCTAGCACTGCCATCCATAATTGGGATTTCAGGTGCATCAACTTCAATAATAATATTATCAATGCCCATACCTGATAAGGCTGCATTTAAATGCTCTACCGTCGAGATTCGAATACCGTCATCATTAACTAAAGCAGTACATAACACAGTGTCTCGTACTGAATTTGCATCAGATGGAAAATCCACTGGCGGGTTCAGATCCGTACGGCGGTAAATAATACCGGTATTTGCAGGTGCAGGGCGTAGAGTTAGCGTAACTTTACGTCCAGAGTGGAGACCCACACCAGTCGTTTTAACTTGCTCTTTTAAAGTACGTTGTCTAATCATCTAATTTGCCTTTCTATCACGCCACATAAAATTCCAGCCATCAATAAGACTGGTCAAATATGCTAACATATTTTAGAGACACTTCAAGTTAATTGTGTAAATCTCAATCAGCTTGATTACGTAAAAATGCTGGAATATCAAAATATCCACTGTCATTTTCATCCGGTTTTTTAGCTGTATTCGAATTATGATTTGATGAATTCGAAGACCCGCTGGATGTTGATGCCGCAGAAGTTTTACGCAACATAGGTTGTGGTTCTTCTTCTGTGGCAGCCGCTACAGGTTGAGATACTTGCGCTGGTGTTGCTGCTGTAGATTTAGCCACCCCACCTTTTACTAAAGTAATTTCTGGTGGTTGTGATTTACCAATACCTGTCGCAACAACCGTTACACGAATTTCATCTTTCATGTCTGGGTCGAGAGAGGTACCAATAACAACCGTAGCATTATCAGAAGCAAAAGCTTTCACTGTGTTACCCACAATTTCAAACTCTTCTAAGCGCATATCATAACCAGCAGTGATATTAACTAAAACACCACGAGCACCTGCTAAGTCGATATCTTCAAGTAATGGGCTAGATATTGCCATTTCAGACGCTTCTTCTGCACGATCTTCACCTGTTGCATGTCCACTTCCCATCATCGCATGTCCCATTTCGGACATAACAGTACGAACATCTGCAAAGTCGACATTAATCATACCAGGGCGAGTAATGAGCTCTGCGATACCTTGCACAGCATTTTTAAGTACATCGTTCGCTTTAGCAAAAGCTTCTAGCAAAGTGATTCCACGGCCAAGTACTTTAAGCAATTTCTCGTTTGGAATCGTGATCAGTGAATCGACATGCTTTGATAGCTCTTCAATTCCTTGCTCTGCGAAAGCCATACGTTTCTTGCCTTCAAAGCTAAACGGCTTCGTGACAACTGCAACAGTTAGCACACCAAGCTCTTTCGCCACTTCAGCAATAACAGGAGCAGCTCCGGTACCAGTACCACCGCCCATACCGGCTGCAATAAAGACCATATCAGCACCAGATAATGCTGCTTTAATAGCTTCACGATCTTCTAATGCAGAATCACGTCCAACTTGTGGATTTGCTCCAGCTCCCAAACCTTTAGTGATATCACCACCGATTTGGATTACATTACTTACGCTTACTTTTCGCAGTGCTTGAGCATCCGTATTAACAGTAATGAATTCCACCCCTTCGATGGACTCACGTACCATATGCTCAACAGCGTTACCGCCGCCACCACCAACTCCAACGACCTTAATTACAGCATCGTCAGACATTTCCATCATCGGTTCAAACATTGACATGTGTATTCTCCGTTTCTACCTGTTCGCCTCAGGTTAAAACTCTTTCTGTATCCAATTACGCAGCTTTTGAATGAATTCAGCCAGGGAGCTACCAGCGCGTTGCTTAGGTACTGACTGTTGATATTCACTCTCGTTATAAAACTGACTGTCTTTGGCGTAATGTAGTAATCCAACCGCCGTTGAATGATGCGGTTCTTTAACGTAGTCAGTTAACCCTCTGACCTCTAGGGGCTTACCAATTCGAACTTGATTGCGGAATACGCGTTCAGCGCACTCTACTAAACCTTCAATCTGTGCAGCGCCGCCAGTTAATACGACACCAGCAGCCAAATGATGTTTAATTCCATCTTCTCGCAACTGAGCTTGAGTCGAGTCAACTATTTGATTCGCCATACCCATTAATTCAGTATATCGGGGTTCTATCACTTCTGCCAAAGTTTGACGTTGTAAACTTCGAGAAGGACGACCACCAACACTTGGAACATTAACGGTATCATCTTTGCTCACTAACTCACTTAGTGCACAACCAAATTTAATTTTTATCTCTTCAGCATCACTGACTGGTGTACCAAATGCAAATGCAATATCGCTTGTGACTGCATTACCCGCATAGGAAAAGACTTTTGTGTGACGTAACGCACCGCCCGTCCAAATAGAAACTTCCATGGTTCCTGCGCCAATATCAATGACACAAACACCCAGTTCTCTTTCATCTTCAGTAATAACCGCATTGCTTGATGCAAGGCCTGAATAAATCAACTGCTCAACTTTTAAATGACAGCGCTCAACCGCCTTAACAATGTTACGAGCCATATCATTATGGCATGAAATCAAATGAACGCTGGCTTCCATGCGAACACCAGATAGACCAAGAGGGTTTTTAATGCCTTCTTGGTAATCAATAGTAAATTCTTGTGGTATCACATGTAGTATACGTTGCTCTTCACCAATTTTAATTGACTTAGCAGTATGAATTACACGATCAATATCATCTTGAACGACTTCTTCATCAGAAATAGCACCCATACCTTTTTCAATACGGCTTGCAATATGTTTACCAGACAAAGAAAGATACACACTAGTAATCTGGCATTCTGCCATTAATTCTGCTTGGTCAATAGCTCTTTGAATTGATTTCACTACGGATTCAAGATCGTTAACACCGCCTTTATCCATACCACTGGAAAGGCATTCACCTGAACCAATAATATTAATTTGTCCATCGGGGAGAACTTCTCCCACTAATGCAACAATATTTGCAGTGCCGATATCAAGACCAACGACAATATTACCTTCTGAGGCCTTCATTATTTATTACTCTCTTGTGATGATTCATCATCTGAAATCCAACCAATAGCAGCACCGGTATCATAGCGAAGATCGATGTAGCTAACTTGTTCTGCTTTATCACCTAAGCGGCGATACAGTTGGATGAAACGATTTAAGCGATTTTCCCGGGCATCTTTCCCCAATTCTAATCGAATACCATTATCTAAAATTATTTGCCATGCTCGACGTTCATTTAAAACAACCGAAGTGATCGTACGCCCCAGCGGTTTCAATAAACGATTGCTGGTTTCCCATACTGATAATACTTTTTCACTGGAGCCATCCGGCCCGTACAAATTAACAATATTGCTATTAATATCAGCAGGGTTGCCATTAAATACTTTACCGTTAGCATTCAACAAAGCATTACTATTCCATATCGCATTTGCTTTATACTCAACAATATAAGCTTTAATTAAATCGGGCCACTGCTTTCGAACAGAGACTTGCTTAACCCAAGGTAATGTTTTAAGTGCTGCTTGCAAACTATTAACGTCTTGTGTCATAAAAGTTCCCATATTAGGTACTTTCGATAACACATCTTGTACTTCATTTGGACTCACATGAGTCAATTTACCTTCAATCATCACTCGTGATAGTGGCAATCGTTGCGAGTCTGTCATCCAACTCACTGTAGAATAAACAACGGTAATAATAGAAATCACAACTAACAAGAGAAATACACCACCCAAAAAATGATCTTTGGTGGACGTTGATTTTAATGACGGATTATCAAAACCCTCAGCAATAACATTCATAATTAGCAGTGAAACTCATATTGTTAATGCAAAACCCTATCAAATTAATGCTAATTAATATGAATTAATAAACATTCATCGCCATGACGAAATATTAGGCAGCGATTATACTGTTCTAAACGCACACTTCCAATAAAATGCTTGGTATTTTACGCAATTTTTGCTTTCATTTGAGCGATATTCAGTTTTAAATCCGCTAATTTCTTAGCAACCTTACCAACATCTCCTGCGCCTTGCGTGAGCACAAGGTCATTATCTTCAATTAGATTCGCTAAAACCGAAGGTAATTTATCCATATCAGGAACGAAAATAGGATCAATTTTACCTCGGCTACGTATCGTTCTGCACAACGATCGACCATCGGCTCCTGCGATTTTTTTCTCACCCGCGGAGTAGACATCTAACATAATTAACACATCGACTTTTTCTAATACATTGGCAAAGTCATCGTATAAATCACGAGTGCGGCTATAGCGATGTGGTTGAAATATCATGACCAAGCGTTTGTCTTTCCAACCCGCTCGAGCCGCTTGAATAGTGACATCGACTTCGCTTGGATGATGACCATAATCATCCACCAACATTGCATGACCATTGCCGGTATCAAATTCACCCAAATGATCAAACCGCCGCCCTGTTCCTTCAGTACTAACTAGCGCACGAACAATCGCTTCATCACTAATATCATCCTCTGTAGCCACTGCTATCGCAGCTGATGCATTCAGAGCATTATGCTTACCAGGAATATTCAACGTAATATTCAAGTCTTTACGATCTTGACGCACCACGGTAAACATTCCTTGCTGGCCTTTTTGATGATAGTTGGTTAATCGAACATCTGCATCTTCAGAGAAGCCATAAGTGATCACTTGACGACTAATACGAGGAATTAACTCACGTACAACCGGATCATCAATACATACGATCGCTTGCCCATAAAACGGTAAATTATGTAGGAAATCGATAAAAGTTTGCTTCAATGTTTCAAAATCACCACCATAAGTATCCATATGATCAGCTTCAATATTAGTCACAATGCTAACCATAGGCTGTAGGTGCAAAAATGAAGCATCGCTTTCGTCAGCTTCTGCAATTAAAAAGCGGCTAGACCCTAAGCGAGCATTGGTGCCAGCACTTTTTACTAAACCGCCATTAACAAAAGTAGGATCAAGACCTGCTTCAAAATATATTTGGGTAACCAGAGCTGTCGTGGTTGTTTTTCCATGTGTACCAGCAACAGCAATACCATGACGAAACCTCATTAACTCCGCTAACATTTCAGCTCTACGAACCACAGGGATCCGCATTTTTTTTGCAGCGACTAGCTCTGGATTATCTGGCGAAATAGCGGTTGAAACCACCACCACACTTGCATGCTCAATATTAGAAGCTTGATGTCCGAGATAAATCTTTGCACCTTTTTCAATTAGACGTTGGGTAACTGCATTTTCACCAAGATCCGATCCCGTAATTTCGTACCCTTCATTCAGCAATACTTCCGCGATCCCACTCATTCCTGCACCACCAATGCCAACAAAATGGATGCATTTCACTCGACGCATTTCAGGCACGATAGCGCGTAATTCCGATAGATTTGTACTTTTTTTAGTGAGCATTGTTTGTTCTCAATCTTTACTTACCGCAATAATTGCAGCGGCTACACGGGTATCGGCATCAAGAATCGCAGCTTGGCGAGCTTTTTGAGCCATGGATAATAACTGATTCCGATCCAGTTTTTTCAATTGTTCAGTTAAGCCTTGTTCCGTCAGCTCAGGTTGTTCTATCATCAACGCTGCGCCACATTTCACTAAGTGATCAGCATTTAACGCTTGCTGACGATCTTTATGCATAAATGGGATAAAAATAGCGCCAACGCCTGCGGCTGAAACTTCAGAAACCGTTAGAGCGCCAGAACGACAGACCAATACATCAGCCCAAGCATAAGCCTGCGCTACATCATCAATGAACTCGGTAACTTGATAATTTTTCACTTGATGAGTTTGATAAAGCGATTCCACCATATCTTTCTGATCTTTACCTGCTTGGTGATAAATTGTGTAACTTTCACCTAATATCGACATCACAGGAGGCAAAGTCGTATTTAAAACTCTCGCGCCTTGACTCCCACCCATCACTAAAATGCGAATCGGATCTTCGCGATCAGCAAAACGCTCAGCGGGTTCTGGAAGAGCCACTACATCTTGACGAACAGGATTGCCCACCACTTCTGCATTAGGAAAAGCGCCAGGGAAAGCCTGCATCACACGTTTTGCAATTTTAGATAACCATTGATTGGTGAGTCCAGCTACCGCATTTTGTTCATGTAATACAACCGGAATACCTGATAACCATGCTGCGACGCCACCGGGCCCACTTACATAGCCACCCATTCCTAGCACCACATCAGGTTGCCAAGCCTTAATGTGTTTACGCGCTTGCATGATTGCATTAACTATCTGAAAAGGCGCCTTGATGAGTTTAGCGAGACCTTGTCCACGCAAACCTTTCACCTTAATAAAATCAATCTCAATACCATGCTTGGGTACTAAGTCCGCTTCCATTCGATCTGGCGTGCCAAGCCAGCGGATTTCCCACCCTTGATTTTGTAATTGTTTCGCCACTGCGAGCCCGGGGAAAACATGCCCTCCCGTTCCTCCAGCCATGACTAATAAGCGTTTATTTTTCATTTTCACTCAATTCATTCTCGTCATCATTTGATTGATGTTTGGAGGTTAATGTCGGTTTATTGGCTAACTTCAACGCAGCAACACGACATTCATAATCAATACGTAGTAATAAAGCAACGGCAATTGTCATGATAATAAGACTAGAACCACCATAACTAATCAGCGGTAAAGTCAGCCCTTTAGTCGGTACAATACCCGCCGCCGCGCCTACATTAATAAGAGTTTGGAATGCAAACCAAATACTAATACTGACGGCTAAAAAGCCACCAAAAATCTCGCCTGACTCCAGTGCTTTCCGACCAATATTTAATGCTTTATACACCAAAGCGAAAATCATTAATAAGATACAAACAACACCAATAAAACCTAATTCTTCGGCAACAACGGCAAACACAAAGTCAGTGTGAGCTTCAGGTAAATATTCAAGTTTCTGAATCGAATTACCAAGGCCTTGACCAAACCAATCACCTCGACCAAAAGCCATCAATGATTGAGTTAGCTGATAGCCATTACCAAATGGATCTTCAAATGGTCGCCAGAAGGATGTCATCCGGCGCATACGGTAAGGTTCACTAATAATCAAAATTGTAACTACGCCAACGCCAATAACTAATAAAGAAAGGAACTGGACTAATTTAGCACCTGCAATAAAAAGCATCGCAAACAAGGTAACTAGCATTACCACTACAGTACCTAAATCAGGTTGTAATAAAAGTAATACCGCTAAACAGGTAAAAACAATAATGGGCTTGATGAAGCCGCCAAAGAAGGAGTCTCTCACCTCGTCATTTTTACGCACCAAATAGCTGGACATAAAAATAAACAAGGATAACTTTGCAATTTCCGCCGGCTGTAAATTAAATAAGCCAAGAGGGATCCAACGAGAAGCACCGTTAACTGAATGCCCAGCAACCAATACCACCAGCAATAAAAACATTGAAACTAACAATAGATGAACACTATGTTTCATCCAACGTTCAAGCGGAATTTGTATCACCACAATAGCAGCGCTCAATGCCAAAAAGAGGAAAATAGCCTGGCGGACCATAAAATGAAATGGGCTGCCCGTTAAGCGCGTACTGATAGGAAATGACGCAGATGTCACCATCACTAAGCCCGTTAGCATTAAACCAAATGCTAACCAGACAATTTGTCGGTCATAGAGAACAGGTGGCGAAGCTTGACGCACCCAGCCTTTCACACCGTCGCCTAAATTTTTCACTTTCGTTTTAACCACTTTTGGCCTTTGGATAATGGTTGTGCGTTAAACGCATAAATATAGATAAATGTGTCATAGATGACATTGTCAGATCAAGGTATCGGGTTCGTATACTGTAAAGCTAATCGAGTAAAGGCATCACCGCGCGCCATAAAATTCTGATACTGGTCAAAACTAGCACAAGCCGGTGATAACATGACGACATCACCAATTTGTAATGTTGAAAATATCCCGGTTAGAACCTGATCAATCGTATCCCAACGTTTCGCTGATGGGTGCAATGCCATAAATTGATCGCCATCTTGTCCAAAGCAATGCAACTTAACATTCAGCTCAGTCAAGATTGGTGCAAGTTCAGAAAAATCCGCCCCTTTACCAACACCGCCCACCAATAAATGTAAACATCCATCCAACTTCAATCCCGATAAAGCAGCAAGCGTGCTCGCAACGTTGGTGGCTTTAGAATCATTGACCCATTTAATGCCGCCATTATCAGCAACCAATTGACATCGATGTGTTAGCCCTGTGTAAGACTTTAACGCCAAATAAGTGTTTTCTAATGGCACGCCAGCACAATCAAGTAACGCCAACGCAACTAAACAATTACTGACATTATGTCGCCCAACTAAACTGAGCTCATCAACGCCCAGTAAAGCCTCACCATTTTTAGCAAGATACTCTTTATTATTTTGGTAAATGATCCCAAACTCTGCCTCATCAAAACCAAAAGAAACGGTTTCAATCTCAGGATTAATACCATTGGTCGCTTTATCCTCTCTATTGACGACAGCAGTTTGAGCGTGCATGAATATTCTTTGTTTCGCTTGGCCGTAATCCAGCATACCTTGATAGCGATCCATATGATCCTCGGAGAGATTCAAATAGGCGGCCGCGACTAAGTTCAAACTGGATGTCGTTTCCAATTGAAAACTGGATAGCTCAAGAACGTACAAATCACACTCTTGTTGTAATAAATCTAATGCAGGTACGCCAATATTACCGCCAACACCAACGTTAATACCGGCCGATTTGGCGAGTACACCCGTTAAATCCGTTACCGTACTTTTACCATTTGATCCGGTAATAGCCAGCACTGGCGCTTTTACTGCCCAAGCAAATAACTCAATATCCCCCACGACTGGAACATTCTTAGCCAAAGCGGCTTGAATCTGTGGAGTCGTAAGTGCGATACCAGGGTTGGTCACGATCAAATCTGCTGCGAGTAACCAGTCTAATTGCCAGCTGCCAATATGCGTTTCAATTGTGCCATCAAGATCGTCTAAACCTGGCGGATTAGGTCGAGTATCAATCACTTTAATCGTTAAATTGTAAGGTAAGGCTTGCAGGTGTTTCACCACAGATAAGCCAGTCACCCCAAGGCCAACCACGACAACCTGTTGTATTCCTTGCCAAGGCGACTCTTGAGTATTCGGCATCATGCTTTTTTTTATCAAAATATCGGTCTTATCAAAATAACTGCCTTACAAAAATAAAGTTAACGGATTTTTAAGGTTGCTAGGCCAATCAAAACTAAAATCATCGAAATGATCCAAAAACGTACGATAACCCGCGGTTCAGGCCAACCTTTTAATTCATAATGGTGATGAATGGGTGCCATACGGAAAATACGTTGCCCACGTAATTTATATGAACCCACTTGTAAAATAACCGATAAAGTTTCCATCACGAACACGCCGCCCATGATCACCAATACAAACTCTTGACGAATTAATACCGCAATTGTTCCCAAAGCTCCACCTAAAGCTAATGAGCCAACATCGCCCATAAATACTTGAGCAGGATAAGTATTGAACCATAAGAAGCCTAAACCAGCACCAACGATGGCGGTGCACACCACGACTAATTCACTGGCATGAGGGATATACGGAATATGCAGATATTCAGAGAAATTCACGTTCCCTGTCGCCCATGCAATCACCGCAAAACCTGCTGCAACAAATACCGTTGGCATAATGGCAAGCCCATCAAGACCATCGGTTAAGTTAACCGCGTTACTGGTTCCAACGATCACGAAATAGGTTAATACGATATACATCAAGCCTAGTTGTGGCATCACATCTTTAAAGAAAGGAACAACCAATAAGGTTGCCGATGTATCTTTGCCTATGGCATATAAAGCAAAAGCCACAACCAGTGCAATCACTGACTGCCAAAAGTATTTCCAGCGAGCAATCAACCCATCGGTATTTTTTCGTACCACTTTACGGTAATCATCAACAAAACCGACAATGCCGTAGCCAATAAGTACCGCCAGTACCGCCCAAACATAGGGGTTCGATAAATCAGCCCACAGCAAAACAGTAATAGAAATTGACGCTAATATCATCACTCCGCCCATCGTCGGAGTACCACGCTTACTAAAGTGAGATTCAGGACCATCGTTACGTACGACTTGCCCAATTTGTAAAAGTTGTAAACGTTTAATCAGTTTTGGACCCATCCAAAGTGATAATATGAGAGCGGTAATAATGCTTAAAATCGCTCGAAATGAAAGGTATTCAAACAGGCGAAAGAAAGAATAATATGGCTGTAATAACTCTGATAGCCAAATGATCATGCGTAAATCTCCTTTAAAGCAGCAACAACAAGACTCATATGAGAGCTATGGGCTCCCTTTATCAGTAAGGTGTGTTTAAATTCTGCTGGTGTCTCTATTAGTTGAGTTTCATTTAATGAGTTTGTTATTTGTGCTTCAATATCGATAGCAAGATTTTGCTTAATAAAACGGATCATAGCGTCATGATCGTCAAAATGCTGGCCATGACAGTGTTTATTGTGGCAAAGCTGGCTAATAATTTTAGTATCCTCACCAAAGGTAAGTACATAGTCAAAATTAAATTGAGCGGCATGCTCACCGACTTGACGATGTAAAGCAATACTTTCATCTCCTAGCTCAGCCATAAAGCCAAGAATGAGCCAACGTTTGCCGTGGTAATTAGCCAGTAAATCGACAGCCGCGTTCATGGCTGGCACACTCGCATTATAGCTATCATCAATCAATCGGATATTATCCGTTAAATCTATCGCTTCTACACGACCAGTTACATTGGTCGCGGCTTCTAATCCATTCACAACTTCATCAAGTGTTGCGCCTACTTGCATTGCCATTGCGGCAGCGGCTAATCCATTTGCTACATTATGCTGACCAATCATAGGCAATAATACGCTAGTACTTCCTTGTGGAGACACTAACGTGAAACAAGCTTGTCCTGATGACTGCATTTGAATATCTTGTGCAAAAAAATCAGCGTTAACATTGCGTTCAGAAAAGGTCACCACCTTCTTGTCACTGAGAATATCGTGCCAATGCGCTAAACCATTACTGTCTAAGTTAATAATCGCAACGCCATCTTTTGGCAGGCCTTGAAAAATTTCACCTTTCGCTTTAGCTACCCCATCAAGAGAACCAAACCCTTCAAGGTGAGCGGCAGCGATATTATTCACTAACGCGACACTCGGTTGTGTCAATTGCGTCGTATAGGCAATCTCACCTAAATGATTTGCACCTAACTCAATAACCGCGTAATCGTCATTTTTTTGGCTGCGTAATAATGTTAATGGCACACCTATTTCATTATTAAAATTACCGTTAGTCGCCAGTACTTGACCTTTTTGTTTTAAAATCGCCGCCAACATTTCTTTAACGGTCGTTTTTCCGCAACTGCCGGTTAACGCCAAAGTTTTCGCTTGTGATTGCTGATGCACCCAAGCGCCCAATTGCCCTAACGCGATCTGTGTATCTTCTACTAACACCTGATAAATAGGTAAATCTAACGGTTTCGAGACTACTAATGGTTTTGAGACTAATAGGCCGGCCGCTTTGTTATCGATGGCTTGCTGACAAAAATCATGTGCATCAAAACGCTCACCAATTAAAGCGACAAATAATGCCCCTACTTCAACTTGGCGAGTATCCGTGGTTACTGAGGTTACCTGAATATCATTGAGATTAACTTGGGTATCATTGAGATTAACTTGGGTATCTTGATCAACTTGGCCATATTGATTAGCGTCATCGACACCAAGAACCTTACCTGATGTAATCGAAGCCAATTGTTGTAGCGTGAAAGGGATCATAATGTCAGTCCTAATAACTCGCAGGCGGTTTCTCTATCAGAATAATGAACCGTTTGGTTGCCAATAATTTGATAAGTCTCATGACCTTTACCCGTCAATAAAATAATATCGTTTTCCTCAGCATGATTGAGAGCATATTGGCAAGCGTCAAATCGAGAATGGATCACATGAATTTGATTCGGTTTTACTGCACCTTTCAGCATATCGCTTACAATCACAGTCGGATCTTCACCGCGAGGATTATCATCGGTAATAATAGATTCATCCGCCAGACGTTCAGATATTTCAGTCATCATTGGCCGTTTACCTGTATCACGATCGCCACCACAACCAAAAATAGACCACAACTTACCCGTACAATGGACTCGAAGTGCCATTAACGCTTTCTCTAGTGCATCGGGAGTATGGGCATAATCAACCACTATTTTTGCTTTACTCGGTTCAAGTGAATCGGATGGTGATTGAAATAATTCCATTCGACCAACGACTGGCACTAATTTAGGCGATACCGCGACTAATTGCTCAAGTTCAAAACCAAGGCTTAATAATGTCGCCAATGCAACCATCACATTATTGGCATTAAACGCGCCAATTAAAGCCGTGTCTAATTGAGCGCTCCCCCAATAACCATCAAGAACAATATGAATGCCACGCTCAGAATAATCGACATGGTTTGCCCATAACGCGCGATGTTGTCCATCAAAAAGACTTAATGATACCGCAACCGCATTAGGCAATTTATCCAACCATTGCAGTCCAGTCGTATCATCTGCGTTGATAATTTGATGTTGACAATCATGGCTTTCAAACAGCTGAAATTTAGCACGCGCATACTCTTCCATACTGCCATGATAATCCAAATGATCGCGGCTCAGATTGGTAAACACACCTGCGGAAAATTTTAATGCTTTAACACGCCCCTGAACCAAACCATGAGAAGACACTTCTAATGCCGTGTAGTCAGCGCCCTGTTTGTGTAATTGAGATAACATTTGCTGAATTTCAACCGCATTACCCGTGGTATTAATTGCAGGCTGCAAATCATTTAAAAAACCATTACCTGTCGTACCCATTACCGCCGCTCTTTTACCAACAAGATCAATCCATTGAGCAATCAGCTGAGAAATCGTAGTTTTGCCATTAGTGCCAGTAATACCAATCAACTCCATTGGCGCATAATGATAAAGTCGCGCCGCAAGTGCTGATAAAAACTGACTAATATTATCGAGATAAATGACGGGGATTAACTTGCGATATTCAATCGTCCCATGAGGATATTGTTCATCGGCATCCGCCATAACCGCTGAGCAACCAAGCTCAATCGCTTTGTCGATAAAAATACGACCATCGACAGCGTGGCCTTTTATCGCCACAAACACGTCACCAGAGGTTACTTTGCGGCTATCAAGTTGAAGCTGAGTCACCTGCGCATCTTGTTCAGCCGTTAATTCAAATGTCAGCCACGGTGATAATAACGAGGTTAAAGTCTGCGACATGCTTATTCCCCTTTCTCTGATTCAGGCGTGGCATCCGGTGCGACATTCAAAATTTGCAGCGCCCCTTTCATTACCTCAGAAAAAACAGGACCCGCCACCGTACCACCATAGAATTGATCACCTTGCGGCTCATTGATTACAACCACTAACGCCAAACGAGGGTTACTAATTGGCGCAATGCCTGCCGTTAATGAAACATATTGGTCACTATAACCACCGGCTTTTGCTTTACGAGACGTCCCCGTTTTAGCGCCAACACGATAACCCGGCACTCTCGCTTCAACGGCAGTACCACCCTTATGTGTCACTTGTTCTAACATATTCACAACGCGACGAGCTGCATCAGCATCGGCCGCTCTAAATGATTTCCCCGTATGATTACTTTTCAGCAAATGCAGAGGCATGTTCACCCCCATGTTGCCAAGAGTGGCATAAGCATGTGCAAGCTGAAGTGGCGTAACCGAAATACCATACCCAAACGCCAATGTTGCTTCTTCAAATGGAGACCAGCGACGACGATCAGGGAAAATACCCGTCACTTCCCCAGGTAACTGAACACCTGAAACATTACCAAAACCCACACTGCCATACATCGCTAAAACATCACGTACGTCCATTCGCAGCGCAATCGTCGCAATCCCGACGTTACTTGATTTTTTCAAGATGGTGGTCAATGACGCCTTGCCTGCTTTTTCAGAATCGCGTACTCGGCTGCCACCCACACGCATAATACCGTTTCCAGTATCAATGATAGTGTTTGGATTAATGATGCCTTTATCTAATCCCGCCAACATAACAAATGGTTTCATGGTTGAACCCGGCTCGATTGAATCGGTAATCGCACGGTTACGCATTCGAAAGCTTTGAAGTTGATCTCGATTATTAGGATTGTAAGAAGGCGCATTCACCATGGCTAAAATATCGCCGCTTTTCACATCAATTAAAACCGCGGAACCAGAGGTAGCACGGAAATCGGCAACGGCTTGTTTAATCGCACGATAAGCAATCGCTTGGAGGCGCTGATCAATCGTCAATTGCAAAGGTTTACCCGGCCTTTGAGTCTTTAGTGATATATTTTCAACCACTCGACCAAAGCGGTCTTTTCTTATTGTTCTTTTACCCGCTTCACCGGTTAGCCAATCTTCATAACTACTTTCAAGCCCTTCAAGACCATGTCCATCAATACCTGTTACACCAATAACATGCGCGCTGACTTCACCTGATGGGTAAAATCGACGAGATTCATCTTTTAAACCAATACCAGGGAGTTTCAATTCACGTACATATTTTGACATCGCAGGATTAACTTGACGCTGAAGATAGATAAAGCGTTTATTCTTGTTCTTCTCAATTTTGCGCACTAACCCTTTTTGATCCAGCCCCAGTACATTTGCTAATGCGTACCAACGTTGAATTTCATCTAAACCATTCTCTTTAAAAATAGTATACGGATCGGCCCATACCGCTTGCACTGGTACACTTACTGCTAGTTGCTCACCATTACGATCAGAAATAATGCCACGCGCCGTTGGAATAGCCTTAACGCGAACTGAACGCATATTGGCTTGTTCAATTAGCTGATCAGGCTCAATCACCTGAATATAGGCAGTTCTTCCGATTAAAGTCAGTAAAGCTAGCACAACAAAACCAAGCACTAAGTTATAGCGCCAAGCAATCAACAGCGGCGCCTTTTTTTTGACCTTCGCTTTAATCGGTTTTCGTACATTCTTTTTAGGGGTAGGCTTTTTCATTTCAGGTTCACAATCACTTCTTTATCTGAGTCAGGTCGTTTCATATCAAGATCTTTAATTGCGATCCTTTGAACTCGGGTATGCTCAGCGAGCGCGTTTTCTTCTAAAATGAGATTTCGCCATTCGCTATCTAGTTTTTCTCTATTCTCTAAAAGGCCATCTCTGAGAGTGATTTGAGTACGAGTTTGGTAAGTCGTTAGTACCACCCCAATTGACGTGGCAAAAATTAACACTAATAGGAACAATGGAAACTTACCAATAGAGGTTAAGTCACGCCATATAGATCGAACTAAACTCGGTGGAGTTTGATTTGTCATAACGCTTCTGGTTGTTCAACCGCTAATTTTTCAGCGATACGTAAAACAGAACTGCGAGAACGAGTATTCACTTCGACCTCAGATTGTGAGGGCTTGATGGCTTTACTCATCGTTTTCATATTCGCAGAGCCGAGTTTCTTGATCTGATCTTCGGTTAACGGTAACCCATGCGGGACTTGTGGGCCTTGGCTTTCACGGCGCATAAATCGTTTCACCATACGATCTTCTAATGAATGGAAACTGATCACCGATAAACGACCTTCCGGGGCCAAAATAGACATCGCTCCTTTTAGGGCAAAATCAATTTCTTCTAATTCACTATTAATATAAATACGAATCGCTTGGAAACTACGTGTTGCAGGGTGTTTTTTTTCTTTAAAATTCTTCGGGGCGACATCTGAAATAAGCTTTGCCAATTGACCGGTACGAGTTAAAGGTTCTTTTTCTGGATTCTCTCTGCACTCTTGTTGGTAAGCAACAATGCCTTTGGCAATGCGACGAGCATGTTTTTCTTCACCAAACTCGCGAAGTACCCAAGTAATATCATCGAGCTCAGCTTCCGCTAACCATTGCGCCGCAGATTGCCCAGTTGTTGGATCCATTCGCATATCCAATGGGCCGTCTTTCATAAAGCTAAAACCGCGATCAGCATCGTCAAGTTGTGGTGAAGAGACGCCTAAGTCAAATAAAACGCCATCCACCTTACCGACTAATTCATATTGTTCCGCGTAGCTTTCAATGCCTGAAAATGGGCCATGAATGATAGTAAAACGAGGATCATCAATTTTGGCCGCTTCTGCAATCGCTTGAGGATCTCGGTCAATACTATACAAACGACCATTTTCACCTAAGCGAGATAAAATAGTGCGACTATGACCACCACGACCAAATGTGCCGTCAATATAAATACCATTTGGCTTTATATTCAACCCATCAATGGATTCATTTAAAAGTACTGAAACATGTTGAAAGGTATCGGTCATAACAGAAATTAACTCAATTGGTGATTAGTTGACTAGGATATTCATGTCCCGCACTCAACGCAAGAAAAGAGCGGTATATATACTGTGATTTCGGCTAATTTTATGCTGAATTCAACGAAGTTCGTTAACCCAAAGTAAAAAATACTTTATTTCGATAGATTTAAGGCTAATTGAGGGGAAGTAGAGGCCGGAATCGGTAGATAAAGAAAAACCCACCGCAGAAAACTGCGATGGGTCTCAATTGGTGGAGTTGACATCATAAGCCGGGTTCTGTTCCGCTTATCTTCCTAAAAAGAAAAAGCGGTGATAGCCATTCGTCTAGGCCAGCAATCGCTCACTGGCTCGAGCAACCTACCCGCCCCCATACGCGAGCAACGCAATGTGAGGGCCTATTTGGTCTTGCTTCGGGTGGAGTTTACCTTGCTACGAACTGTTGCCAGACGCACGGTGCGCTCTTACCGCACCCTTTCACCCTTACCTGTGCTTATCTTCTCCCCGAAAGGATCGGAATTAAGCCATCGGCGGTTTCCTCTCTGCTGCACTTGTCGTAAGCTCACGCTCCCCAGGCGTTACCTGGCACCCTGCTCTGTGAAGCCCGGACTTTCCTCCCCTCCGACAGTCTCCCTTGATATTGCTACCAAAAAGGACATCAACGAAGCAGCGACTATCCAGTCAACTCCGCGGCGGATTATACGCAAACCACCTTAGAAGACAAGCATTGCCGAGCTTATCGCGTAATTATTCTTATCCACATCGGCTTATCACCAACAGGATACCGATGAGCAAAAGTTAGCTTACCGGATTCTTCATTCAACTTATAACTCGCCACATGATTTGAATGTTGGCCGGCGCACACCAGCCATGAATCATCTGCCGATAGCGCAAAGCCCCGGGGCACTAGCTCTGTATCAATAAGTTCAATTAGCGTTAATCCACCCGAAAATGAATCAATAGAAAATAAAGCCAAGGTGCTCGATGTCCTTTCACTGACATAAAGGAAACGTGCATTTTTAGTCATAAGGATATCAGCAGCTCCAAAAGGCCCAACAAAATCTACAGGCATATAACTGAGTGTTTGCTTCAACTGCCATAACGATTGTTCATCTCTGGAAAAGTGCAGTATATCGCCATCTAATTCATTAATAACGTAAACATTATTAGCACAAGCATCCTGAGCCATATGCCTTGGCCCCGCACCAACATTTGTCACTAATTTAGATTGAAGCTGAGAAGTATTGCTTAAATAACCGTTCTGGTTAAAACGATATAAATTAATTTCATCATCGCCCAAGCATGCACAAAAGATGGTTTGTTGATCTAAAGCTGGTTGAGAAGTGCTATGTTGGTCTGCAACACTCATCACCGAGTGGGCCTTCGTCAAATGTTCAATCACTTGATGAGGTGTTTGTGCGATACCATTCGAATCAATACGACTGACGGCTAAGGAATTTTGAGCATAAGAACTCAATAATAAATATTGCCCGGTGGTATCAAGACATGAGGACGATGCACTCACAGGCATAGAAGTGCATCCGATTTCTGTAAGTTTACCGTCGCTTTCAATCTCATAGCTCAGCAAAGCAAACTCAGGTCGAACGGTGGCGTATAGAAAACGCTGATCGGAGCTGATTGTTACGGGCTGAACTTCGCCCGGCGTTTCCACAATTTGCAGCACTTCAAATGCACCATCCGGTCCCATACGCAAAACATGCAACTGGCAACTATTCGGGCAAGACACATACACCACATTCACAGCCACAGACTCCTTTAATTTATAAAACGCACGCTTTATTAAGAAATGCACTTACTCTAAATGTTCAAGACCCCATTTATACAAAGCATTTTTCTTCAGATTATGAATTTCAGCCACTAACGCCGCAGCTTTTTTAAGTGGCAGTTCTTTGACTAAAATAGATAAGGTTCTTAAAGCATCATCCGGAAGTGCATCGACTTGCTTATCTTCACGGTAACCATGAATAAGTAGCACCATTTCACCACGTTTACGATTTGAGTCTTGCTCAATCCATTCAATCAGCTCACCTAATGGGGCTCCATGGATGGTTTCAAAGGTTTTGGTTAACTCCCGTGCTAATACCACTTCGCGATCCGGCCCTAAAACCTCTAGCATATCCGCTAAAGAATCGGTGATTCGGTGGGGAGACTCATAAAAAATACAGGTTCGTTCTGCTTTAATGATCTCAAGCAGTTTATCTTTACGACCTTTGCTTTTGGCAGGGAAAAAGCCTTCAAAACTAAAACGATCAGAAGGTAAGCCTGATGCACTTAACGCCGTGATCACCGCACATGCTCCCGGTAAAGGCACAACTTTAACCCCAGCTTGACGACATTTGGTGACTAAATGATACCCTGGATCGCTAATTAATGGCGTCCCCGCATCCGAAACTAATGCAATGGATTCGCCAGCAAGCACCTTTTCAACTAAAACTTGTGCTTTTTGCTGTTCATTATGATCATGTAAAGCATAAGTTTTGGTTGTAATGCCAAAATGAGATAACAATCGGCCAGTGTGCCTTGTATCTTCAGCAGCAATCAGGTCAACTTGATGCAACACCTCTAATGAACGCTGAGTAATATCACCAAGGTTACCAATTGGAGTCGGTACAATGTATAAGGCAGGAAGCTCTAAAAGAGCGCTTTTGTTATCTATCATTTGTTTACCATCACTTGAGCGATTAATATAGAGACTATCTTCACATGATTATCTCACTGACTAAGAATAAGAACGCATGAAAATTATGAATCACAAGAGCCTCAGTGTACCACGCTTATTGACTTCAATTGTATTGATGTTCGTTCTAGCGGCGTGTTCTTCTCACCCAAATGATGGGAAAGCGGACATTACGTCCACGCCAAGTGAAAGTTCAAAAACTTACTTAACTGAAGCTGGAGCTAAAAATGTAGCCAATCAAACTGATTTGATCATCATGGCCTTAAAAGCCAGTGTGGTTGAAAAGAATTATGACCAAGGCAAACAGCTAGTAACTCGTTTAGGTAAATTACCATTAAATGATATGCAGCAAGCCGAATGGCAAATCGCCCGCGCTCAAATATTAGCAAATACTGAGAGTCCAGAGGCTGCATTAAAAAACTTAAATTTCAAACCACAATGGCAACTTGCCACTAGCCAATGGGTTCGTTATCACCAATTACGAGCGCAATGGTTTGAATCAATGAATGCCTTCTTTAATGCCGACCGTGAATTAATTGCATTGAAAAATGCCCAACCGATTGCGGATCAAATCCCAGCAGAAATGTCACTGATCAATCAACGGATCTGGTTTAACTTAAATCAGTATTCAAATGAAGAGATTGTAAAATTAAAGCTGAACAATAATGAAGCTGAACTTCAGGGCTGGTTATTCGTTGCCATTGCAATGAAAACACAAATGAATTCGCCAACAAAATTACAAGAAAAACTACAACAGTGGTTTGATGAAAACCCAACTCAAGCGATAGTGTTAGACACGCCTGCAGATGTACAAGCAATTTTAGATCTCAGTATTGTTATCCCTAAAAACGTCGCATTATTACTGCCGTTAGGTGGCAAATATGAGAAACCTGCGAAACTGATCCGTGATGGTTTCCTTCATGCGATGACCAATGATCAAAAACGCGATCCTGAATTTAAAATGACGGTATACGATACATCAATAAAAGATATGGCTGACATTTACCAACACATGCAAGCCGATCATATTGATTTTATCGTTGGCCCGTTAATCAAAGACAATGTAGATAAACTGCAAGATATTAATAATGACAAACTTCCAATGCTCGCGCTTAATTTCCCCGAGCAAGTTGAGGAAGGTCTACAAGTCTGCTACCTCACTTTATCTCCAGAACAAGAAGCGGCTCAGGCAGCCAAACACCTTTTTAAAAATGGCTTTAAATACCCATTAGTATTAGCGCCAAAAGGCACATTAGGTGAGCGTATTACCGATGCCTTTAATACCGCTTGGGCAAAATACAGTAATACACCAACCGCCTCTCAATCCTTTGGTGATCGTGCTGAATTACAAGCCAACGTGAATAAAGCCTTTGGGTTAACCGACAGCCAAGTTCGTATTAATCAGATCAAGCAAATTGCTTATATGGATCTTGAAACCGAAGCTCGTAGCCGCCGCGACATTGACTCGGTTTACATTGCCGCTTCGCGCTCTCAACTCACGCTGATCAAACCATTTATCGAAGTTGCAATCAACCCGGAAGCGAAACCACCAAAGCTATTTTCAAATTCATTAAGTAACAATGGAAAAGCTCGTCAATATCAAGATGTTTCCGGCATTGTTTATAGTGATATTCCAATGTTGGTCAATCCTAATGATGGTTCAGCCAAAGAATATGAACAGCTGTGGCCAAACAGCAGTAACACCGAAAAACGTCTTCATGCTTTAGGAATGGATTCTTATAATTTAATCCATGCACTCCCAACCATGAAAGTCGTTTCGGGTTATCACTTAGAAGGTAAAACAGGAAAATTAAGCATTGATAATAACTGTGTGCTACAACGTGAGTTAAGCTGGGCTGAACATGAAACTTTTCAGTCAAACGAAAACAACCAATAACACACGAGAAGTCGGCTCACATTACGAAACCTTGGCTCGGGATTACTTAACCCGCCAAGGTTATCGTTTTATTGCCGCCAATTTTAATACTCGACTCGGCGAGATTGACCTAATAATGAAAGACGGTCACACTTTCGTCTTCGTTGAAGTGAAATATCGCAAGCATAGTCATTATGGCCACGCCGCTGAAATGGTCACTTATACAAAGAGTCAAAAGCTAATAAAAACCGCTATGATCTGGTTACAGCAACAAAGATTATCAGCAGAAACGACCCAATTTCGTTTTGATGTCATCGCTATTCATCAGCAAGGTCAAGACATTAACTGGATAAAAAACGCCATTACCCAAGGATAAATGATGCTAGATAGCATTAGCGACAGCTTTAAAGAAAGCATTCAAATTCAAATAGCAGCAGCAGAATCGCTCCCTGATGCCATAATACATGCAGCACAAGCCATGGTGAGTAGCCTACTTAATGGCAACAAAATCCTTTGTTGTGGTAATGGTGGATCAGCCGCTAATGCTCAACAGTTTGTCTCCTGTTTGCTCAATCGTTTTGAAACTGAGCGTCCAAGTTTGCCGGCAATGGCACTCACTGCCGACAATATTTCACAAACCGCCATCGCCAATGATTATCATTATAATGAGATATTTTCTAAGCAGGTGCGTGCGTTTGGTCAACCTGGTGATGTTCTGATCGCTATTTCAACCAGCGGCAATAGCAGCAATGTCATAAAAGCGGTCGAAGCGGCGGTTACGCGAGATATGACCATTATTGCATTCACTGGAAAAGATGGTGGTGAAATGGCGGGGTTACTCGGTGAATCGGACGTAGAAATTCGGATACCGTCTCACCGAACTGCTCGTATCCATGAAGTTCATATGCTCACTTTACATTGCTTGTGCGATTTAATTGACCAAGTGATTTTTCCATCTCACGAGGGGTAATCTTAGTGAAAAAAAACATTCTCATTCTGATCACATTTCTATTTGTCTTAAATGGTTGTGCTCAATTTCAAAGCGATAAAGAAAATCAACGACAATGGCAAGAAAAAAGCATTAATTCGAATGTCGATGCTCTAAATCACTCCCCACAATTTTCAGGAAAAATTCGAGTTACATCAGAAGTGAATAACAAAGCGGTGATCTTAATTGGTCAAGCGGCGAATGAGGAAACCAAACAAAACGTTGAAAGCTATGTACAAACCCTGCCTGGCGTGAAGAAAATCTACAATCAAATTCGCGTTAGGCCTCTAATCAGCTTCGATCAAATCAGTAAAGATGTATGGCTAACCACCAAGGTAAAAAGTGCCATTTTATCGGAAGATAAACTCGACAATTACACCATCAAGGTCGTAACCGAAAATAGCGAAGTATTTTTAATTGGTTCTGCGCCTCCTGAAGAAGCTGAAATTGCCGCCAATATTGCTGGAAAAGTTGCTGGAGTAAAGAAAGTAGTAAAAGCTTTTACTTACACGCCATCAGACACAAAGATAAGTAATCACGGCACAACTAATAATTTTAATACTGAAGATACATCGACCACAAAAGCAAGTAACGAGCCGAGGAATAACCGCGCAACACCAGACAATCAAGATAACATCGCGAATGGTTCAACAGAAGTCACGGATAATTCTGGTGCAATAATAGAAGAGCCAAACCCTCTCATAGATGAAAGTGATGTGAATTGATCAATATAAACATTTGAAATAATGATCTTGCAGTAAGGTAAAGCACTCAAATAAAAACAGCCCAAACTTGAAGTGCCCCTCTTAAAGTTAGACATTTTTGTAATGCGGTTTCTAAGGCCTGATTTCGGTATTCTACTGGAGCCAGGCCTTTTAATTTAACCTTAATCCGATCGTTATTGTAATAATCAATATATTCATCAATACAGGTCATAAGATACTCAACACGGTCAAAGTGGTAACCGTAATACATTTCCGTTTTTAAAAGAGCGAAGAAGTTTTCTGCAACAATCTAGATGGGGTGCTTAGGTAAATAAAAGCAAGCGTCTAGTAAAGTGCACCTGCCAAATTTACTTACACCGCGATGCTGTGGATTTTCTAAAATCCATTGATGGCCTTGTATTGATTTACTCCCCCCTTAAATTATCGAATCTGGCCGAACTGTAATGAACCACTAATATTGGAGAGTTCTTAAGCCACTTTTTTCATCTGAGCATATTATACGTGCTAGGACAACAGTTAACCCTATGTGTAACTTACAAAAGTTTAACACTCGAAAAGCTACAATGATGGAATGATTGGTCTGGAGTAGTTGACTCTCATTGTTAGTTAAACGACGTGTAGGGTTAAGTGTTCAACAACTTACTGGGGTTGAGTTATCGACATTTATAGTTACTAAAAATACACAGGGTTGGTTTTATCCACTTATGGAATTGATAACGAAAAACATATTATCTAAGCTCAAAAAACGTGGAAAAGAACAATTCGTTTTCTGTCAAAATATGCCAAACGGGCCAAATAATCTATCTGGTTAAACTAAATGATGAAGACAGCCAAGTTTTGTTTATGCGGCGGTTACGAGCTAAGACGCCGCTGGAGATCGTCGAGTAGCCAACGTCCAGCCGGGCCAAGCGAATGATCTCGTTTGTGAGCGGCATAGATGGTTAATCCATCGCGTGGTGTTGGATCGTCTTGAATTTCAATTGACTTTAGCGACCCAGCTTTGAGATGAGCCATCACGAGATGCTCAGGCATTCGACACCAGCCTAAACCTGCTAGCAAAAAATCAAATCGGCGTCCTAGGTCAACAAAGCGCCATAGTCTCACACTCGCTAGTCCGTAGTTCGGGCTGTCGAGATCGATTGGATCGGATAGCACAAGCTGCACGTGAGGTTCAAGATCACTCGGAGTCGCCGGATCCGTGAGTGAAGCAAGAGGGTGTATAGGTGCAACCACGGGGTACATACCAATTCGCAGCAAAGGGTAAGCGACAATGTCCTCAGGTACTGCAGGTAACAGCAAACAAATAGCCAATACGGCCGACCCACTGCGCAGTCGCCGCAACGAACCTCCCAAGCCTTCAGTCGAGAAACTCACGGGAAGATCTGGAAACTTTTCGCTGAACGCTCGTAGGCTTTCTATAAGTGGCGTTGTCGGAACTAAGGGGTCAATAGCGAGCACAAGCTCAGGTTCAAGCCCTCCTCGGGTGTTTGCTGCAACCGCTTCGAACCTCGCCGCGCTCGCGAGTACCTGTCGAGCCTGATTGACAAGTACACGCCCGCTGTCGGTTAATTGTGGTCGATGTCCGTGCCGATCGAAGAGCACGACGCCCTGCATTGCTTCTAGCGTGGCTACGGTTTGGCTGATCGCTGATTGCACTCGTCTTAGCTTTCGACCGGCGGCTGAAAAGCTGCCGGTATCCGAGATCGTTACGAGGACCAGTAATTGGTCAAGGGTAAGGTTACCGATCATCATCAATCACAATTAGAGATAGAAAGTATCACTATTTAATCACTTAAAGTGAAGCTCTGCAATATATATACTAGCCCAATACAATCACACTCATGGATGGATTTCATGCATCCAACTTTCTTTATAAATCACGGCGGAGGACCTTGTTTCTTCCTTAAACCAGGAAAAATGCGGGCGAGCTGGAGCGAATTAGAAGGCTACCTTCGTGGTTTTGCTGAAGAGCTTTTCGAACGGTCAAGCGCTGAGCAAGCCGATTTCCGGCTTTCGCTTTGGCTGACCATATCTAAAGGAATATTATTTATGACTAAACTTCTTGTTATTGAAACCAGTCCACGTGGCAACGCGTCCATATCACGTCAGATGACCCGTTATTTTGTCGAGCAATGGCAAACTGCACATAAAAGCGGCGAAGTGATTGTCCGCGATCTCTCAGAGTCAGAGCTTCCGTATGTCAGCGCTGACTGGTTGCAAGCCTATTTTACACCAACCCCACAGCTCACACCGGAAATGAAAGAGCGATTGAGTCTATCGGACAAGCTAGTCGCCGAGCTGCTGGCAGCTGACCACATCGTCATCGCGACTCCGGTCTACAACTACAACATCCCAGCGGCACTAAAAGCTTGGGTTGATCATATTGTTCGCAAGGGGCTAACTCTCGGTTTCGATGGCCAAGGCTTAGTCAAAGGCAAAAAAGCGACTGTACTCCTTGCTTCTGGTGGTATTTATACCGAGGGATCGCCTATCCGAGATCGTGATATTGCAACACAGTATCTGCACCTCATTTTGAATGTGATCGGCATCACCGATATCACGATGGTGGCTGGTGGTGGCGCCAAGGTCGTGGATCTGCAAGAGCAAACAATGGATGCTTTCTTAGCTAAGCTGAAGCCCGACATTGAGTTGGCCGCTGTAAGCGATCTCTCATCCAAGGCGGTGTAGCAGAAAACAATGATGGCTGGGCTTCGTACAATCGTTGCCCACCTAATGCCTTACCCTAACTATGCAGACACTTTCCACTTTAAAACAGCTATTAGTGAAAGGTTATCAGTTAAGCTTCGACCAAATACTAATCTTGAGATCGGCTGGATAAACTGGCTTATTTGAGTCTGGCATAAAAATACCTCCTGATGCATTTAACATACACCAAGAGGTTATATTTTGATCAAACTTTATTATCCGACTACAAATACCAAGCCATTATTTTAAATAATTATTCCACCGTAACAGCCTTGGCTAGGTTCCTTGGTTGATCCACATCGGTGCCTTTAATTAAAGCAACATGATATGACAACAATTGCATCGGAATGGTGTAGTAAATCGGCGCGGTAATCTCACTAACATGCGGAAGGTTAATGATCTTCATGCTGTCATCACCCTCAAAGCCAGCGGCTTCATCAGCAAATACGTATAACAAACCACCACGCGCTCGCACTTCCTCAACATTCGATTTAAGCTTCTCAAGCAGTTCATTATTTGGTGCCACAACCACGACCGGCATATCGGCATCAATTAGCGCTAATGGACCATGTTTAAGCTCACCAGCCGCATAGGCTTCAGCATGAATATAAGAGATCTCTTTCAGTTTTAATGACGCTTCCATCGCAATAGGATAAAACTCACCACGCCCTAAAAATAAAGTATGGTGCTTATCGGCAAAATCAGGTGCTAGCGCTTCAATCTCTTTGTCATAAGCCAATACGGCTTCGATTTGAGCCGGTAATGCATGAAGCGCTTCGACGATTTCAGCTTCTTTTACGGCATCAATACGGTTTTGCTGTTTTCCCATCGCGGTCACTAACATTAACAAGCCAGCAAGTTGAGTGGTAAAAGCCTTGGTTGAAGCCACGCCAATTTCAGTACCCGCGTGAGTCATGAAAGCAAAATCCGACTCACGAACAAGTGAAGAACCTGCAACGTTACAAATTGTCATCGCCGCCATGTAGCCTTTCTCTTTGGCTAAACGAAGCGCGGCTAAAGTATCAGCGGTTTCACCAGATTGAGATAAGGTGATCAGCAAGCTATTTGGGCGAGTCACAAATTTGCGATAACGAAATTCAGAGGCAATTTCAACATCACAACTCACACCAGCCAAAGATTCAAACCAATAACGCGCTGTCATGCCAGCATTATAAGAGGTCCCACAGGCGATAATTTGCACGTGCTCCACTTTGGCTAAAATATCCGCCGCATTAATCCCAATACTTTCGGTGATAACCGTATCTTTGGTTAAACGTGCTTCCATCGTATTCATCAGTGCCGTTGGCTGCTCGAAGATTTCTTTTTGCATAAAGTGACGATATTGGCCTTTATCACCCGCATCATGCTCTGCATTCGATTCGGTAATATCACGAGTTATCAGCTCGCCACTTTTATCGAATACCGTAACTTCTCTGCGTGTCACTTCTGCAACATCACCCTCTTCTAAATACATGAATCGGCGAGTCACACTTAATAACGCTAATTGATCGGAGACAATAAAGTTCTCACCAACCCCTAAACCAATGACAATCGGGCTACCAGAGCGCGCCACCACAACCCGGCTTGGATCTTTGCGATCAAATACCACTGTGCCGTAAGCGCCATCTAATTGTTTTACCGCCTTTTGCAACGCTTCAACTAAAGTGCTAGAAGTTCGACGCTCCCATTCAACCAAATGGGCGATGACTTCAGTATCGGTTTGAGATTCAAACACATAGCCACGCTCACGTAACACTTCACGTAATGATTCATGATTCTCAATGATGCCGTTATGCACCACAGAAATATCAGCCGAAACATGCGGGTGAGCATTAATTTCAGAAGGTTCGCCATGAGTTGCCCAGCGAGTATGGGCAATGCCTGTACCGCCCAACACTTGAGTGGCTTCAACAGCGTCGGCTAACTCTTGCACTTTGCCTAAACGACGCACGCGAGTCATATTTGAATCTGCATCAACCACCGCAACACCGGCAGAGTCATAACCGCGATATTCCAAACGGCGTAAGCCTTCTACTAAAATTTCAATGACATCACGTTGTGCTACAGCACCAACAATTCCACACATAAATAAGTATCCTTTTATTTCTTTATCCGCAGCAAGCAAAGGCAGTAAAGAGAAGAGTTAAAATAATAAGTTTTTCACCAAGCTAATCGAGGTTGGATCCCCATGTAAGCCGAGATATGTTAATAATGTGTCCGTATTACTCGGACATCTTTAGATTCAATAATGGCCATATCTTGATCAGATAGCTGACTGTCGGTGACCAGAATATTAATTCCTTCCCAACCCAACTCTAGATTTGGCATTTTTCGGTGTATTTTTTCAGATTCGATCATCACAATCACTTCACGAGACACTTCAGCCATCACCTGACTCAAGCCGATCAATTCATTAAACGTGGTGGTTCCTCTTTCTAAGTCGAGTCCATCGGCACCAATAAATAGCTGATCAAAATCGTAAGATCGCAATACAGACTCAGCAACTTTGCCTTGAAATGATTCCGAATTGGTATCCCAGGTACCGCCAGTCATAATCAAAGTTGGTTCATTTTCTAATTCATTAATTGAATTAGCCAGTGCCAGTGAGTTAGTCATAACCACTAGCCCACGCTTACTTCCAAGTAATGGGATCAGCGCACCAGTCGTAGTGCCGTAATCAATCACAATACGGTTATAATCTTGAATTAAGGTTAATGCCGCTTTTGCTAACGCTTCTTTTTGTTTTGACGTGACTTCTGTTGCAACGCTATCTGTTACTTCTTTAGGTAATAAGATAGCCCCACCGTGGCGACGTAATAACTGACCACTGGTTTCTAATGCACTAAGATCTTTACGGATCGTCACCTCAGAAGTTTCAAACGTCAGCGCTAATTCATCAACACTAACTTCTCCCTTCTCTACTAATAAATGAACGATTTCATGACGTCGTAATTGCGTATTTCTTTTTCTCATATTTTTATATTAAACCTAAAATATCGAAAGATAATGATTTCGAATCGAAATATATTGTACTTGAAATGGCTTTACCTTCAATAAAAAAGTAACAAAAATATCAATTCGAAACTTTAATGTTTCAAATCAAAATAAAAGAGTGGCGATAAATGAAGCATATTAGGTAATGTTGAGGCAGATCAAGACTACAAAGGAATTGTCTATGAAAAGGATTCAACTTAATTTACAATAAAAAAAAACATCCATATGCAACATATTTGAAAAGGATAAAAACATGAGATTTATTCCATTAGTAAACGCAGAACAAGTCGGTAAATGGACTGCTCGTCATATCATTGGTCGTATCAATGCTTTCAATCCAACCGCTGATCGTCCATTTGTTTTAGGTCTTCCTACTGGCGGCACGCCTTTAACAACTTACAAGTATCTCATTGAAGCTTATAAAGAAGGCAAAGTAAGCTTTAAAAATGTTGTGACTTTTAATATGGATGAGTATGTAGGTATCGATCCTAACCATCCTGAATCTTATCGCTCATTTATGTATAACAACTTCTTTAATCATGTAGATGTTCAAGAAGAAAACATCAACCTACTTGATGGTAAAGCAGAAGATATCGATGCGCATTGCCAAGCTTATGAAGACAAAATCAGCTCATACGGTAAGATTAATTTATTCATGGGTGGCGTTGGTGTAGATGGGCATATTGCCTTTAATGAACCAGGTTCTTCTTTGTCTTCTCGTACTCGTATCAAAACGTTGACAGAAGAAACTCGCATCGTGAATTCTCGTTTCTTTAACGATGATCTAAACCTAGTGCCTAAATACGCATTAACGATTGGTGTTGCAACTTTGCTTGATGCAGAAGAAGTACTGATTTTGTCGCTTGGTCGCAATAAAGCACAAGCATTACAAATGGCAATTGAAGGTGCGGTTAATCACATGTGGACGGTTACCACTCTACAATTGCATCGTAAAGCGATCTTGATTGCTGATGAGTCTGCACAACAAGAATTAAAAGTAAAAACCGTAAAATACTTTTCAGAACTAGAAGCTGAAAATATTAAAGGTCTATAATTTTACGCCATTAAAAAAGTCGATCCCATGCAAATGGGATCGACTTTTTTGTAGTTGTATACCCAGCGAGATGGAAAATAAGACGGATATAAACATTACATTTATGAAGTTAAAGCATTACTTTTGGCAAGCACCGTTAGCATATCGGTAACGGCTAATGTGATAGTTGAAATAACTTTTTGTGTGTAGTTATCAATATACATATCGTGCATAGACTCAGAAAGATCTTCCATGACGCTATTGTCAAAGTAAATTGGCATGATTTTCTGGATCGCGTGAACTTTATTCAATTCAAAAATGACATCAGTCTCTAAAAAACTCACCTCATTATCTTGAACTTTCACCCACCTTTTAAGCGTAACGAAAATATCAACATCATCATAAAAATCTTTGCTTATTACTCCAAGCCCTAACAACAGCTTACCTCTTATTAAAATATCAGAAAGAGGTCCATCGCTAGTCAATAACGGTTCAACAACATATTTAACGGCATAATCATCTTTATAAAAAATACGTTTTAATAATGAATCAATGCCATCTTCCAAGACGTCATAAGCCACCATCAAACATTCCGATGCAGTTTTAGACTCAGCTAGAGCTTCAAGTAAATCACTTTCTAGTGGGACATTAATTGACATATTTTTCCAAAATCAAGATACAACAAAACTGCTGCACCTTAACTTAATCGTAAGTTACTTCAGTTCTAAATAAATTTCGTGCGCTATTCTAACAACTTCCGCTTCGCTATCCAATTGGGAATAGTGCGCTAATGTTTCATCAAATCCTTTCGCTTTAAACATTTGTTGTAACTCAACCGCTTGAGGATCATCTGCATTTTCATAATGGAAAGCAGCCGCGATTCCTTTCAATAAATGTTTATTGGGAAGACCATACTCTAGCGTGCCATTAAGTGGTTTGATTAAACGATCTTGTGGGCTTAATTTGCGGATTGGTTGGCGACCAACACGATCAACCTCATCACGAAGATATGGGTTAGCAAAGCGACCTAGGATTTTTTCGATATAAGCGGCATGTGCTTCTTTATCAAACCCATATCGTCTAATCAAAACCTCACCACTTTCTTGCATGGCGGCTTTTACTTCAGTACGAATCGCAGGATCATTAATCGAATCCATAATGGTTTCATGATGAGCTAACACACCTAAATAAGCAGTAATTAAATGTCCGGTGTTTAAGGTAAATAACTTACGCTCAACAAATGCCATCAAATTATCAGTACATTCCATTCCTGGGATATTGGGTATCTCACCTTTAAATTGAGTTTGATCGACAATCCACTCGCTAAAGGTTTCAACTGTCACCGCTAGAATATCGGTTTCACCCTTTTCAGCAGGTGGAACAATACGGTCAACCGCTGAATCAACAAATCCAACATAGACGTCAACTTGGGCTTGAATCTCTTCGCTTAAATGAGAATAAACAGCATTACGGAGTTGCGTTGTCCCGCGAACCATATTCTCACAGGCAATGATGTTGAGTGGTTTGGTATTACCTAAACTCAGCCTCTTCTCAATACCCTGCGCAATGGTTTTTGAAATAATATTAAGAACGGTTGGACCTACGGCGGTGGTAATTAAATCAACGTTAGCAATAACGTCAATCACCTCATCACTAGTCGAATTAATAGCCGTGACGTTTTTAACCGTTTCAACAACACACTTTTCACCTACGACTTTCACCGAGTATTCATTTCGCTTAGCCAGCGCTTCAACTACCGCTTCATTCACATCAGCAAAAATAACCTTGATTCCAGCGTCAGATAACAATTTACCAATAAAACCACGACCGATATTCCCAGCACCAAAATGTAAAGCCTGCATATTTTTCACCTTAACGTTCAATTCATTTAGATCTATCAAGGCCTGCGTAACAGGCCTTTCAAATTTCAGTCAATTTTTATATTTTATTGACTATTAAGAATACGAAGAACATCTTCCGGATTAGTGGTTGATTTCAGTGTTTCAATCGCTTCTTCATCATCTAATGCATTTGTGATAGCGGTAATTACATGAATATGTTCATCACCTTTAGCTGCGATACCTATGATCAATTTAGCAATTGAATCCTCATCTTCTCCCCACTGAACACCAGCAGGAAACTGACAGAAAACAATACCGGTATTCTTAACATATTTTTTTGCATCTATAATGCCATGTGGAACCGCAATAGACTCACCTAGATAGGTTGAAACTTGTTTTTCACGATCGAGCATTCCTTGAATATATTCCTCAGACACATTTCCTTGCTTGACCAGTTGCTCACCAACAAACTTAATAATGTCGGTTTGGTTCGTCTCTGTCATTCCAAGAAAAATACTTTCTTTCGTTAGCTTAAAAGGCGATGTTGATGGAGTAACGTCAGCAGCCTTGACCACATTTTTATTCGTATCATTAGCGGCAAGTAATTCAGCGACTAAATTGTCATACACACTGGCTTCTAAGAAATTCGTTAACGAAATATGCAGTGCATTCTGTGCATGAGTTTTCGCTCGATCCGTTAGATCTTTGTGCGTAATGACGATATCGACATCTTGAGGTAAATTATTGATTGCCATGTTAGTCACTGAAATATCTAAACCAGCAGCCTGTACTTTTTTACGCAACAAGCTAGCGCCCATTGCACTTGAGCCCATACCAGCATCACAAGCAACAATGATATTTTTCACTGCCGCCATATTGATGGTGGCTGAAGATCCGCCTTTTGAAGAAGCTTTCATACTTTTCATTTTTTCAGCCGCTATCTCTAATGAGTCATCATCATCAGTTTGCTTTTGTGTTTTCATTAGCAAAGAAGCGACAAAGAAAGAGACCGCGGTTGAAGCAATTACGGATAAAACCACACCAATAAGTGAGGCTTTCGGCGTCATTAATAGAACCGCAAATATAGAACCTGGAGAGGCAGGAGAAATCAGGCCAGCATTAAATAGCGTTAAAGTGAATACTCCTGTCATACCACCAGCAATAACAGCAAGAATAAGACGCGGATTCATTAATACATATGGGAAGTAAATTTCGTGTATACCACCAAAGAAGTGAATGATAGATGCACCAGCAGCCGATTGCTTCGCATTACCTTTACCAAACACCATGTAGGCCAATAGAAGACCAAGACCTGGCCCTGGATTTGCTTCAATTAAGAAGAAAATTGAACGCCCTGTTTCTTGAGCTTGCTGTACACCGAGCGGCGTAAAGATGCCATGATTAATCGCATTGTTTAAGAATAGGATTTTTGCAGGTTCTACAAAAATTGAAGTCAGTGGCAGTAAACCCGCATCAACAAGAAATTGAACTCCTGAAGCAAGGCCAGATGTTAAGACTTTAACCGCTGGACCAACAACAATATAAGCGATGATGGCGCAAATCATACCAACAATACCGGCTGAGAAGTTATTCACTAACATCTCAAACCCGCTCTTCACTTTCCCATCGACAGCTTCATCAAATTTCTTAATGGCAAGACCACCTAATGGACCAACGATCATTGCCCCCATGAACATAGGGATATCAGTACCAACAATAACCCCCATTGTTGTAATCGCACCCACAACAGCACCACGATCACCACCAATCATACGACCACCCGTATAGCCAATCAGCAATGGCAATAAGTAAGTGATCATTGGGCCAACCATTGACGCTAAAGTTTCATTTGGAACCCAGCCAGTTGGTATAAATAAAGCAGTAATAAAACCCCAAGCAATGAATGCGCCAATATTAGGCATAACCATGTTGGATAAAAAACGACCAAAGTTCTGAACCTTGATTTTAGCATCAGGTGATATCATAAAATGACCTCGTCAGTGGTATCTAAGTTTGGGTTTAAAGACCCAATATTTGTATTAAGAAGTTATTTAAATCTAACACAATATTTTCAAAGTACATCACCAACACAAATATGTGATAAAAATCACTAAATATAACCATAAGGCAAAAAATAAAAGTGACACCAATCACAAAAATAACGTAAATGAATTACAATCATGAAGTTAATGGTAATGAGCACCAACAAAAACAAGATACAGATCACATAAATAACAATGGCATCCCAAAATAAATTACGATCGAGATCACAAAATAAAAATAAAGAAATAAAAAACAGTTTATTAAACCATCAATTATTCACTACTAATTCATAAAACAGAATTATACGTAATAAAATTACACAAATAACACCCCCAAAATTAATCTTCTCGCCGTACCCATCTTCAAGTTACGATCTCTAGAGTTGCGCTGGCTTTTTATTAATCTTATTTATTTCACGGATAAAAATAATGGTTTCTGACAAAAGGTTGTCCTAAGACAAGTAAGATTCGTGATCTTACCGACAAAGACTGGTAAAATTCCTACCTCAATTAAGAAAATTAATTACAGGTATTTAGGCTTATCTAAATCTTGCAAACGAACGATAGTGAAAAGATGATCGCTATCACGCAAGCGATCCAGTAAATACCCGCTACACTGTATGACAGCATTTCTGTTTTGATAAACATCGAATTATCTTACTGAGGTAATTGAATGCCTTATCCGAACTCATAAAATTTGAAATTGTGATATTACTACCGGAGAGTACTTCTACATGAAAAAGACCAAAATCGTATGTACGATTGGCCCAAAAACTGAATCTGTTGAGAAACTAACTGAACTTGCAAATGCAGGCATGAACGTAATGCGTTTGAACTTCTCACACGGTGATTTTGCTGAACATGGCGCTCGTATTGATAATCTTCGCCAAGTAATGAAGAACACTGGTAAGCAACTTGCTATTCTGCTTGATACTAAAGGCCCTGAAATTCGTACCATCAAACTAGAAAATGGTGACGATGTTGCGCTAATTGCGGGTCAAGAGTTTACGTTTACGACTGATACATCTGTTGTTGGTAACATTAATACTGTTGCAGTTACTTATCCTGGCTTTGCTCAAGACCTTACCGCTGGTGACACAATCCTAGTCGATGATGGCCTAATTGAGATGGTTGTGGTTGCAACTACCGAAACTGAAGTTAAGTGTAAAGTACTTAACAACGGTGACCTAGGTGAAAACAAAGGTGTTAACCTTCCTGGCGTTTCAGTAAAACTTCCAGCTCTTGCAGAAAAAGATAAAGCTGATCTTAAATTTGGTTGTGAGCAAGGCGTCGATTTTGTTGCCGCATCTTTTATCCGTAAAGCGGATGATGTGAAAGAAATTCGTGAGCTTTTAGTCGCTAACGGTGGCGCAGATATCCAAATCATCTCTAAAATTGAGAACCAAGAAGGCGTTGATAACTTTGACGAAATTCTTGAAGCCTCTGACGGCATCATGGTTGCTCGTGGCGATCTAGGTGTTGAGATTCCAGTTGAAGAAGTAATCTTCGCTCAGAAAATGATGATCGAGAAATGTAACCGCGCTCGTAAAGTGGTTATCACTGCAACTCAAATGCTTGATTCTATGATCAAAAACCCACGTCCAACTCGCGCAGAAGCGGGCGATGTAGCGAATGCAATCATGGATGGAACCGACGCTGTAATGCTTTCTGGTGAATCTGCAAAAGGTAAATACCCGGTTGAAGCCGTTACTATCATGGCTCAAATCTGTGCTCGTACTGATCGCGCATTGAAAGCTGAATTAAGCTCACGCCTAGACAGCCCACGTTTACGTATCACTGAAGCTGTATGTAAATCAGCAGTAGAAACCGCTGAGAAACTTGCCGCACCAGTTATCGTTGTGGCAACAGAAGCGGGTAAATCTGCTCGTTCTATTCGTAAATACTTCCCGACAGCAAAAATCATTGCCGTAACGACGAATACGAAAACAGCGGCACAACTTTGCTTATCTAAAGGTGTGACTCCAATCGTTGTTGATGCGATTAATGATACTGAAGATTTCTACCTTCAAGGTATGGCTTTAGCGCTAGAAATTGGCTATGGCGAGAAAGGCGACATTGCTGTTATGGTTTCTGGTGCTTTAGTACCATCAGGCACAACTAACACTTCTTCTGTACACGTTCTTTAATTTAGAACGCCCCGACCTTATTTAGGACGGGACAGAGAACAAACAAAAAGGAGACCAATATGGTCTCCTTTTTTATTTTTCAATAATTAAAATAGTTACACTCTTAATGATCTCTCACCACGGGCAATCCCCACTACGCCACTACGCGCAACTTCAATTACATCCGTCATTTCTGAGACCGCTTTAATAAACGCATCGAGTTTCTCACTATCACCCGCTAATTGAATGGTGAATAAAGAAGCCGTAACATCAACGATTTGGCCTCGAAATACTTCGGATAAGCGATGAACTTCCGCGCGAGCAAAACCACTAGCCTTGACCTTTACTAGCATCAACTCTCGTTCTACATACGCTTGCTCTGTCACTTCTTGAACTTTTAATACATCGACAAGCTTATGTAAGTGCTTTTCAATTTGCTCTAGCACAAGCGCATCACTTGCGGTCGTTATGTTTAAACGAGATAACGTAGGATCGTCGGTAGCTGAAACGGTAAGAGATTCGATGTTATAGCCACGCTGTGAGAATAAGCCAACAACACGAGATAAAGAACCGGCTTGGTTTTCTAATAATAATGAAATGATATGTCTCATATTAAGTTCTCTCCGTTTTGCTTAGCCACATCTTATCCATACTTTCCCCTTTAACTTGCATTGGGTAAACATGCTCAGTTTCATCAACATTAATATCAATAAAGACTAACCGATCTTTCATATCCAGCGCTTTTTTCAAACCAGCCTCAAGATCTTCAGGTTTATCAATACGAATACCAACATGCCCATAAGCTTCGGCAATCGCAGCAAAATCTGGTACGGAGTCCATATAAGAATGCGAGTGACGACCTTGATAAATAATATCTTGCCACTGTTTTACCATGCCTAAAAATCGGTTATTAAGGTTAACAATTTTCACCGGAATATCGTATTGCAAGCAAGTTGACAACTCTTGGATATTCATTTGAATACTGCCATCGCCAGTCACACAGACTACTTCCTCTTGAGGCATTGCAAATTTAACGCCCATAGCGGCTGGTAAACCAAATCCCATGGTGCCCAAACCGCCTGAATTAATCCAACGACGCGGTTTATCAAATGGATAATAAAGCGCTGCAAACATTTGGTGCTGACCAACATCGGAAGTAACGTAAGCATCACCATTGGTCAACTTATACAGTGTTTCGATAACTTGTTGAGGTTTAATGCGATCGGTTGTGCGATCAAACTCTAAGCATTTACGATTCTTCCAACCTTGTAACTCTAGCCACCAAGTTTCAATTGCTTCACTATCTTGTTTTGTCTCTTTTTCGGCTAACTGCTTTAACATGCTATCGAGCACTTCATCTGCAGACCCTACAATCGGCAAATCGGCATGGATGGTTTTGGAGATCGAAGATGGATCAATATCGATATGCATGATCTTGGCATTCGGGCAATATTTCTCAACATTATTAGTGGTTCGATCATCAAAACGAACGCCAACACCAAAAATTAAATCTGCATTATGCATTGCCATATTAGCTTCATAGGTACCATGCATTCCGAGCATACCTAACGAGTTCTTATGCGTGGCAGGAAATGCACCAAGTCCCATCAACGTACTCACAACAGGTAAGTTTAACGCTTCCGCTAATTTAATAAGCTGCTGACTCGCTTCCGCAATGATTGCACCGCCACCAACATATAAAACGGGTTTCTTGGCTTCAAGTAATGCTTTCAAGCCTTTTTTAATCTGCCCTTTATGACCCGATGTTGTCGGATTATAAGATCGCATTTGTACATCATCAGGATAGTGATAAGGGAATTTTTCAAGAGGATTTAATACGTTTTTAGGTAAATCAACCACGACAGGGCCAGGACGCCCCGTAGATGCAAGATAAAATGCTTTTTTGATTACGTTAGGAATGTCTTCAGCCTTTTGGACTAAAAAGCTGTGTTTTACAACTGGGCGAGAGATCCCAACCATATCGCATTCTTGAAAGGCATCATAACCAATTAAATTACTCGGCACTTGCCCAGATATCACCACCATTGGTGCCGAATCCATATAAGCGGTCGCGATACCTGTAATGGTATTGGTTGCACCAGGTCCAGAGGTCACAAGAACGACACCCACCTTCCCTGTTGCGCGAGCATAGCCATCAGCCATGTGCGTCGCGGCTTGTTCATGACGAACTAATACATGCTCAATATCACTTTTCTCATGCAATGCATCGTAGATATCAAGAACTGAACCGCCAGGGTAACCAAAGATGTGTTCAACACCTTCATCAATCAAAGAACGAACAACCATGTCCGCACCGGATAACATTTCCATGTTGCCTCCATTTTAACTCACCTAATGAGGTTGCCTCGCTCGCTCATTCGGTAAATCTTACATAGTTAGGGCTTATTTTTAGCCTAAATGAAGATGCGTATCATCCTACAACTTGTACCAACGAGGGGAACGAAATGAATACCATCTTTTCTATGTACCCCTTAAATCGATCATAATCGACTAAGGAGGTGCATTGCTGAGCGATAAAGCGCCAACTCAGTTACTTTACCTTCATACCCCTACTTCGTCTATGGGGTAAAATGTAGCCACAATTCACTTTGGCGGTCGTTTTGTTACTTGTAAGAATAATTATCTAGAAATTAAACGAAAACAATCCCTAATCACTCACTTCACACTGAAAAACAAACATAAAATATTAACCATTTTTTTACATAGATCACACTTCACTAATCCTAGCCCCAGATTAAAATACAAAAAAGCGCAGATCCGAAGATTCTGCGCTTTATCATTTCAAATAATAGTCCGTTAAATCTATTACATATTTTCAGCTAAAGTTTCACCACAAATAAGCATCAACTGATCACGCATCCAAATATGGCCTTTATCTTTTTCACTTGATTCGTGCCAGCTTAAATAGCCTGCTGCTTTATTATTTTCAAATGGGTAAGCCAATACCTTATAGTTTGCTCGGTTTGGCATAATATCCATTAACCAACGAGGTACAACCGTCACTAATTCAGATTGACTCACAACATAAAGAACGTTGGCTAATCCTGTCCCTTGATAAGAAGCTTGGCATCCACTTTCGATTCCATATACTCGCTCAGAAAAACTGCTGATACCATTTAATTTCGATAGTGTTGCATGCTTTTCCGCTAGAAACTCTTGCTCTGTTATCTCTAAACCAATGCGTGGATGGCTTGCAGAAACAACGACCACTAGTTCATCGCTAAAAATTTCAGTACTTGAATATCCAGGTGCATCAAAACGTGCATAATCAATCACAAAATCAACTTCCTGATAACGTAATTTTTCGGCTAAATTACTATCACACTCAGCATCAAGGTGAAGCTGAATACTTGGTTCTTTTCCTGCAATGCCACTCATTATTCGAGGTGCAAAGCGGATATCCGATGGGCTGCATACTGCCAGCTTAAATATGCGATCTGAGGTGTCAGGTAGAAAAATTGAATTTGGTAATTCATTGCGAACTAATTGCAGAGCTTGACGTAGTGAACCAAACAATTGGCGAGCACGTTGAGTGGGTTGGATCCCACGTCCATGACGCATAAATAATTCGTCATTAAACATAACTTTTAATCGAGCAACAGCATTACTAACCGCTG
>NZ_VHKO01000090.1 GCF_015223435.1 Vibrio hibernica
CTTTAGGCTCTTTGTTATTTTTGATTAATGTAAAAATTTGTCCGTAATAAAGATTCTACTATCTAGTCGTAAACTTGGCTTAGGAGCCTGGTTGTTGGATGAATGTGAATCAAATGTGCCTGTTTAGTGTTCTAAAGCCAACTTTTATGCTGTGTTTATTGCTTTTTCATGAATTGTTTGCCAAATTGAAGCGCAAGAAGTTGCAGCAACTCATATTGAATGGGTGAATTGCATCGAATGGAATCGTTTTTTACAGACAGGGCAGAAAGCTGTCACAGCAGTAGAGGTCTGGTAATGCCACTTTTAGAAGTTAAAGATCTTCGGATTGAATATCCGTCGCGACATGGTGTACACGCGGCGGTTAAATCATTGTCATTTAGTATTGAACGCGGTGAAATCGTCGGCGTTGTCGGTGAATCTGGCGCAGGAAAGTCCACCGTAGGGAATGCGGTTATTGATTTACTTAGCCCTCCAGGCGTGATCGCAGGTGGTGAAGTTTTTCTTGATGGTGAGAAAATCTCGGGTCTCACACCTGAGCAAATGAAGAAAGTTCGTGGTTCTAAAATTGGTTTTATTTTCCAAGATCCGATGACCTCGTTAAACCCGCTTTTTACGGTTGAGCATCAACTTACTGAGACTATTCATGCCAATATGAAGGTGTCAGATAAAGAAGCTTATACCCGCGCATTGTCTTTAATGAATCAGGTGGGAATTCCTCAGCCTGAGAATCGCCTTAAGCAATATCCTCATCAGTTTTCTGGTGGCATGCGTCAGCGTGTCGTTATCGCGATAGCTTTGGCGGGCGAGCCGGATTTAATTATTGCTGACGAACCAACGACGGCGCTCGATGTCTCGATTCAAGATCAAATCTTGACGCTTATTCGTGAATTATGTATTAAAAATAATGTCGGTTGCATGTTAGTTACTCACGATATGGGTGTGGTGTCGAATGTGACGGACAAAATTGCCGTTATGTATCGCGGGGATTTAGTTGAATTTGGCGAAACGGCGAAAGTTTTAGGTACGCCTGAACATCCATATACTCACAGCTTAATTTCTGCAGTACCACGTTCAGATAAAAAATTCGATCGGTTTCCGTTGGTTAGTTATATCGAAGAAGCGCATGAGCTTCAGCCATTGGATGTGAAAAATCATTGGCTTGGTCAAAGCCAAGATCAGCGTGATTATACTGGCCCATTATTGAACGTAGAGAATGTCAGCCTTCGCTTTACCACCAAGCATTCTTTTTTTGAATCTCGTCGTGAATATGTACAAGCATCAAATAATGTTAGTTTTCAAGTCAATGAAGGTGAAACCTTTGGTTTAGTGGGTGAGTCTGGTTCAGGGAAATCAACCATTGCGCGTGTTATTGCCGGGTTGTATGCACCAAATGAAGGCAAAGTCACTTTTGAAGGCATTGATTTAACCGCGATTAAATCTGAACGTGAACGCCGTCCGTTTAGACGCCAGATGCAAATGGTATTCCAAAACCCTTATACGTCAATGAATCCTCGTATGAAGGTGTTCGATATTATTGCCGAACCGATTCGTTTTCATAAATTAACTCGCAATGAAGCCGAAACTCGTCAGATCGTACATGACCTTTTAGATCACGTTGGTTTAGGGCGAATGGCTGGCGTTAAGTATCCACATGAATTCTCAGGTGGCCAACGCCAGCGTATCTCTATTGCGCGTGCATTAGCGACTCGTCCACGCCTATTAATTTGTGATGAACCTACTTCAGCGCTCGATGTGTCGGTTCAGGCACAGATCTTGAATCTATTAAAAGATCTGCAAGATGAATTAAACCTTACCATGTTGTTTATCAGTCACGATTTACCAGTTATTCGTCAGATGTGCGACCGTATTGGTGTGATGAAAATGGGAGAGTTACTGGAAGTGTCTCCGACGGAACAATTATTTAACAATCCCCAGCATGCTTATAGTAAACAGCTGATTTCTTTAATGCCTGAATTTACCGGTCTTAGAGAAGACGCAAAAATAGTGTAATGATTACCTGATTTAGAAGAAATACACAAAGTCACAGATGCAAATACAACGGCTTATTATAGTTAAGTTAATGAATAAGCAATATAACAATAGATAGGGACATTAATCCCGCATGAAGGAGTTATGCAATGAAAATGATGAAGACCAAACTGGCTATCGCGTTGATGGCTGCTGGCCTAAGCTTTAATGCCCTTGCTGCTGATATTACGGTTGCTTATGATGCTGATCCAGTATCGCTTGACCCACAAGAGCAATTATCTGGCGGTACACTTCAACTTTCTCACATGGTGTTCGATCCGCTGGTTCGTTATACCCAAAAATTTGAATTTGAACCACGCTTAGCTGAGAAGTGGGAGCGTATCGATGATGAAACGATGCGTTTTCATTTACGTGAAGGTGTGAAATTCCATTCTGGTAATACCATGACGGCGGATGACGTTGTATGGACTTTCCACCGCTTACAAAACTCAACAGATTTCAAAGGTATTTTCATACCGTTTACCGATATCGTTAAAGTTGATGATTACACCATTGATGTTAAAACTGAAAAAGGTTTCCCGCTAGTATTACAAACAGCGACCTACATTTTCCCAATGGACAGTAAGTTCTACTCGGGTAAAGATGAAAACGGTAAAGATAAAGGCGACATCGTTAAACACGGTAATTCATTTGCTTCAACCCATGTTTCTGGTACTGGACCGTTTATCGTTACTTCTCGCGAACAAGGTGTAAAAGTTGAGTTTGAACGCTTTAAAGATTACTGGGATAAAGCATCAAAAGGCAATGTTGAGCATTTAACGCTGAAACCAATTAAAGAAAATGCCACACGTGTTGCGGCGCTTCTTTCTGGTGGTGTCGATATGATTGCTCCAGTTGCACCTAATGATCAAGAGCGTGTAAAAGAGACCAAAGGTACTACGCTAGTGACATTGCCTGGTACACGTATTATCAGCATCCAAATGAACCAAGACAGCAACCCTGCATTAAAAGATAAACGAGTTCGTGAAGCGATCGTGTATGCGATTAATAATGAAGGTATTGCTAAGCGTATTATGAAAGGTTTTGCGACGGCTGCTGGTCAACAAAGTCCAGAAGGTTACGCAGGCTACAATCCTGATCTGAAACCTCGTTATGATCTTGCGAAAGCAAAAGAACTAATGAAAGAAGCCGGTTATGAGAAAGGTCTTAGTTTAAGCATGATCGCGCCGAATAACCGTTACGTGAACGATGCCAAAATTGCCCAAGCGTCGGCGGCGATGCTGTCTAAAATTGGAATCAAAGTTGATCTAAAAACCATGCCAAAAGCACAATACTGGCCTGAATTTGATAAATGTTCAGCCGATTTGTTGATGGTCGGTTGGCACTCTGATACCGAAGATTCAGCTAACCTAACTGAATTCTTAACTATGACTCGTGATGAAAAAACGGGTAAAGGTGCGTATAACTGTGGTCATTACTCAAATCCAGAAGTGGATAACCTGATCGCAAAAGCGAACGTAGAAACCGATACAAAAGTTCGCGCGCAAGAATTACAAAAAGTTGAGAAGATTTTATACGATGATGCTGCGTTTGTTCCTCTACATTGGGAAAACCTAGCATGGGGCGCGAAATCGAATGTAGATATTGCTCCTATCGTAAATGGTATGAACTTCCCATACTTTGGCGACTTAGTGGTTAAATAAAAGTAACAGAGTGATTTGTTGCGACAGTGCCTTTAAAGGTTAAAGGCATAAACATTGGCCGTATCCTTTTCGATAATTGAAAGGTGATACGGCCAAATTGGATAAGCTGGCATAAATAGTTATGTTCAGTATTTATATGGAATTTTAAGGGGCAAGAAATGTTTACGTTTCTGGTCAAGCGCCTGTTTCAGGCACTGATAGTGATGTTTGTGATCAGTTTGGTTGCGTTTTCCATACAGGATAACCTAGGTGACCCGTTACGTGAGTTGGTGGGGCAGTCTGTCTCTCAAGCTGAGCGTGATCATATGCGTGAAGAAATGGGATTAAACGACCCATTTGTAGTGAAGTATCATCGTTTTGTTGTTAATGCCGTGCAGGGCGATCTAGGAACTTCGTATTTCTTTAAGAAACCCGCAGTCGATATTATTCTTGAAAAGCTTATTGCGACATTAGAACTAGTATTTGGCGCGGCTTTAATTATTGTCTTTTTATCTATCCCGCTTGGGGTATATTCGGCCATTAATCCCAAAAGCTTTTTTACTAAATTGATCATGGCTTTTAGTAGTATTGGCATCTCAATTCCGGTGTTCTTAACTGCTATTTTATTGATGTATGTTTTCTCAATTGAACTTGGCTGGCTACCTTCTTATGGCCGAGGTGAAACCGTTAATGTGCTTGGTACTGGTTGGCATTCAGGTTTATTTACGCTTGATGGCCTAGCGCATTTAGCCTTGCCTTGTATTTCGTTAGCCTCGATTATGTTGCCGTTATTTATTCGCCTAGTGCGCTCTGAAATGTTGGAAGTATTAAGCTCGGAGTACGTGAAATTTTGTAAAGCGAAAGGTTTGTCGCTTAATAAAATTTATTATCAACATGCACTCAAAAATACCATGTTACCTGTGTTAACGGTTGGTGGTGTTCAAATTGGTACTATGGTGGCGTACACCATTTTGACTGAAACGGTCTTCCAATGGCCAGGCACTGGCTTTTTGTTCCTTGAAGCGATTAACCGTGTTGATACGCCATTGATTACCGCTTATGTTATTTTCGTTGGCTTAATCTTTGTTGTGACCAATACCATCGTTGATTTGCTGTACGGTTTGGTTAACCCAACCGTTAACATTACTGGAAAAGGAGCGTAATCATGGCAACAACTAATGACACTACACCGTATGTCGCTCCAAGTCGTTGGCAGCGTTTTACTCAATCGGATTTTTTGTATTACTTTAAACGCGACAAAGTAGCGATGTTCAGCTTTGCTGTCTTCCTGACATTTTTTCTTGCTGCATTATTGTCACCGTTGATCGCTCCGACCAATCCATATGATTTGACTTCGATTGATATCATGAATTCAGAACTGCCTCCGTCTTGGATGGAGGGGGGAGATGCGGCGTTTTGGTTGGGTACGGATGACCAAGGTCGCGATATTTTTTCAACTATTTTATATGGTTCTCGATTATCACTGATGATCGGATTTTGCGCGGTCGCATTACAGTTATTCCTTGGCATTATTATTGGTTTATCTGCGGGTTATTTTGGTGGCCGTATTGATAGCTTCTTAATGCGCTTTGCTGATGTGCAATTATCATTTTCTACCATGATGGTCGCGATCATCGTCTCTGCTATTTTTAAGGCTAGCTTTGGTGGTGAATTTTACGGTGAGTATGCAGTTCTAATGCTGATTGTGATTATCGGTATTGCTGAGTGGCCACAATATGCGCGTACTATTCGCGCTTCAGTGCTCGCTGAGAAGGAAAAAGAATATGTGGAAGCGGCGCGTGTAATGGGCTTTCGTTCACCTCGTATTATGTTCCGTCATATTCTCCCGAACTGCTTATCACCGATCTTGGTTATTTCAACGGTGCAAATTGCCAATGCGATTATGTCGGAAGCGGCGTTGTCTTTTCTTGGATTAGGTTTACCGGTTGATCAGCCGTCTCTTGGTTCATTAATCAGCATTGGTTTTAACTATATCTTCTCGGGATCTTGGTGGATCACCGCTTTCCCAGGGCTTGTATTGGTGACCATCGTGCTGGTGATTAATTTGCTTGGTGACTGGTTGCGCGATGTATTTAACCCGAAATTGTATAAAGGTTGAGTCTGTTAGGCACTTGGTAACTATTCACCCGCGAGGCCTTGACACTAAAGTTATGTGACCA
>NZ_VHKO01000091.1 GCF_015223435.1 Vibrio hibernica
GTCGACCTACACCGCAAGAACTAAGAGATATTGAAGCTGTACTATTTGATCGACAAAATCACCATGCAGCAGGAATCCCATTGGTTGATATTTTCCATTTTTCTATCGCTACTTGCATGAGGCTTGGAGAGGTGACACGAATACGATGGGAAGATCTCGATATTAAAAACAAAAAGATAATCATTAGAGATAGGAAAGATCCACGCCATAAGATTGGAAACCATTGCACCATTCCATTGCTTGGAGATTCTTTAAAAATAATCTTAAAACAGCCCAAACTTGATAACGAAGGAAGAATTTTCCCCTACAACCCTCAGTCGATAAGTGCAGCTTGGCAAAGGACGTGTAAAAAACTAAAGATCCTTGATTTACGCTATCACGATTTAAGAGCGGAAGGAGCTTGTCGCCTTTTCGAATCTGGTATGAGTATTGTTGAAGTATCAAAAATCACTGGACACAAAGACATAAACATCTTGAATAACATCTACCTTAGGATTTAGATCTATCTGATAACAACAAAAGCCACCAGCCAAGAACAAAATTGATTTGGTGGTATTTAGCCCCGATAGAAACAATTCAAGCAGCGATAACACTCTCGCTGCTTGAGATTTAAGGATGAGTTAAATCATGAAAGTATATTGAAATCTAGCTTAGGTAATGTATCAACAATCTTCATAGTCTCTAAGCTGACAGTGATAACACGAAGAACCAGCTCAAGTGGGTATTTCGGATTATTCATTGTCTCAGTTGCCCAAAGATTAGCATCATTAACAATACCACTCGCTTTATCTGTCTTAACGCATTGGCGCTCCATTACCCATGCAATAGCTGATTTACCATTCACGACATAACGATAAGCATCTTCCGGTATGTTGTTAATGGTAATTCTGTGGTTGTAAATGATAGATGATTTATCATCAACACTTTTACCATCTACTCTTTTCTTAGGATGCTTCATTTTTTCAACATAGTAATGAGTATCTTCTGTCGCTTGACTATCCAGTTCTACTTTGTAACATTCAACCGTTTCATAGTTGATATGCAAATCCGACAACTTTCTACCGGCTTGGCTGAAAGCAGTAAAATCACTTGCTTCTTTTACACGAGGGATTCGTGGTAATTCTTTTGATAAGTTATCAGCATACTTAGAGCGATAATCCTCACTATGAAGCAAACCATAGATATAGTAGAAAATATCTTCCTTACTAATACTTAGCTCAGGGTAGTTTTTTTGAAAGTGAGCTAATGATTCATCATTAATGCCATCTGTTTGTTTTGTTCCAGTTTCATCATAAAAGTAAAGAGGAAAACATTGAGATTTGCCTATACTGTCATAGCAAGGAATATGATTCGTTATTATAGTTGAAAAGTCTTTTGATCCAATGCCAGATGTATGGATTATTAGATTATGAATGCCTTTCTTCGGCAATAGTTTCGATACTTGAGAAGAAGACTCTATAAAATCCTTATCGAAATAAACCCAATTTTTTGTAAATGGTCGATAAAGACCAATATTACATTTACTTTCGTTAAACAAGAATCGAGTTCCCTTAGCTAGGTTGTTTTTTAAGCTCCTTGACCAACTGATATCTATAGGATTTATATTAATTTCATTTATAGATAGTTTTGCAATTTCTTGTGGTGTTCTGTTTGAATATTTTGACTGAACTTTTAAAACCTCACGATTATAATTAGAAATCATTTTATTCATATTATATTGAACAGATTTTTTGCTACTATTCCAGCACCATGAATCACGGCTACTGACAATTCCTAAACTATAACGATCGTAAATTTTAGGCACATTAGCCTTACTGGTAATTGAAATGAAATTAGAAAAACTATCATCTCGCTGATTGACCCAGTCACCATGAGTATCAGGAACAATTTCTACCCAAGAATCTGTATCAGTGATCCCTTTTAAACTGGTAAAGTTTGCAATTTTTTCTAGCTTTTGCTCTCGGTTCAAATAGTCACCGATATCATGGTAGTAGATTTTCCCATGTTCGAGAGCATCTGGATTTTTGACTAAAACAGATATAGCTATAGGAGCCCGACTGCCACTACCAAATATTTTCCCTCCTTCTTTTCTTGATTGCTCACCTTGTGTTCTTTGATTACCTCTCAGATGGAAGATCCAAATATTTGAAAATTCATCCGCTAAGCATTTACGAATACCAGCAGCACTATTTGAGTCAATAAAACCAGCATTAGTTACAAAACCAACAACGCCAGCATCACCAATACGATCGGATGCCCAACGAATTGCTCGAATATAGCTATCATAAAGAGCATTTTTTAGCGTTGATTCACTTTGCGCTACATAAGTTTCGGCCAAACGTTGATCTAACTTAGGATACTTTAAGTTTTGGTTATTATCATTAGCACTATCTTGCCCTGATGAATATGGTGGATTCCCCATAATCACACGGATTTCTTTCAGGTTACGCTGATGAATGCGACGGCGGCTATTTTCCGCTAATGCATTTTGTATTTGGTCATCTTGCTCGTGTAACTGGAAAGTATCCGTTAAACAAATTCCTTTGAAAGGCTTGTAATCTCCACCAGCAACACCATGGTATACAGCCTCTATGTTAATAGCAGCAATATAATAAGCGAGTAATACAAGTTCATTGGCATGAATTTCATTTTCATACTTATGAGGTAAGTCTTCAGGTTTGATAATGCCACTTTGAAGCAAGCGAGTAACGAAAGTACCTGTGCCTGTAAATGGGTCAAGAATATGAACACCTTTACTGCCCAAACTTTGGTTAAACTGAGTTTGTAACACATGCTCAATACTATGAATGATGAAATCCACTACCTCAACTGGTGTATATACAATACCTAAACGCTCAGTCATTCTAGGAAAAGCATTTCTAAAGAATTTATCGTACAGTTCTAGAATGATTTTTTGTTTACCTGCCGCATTATCAATACCTTCTGCTCTAAATTTCACACTAGCGTAGAATTTCTCAAGGCTGTCACTTTCTTTTTGAATATGATGCTCTTGTAAAAGATTTAGGATCTTATCCATTGCTTGGGAAACACAGTTGTCACGGCCGAAACTATAACCTTCAAATAGTGCTTCAAATACAGGTTGAGTAATAAGATGCTGAGCCAGCATTTCTATGACTTCAGCTTCGGTAATAGCATCATTCAGATCATCACGTAACTCTGTGACAAATTCTTGGAAAGCCTTCTTCTCGGCTTTATTTTCAGGTGAAGTAACGATTGTTGTTATACGATTAATATGGGTACGAGCAATTTTAGAGATATCATTTGCCCATTCCTCCCAGTGGTTTCGGTTACCGCACTTTTCCACCACTTTGGCAACTAAAGCTCTTTCCAACTCACCTGTTTCAAATTCAAAATTCATATCAACTTGATTTTGAGCTGAAGTACCTTGATTTGTACCAATGCTAGAACCTGCTTTAGCTTTATTAGCAAGTTCATTCCTTTTACGTGTCTTGCTTGCTTTCTGTGCTCTTACTGTTGCATCAGTAACAGCAATTACTTCCATTTTCTTATTATCGTTGTTCGTTAGATCCAGCTTGTTGATCATGGCATCAAAGCGATCATCGTGAGAACGCAGAGCTTGCAAAACTTCCCATACGACACGGTAAGTTTGGTTGTCATTCAATGCTTCAGTTGCATTCATACCAGTTGGAACAACAACAGGAAGAATAACGTAACCACGAGTTTTATTAGGCGCATTACGCATTACTCGGCCAACAGATTGAACAACATCAACTTGTGAATTACGAGGAGTTAAAAATAGGACGGCATCAAGGGCTGGAACATCAACACCTTCAGATAAACAGCGAACATTAGACAGAATTTTACAGCTATTTTCTTCTGGCTCTTGTTTTAGCCAATTGATTTTTTCTTCTTTGGTGGTTGCATTCATACTGCCATCAACATGCTGCACCTCACAAACAAGATCATCAGCATCATTTTCTTTTTCTTGATAGGCATCCACAACCGCTTGGAACATATCAGCAATTTGCTTTGAACTCACCTTATGCTTTGTTTTGCCCGTTGAAGGCTCTATGACTTGGCAGAATGCAACCGCTCGTTTCATAGGTAATGGATCAAGCTCAACACCCTCCTTCATTTGGTGCTTACTAAGTGCTTTCCAACAACCAATAATTTTCGCAGCATCATCTACCTTTAGGCTGTTATTCTCATCTTTTAAGAGATTTTGAATTCGACGGGTAATATGATGCTCATCCATTGTTAATACGATAACTTTGTAATCACACAACAATCCACGACTCACTGCTTCAGAGAAAGTCAGTACAAATAATTCTTTACCATAAATAGATTCATCATCCATTGAAGCAAGAGTTACTTCACCTTTATCAGCTTTAGCTTTAGCCACTTCACCATAAATGCGAGGCGTAGCAGTCATATAAAGACGCTTTTTACTTTGAATGAAATCTTTATCATGAACTTTCACGAAAGCACTTTCATCTGTGCCCGCAAATGTGGCACCAGTGGTGCGGTGAGCTTCATCACAAATGATTAAATCAAATTCACTAAGAGAATATTCTTTCTGAGCATTACCAATAACTTCAATAGAGTGATAGGTACTAAATATCACACTCATATGTTCATCATCATGTCTTTGTTCAAATTCTTTAGCTAACTGCTTTGCATTAGTGGTTGCTGGGTAGCGCAGTTCATGAGTGAACGTTTGAACAATATCATCGTCTTTTTTGCGTTTTTTCCCCACTTCACTATCAGAACAAACAGCAAATGAATGCAATGGAATTTGTGTATGATGTGTCCATTCGGTCAATGTTTGTGATAACAAAGACAAGCTAGGAACAAGGAATAACACTTTACCGCCTTTGCCAGCAATTTCTTCCGCTATTTTCAATGAGGTAAAAGTCTTACCAGTACCACATGCCATGATTAGTTTGCCTCGTTCAGCCGTAGCTAAACCGCTTTTTACACCTTGGATTGCATTTTGTTGATGTGGCCGAGGGGAGTTTTTAGCTTTAAGAGTAACTGTTGCAGCATCAGGCTTATATTTACTCCAGTCAATTTGACTATCTTCTAAAGCTTGTAAATCAATTTTAGTCACAGGTGGATTCTGACCAATTAAAGCGGCTTCTGCATTTTCACTCCAATTATTTGTTGTAGTAACAATAATGCGATGCTTAAACGGAGCTTGACCTGAAGCAGTAAAAAAACTGTCTATATCTTTCTTTTGAACACGATGTTCATCTGCATAAAACTTACATTGGATTGCATGGTATTCACCTGTCGCTGCTGTTTTTGCAACTAAATCAATACCAACATCCTTTCCATCTCGACCATATGATTTAGCCCATTCACTATAAGTAAAAACTTCACAATAGTGATCTTTATAAGCTGGTTCATTTTTAAAGAATGCAACTGTAAGCTCTTCAAAATATGTGCCTTTTTCTCGTTCAGATTGGCTAGCTACTCTAAACTCATCGAGTAAATCAGTAAGGTGTGACATTGCGATTCCTAATGAAAGTTGCGACAAACAATATACTTGCAAAAAATAGTGTTGATTTTGCCTTATTTGGACAGAAAAAAGAATCAATACAAGCTTCAGATGTGAAATCCACCAAGGAAAATTCAAGTTCTTCAGCCCTAACAATTCCTTTAAACAAACAAAAAAATCACCTGCAAGAACTTTTTTCGAAAAAAACTCGGCACTTTTGCAAAAAGTACCGAGTGAAATGCCTGTTTTGAGTTGCTGCGTTTTTACATGCCGA
>NZ_VHKO01000092.1 GCF_015223435.1 Vibrio hibernica
TATACTGAACACACTTTTGCTTATCAGAATCATCAAACCGTGTGGCAAGGTTACGATCCATTAACCGCGCAAGAAATCCGAGTAATCGATCACTACTGCCAGACAAAAGGAATCGAATTAATTCCTAATCAAGCCACCTTTGGGCATATGGAAAAATGGCCCTGTCATTCTGATTATCAACATATGGCAGAGCAAACCAATGGTTTTTATGACCAGCGTGGAGATTTCCGACCTCAGTCCTTTGGGCTTAACCCTTGCCACTCTCAAGTGCCGCAATTCATTGAATCATTACTGGATGAATTATTGCCTAACTTCCAAAGTAATACGCTAAATATCAATTTTGATGAAACGATGGATCTTGGCGTCGATGGCAGTAAACAAGCCTGCGATGAGAAGGGTAAAGGGCAAGTTTACTTAGACTATCTTAAAACCATTTTACCCATCGCTGAATCGAAAGGAAAACGATGCCAAATATTCAGTGACATGCTATTTCATTACCCTGAAATTTTGCCGCATTTACCCAAAGATTTAGAACTGCTCAATTGGGGTTATGAAGAAGACCATCCTTATGATGTTGAGCATCAAAAACTGTCAGAGTTTGGCTATCCTTTTCAAGTCGTCGTCTCAACGAACTGCTTTGCATCCGTTATTGGCCGTAGACAAGCAGCAGAAGTGCACATGCGTAGAGCCGCAATTTCCGCTAAAAAATATGGCGCACAAGGTTATATGATTTCAGAATGGGGAGACATGGGCCACGCACAACCTTTCTGCGCCCCACTGCCTTATTATATCTTTGGCGCCGCAATGGCATGGGGTGAGTCTCAACATGCTGAAATTAATATTCACGAGGGGTTATGCTATTTTTATCCGCAGGAAGACCCAGCATTATTACAACATTTATTAACACTACAAGATCGCTATCTGGGCTCTGGGGTGACCACTCCGAACTGTGCTTTCTATGGCCCTTTCATCTTCGATCAGATTTCTAAACGCCATATTAAGCACGCCGAAATACAAGATGAATCGATTTTAAAAGCCGCCATTAATCAACTTCAAATGGATAAAAAACAATTAAAGAAGTATCAAACAACACCTTTGCAACAACAGTTAAACTGGGCTGTCGACACCATGATACTGGCGAGCCATATTGCTTTGTATTATCAACAACAAAATACCAGAGAACTGCATGCATTATCTCCAACCAGTAAAACACATCTATTGGATTTATTAGCGCTTATCAAAGAGACCTATTTTGACATCTGGCAACATGATTACCGACTTGGTGGTTGCCAACAAAGTTTCTCTCGTCTTTTAATATTGGAAGAGCAATTAAAGTAATTAGATAAGATCACCAATAAAAACCCCGACAAACTTATTCAATTTGTCGGGTTCCTGATTGTTTAATATGAGCTTTGATTAACCTGACCGCGATTAAAATAAAGCATATCCGTTTTCGTTAAGCGGGATAGAACTTATCGCCCGTACCTGCTCGGGTGAGTAAGCCATCTGAAGGCGCAAACCGTGAACCGTATTTACCTGCATATTCATTCATGGTTTCAACCAATTTTTTCGCGCCAACTTTATCGATATATTTAAATGGCCCACCTAAGAATGGAGGAAAACCAATACCAAATATTGCGCCAATATCACCATCACGAGCGCTAGCTATAATACCATCATCTAATGCACGAACCGCTTCATTAAGCATTAACAATACACAACGCATCGCGACAACTTCTTCACTCAGAATCGATTCTGGTTTTAATTTCAATAAGCTATAAACTGACTTATCGACTTCTTTTTTCTTACCTTTATAAGTATAAAAACCTTTGCCGCTCTTACGCCCTTTACGATTATCTTTTAGTAGAATCTCAAATACATCTGGTGCACTAAAACGCTCACCTAGCTCTTCTACCAAAATAGGCGTAATTTTGGCACCAATATCAACGCCAACTTCATCAAGTAAGGCAATTGGGCCCACAGGGAAGCCAAAGTTTAACAATGCTTTATCAATATGCTCAATTGGCTCACCCGATAACAATACTCGTGCCGCTTCATTCATATATGGCGCAAGAATACGATTCACATAAAAGCCGGCCTTATCTTTCACTACAATCGGGGTTTTACCTTGCTTACGAGCAAATTTTACCGTAGTAGCAATAACCTCATCAGACGTACCTTCATGCGGGATCACTTCCACTAACGGCATTTTATCCACCGGGCTAAAATAATGCAGACCAATAACATTTTCAGGATGCGCGGCACCTTGCGCTATTTTTCCAATCGGCAATGATGAAGTGTTACTGGCGAAAATAACGTCTTTCTTAGCATTGCTTTCAACATCTTTCACCATAGATTGTTTTAAGCTCAAATCTTCAAATACGGCTTCAATCACCATATCTTTGTGAGCAAAACCCGTAAAATCAGTACCGCCAGAGATCGATTGCATCTGTTGTTGTAATTGCGCTTTGGTGAGTGAGCGACGTTTAACTAACTTGCCTAATAGCTGATAGCTATAACTCATTGCATGCAAAATGCCATCATTCGATACATCTTTAATCCGCACTGGCACTTTAGCTTTGGTTGCCGACACATAACTAATGCCAGCCCCCATTAGGCCGCCACCTAATACCGCTACACTGGTGATCGTTTTAGGTTTTGCATCACTACCGAAATCTTTTTTCATTTCAGTTGTGGCAAAGAAAATTGAGCGTAAAGCTTGAGATTCAGGCGTCATCACTAATCGACCAAATTCATGAGCTTCTTTAGCAAAGCCCTTTTCCATACCGTTCTCTAAGCCATACTCGATAACTTTTAAAATCGCTTTTGTAGCTGGGTAATTACCACGGGTTTTCTGTTTCGTTTTTTTCGCCGCTTGTTCAAAAATAACTTTACGACCCATTTTGGTATTCGCAATCAACTTTTCTTTAAGGTCAATTTTTACTTTACGTTTAGACTTCGCGATATAGTCCTTCGCCGCTTCCAATAAAATTGATTCTGGTACACATGCATCAGCAAGGCCTAATTTAACTGCTTTTTTAGCGCGTAATAGCTTGCCGGTTAAAATCATATCTAGACTATTTAATAGACCAATAAGGCGCGGAAGACGTTGCGTTCCACCTGATCCTGGTAATAAGCCCAATTGTACTTCTGGCAACCCAAGTTTGGTCGCAGCATCGTCACTACAAACTCTGTAATCGCAGCCTAAAGCCAATTCTAAACCACCGCCTAAACAAGGCCCATGAATCGCCGCTACGACCGTAAAAGGCAATGCAGCCAAACGAGAAAACATTTGTTGACCTTGCGTGGCAAGTTGCTCGGCTTCTAGTGAAGATTGGCACGCTTCTAACATTCGCACATCAGCGCCAGCAATAAAATTATCAGGCTTGAGAGAATGAACAATGAGGCCTTTCACTTGTGACTTCTTACTATCAAGCTGATTAAAAATTGCTTTCATTTGATCGGCAAATTCAGCTTGAAGCGTATTCATTTTTTCATTAGGAACATCAATGGCAAGCCAAGCAATATTATCGTCGTCAATAGTGAGAGTGAACGCCGTTTTATCCATTAAATTGGCCTTTAGGTTTTCAGCAGTCATTATTTATCTCCTTTCTTGCTTGTACTCTGGCTGACAACATCGCTCTTTGTGGCTACTTTTGGTTGGTCTACTGCCACTTTATCAACTTCAAGAATAACGGCCGCACCTAACCCGCCTGCCGCACATGCTGTCGTTAATGCTAAGCCACCACCACGACGTTTAAGCTCACGTAAGGTTTGAGTCATTAATCGTGCGCCCGTCGCTGCAAATGGATGCCCATAAGCCAACGAACCGCCAAGTACATTAAACTTATCCATATCAATCACGCCGATTGCTTTATCGCGCCCAAGCTTTTCTTTGGCAAAGGTTTCTGAGGCAAACATTTTCACGTTCACTAATGTTTGCGCGGCAAATGCTTCATGCATTTCGATTAAATCCAAATCGCTCAATTCAATACCAGCGCGATCCAATGCAATTGGTGTCGCGTAAGATGGGCCCATTAACATGTCTTGATGAACATCAATAGCTGAAAAAGCATAAGAACGAATATAGCCAAGCACGTCTAAACCTAGCTCTTTCGCCTTGCTTTCACTCATCATCAAAACGGCCGCAGCGCCATCGGTTAATGGTGTACTGGTTGCGGCGGTAACACTACCAAACTGACGGTCAAAAGCAGGACGCAACTTAGAATATTGCTCTAAACTTGAGTTATTGCGAATGTTGTTATCTTTCGCAATCCACTCTTTAAATGGTTCAGGGTAAGCGGTCATGACTTCGTCTTGAATTAAACCATCTTCCCAAGCTTGAGTTGCTAACGAATGAGATCGGTGCGCTAAGGCATCTTGCTCTTCTCTTGAAATTTGATGTGTTTTTGCCATTTGTTCTGCAGTTTGTCCCATTGACAATCCAGTAGAATATTCCGCTACAGCAGGCGGAACAGGTAAGAGATCTTTGAAGGATAACTTACGTAGAATCGATAATTTTTGCGGTAAGGTTTTGGCTTTACTTAATTCTAATAAACCTTGAGCTAACGATTTTGATACACCAATAGGAAGAACCGAGGAGGAATCTGCGCCGCCAGCAATACCAATCTCAATGTTGCCTGCCATGATACTTTCGGCCACGTTAACCGCAGATTGGAAACTCGTCGCACAGGCGCGAGTCACACTATAAGCATCTGTCGATACATTCATTCCTGTACCAAGAACAATTTCACGGGCAATATTCGGCGCCGCAGGCATTTGCACTACTTGGCCGAACACGACTTGATCAATGAGAGAAGGATCAATACCGGTACGAGCCAGTAATTCGCTGACAACCATTTTACCCAAATCCACTGCTGGCACTTCTTTAAAGGCACTACCTTGACGAGCAAATGGCGTTCTTAATCCAGAAACAATAGCAATACGATCACCATTGCGAGTTTTCACTTCCTGCTGAATCATGCTTTATCCTTATTTAAGTAAAATGAATATACCCTTTGCCCTCTTTGGGCATAAATAAATGGGTCTAAGTAAAATGGTCAATCATAGCAAAAAAAGAGGTCTGACCTGTAATTGTATACAAAACTAGAAAGCATAAAAACGTGATACTAATGTTGCTTAAAATATTAGTGTAAACTTGTGATCTTATCGATACTTCTGACGATTTAACTATCTTGAAAAAGAAAACTCATACCTGATTAATATTTTTTGTAATAATGACTTTCTTTATACAGTATAAGAAACCACACTTTTCTAGTTCACACAGTCATTTTAGGGTCAAAACTGATACGTAATCAAATAATTAGCAGCCTCAATACGAATAAACTTTACATAGCTAAAGTATTAATAAGGGATTAATTGTGTCAATTAGTCAAATATTTAGAAAGAAAAGTGGTAACTATTCACCCGCGAGGCCTTGACACTAAAGTTATGTGACCGGGTTAACTTGATCCCACATTCAACTTGAGTAATCTTTTTTCGGTGGCAACCTG
>NZ_VHKO01000093.1 GCF_015223435.1 Vibrio hibernica
CATCGAATTACGCAACAAAGCCTTATCAGAATGAAGCGAGCTTGGGGACAATACAAAAGAAGAAAAAAAACTAAGCACAAGCAACTAACGGTTAATATCAAGAAAGACACTTTTGCTATGCTCACAAAAATTAAAAGGCGCAATCAGTTCACCAATGTTGGGCAATCTATCGATTCTTTATTTGACGGTAGTCTAGTAAGTAGGGAGATGGCGCAACTAGAAAAAGCGAATATAGCGTTAAAAAGCCAGCTAGAAAAAATACAAAACCAAGCCCATTTAAAAGCTGACTTGGTCAAGATGGAAAAGAAAATTGAGTTTTTAGAAAAACAAAGTGCCGTTTTAACACAGGCAATCGAAAAGCTTACAACAAGCCAATAAAGTGCATAAATTAACTTGGTCTGTAAGCTTTATTTTGGGATTTGATTAAGGCTGAGATTTAAGGTGGCCCATTGAGCGGATACACAATCAATTGCTTTTTAAGCATTTATTTAGCGCTGATCTCTTTAAGAATTGCGCGAGCAGCATTTTTTCCGTTTAAAGCAAAGCCAACTTCATGACCACTTTTATCTTTAAGGATTAACAGGTTTGAATCTACCCACATATCGCGAACTACCATATCATCTGAAACTGTATTAAGCTCATTAATAGGTAGTTTATATCTGAGATTATATTCATAACCCCTCACATCCCATTCAGCCATGTAGGCACCTTTATCTGTAATAAAAAATACACCCCATTGCTGTAGCTTTTTATTTTCATACATAGTTGTCCACTCTTTAAAGTGAACTTTTTTTGAGCCATCTTTTACTGTATCTAAAATTACGGGTTCAAAAGCAGAGGTATTTATTGGGCCGGTCGCTGTTTGCATTGGCCCAGGAGAAGCACAACCGCCAATAGTTAAAATGCTTGCGATTAATAGAATAGATTTTTTGTTCAACACTCTAAACATCCTTATAATAAACAGAGAGGTACATAGTAAAGGTTGCAATAATTTCACCAATAATTACTTTTGTAAATAACTAATCAAAATATATAACAAGCGCAGACCTTTATTTAAAAAAATAAGTGCTACCCCCTGTGTCAGGATAGTTGTCGCCTGTTCGGCTCACAGCTGAGCAAAGTGTTGGCAACAGAGTCATTTTGGAAACCTCTGCTTTGTATGAAGTATTCTCATAACTCGTATATTTTTACCGTCGAAGTAATATGACACGATCATTGAGATCTCTGGAATAATTAGTAGTCGGCCATTTACCCCTTCACGTTCGACACCCATCTCTGGTTGATATAATAAGTTTTCAACTTTTTCTTCAATGATTTTATCTGTAGCCTCTGCTGCCAGAGCATTGAACTCATACAAAAATTCAAAAATCTTCTCTCTATCGTCTAAAGACTGCTCTTCCCAGTAAATCACTTTTAATCTCGTAACCTAATTTTGGCTTTTCTTTTTTCCATTGCAGTCTTAGCGGCTTCATGCGCGATAAACTTGGAGTTACCCATCTCCATTTTTTCGAATGCTTGGTTTACTTGTTCACTTAACCAAGTTTCATGTGACGCTTTCAATCTTTGCTGGTCAGCTAATTGCTCAGTTAACTCTCGACAAGCGTCACTGATTGTTCTGCCCTGACTTTCAGCCATCTGTTGCGCCAGTTTTTTCACATCTTCGTCTATCCGGAATTGAATTCTAGTATCCATAACAACCTCGTCATCACAACTGTACACACAGATTAACTAAGGGCAACTAACAAGTCAATTAAGAAGTGGACTTCCCATAGTTTGCTAAACACCTAATGAGTTATATTTTAAATAACTAATCAAAAAAACAGCACAGACCTTTATTGGAAACAAAAATAAGCGCTACCAACACCTATTGTTGATAGCGCCATGAGTTGATTTTAGCACTGGCGAGACTCGTTTATTCTTGCCAATAACCAATTTTGAATTTCACTTTCTACCCAGGCCTTACGCTTACCCATAACAGTTATGTTACTCGGGAAGTTACCCGCTTTAATAAGGTTATAGATACTGCTTTTACACAAGCTGGTTATGCTGATTACTTCATTCAAACGAAGAAAGCGCTCATTTTGATATTGCATGATTTCCATAGTTTTTCCTGATTATTAGTTGAACCAAGAAAATGAAATATATCTGTATTTATTTAGCTTATTGGCTAGATAAGTAGCGCTGCGTTCTCTTGCTTTCGCTGGGCGAGTGTCTCTGAAATTGCTTGTACCGTTGTTTTACTAACCGCTTGCTTTGTTGCCAAAGATGCAAAGTTATCAATCACATCAACGACTTCTTGAATACATTGCTGGGCCTCTTTCCAATTAGCAAAGCCTGCACTTGCTGCCAGCTTTTGCATTACTTTGAGTGGCGGCGCTTTTCCATGCCCTGCAAAGGCTGTTGCATGCTCATTAAAGGGATGAGGGCTAAATGTAACGTCGTAAAAGGGGGCTAGCTGCCAGTTACCATCATCCCCTTGTAAAAAGCCCCAGTTTTTACTGTGATCATCTTGGTTAGCTGCAAATAAATTAAAAATAGCACGGCGAAACTGAAGTTGCCCTGCCGCAGGAGACTTACACAGCTGACGACTGGCTTTAATAAGATCACTATAGTCTAAGCTAGGAGTACGAAAGTCGGCATCTAATAAGCCACAGGCACTATGCATATGCAAACGCCCTGCATGATGTACACTATCGGCTTTATCTGCCGGTAGTTCTTGTTCTTTGGGTAAATAGTCAAAACGTTTCAGTGCTAGCCAAGCCTTTGCGCCACTATTTGGTGGCGCATCAATTAACTGCCAAACCGGTGGCTGGCATTTAGCTTGCTCAGCCATTTGTAGATACACGGCTTCACATAAGCCCTCTTCATGGCCTAGTGCCAAATTCTTCGACGTAAACTTAACCAACCATGCCTCATCTCCTGGCTGTGCATACGTTCGGCATTGCTGTGCATCACCAGCAGGCATATAAACTTGTGCTTTAGGCCTTGCCCCACCTGAGCTACCCACAGCAACCAAAATTGCTAAAACGTGTTGGGTATTACCATCTAACTCTTCAGATAAAGATTGATCAAATAAGGTTTGTGCTTCTAACCCAAGTGTTGCTATATCAATATTTTGATGTTGTTCAGGTGAAAACTCTGAGGCGGGCGTAAAAGATAATCCCCCCATCCCTTGGCTGCCAACAAAAGCTAAACGATCCATTGCTGTTACCTGCGCAGGTAAAACGCCTTGCTGGCGAAATATTCGGTCTTGGAGTAACAACCCCCAGCCATCAGGCAAACTATCACCAAAAACGCCATGAATTCCCTGGTGAGGCTCTTTAGGTGCTTGTTGAAGCTGTCCATTAGCTTTTAAAGTAAACGGGAATAGGTTACCAAATTTACTAATGTATTCATCAAAGTACTGAAAGAATACTCCCTGGCGGTTTTGAGCCAATACGCCCACCGGCACAGTCTCACCCGTTGCAAGCGTTCGTTGCACATTGAGCTTTTGAATTGATTTAAAACTCATCTTTAAGGACCTCTTCTATGCTGGTAGGTAAAGCAGTACGGTCTGCGCTTACCTCGGTAAGCTGATAAAGCCTATCGAGTGAGTCAAGTGACTGCCATAAGAGTAGTAACTGGCGAAAAGAAATTTGCCCAGTGAGTTCAAATTTTTTAATGGTAGGTGCTGGCACACAACTACGCTGGGCAAGCGCTTCTCGCGATAGTTTAGCCTGCTCACGTAAACCACGAAGGTGCGCTGCAAAAGCTTGGCTAACATCAGTGTCATCTAAAAGTGAAAATTTCATACTCACCATCATGGATACAGTAATGTCTATTATAGTTTAAAATGTCGGTATTTAGATACAGTAATATCCATTTATTATAAGATAAGAGCATTTATGGAGAAAAGAGTATAAAGCTGGTATATTTCAAACTAGTAGATTTCTTAGTGTGTTTGTTTTAGTGAACGCCTCTATACATTAAGAATCAACCAGCTGGTGGTTAAATCGGTGGTTAACAATCAATATTACGCACAAAAACACACTTCAAATAACTGATATATATAAATTAATAAATACAAATCAACATTCAAATTCAAAACATCGAATAGTTTTTTTACCCGTCCAAGAATGTCTTAAAAGCCCTGTTATTTACTTGTAAATACAGGGCTTTTTTATTTTTCCCGTCCAAATTGGTTTGCAGATATCCGTTACCAACTACCTGTTTAGTGGTGGGCAGAATGGTGGGCAGCCCCCTCATTTTGGCTCAATAAGCGTTTTGCGGTGAGCAAATTGGTGGGCAGTAAGTTACCCAATTTTCGCATTTAACTCGCCACCACAACAGGTTAGCTGCTGATTCAATAAGCAAATCGGTGGTGGGCAGCCATTATTGCCCCCTCCATTATTTCAGCAACTATGGAGTAAACATGGGAAAACTCACAGCAAAACAGGTTATTGCATACAGCAAAGCCGACCCAAAAAAATATTCAGATGGTGAAGGTCTATACTTTTGCGTCCGCAAACAAGGCTCGCCTTACTGGATGATCCGCTACACCACAGCCAAAGGAAGACGAGAAGCAACCTTGGGGCAATTTCCTTTGATGTCGTTGGCAGACGCTCGAATTGCCGCCGCTTATTTTCGAAAGGAAGTACGTGACGGCATAGATCCTCTTCTAGAAAAACAGAAAATCGAGTTACCTGACATTGAAACCGTGGATCAACTGTCGGTGGACATTAAAGTTTGAAACTTTTCTCTCGCACAATCCCTGTTGGTAGGTAATGTCATAGATAAGTGATATTGCAATAAAGATTGAAACTTATCCAACTCCCACTACCTTCGAAAAACACTTTTATGACAATAAAGTTTGTAACTTTTAAAAAATGATAAAACTCCCTTCTGTCCTTCTCGTTTCATCAGCCGATGAACTTGATTGATACCACAAGTTTCGCCCTCATCCCGCAAGTCACAATATATCTTTCGATACCCATAGACGTAGCCAGATTCGATCCAAAATTGCTTAATCAGTCCGAAAAGATACTTACACCGCCTTTCTTGTTTACATTCTGGATGCTTCAATCAAGCGTAAAAACCCACTTGGATGGACGTCAAGCACGTTACACATTCTTCGTACCGTCCAGATAGACATATTGGCTTTCATAAAGGCATACCTCAGTCGGACTGACTTGCGAAGTACACCGCTTTTTTTAGAATGTCACGCTCTTCAATCATCCGTTGCAACTCTTTTTTGAGTCGACGGATCTCTACGTTTTCATCTGACTTAGTTTGATGAAGAGAAGAGTCTGGACCATACCGTTTGATCCAAGTCTAACTAAAAGGCGTCTATCAAATCAGTGGCTATTCATTCATTTTAAGATGATGTAGCTCTCGCAACTCTCCCTGCTGATGAAA
>NZ_VHKO01000094.1 GCF_015223435.1 Vibrio hibernica
AATTTTCTCATAAAGTGACATTAACATTGATAGCAAGCCTACTTCTTTCTGGCTGCGCTGTACCTGGATCTTACTTAAGTTTAAGCGGTAAAAATATTGTTCAATCAGAAGGGAAGTCTGGCGATAAAGATAAAAAAGAAGAAGCCGACTTATCTAGTCGAGTGAATGTATACAGTTTAACACCCAATACTGTTAGTCAATTTAAAACCGATCAAGCCTCATCCCGTGCTAATCCTGAACTTGACCAAAAAGTTTCTACCTATCAATACTATATTGGCCCAGGTGATATTCTAAATATTACTATTTGGGATCACCCTGAATTAACTATTCCTGCGGGCTCTTATCGTAGCTCTAGTGAATCAGGCAACTGGGTGCATTCAGATGGTACGATTTTCTATCCTTATATTGGCACTGTAAAAGTTGCGGGTAAAACGGTCACTCAAATTCGCAACGAAATTTCAAAACGTCTTGCCCACTATATTGAAAGCCCACAGGTAGATGTGAATGTAGCTGCATTTCGGGCGCAAAAAGCTTACATCACGGGTGAAATCAACCATCCAGGCCAACAATCTATTACCAATGTCCCACTCACTATTTTAGATGCCATCAACGGCGCGGGTGGTTTAGCCATGGAAGCTGATTGGCGGAATGTAACACTTACTCGTATGGGTAAAGAGGAAAGCATTTCTCTTTATGCACTAATGCAACGTGGTGATTTAACTCAAAACAGATTGCTTGAAAATGGCGATATAATTCATGTACCGCGTAATGATAGCCAAAAGGTATTCGTTTTAGGTGAAGTTAAAGAACCAAAATTACTTAAGATTGATCGTTCTGGTATGAGTCTAACCGAAGCATTAAGTAGTGTTGGTGGCATTAATGAATTAGAAGCCGATACAACAGGTGTATTTGTTATACGTGGCCTTAAACGTGGTGGGCAGATAGCAAACACTGAGCAACCGGATAATCAAGATACGTCAATTGGGCACGACAGGATCTCTACACAGGGCGGTAGTAATGAACAAGATTCACCCATTGCCAATATTTACCAATTGGATATTAAAGATGCAACTGCGCTGGTAATTGGTACTGAATTCCAAATGGAACCTTATGACATTGTTTATGTAACAGCGGCCCCGTTAACTCGCTGGAATCGTGTGGTTAGACAGTTATTACCAACTATCAGTGGGTTTAATAATTTATCTAGAGGTTTGAATTACTACACAGACTTGAAATAGGAAATATTCTCTAGGTTCTAGAGAATATAATGGGAAATTAATGTTTAACAAAATTTTAGTCGTGTGTGTCGGGAATATCTGCCGCTCTCCAACTGGTGAGCGTTTGTTACAAGCTGTATTACCAAATAAATACATTGCCTCGGCCGGTATTGGTGTAAGCAAAAGTGGGTTAGATGGAAAAGGCGCAGATAAGCAAGCACAGATGATTGCTGAGCTGAATAATGTAAGTCTGGAAGGGCATCAATCTCAACAATTAACGGTTGCTATGTGTCTTGAATTCGACCTTATTTTAGTCATGGAAAAGGGTCACATTGACGCGGTTTGTCATTTAGCACCAGAGGTAAGAGGTAAAGTTATGTTATTTGGCCAATGGATAGGGGCCAAGGATATTCCTGACCCTTATCGTAAAAGCCCGGAAGCATTTGAATTTGCCTTTGAACTATTATTGCAATCTACGCAGGCATGGGCATCAAAGCTTTAAATCGCGGTAGTGATACATATAACTTCCCAAATAGGGATATTCAAACATATTGAGTTCAGGTGACAAATAGCCGCGCCTTAATGTCAAAAAGAAGATCGGATCAAGTATGAGCGTTAACCAAAATAGTCCACAAATAGCACCCCACAATAATGATGTAATCGATTTAGCTAAATTATTTGGCCTACTACTAGATAGTCGTGGGTTTATTCTTGGCGTGACCTTTGTGTTTGCCATACTTGGTGTTAGTTATGCTCTGTTAGCAACACCTATTTATAATACTGACGCTTTAATTCAAGTTGAACAAAAAAGTACCGGTATGCCGGCGTTAAGTTCGGAAATGACCGATTTATTTAGCACGGAATCGCCAGCGACTACTGAAATAGAAATTTTGAAATCTCGAATGGTACTGGGTAAGACAGTAGATAATTTAAACCTCACCACGGTTGTTTCTGCTAATCACTTCCCTATTATTGGTAAGGGTTTGTCACGCTTTACTGGTTCGGTTCCATATATTGATATTGCACGCTTTGAATTACCTGAGGATGCCTTGCCGGATAGTTACACCTTAACTCTTACCAATAAAGAGCAGGGTCGCTATACGTTAACTAACAGTGAGGATCGTGAGATTTTAACTGGCAAGATAGGGAAGCTGACTAAAAATGATGATTACACATTATTTATAACCAATATTCAAGCGGATGAAGGCGATAGCTTTAGTGTTGGTAAAATCAGTCGTTTAGATGCGATTCAAAATTTACAGCAAGATTTATCAGTCAGTGAGCGCGGTAAGCAGACTGGTATATTGCAGTTGTCATTAACGGGTGAAAATCGTAGTGACATTCAAGCTATACTGAACGATATCAGTGAAAATTACTTATTGCAAAATGTTGCTCGAAACTCAGCGGAAGCGGAAAGCAGTTTAATCTTCCTGAAAAAACACCTGCCTGAAATTAAACAACAATTAACGAAAGCGGAAGACAAGTTAAATATTTACCGCCAAAATAATGAGTCGGTTGATTTAAATATGGAAGCTAAATCAACCTTAGATGTGATGGTAACGCTAGAGTCACAATTAAACGAATTAACCTTTAAAGAAAGCGATATCTCAAAGCTTTATACAAAGCAGCATCCTGCCTATCAGGCTTTGTTAGATAAACGACAAACACTGTTAAATGAGAAAAAACGCTTAGAAAAACGCATTGAAAAACTGCCAAAAACCCAACGTGAAGTTTTGCGTATGGCTCGAGATGTAGAAGTGACACAGCAAATTTATATCCAGTTACTTAATAAGGTTCAAGAGCTCAATATTGTAAAAGCCAGTACTGTAGGTAACGTACGTATTATCGACAGTGCTCAAGCGTATACCAACGCCGTGAAGCCGAAGAAGCCGCTTATTGCCGTATTAGCTACTTTACTCGGAGGTATGCTATCTGTTGCTATTGTGTTGTTGCGCGCAGCGATGCACAAAGGGGTCGAGTCGCCGGATGATATTGAAGAAATTGGTCTGCCTGTTTATTCTGTTGTCCCCCTTTCTGATTTGCAGATAGACAAAGAAAGGCTCACTAAAAAAGACCGAAAATTAACCATAAAAGATACGTTGCTAGCCTTAATTAATCCTGCAGATCTGTCAATAGAAGCCCTACGTAGTCTACGTACCAGTTTGCACTTTGCCATGATGGAGGCAAGTAATAAGGTATTAATGATCTCAGGCCCTGCGCCGTCAATGGGGAAATCATTCATAGCAACTAATATGGCAGCGGTGATCGCACAATCCGGGCAAAGGGTATTATTAATTGGCGCAGATATGCGTAAAGGTCATATCCATAAAATATTACAATGCGATGAAAAGCCAGGCTTATCAGAATACTTAAGTGGCCAATGTACACTGGAAAACATCGTACAATCTATTGAGCTTGAAGGGTTGGATTGCGTAACTCGCGGTACAATCCCACCCAATCCTTCGGAGTTACTAATGCACCCAAGATTAAAAGTGTTACTCGACTGGGCAGAAGATAATTACGATTGCATTATTATTGATACACCGCCAATTCTAGCCGTAACTGATGCTGCAATTATAGGTAAGCATGCCGGAACCACGTTTATGGTGGGGCGCTTTGCCCAAACCTCGTTAAAAGAAATTGAAATTGCCAAACATCGCTTTGAGCAAAATGGTATTGAAGTCAAAGGTTTTATCTTAAATGCAGTTGAAAAAAAGGCCAGCGTGAAATATGGTAGTTATGGTTATTACAACTACGAATACAAAAGTGATTCTAAATAAGACATAAAACTAAGAAAAGGTGGTAATTGTGTCCGCCTTTTATTGTTTAAAAAGTCGCACAGCCATTGTCTTGCAATATATTAAGATTTTATTTAATCCTGCATAGAAAGATGATGACTTTAATTTGTGAATTCACATGGCGATGTGAATACATAAATCTGTAATTTATTAATATTAGAATGACTTTTTAATGTTAATTTTGTGTGAGGTAAACGTTGCTTTACGTGGTTTAAATATCAAATATCCCGCAAGTAAGAGGGTATAAATAATCTGGGCATTCGTGTGTAGGGTACGCTAAACCTAAGGGCGGTAGCGTGATGATTTTAAGATAGGTACATTGTCTTTTCTCAGGTAAGAGGTTGAACAATGTATATAGAACTAATGGTTACGTTTTTGCTTTCATTCATGTATTTGTTTCTGTTACGCAAGACGGCTAAGCATTATGGTTTAGTAGATAGACCAAACGAAAGAAAGGAAAAAAAGAAGAGCCTATTGGGGCGGTTTTGAAAAAGGTAGCAAAATCTAGGTTTTACAAGGGATAGGCGAAAATAGACTGTCTCAAAATGAATAAAAAGTGTCTCAGTGGCTTAAAATTAACTGAGACGTTTTTGTGAAGTTAAGCTTCTAAAATTTCAGGGAAAAATCATCAACATGCCTATGTTTAAAGGGTTCGCGACCAGGGAAATCGCATGAACACTCCACTTTAAAAGGGCTAAGCGAACTTTAGAAACCTACGAATCTAGTCCGTTTATAACTTGTTTCATCATTAACATCACATCCATATTATTTAAAAAAGGATCAGATTGTAGATCATTTCG
>NZ_VHKO01000095.1 GCF_015223435.1 Vibrio hibernica
AAGTAAGCTAGGGAAGAAGTGGCAGTCGTGTGGAGTGTTTGGTAGCCCACATCAATATATCAGTGGCTACTGGTGGATTACTTGATTGGCACGACCTGACTTCTTTTCAGCCTAGAAAGCTCCTCCCGAAGCTCTGCATTTTCATGCTCCAACTCATCCACACGAGTTAACGCCTGAATCAGCTTATCATTCAAGTGATGCTGCGCAGCCGCAAATAAGGCTAGCTTCTCTCGCTCCGTCTCATACTTAGCCTTGTAGTTATCCTTGATACGCTTCTGCTCTTTGAGCTTAGTGCGCACGGTCTGGATCTCTGGCCGGATTACTTCACCGTTGCCTGCCGCGATTTCAGCTTTAGTCTGTTTAACCTTATCAACAAACTCGGGGTAGTAATAGCCACTGCCGTTGCCCAGGTTCGCTTCCTCCTCAACAGCGCGTACACTGAGCTTGCGATGGGCAGGGATACGCTTAGGTTTACTCTGTTTAATACGTTCTAGAGCCGCTTCAAGCGCTAGTAATGTGTTTTCGCTCTTACTCATGAGTTCGCTACCTTTAAGTCAGGTTCGAAAGGGGTAAATGGCAGTTCAAAATCAGCCATAACTATCTCTGCGGCTCTTACTTGGGTGATGTAGTGGCTACGCTCACTCACCGAAATATCTTCGTCGGATTCCATGTAAGCAACCAAACTGTTGTGCTTTTTCTGCCACCACCGAGCTTGTTCCTCGTCAATGATGCTGCTGCCTGAGCCGCAATCGACACAGAATTGAGGCATGACAACACCATCCATATCGCAATTGTATCCATTTTTACAGTAGCTATGAGTCGTGCCATGAAGGGTGAGCTTACCATCCTTGACGGCCTTGTAGATGACATCCCACGAACTGTAGATGGTTGGGACATCTCCTCGCATTTGCATGATCGCTTTGCCATGTGAACCTGATAATTTTTCACTAGAATGCCACTGTTTGAAGATTTTATTTGCCGTGGTTTCAGCGTTAATGTCCTCAAGCATGGATTGGATTTTTTCATCCACAACAAGGCTTCGATAACTGGCTAGCTTGCCACCGTTGGTGTACCACTCGGTCATAGCAAGATATAGGTGCTTGAACTGCTGTTTGAGAGCGACCATTGTGCTAAAACGGTTCTTAATGCAATAGAATGCCAAAGAGCGTCTAAATTGGTGTGGGGTCATGTGCCAAGGCTTACCTACTAGGACATACTTTTTAACCCTCCCATGTGATTGAGGGTTAGAATCTAGGCATTCTTGGTGGTCTTCCTCTGTCACAATAAAATTGAATTGCTTGCAGAACAGCTGAAGACGTACATTCCAGTATGAGATTAATGTGGGTGGTTTAGAGCGAACTGATTGGTTAACCCAAAGAGTGTTTGTGTACTTTTTATCTGGATAGGTCACTTCTTGTCGCAACCTTTCAGTTAGCGTTGTCATGAGTTCAATCGCGATCTTAGATGAACTGGCTGTTACCCATGTTTCTCGTTTTTCACCCAACTTAAAGGTGTGTGATTGGAGCATATGATACTCACGACCTTCAAAAGTATCCTTGTAATAACTATTTGGCGTGAGCTTATCTAACTCTGAATCACGCATACCACTAAAACCGCCACACACGATGTAGCTTGCATTGATTAACTGCCCTCGATATCGCTGAAATTCCGAGCTATTGGCAAGTGGCATGTTCGGCAGTTTTTGTGCAAGAGGCGAAATAATATCACTTGGGTTTCGAGGTTTGTTGTCACGTATATAAGCGGCACGTATATTTTTATCTATTTCGCCATTAGCCAAGATAAAGGGGAAGCTTTCACCACTTGCCACCTTTTCACTGAGACGTCGTTCACCTTCACGGTAGTTCTCTTGAAGTTCACTCTCGACTTGAGCAATTAGCTTCCTATTAGGGTGTGCTTCCTCAATCAGTTCAATCGCTTTACCATAAATGGCATCGCACAAACGCTCTGGAATGGTCAGTGTTTGTTGTGCCTCTAACTGAATTAACCTTCTAGCAACAACGTCAGGCTTTAAAGGTCCAAGAAACTCATGCTTAACCTTATGCCATGCTGAATCTCTAATGATTGAATTGATAGAGGCAACACATGCCCTTATTGAAGATTGAGAGTATTGTTTTTCAACCAAACCCCCTTCAAAGTTAGTCCAATTTGATGATTTCGAAAGAGCGCGTATAGAATCAAAGCCTTGCTCTACCAAATGACTGTAAGGCATGTTCGTATATCTGAACCTTGAAAATATACTACTAAACTTCAAAGCCTTACGCTGTTTTGGACCTTTATTGAATAACCAACCGTAGGTAAAAAGTTTCAACTCTCGCTGTAAGTCTTTATTGTTATTGAATTGATTGAAATTAAGAGTGTTCTTATGCTCCCTTTTGTTTCGTGAAAACGCAAAGCAATACCAAGCGCTATCACCGAAGTAGGCTGTTACCTTGCCTGATTCATCCTTGCAGACCACAACCTTATCAAGCTCATCAAAACGTTCTTCATGATAGAGCGTGACCACATCGGCTTCTTCTACTTTATGTTGCTCTGGGAAGCTATCTAAATATAAGTGCTGAACTGGCATTACACGCTCTCCTGTTGACGATTAGGAATTAAGAAAAGAATGGATTCAGGCTCATTCCACACTGGGTGAAGCCCTTCATCATTCAGTTTTTCTTCAGCTTGTTTTAAGATTTTAGAATTGATATCGGGAAGAATTTTAGAATCTATAAACACTATGACTTGTTCAAAATTCTTGCGGTAATGGTGAGCATCCAAATGTAGGTACAGCGACTCTTCAATGCACGCCCTAAATGACAGCAAGCACCAAATATCCGCAACGGATTGAACGATGACTTGATAAGGACAACCAAAACATGCCAATAAATCCGCACAAGCCAATCGCTCTCCATTCTTGGCTAGCCCTTGCTTCAGCGCCTTTTTGGTGTGCTTTTCTGACTTACTACCAAAGGGGTCACTACAACTGCCACCATTAGATGTGCGACTGAGATTTGGTATTTCAATCGCATTCTCTTTTTCAATCACAAGCACATCAATACCAAGGTTTTCTTGTGCTTCCTTGGGTGATACGCCTTGTTTTATTTGTTCTTCACGAATGGCGAAAGAGTCTTGCAGCATCCCATTGTTACTGTGTTTATTACCTTCACTGTAACTCTTTTTTCGAGTGTTGGATGTATTCCCAAGCATGATGTTATTTACTATTTCACCCTGATGATAAGCGGTTAATCGTGCGCCTGTTTCACGAAAACGACTTACCATAGGACGTAATCGTCGCCCCGTTTGATCGTTGAAAGTGAAGTACCTTTCCACCCAACGTGCAAGGAAAGTATTTAAGGTATTCCTTTTGACAGGCTGTACTTTTTTCATGACAATAGTTTGCAGTAGTAGGGCATCTTCCCCAGTAGAAATTAATCGTGAAGCCTCAAGTAACTTATCAAAAAAGTCCATCGAATATTTTGGGATTTCTAGTTCGTGTTCACCCATTTCAATGCGAATGGTTTTAAACGCTCTTCGTTTAAATGCTGGCATCGTATACCATACCTCACCAATGGTGGTTGAAGCATTCTCTGGTTGCTTTAACTTGAACAAATCACTTGTGTTTGCATAGGTGTAATACCCCATTAGATATGTAGCAGCAGACATCATCTTAGAGGTAGCTGCACATAATTTGTATTCACATCCTTTCCAGTGAAAGGTCATGGTTGGTATGTTCCGATACGCCTGAATATGTTTCTCAGGATTATCTATAAACTGTTGATGCGTTTGCTTAAATAGTGCCCTCAAAAAGGGGAGTATTTGCTTTAAGTCACTTCGAGTGTAGGCTTCAAAAGGTTCGGTATCATGATTATATCGCGTAACAATATTATCAAAGTACGAGTGGGGTAAATCTAGATATTGAGTAAAGATGACCTGTAATAATGCATGGCTTGTTCTATAGGTTGAGTTTTTGATTTGCCCTAGCATGACACGCTCATCTTCAAAATTCATATAGCCTTCGATTGATGATTGAGTAAAGGTTTCAACATCCCTCTTGTCACACCACCGAATGTATTGAGATAACTTTACAAAATAGCCGTATAGATTTTCGTGGCTACCACCTTCCTT
>NZ_VHKO01000096.1 GCF_015223435.1 Vibrio hibernica
AATTCGTGTTTTCTTAGTTCTCATTGTTCACCTCGTTAGTGATTGTACTCACTTAACTCAGTGTCCAAAACTACTGGTGCGGATCAACCGCTCGCTCTCAGGCAATTATGGACAAAACCTTGTTAGACCTGATGTTTTAAAAGGGTTCTGTCAGATTAGGAAAAGTATCTTGAAACCTTAAGTGTTTGTTATGTGTATTTTTTCATCTCAACTTTTACTGACGCCTTTAGTCCTGCCAACACTTCTTTCACCGCGGTTGTTGCATCTTCATAAGATACATAAGTGCTTGGGTCTGATTTGTTATTAAGCTCTAACATATCGAATTGATGATGAACTTTGTATATTGTTTTCTGCGTCAACTTTGAATCAAATGGGATATTTGAAAAATACAATGATGACAGCATTTCGATTTTATCTGAGAGCTCTACGCTCTCCACCATCTTGTTAATGGTAATTTGATCTGATGGAGACTGCTGATAGAGACGCGATAGAATATCGAAGCACAGCCTTTCGTAAGCATAAATCGTAGTCGCAAACTCCTCCAGCTTAGAAACTCGAAGATTTCGTTTATCTTTTCGGGTACTAAACCACTGATTTAGCAATAATAGAATCACCGCTAATGTTGTAGAAACAGCTATTGAAAACAACGTCGCCTGTTGAGACGATGATTCAAAAGTTTTGCTAAACCATTCAAACATAAAAATTAACTCGATCTTTACTAATACACATAACGCCCAATTAAGGTGTGAGTAACGCAACACCTAAGCTACAGTATTGCACCCTAAACACATGACTCAATGCATAGTAAAACCGCCAAGCGTTACGAATCACTCTTAAATTGTTTGTGTACGCCCAGCATGGGCATGAACTAATGAGGTGAAAGTCCTCTGTAGGAAGGTCACCGTTTAAATAACATACTGTTATTTAACGTTAACTACTAGCGAATGGCAAGGGCTTAATCGCGAGGTTTGGTCTGGAGGAAGCCGCTAGCAAATTTGCGAGCTGATGAACAAGAACATCATATGAGGCGTAGGCTAGAGGTGAGTTGGCACAAGACGACGAAACCACGTGATCTAATGGCCACCGTAAATGATGCAGCAGTGCAAAGAAAGTTCATGTTCTTATCTGGGGAGATCTGCTTAACACGCGATCGGTTATTAACCAGTAAGGCTCTGGTTTATAAGTGCCTTGGCTTTTCAGTGTCATCGACTGAAAAGAGCGAACCAGATGGAAACCGATAGCGCATGACGGGGTAACTCGGCATGTGATTAAGCAGAAGTCAGCAGGCGGCATAGTAGCCAAATGCCCATCGTAATGGCTGGGACATGGTGAAGGCCTGAACATTTAGAAGAAGGAGAAGTCTTGTCAAACTTGTCGATACCCACTACGTCGCCAGACGATTACTATCGGCAGCGTATTGATATGCAACCGGCCTTCAACCGCGATCTATTCCAACAACTGCTCGAACCTGAAAATCTACACCGAGCTTGGCGTCAAGTGAAAGCCAATAAAGGCGCGGCGGGCATCGATGGCATGACCATCGAAGCCTTCCCGCTTTGGATGCAACAAGGCGGTTGGGAACAGTGTAAATCTCAATTAGAACAAGGTGAATACCAACCCTCAGCGGTCAGGCGCGTGGAGATCGATAAACCCGATGGTGGTAAACGCAAATTGGGGATCCCTAACGTCATTGATCGTGTGATTCAACAAGGTATTGCTCAAATACTCACACCACTGTTTGACCCATTCTTTTCGACTAACAGCTTTGGCTTTAGGCCGAACAGAAATGCAAAACAAGCGGTACTGCAAGTAAGAGATATCATCAAACAGAAACGCAAATTTGCCGTCGACGTTGATCTGTCTAAGTTCTTTGACCGAGTTAATCATGATCTATTGATGACTCAACTAAGGAATAAAGTACAGGATAAGCGCCTATTAGCGCTTATCGGTAAGTACCTACGAGCAGGTGTGATGGTCAATAACCAATTTGAAGCAAGCTTTGAAGGTGTGCCTCAAGGCGGCCCACTCTCACCATTACTTTCTAACATTATGTTGGATAGTCTGGATAAAGAGCTGGAAAGCCGAGGGCACAAATTCGCCCGCTACGCGGACGACTTTATCATTTTGGTAAAGTCTATTCGGGCGGGAGATCGAGTACTCAAGAGCATTACTCAATATCTGGCCATCAAGCTAAAACTAGTCGTTAATGAACAGAAAAGCCAAGTGGTTAAGGTCGCTCAAAGCAAGTTTCTTGGGTTTACATTTAACCGAGGCAAGATCCAGTGGCATGCTAAAACATTACACATTTTCAAGCAAAAGATAAGACGGCTAACGAACCGAAATTGGGGCGTGAGTATGAGTTATCAGCTGTTTAAAGTGCGTCAATACATGCAAGGCTGGATCAATTACTTTGGCATAGCTAACGCCTATCAAGGGTGTGTCGATTTAGACCATTGGATCCGACGTCGTGTTCGTATGTGTTACTGGCGTCAGTGGCGAAAACCACGGACTAAGGTACAAAACTTACTTAAACGTGGCGTCAGGATCCAAGCCGCTGTTGCTTGTGGTATCACAAGTAAAGGCCCATGGCGTAGCTCTAAAACACCAGGGATACAGCAAGCGCTGAGTAATGAGTATCTGAAGAAAGCAGGATTATATTCACTAAGAGATGGATGGATCGCAGTTCATTATCCTAACCAAAAAGTGAGTTAGGAGCTCTAAATGAACCGCCCTGTGCGGAGCCGCATGCAGGGTGGTGTGGGGGCTGGAGGCTAGATACCTCCGGCTACCCGATTATGTGTGTTAAAAAACCGCAGCTTGGAGCTTGGTATAACTTTTACTATCTGTTGTTGCTAATAGTTTTCTTCCATCTTTAAATTTAGCGATAAAAGTAACATCCTTCTTCTTTCCGCCCAATAATAGACCTGCTAATAATCCTGCAGGACCAAGAGCTAAAGCACCTACTGCTCCCCACCCAACAGTACCAGCCACTTTTTTAACATTTTCTTCTGATGCTAAATCAACACTCTCTAATTGAGAGATCAAAATAGTTTCTCCCATTATATTATGCTTCGCAGTTTTAAGTGTTAATGCACCAAAACTTAATTGCCCGTCACCCTCAAGAAAATCACCTGCATGTACTTTAACTTTTGCCATTTCACGATCCTTTTAAAATATTAAATTGAATATTACACACTTACTGATTACACACATAACAATTTAATAGACGGAAAAAATCCGTATAGTCTTTCCGTCTATCTTCCCAGTCACTTTTTGTGACAGCAAGCTAAATAACTAAACTTATTAATAAAGTAATATTTATCTCATACTCACTCAGCATAAAATGCGGAAATAATCCGTATAGTTCACTAAAGCCAACTCATGGTGAAGAACTGTGAATTTACTCAGTACCTAAAACTAACCGAAAACCAGAACCATATTTCAGATTCATGCGTACTTAACTTTCTAACTCAAAACCCAATAATTCTAATTTCAAACTATGCAGGATTAGCAGTATTTAGCATGAGAAAATATATGGAAAAAGTGATCCACCGATATGTTTATAGATTTATTCACTAAATGGCTTTGGGGCAAATACGAGTTAATTATTTGAATGGCACCCTCGTTTGGAAACAGTCTGAATAGACTTTGAACGACTCATATACTTCTTTAGTTAGCTGTGATTGCCCAGTTAAGATAGAGGCGAAAACTGCAACCAATCCATTGACACCATTTGAGTTTTTGAGGACTTT
>NZ_VHKO01000097.1 GCF_015223435.1 Vibrio hibernica
TAAACAATACAAAGTACACCAATTAAGAACACAATAAATAATGGGTTAATATCAATAAATGGGATCAGAGCGAGTGCTGTCAAATAGATGATGATCGCGATACGCCCGATATGGAATAGCATGAATGAAATACTTGAGAATAAACGCATTCTTACGTCAAATCGTTTTTCTAGGTATTCATAAGCGGAAGTCAGGTTCAACTTTCTGAAGAACGGAATGTAGTAGATGAAAACAATTGGCAATACAGCAATTGCCATGTATTGACCGATTAAGAACGTCCAATCTGAAGTGTACGCTTTCGCGGGAATCGACATAAAAGTGATTGAGCTTAGCGTGGTTGCAAATACGCTAATACCGGCCGCCCAACCGGGAATACGTCCACTGGCTTTAAAATAATCTTCTGTCGATTTTTGTCTTTTTGCAAAGTAAACGCCGACTAGCATAATAGCTAGGAGGTAAACCAGCAGCATAATGTAATTTAGGGTGCCAAATGAATGATTTTCCATTGGTATAAATCCTCGTTAATTTTGATTATGTAGTGAGTGATTAACTTTTAAAGTTTTTACAATACAAATTTGCAGCGCCAAGCAAACCAGCATCTGCGCCAGAATGCGCTAATTTGATATTGGTTTGATAGGCGGTAGGGTGCTGCTGTAAATAATGTTGTACTTGTTGTAGATATTGCTCAGCCAGCCCAACACTTCCTCCCAATACGACGGTTTCTAAGTCGAGAGAAATGGTTAAGTCAGCAATTAAGTTTGCAATGGTTTTAGCGGAGTGATTAATGATTGTCTTTGCATCAAGATTACCGGCAAGAAAATGTTGATACACCATCTGACCAGTACATTCGCTACCCCAAAATGCTTGACCTGCAACCCCAATCGCCGTGCCAGAGGCAATAGCTTCAACACATCCTTTTCTTCCGCATCCGCAGTTCGGGCCATTAGGATCTGCCAGCATATGTCCTGCATGGCCGGATAGTCCGGTTTTACCAATCTGTAATGATTTATCAATGACAAGCCCAGCGCCAACGCCCGTTGAGATGGTAATAAATGCCATATTAGAAATCGAATTATCAAGAAGTTGAAATTCGGTCCAAGCCGCCGCTTGTGCATCATTGATGACCATTGTCGGTAATTGGGTAATGTTTTCGATAGTCGACTGGATGGGGAAATGATCTAAACCGCCCAGATTGTTGGGGTTAAGCGCCGTTAATATCCCATTATTAATGATCCCCGTGGAGGCAACTGCCACCGCTTCGGCTTCGTTTATAAAAGGCATGAGTAGCTCGCTCAACACCATCGTCATTTGTTTGCTTGTTGTCGGTGTTGGTACTTGCTTACGTGTAATGATTTGGTTATCAACCACCATTGCAACGGCAATTTTTGTGCCGCCAAGATCGACCGCTAAGATCTTACTCATGAGAATTACCTAATGTGTTATATCGGCCTTCAGTAACCGATTTATCAAACCAGCTACAAATATGTTCAATACGAGTAATTGCTGAGCCCACGGTAACGGTAAATGCGCCAGCTTCGATAGCGGATTTGGCGAGTTCAGGTGTGTTGTAGCGCCCTTCCGCCATAACACGACAACCCGATGAATGTAAACGTTTCACTAGCTCTAAATCGGGTTCTTTTGGTGTTTCTACACAGGTGTAGCCAGACATAGTCGTGCCAATAATTTCAACACCAATAGAATGGCAATACATACCCTCTTCATAGGTCGAACAATCCGCCATTGCTAAGCAACCTAATGAATGAATTTCTTTTACTAGAGTGCTGATATCTTCAGGGCGAGGTCGGTTTGTTGCATCAATAGCAATAATATCAGCGCCGGCAGCTTGTAATTGACGAACATCATCAAGATAAGGGGTGATTCGAATCGGGCTGTCGGTTAAGTCTCTTTTAACAATGCCAATAATTGGCACGGTTACGGTTGGACGAACGGCTTGCAGATTATTAATCCCTTCAATACGCAGACCAGTGGCGCCACCAATAACGGAAGCCTGCGCCATGGCGGCGATAATGCTAGGCGTATTCATTGGGCTTTCATCTACTGGTTGGCAAGATGAAACAAAGCCTGTTGATAATTGTTCGAGGCAACTTTTGTTGTGAGCCTTAGTATTCATATTTTTGTTCCGATCATTTTTTCAATGAAGTTATACTCCAATAATAGCCGTGTGGAGTTTTACTTCAATGTGATTCTATCTAAATGGAGACGTGCGCCACATTTTTAATATTGTATTAAGCAAGAGTGCTCTGATATATAAGGTATCTTGAAACTTGGAGTCTGACTCCGAAAGGAGATATTGAGCGCTGTCTTGACACAAAAATGCCCTCAATGTCAGAGATCCAATCATTGAGGGCTATTGGTGTTATTTTGTTAAACTCTAAATTTCAAAGCGTAAGTTCACGCTGTAGAAATTCTCATCAGCATCGCCTGCAAAGTTTGTTGATGTACCTTGGTTATTGCCGTTTTTACCATCACGAATTTCATAAGTCGTGTAAATTGATGACCAATTATTCAGTTTGTATTGGACTTCAAAACTGGTGTCTTTTAGCTCTAATTCGTCGCCACCTTCGTTGTCGAGGTTACGGTAACCAATACGAGCAATCCAGCTATCGGTGATGTTATAAATAGCCGTAAATTCCATAACTTTATCGGTACTGGTGCCAGTATAACCGCTGTAATTTTCTAATCGGCCTTCTGAATATAACGCGCCCAAAGTTAAGTCATTGAGGTAATATTTAGTACCCGCACCCCAGAATTTATAATTGGCACCATTATTTTCTGGTTTGTAGCTGGCATCTGAATCGCTATCACCTTTGGTTTGTTGGTAAACAACGACTGGGGCTAAAGTACCGGCAGCGCCCATATCAAAGGTGTAACGTAACCCTGCGTTATAACCATAATCTAAATCGGAGGTATCATTACCAAAGATATAGGCAGCAGATACATCTAAGTTGCCAATGGTATTTTGGTATTGCAGAGTGGCATCTTGGCGGAAAACTTGTACGGCAGTGGCATCGACCTTGTTTACTTCGCGAGCCACCGATACATCGGAGCTAGAGAACACATCACCAATGTCGGTTAGCATGATTAATCCAGAATCAACACGCCCACCTTTTAATTTACCGTATTCATGGCCATCAATCCCTGCCCAAACATAACGCGCAGTGAAATCAGAAGAGTCTGGATTTAGCGAGTTCGCGTATTCTGCGGCGCCAATTTGGTATTGAGCCTGACCAATAATGTCAAAATGTTCATTAATATTCTGTGAACCACTTAAACCAATACGGCTATCAAACAACCCACGAGCATCTTGGTCATGGGTATCTTTATTGGTGATTTTATAGCTTAAACGGCTGTAAAGGTTCACATGAGAACCATCATCTGATTTATAAATATCAACAGCATGAGCGACAGAAGGTAATAATAGTGAAGAAATCAAAGTAGGTAATAATAACTTTTTCATATCTAAGCCTTTGTTTTAAAGTGAATAATTTATTTATTATTGTTCGGCTGCTTAAGAGTCTTTAATAATTTTGACGTGGTAAGAAGCGATGAGGTGCAAACTATAGCGATAGGAGTTTAACTTCAATGTAATTGATCTGTAATGGAGATCTACGCCATATTTTTTGTGTGTGAGAGGTAAAAATTGTGTGGTCAGCATGCGAAGGTTGGAAGGAATTTAATCGAGAGATGCTTTAAAAATCGTAAGCGTTCACCGAGGTG
>NZ_VHKO01000098.1 GCF_015223435.1 Vibrio hibernica
CAAGCAAATTCTTTATTAAGATGACATCGTCATCTTAACTAATTCGGAAAGCTGTTTGTTCGTTCTCTTCAACCCATCATTCAAGTATCAATGCGTATCCACTCTCTATTCAGTCCAGCCAAAACCCTTTAGGTGTTGTATGGTTAAGCCTCACGGGCAATTAGTACAGGTTAGCTCAATGCCTCGCAGCACTTACACACCCTGCCTATCAACGTTCTAGTCTCGAACAACCCTTTAGGACGCTTAAAGCGCCAGGGAAGACTCATCTCAGGGCTCGCTTCGTGCTTAGATGCTTTCAGCACTTATCGATTCCGAACTTAGCTACCGGGCAATGCCATTGGCATGACAACCCGAACACCAGAGGTTCGTCCACTCCGGTCCTCTCGTACTAGGAGCAGCCCCCTTCAATCTTCCAACGCCCACGGCAGATAGGGACCGAACTGTCTCACGACGTTCTAAACCCAGCTCGCGTACCACTTTAAATGGCGAACAGCCATACCCTTGGGACCGACTTCAGCCCCAGGATGTGATGAGCCGACATCGAGGTGCCAAACACCGCCGTCGATATGAACTCTTGGGCGGTATCAGCCTGTTATCCCCGGAGTACCTTTTATCCGTTGAGCGATGGCCCTTCCATTCAGAACCACCGGATCACTATGACCTGCTTTCGCACCTGCTCGAATTGTCATTCTCGCAGTCAAGCGGGCTTATGCCATTGCACTAACCACACGATGTCCAACCGTGTTTAGCCCACCTTCGTGCTCCTCCGTTACTCTTTGGGAGGAGACCGCCCCAGTCAAACTACCCACCAGGCACTGTCCGCAACCCCGATAAGGGGTCTACGTTAGAACATCAAAACTACAAGGGTGGTATTTCAAGATTGACTCCACATCATCTAGCGACAATGCTTCAAAGTCTCCCACCTATCCTACACATGTAGGTTCAATGTTCAGTGCCAAGCTGTAGTAAAGGTTCACGGGGTCTTTCCGTCTAGCCGCGGGTACACTGCATCTTCACAGCGATTTCAATTTCACTGAGTCTCGGGTGGAGACAGCGTGGCCATCATTACGCCATTCGTGCAGGTCGGAACTTACCCGACAAGGAATTTCGCTACCTTAGGACCGTTATAGTTACGGCCGCCGTTTACCGGGGCTTCGATCAAGAGCTTCTCCGAAGATAACCCCATCAATTAACCTTCCGGCACCGGGCAGGCGTCACACCGTATACGTCATCTTACGATTTTGCACAGTGCTGTGTTTTTAATAAACAGTTGCAGCCACCTGGTATCTGCGACTCCCGTCAGCTTAGAGAGCAAGTCTCATCACCAACAAGAGCGTACCTTCTCCCGAAGTTACGGTACCATTTTGCCTAGTTCCTTCACCCGAGTTCTCTCAAGCGCCTTGGTATTCTCTACCCGACCACCTGTGTCGGTTTGGGGTACGATTTCTTATAAACTGAAGCTTAGAGGCTTTTCCTGGAAGCATGGCATCAATGACTTCACTACCGTAGTAGCTCGACGTCGTGTCTCAGCCTAACAATTTCCCGGATTTACCTAAGAAATTAGCCTACGCACTTGAACCTGGACAACCATCGCCAGGCCCACCTAGCCTTCTCCGTCCCCCCATCGCATTTATAAGAAGTACGGGAATATTAACCCGTTTCCCATCGACTACGCTTTTCAGCCTCGCCTTAGGGGTCGACTTACCCTGCCCCGATTAACGTTGGACAGGAACCCTTGGTCTTCCGGCGAGGGAGTTTTTCACTCCCTTTATCGTTACTCATGTCAGCATTCGCACTTCTGATACCTCCAGCAAACTTCTCAGTTCACCTTCAACGGCTTACAGAACGCTCCCCTACCCATCATAATAAATTATGATGCCGCAGCTTCGGTGTATAGCTTAGCCCCGTTACATCTTCCGCGCAGGCCGACTCGACCAGTGAGCTATTACGCTTTCTTTAAATGATGGCTGCTTCTAAGCCAACATCCTGGCTGTCTGAGCCTTCCCACATCGTTTCCCACTTAGCTATACTTTGGGACCTTAGCTGGCGGTCTGGGTTGTTTCCCTCTCCACGACGGACGTTAGCACCCGCCGTGTGTCTCCCGGATATTACTTACTGGTATTCGGAGTTTGCAAAGGGTTGGTAAGTCGGGATGACCCCCTAGCCTTAACAGTGCTCTACCCCCAGTAGTATTCGTCCGAGGCGCTACCTAAATAGCTTTCGGGGAGAACCAGCTATCTCCAGGTTTGATTGGCCTTTCACCCCTAGCCACAAGTCATCCGCTAATTTTTCAACATTAGTCGGTTCGGTCCTCCAATTGATGTTACTCAATCTTCAACCTGCCCATGGCTAGATCACCTGGTTTCGGGTCTAATCCTAGCAACTATTCGCCCAGTTAAGACTCGGTTTCCCTACGGCTCCCCTAAACGGTTAACCTTGCTACTAAAATTAAGTCGCTGACCCATTATACAAAAGGTACGCAGTCACCCAACAAGTGGGCTCCTACTGCTTGTACGTACACGGTTTCAGGTTCTATTTCACTCCCCTCACAGGGGTTCTTTTCGCCTTTCCCTCACGGTACTGGTTCACTATCGGTCAGTCAGGAGTATTTAGCCTTGGAGGATGGTCCCCCCATATTCAAACAGGATATCACGTGTCCCGCCTTACTCGTTTTCACTTAGTATGATGTGTCGGTTACGGGGCTATCACCCTGTATCGCGGCACTTTCCAGAGCCTTCACCTGCATCATATAAAGCTTAAGGGCTAATCCAATTTCGCTCGCCGCTACTTTCGGAATCTCGGTTGATTTCTCTTCCTCCGGGTACTTAGATGTTTCAGTTCCCCGGGTTCGCTTCTTTACTCTATTTTATTCAAGTAAAGATACGTGCTTATGCACGTGGGTTTCCCCATTCGGAAATCGTAGACTCAAGTGGCTTTTACTGCCTAATCTACGCTTATCGCAAGTTAATACGTCCTTCATCGCCTCTGACTGCCTAGGCATCCACCGTGTACGCTTATTCACTTAACCATACAACCCAAAAGGGTCTTA
>NZ_VHKO01000099.1 GCF_015223435.1 Vibrio hibernica
ATGTAATTAATAGAGCTTGTTACAAACAGTTAAAACAAGCCCTTAAAATAGAAGTGATATTTTTATTTTTTCACATCAAAATCAAATGACTTATTTGAATAAACAAAAAATTCACAAGGTGTGTCTGATATACATGCTGTCGTGTGGACATCTCCCGCCTTTACTGACCAAAATGATCCTGGTGTTAAAATAGGAGGGTTTTTATCATGATCAAAAGGGTTTATCATTGTTCCCTTAATGACGACCGCATTATATCCATGAGAATGAATATGGCTCGGTGTTTCAAAGTGTGCTGGAAATAAACCAAATCGTCCATAATTCCCTGATTTTGCATCACCATAAGCGTCTGCAAATTGGATTGGATCCATTACGGTTACAAATTTTTTATCTTTATCGATCAGAGTCTTTGACACAATATTGTCTTGTGAATAAACAGTGCCACTGAATGTTAATAATATAGCGAGAGAAATTAATTTCTTCATTTTACAGCCCTCTCAGCTACCCATGAAAACAACGCTTTTCCAATTTCATGTGGAGAATCTTCTTGAACAAAATGAGATCCTTTAACAGTAACTTCTTCAAGGTTAGGCCAAGTACGAACAAAATCACGAGCATAACCAACTAAAAATGCTCCTGGTTCAGCATTAATAAATAATTTAGGTATATTCTTTGAATGAGCTAAGTACTCAGCATAAGAGTTAATTAAAGCAACGGTTTCTACTGGCGTTTCAGCAATTGGGAGTTGACGAGGTCCTGCTAACGTTGCTCGGCGATCTTCACCTGCATTTATAAATGGACGACGATATTCTGCATGTTCTTTTTCTGTTAACTTTCTTAAAATGGCATTTTGAAGTAGGGTTTCAATAAAGAAATTGTCTTCAAGAACCATTTTATCGCCTTCAGGAGATCGTAACATACCTATTGGACCATGAAGATCATGATTAAACTCTTCCCAAGTAGGAAAAGAAGTGACAATTGCTTCCATAAAAGCAATTGCTTTTATTTTTTCTTGATTATGATTCGCCCAATTAAAACCTACCCCTGATCCCCAATCATGTAGAACCAATGTGACATTTTCATTAACGCCTAATTCTTCTAATAACGCTGAAGTGTAGCGTGTATTTTCTTTTAATGAATAGCTGCCATCTTCGGTGTTATCAAGTTTGTCTGAGTCCCCCATACCAATCATATCAATAGCAATTAAACGTCCTTGACCTTCAAGGTACGGAATAATATTTCGCCATAAAAATATAGATGTCGGATTACCATGTAAAAATACGATTGGATCACCAACCCCGTGTTCAATATAGGCCATTTTTTTGCCTAAAACGGTTTTGAATTTTTTTTCATAATGCAGGACTTCAGTATCAATTTTCATTATTAGCTCGTTATCAGTAAAAATAGAGTTAATGGCACTTAGATAATCATTAATACACAACAAATATATGCGCCACTCATGTATATTTCAGGAGTATTGCAGGCTATTTGTTTTTTGTCTATCATTTTTTATGACTCAGTCATATAATACAGTCATGACTAATGATAATTATTTAAAGAATCTACTTGGTGCATTTGCAACAACGATAGCTTCTAACATAGAAATGGAAGTCGCAGAACTTGACGGGCGTAGCCTTAGCCATGAAGCTGCTTTAGTTGCCATTAATAACCATCCCAATGATGGTATAGAAATGCTAAGTAAAGTGCTTGGGCTGACTCATTCAGGATCTGTTCGGCTTGTGAATAATCTTGTACATGATGGGTTTGTAGATCGACATCGAAGTAAAATAGATGCTAGAGCTGTTGTTCTATGCGTTACTGATGCAGGACGAGATCGTGCAAATAAAATACTTTTAGCTCGTGAAAAAATAACAAGTAGTGTTCTTTATACTCTTGGTGAAAACGAGAAAGAAAGGATTATTCCTATATTAGAAACAATCCTTTCAGCAATGACAGGTAATGTTGTTGAAGCAAGACGTATTTGCCGCTTTTGTGATGAGGGCGTGTGCAGAAAAGCTGGGTGTCCTGTAGAGATTGCTGCAACAAAAAAAGCCTAAGATAGATAGTATTGTGTCTAACAAATAAAAACATATGTCGCTTGAGTGTGATAACCAAGCGACTTCATCACGACCAACTGCAGCAATATCAACGAACTTATCCACCAATTTCACATAACATCTGTTACATGAATTTCAGAAGGTCGCTTAGGCTGCCTTTTTTGAATCTGAACATTACCTAAAATTTTACAACTTTATTGTTATTTCAAACCTTTTTGTTGCTATATAAACGTAAGCGCGCAATTAACCGGTGAAGCCTTATTTGGCTTCACTGATATTGACGTTCCAAGGCATTAAATCGGTAAGATCATCGGTAGGCTGACGCTTCGGTAGCTCAGTAAAGAGATGTTGGAAGTAATAATAAGGGTTAATTGTCAACACCGGTTGAAATCTGATCCACTTTTTTAAAAATTCACCGTTTTAATATTGATCCACTTATTTGCTCAACTATTGCTGATATCTAATATCCCAGCTTGTCTTTTTGACTTTAATCTATAGCTATCACCACTCAACTGAAGTACATGAGAGTGATGTAAGAGCCTATCAAGCATGGCTGCAGTCAAGGTAGCGTCATCTGCGAAAGCAGATGGCCACTGACTAAAAGGTAAGTTACTCGTTAAAATCAAACTGCCTTTTTCATAACGATTTGCTACTACATGAAAAAACAGATTAGCTTCTTCTCTTCCAAAAGGTAGGTAGCCAATTTCATCGATTATTAATAATTTAGGACCCATAACACTCCGCTGCATATACGATTTTAATTTTCCTTGTCGTTTTGCAGTACTAAGCTGAAGCATTAAATCAGCCGCGGTGATGAAGCGTGTTTTG